>JANMMU010000128.1:0-45520 GCA_031373555.1 Segetibacter sp. | reverse complement strand
GTAATTCTATTTGGCTTTTGTTCGGGCAGACGAGTTTCAATTTGGCTTTTTATTGTTATTTTCAACAACAGTTTTTCAATTGGGCATCAGTACCGGGCGGACGTTTTTCAAATTCCCCAACATCGCAAAGCCCTGTTCGTTATACGCAAGCTTTTGGCGGGTTTCAAAATTTAACGCAACAAAAAAGAAAGTTTCTATTTATGGAAACATTTCTTATCTTTGCGAAAACGAATTTTTATTGCAATACTTTCAGACACGATTTTTAGAAGAAGCAGACAAATTCATTGCTGGACTTGATGCTAAGGCGGCTAGAAAAGTGTTCTACAACATTGACCTTGCTGAACAAAGTAATGACCCAAAACTTTTAAAGAAACTTCAAAAGGACATTTGGGAATTTAGAACAAAGTTTGGTAGTGTGCAAATTAGGCTACTTGCATTTTGGGACAAAGGCAAAGAAATCGAAACACTAGTTTTTGCAACTCACGGTTTTATAAAAAAGGTGGACAAAGTACCTGCAAACGAAATTGAAAGAGCAATTAACATTCGGAAAAAATATTTTGAAAGCAAACTTAAAAAATAACATTATGGCAAAGACTGCAATGAAATCATACTCACTTGCCGAAATGAAAGATAAATACATCGGTAAGAAAGGTACAAAAGACAGAGACCTGTATGAATACGAACTTGGTATGGATGTCTTAGGACGAATGATTAAAACGGCAAGACAGCAACGTAAATTGACACAAGAACAATTAGGTGAACTTGTTGGTGTCCAAAAAGCACAAATCTCAAAATTAGAAAGCAGTGCTAACAGTGCTACAATTGACACAGTGTTAAAAGTTTTCAAGGCATTGAAAGCTGACATTCATTTTAATGTGACACTCGAAAAGCAATACTTGCAACTCGTTTGACAATAAGGCGAACGTACAACATTGCGTTCCTATGAACCTTAGTTGGAGTTGAGGAGAGTTAATATAGTCGTTATGTTATTAAATCTCTTTTGAAAAAGAAAGGGAGTTTTTTCAACCTTTCTCCTTTGCCTGATTTTTTTGATCCTAGTATCCATACACAGTTTACACTATTCTCACATTTTGTATATTTGATTAACTAATGAGTTTATTCACAAACTTTCGTTGGCAGCTATTATGCCAAACTACACTAAAATAAAAGTATGACTAAAATTTTGACAACCTTTTTCATGTTGATAGCAATACAATGCTTTTCACAGACAGACCATAATGGCAATCCTGTTTTTAATTCAATTTCTCTAAGTGACGACACTTTAAAAGAGTTCAACTTACTGGGAAATTACTATACTTTAAAAAACAATATTGAAAACAAAAACTCTTCTGTTTACATTTCAAAAAATCCTACACTCAACGAAATAGAAAATGCTGCACTTAGTTTACCATCAGACTTTTTTGTAGTTTCAAAAAAACAAGCAATTCTAAACCTGATAATGATTCTTAATAAACCAACAAGAGAATATTTTGTACTCAATCCAACAACAGAAAAGCAAGTACAATTTCCTTGTTCAATTAGTGGTGACATTACAGAAAATAGAGCAAACGAAATAATAACGCAAAAGTATGACCCTAATGCAAAAATTAATGGAGACAAACTATTTTTCAATAACAAAAACTTTACAATAATTTCAAGCCAAGTAATTAAGAAAAATGTTTTAGACCTCATTGAAGTTCAAAAACTAAGCATTGGAGACCCCTCAAGTATGAAAATTTTGACAAAAGACGAATTGAAAAAGGTTGTCTTAATAGAGAGTAAAGAAAATGGAAAGTTAGACTTCTTTACAGAAATAAAAGGACACGAAATGGATGGTATACAAATTAAACCCGGATTGTTTTCTACTAAAATTGGAATTGCATTATACAAATGGGGACGAGCTAACTTTGAATTAGGAGTAAACACAGTTGAAGACGCACTTGAATTTTGGGCTGAATTCAAAGGCAGACCAGCCAACATTCGAGAAAATGAATACATCAAACTTGGCTTTAACAAAGAACTCGAAAAATAACAGCAGGCAAGATTTGGTCTATGAACCTTAGTTGGAGTTGAGGAGAGTTAATATAGTCGTTATGTTATTAAATCTCTTTTGAAAAAGAAAGGGAGTTTTTTCAACCTTTCTCATTCGCCAGATTTTTTTTGATCCTACTATAAATTGCATATCACTATACAGCAAATACCATACACCGTTTACACTATTCTCACATTGTGTATATTTGATTGATGAGTTTATTCATAAACTCTCGTTGGTGGCTATATTAAAAGACAATCTAGAAATTATGACACAATTAAAAATAGCGACTTTATTTTTTTGTTTTGCTCTTATGACATTTGCAACTTTTGGACAAAGTAAAAAGTTTAATGCAGCACTCTCAAAACAAATTGACAGCCTGGCTAAAGCAGACCAAAGTCCTTTGACAATAAAAAATAGCGACAGTGCCGCAAAGGGATTTCAAAAAATAATCCGCTCTAACTTTCCCTTTGTAAAAAAAGTTGCTGACAAGTATGGTTTCCCAGGTTACGACTTGGTTGGAAAAGAAAGTTCAAATAATTATTGGATGCTTGTTCAGCATAGCGATTTTGATGTACCATTTCAAAAACGGATGCTTAAACTTATGAAATTGAAAGTTGACAAAAAAATGCTTCAGAACAAAATTATGCTTACCTAATTGACAGGATAAATTTAAACGAAGGAAAAGAACAAATCTACGGGACACAAATAAACATGGGGGAAGGTGGAACAAAACTAAAACCTTGTATTGACACACTAAATTTGGACAAAAGACAACTTTCTGTTGGACTTATACCTATAAAAAAATATTTAAAACAATGCGATGAAATGTTTTATGAAATGAATAAGGATAGAATAAAACCCGCTGAAACTAAATTTGATACAACGAAGAAAAACGGCTTATAACAGGCTGCGATGTTCAGAAAACATACTACATCACTTTGGCATTGCTTCGAGAGTTTCCAAACAATTGTCTAAGGACAAATCTGTAGTAAAAGAATTGCCCAAAAACAAAGACATTTTTGTAAAGCAAAAGAATTAGCAACTATTTTCATTTGGGATATTGTTCCTGCATTGTTCTTTCCAAGGAAATATTTTTACATAAACTTTATAACGCCTACAAAAAAATGATTTCAGAAAAAAAATTAGCACACTTTGCAGGTTTTTGCTATTTAGTTGTGATAGCAACAGGCTTGTTTTCCGAAGTTTTTGTAAGACAAGCATTAACCGTTTCAAATGATGCTTTGGCAACAGCACATAACATTCAAACGCATGAAATGCTTTTCCGTTGGGGTTTGGTGGCCGATCTTATCAACTTTGCAGTTGGCATACCGGCTGTATTGATTATTTACCACTTTTTCAAAAGATCTAATAAGGTTTTATTACAGATTGCATTGGCATTAGTTGTTATTCAAACGGCAATTATTGCAGTCAATCTTTTGAATCAAATTTCGCCATTGTTGCTATTAAGCAATGACACATACTTAAATTCTTTTCAACAAAACCAATTAGCAACTCTTTCGCTTATATCTTTAAACATGCAGGCACAGGGATACGCTATTGGATTAATCTTTTTCGGGTTTTATTGCATTTTAATTGGATTTGCAATTTACAAAACAGGTGCATTACCAAGAATTCTTGGTATATTTTATTCAATAGCTGGGTTTTGCTATTTGATAAATAGTTTTACAATGTTTCTTTCAAAAGGATTTGCAAATCCTTTATTTATTTACCTTGCCATTCCAATTTTTATTGGCGAACTATCTGTATGCTTATGGTTACTTCTAAAAGGAATTGACACGTCAAAATTTGACAACAACAGATGAAAGTGATACGCCAATACAGCCTTTGGGCAAGTGCGGCTGAAAAAATAATTTGAGCTAATTGCAAATCCAGGCTGTGGTTCAGACGGAATTCTACCGATCATTAGTTTTAAACTTCGGCATTTAGTTATAAATTTAGCTTCAGTTCCGGGCAGACAGTTGGCCAATTCCCTATCTGAAGAAAACCCGGTGGTTAATATCCATTTTGTGCAAACACCCTATACAAAATGTAACATTCAAAAAATTAATGAAATCGACTATTTTAAAAATAACTTTTGTTGCGTTTGGAATCGGATTTACTTCTTGTAACCAAAAGAACCCAACTTCACAAGACACCAAAGTATATGCAATAAACACAAAAGCATTAACCATAAGTAACGAAATACCTATTTGGACAAAGTCAATTCCAGACGCTGAACTAATCACAGGAAAAGAAACTTATAGTGACGGAATCGCTAAAAATGTTTCTAATCCAACTATAAAAATATTCTCACCAATTAAAGAAAATAGTGGTGCCGCAGTACTTGTATTTCCAGGTGGTGGATATACTAAAGTTGCCGTTGAATTGGAAGGTTCTGAAATATGTGAATGGTTAGCTTCAATTGGTGTGACAGGAATATTATTAAAATACAGAGTTCCTGATTCAGGACCGCATTATGACAACGATTGCCACTGCGAAAAAGACCCGATTAAACCACTTGCCTTACAAGATGCACAAAGAGCAATGGGTTTGGTTCGTTCACAAGCTAAACAATGGAACATTAACCCAAATAAAATTGGAGTAATGGGATTTTCGGCAGGTGGACATTTAGTTGCAGATGTGAGCACTAACTATAGAAAACGAGCATATTCCTTAACCGACGACATAGACAAAACTGATTGCCGACCGAATTTTGGAATAGTAATGTTTCCAGGACATATGACTGCTCATACAAGCGACCCTTACGAACTTAACAAAAAACTTCCTGTTGACGGTAAAACGCCTCCAACGTTTCTTTTGCAAGCAGGCAATGACCCTATTGACCCAATCCAACACTCTTTGGTGTATTATATTGCTCTTAAAAAAGCTAATGTACATGCTGAATATCATGTGTATGCTGAAGGTGGACATGCTTTTGGTTTGAATAGAACTATACTTGACAATCCTAATTGGAATCAACTACCTATTGCAGATTGGGAAAATTTAGTTGAAAGGTGGTTGAAAACAATAAAAATGACCACTCATTAATCTTGCACATATGGACACACCCATTCCAAGCTTTATTAAAGGTTTACAATGGACGTTACATACCAATAAATAAGGCCTAACTGCTGACAAAATATGCCGGCAGCCAAGATCAGACTTGCCAATAGTGTGGCTTCACATTGAAACAATCAGTCCCACACGGTGTAGAGATAATTCTGCTGCGCTTCGGTTCAGGGATTGCCGAATAAAGCCCGGCTTTAGTTCTTAATATTTAACTTTATCAAAAACCAACCATCAGTTTGAGGCAGACGAATATAAAATTTCACACCATTGCAATACTTTCCCGTTATTGGTATTTATTGAAAACCGAACTATGAAAAAGAGTTTACTCTTATTGACCACATTTTTGACTTTGGTTTGTATCGGACAAGAAACAAAGCAGGAAAGTTATTCATTGACCATTTCGCCAAACGTTGACAAAACAGAAAAAACAAACAAAGCAATCATTGAAACTTTAACCGGGTTTATTAAAACAAAAAATTCTTCGCTTACTGAAAATAAATATTGGGTGCAGTCAGATTTTCAAAAATATATTTATCCATACCTAGACATTTATAATATTGAAAATTCAAAGTATGGAAAAGACTTTTATCTGCCGACCTTGTTAGAAATAATTCCTACAGAATATCAAAATCAAAAAATTTTAAAAATTGCTTTTATTGGACATAATAATGAAACACAAGAAAACCAACTAAAATCTGTTTACAATCTAATTGCTAATATCAATCAGGACAAAATTTTGTTGAGCAGATATTTAGACTATGCAACTGATAAATGGAATACAGTACACAAAGAAAGTCTGACATACAAAATCTCACCAAATAAAAGTGCTAACCAAACTGAAATTGCTGAACAACTAAATGACATTGAAAAAATTTGCAAATTTTTCAAATGCAACCCAATAACAATAACCTATTACTCCTGTATAAATCCAAAAGAATTGTTTGAAATCAAAGGCTTTGACTACAATCCTATGATGTATGTTGACAAAACCGGTGGGCTTGCAGATTATGGAAACATCATTTTTTCTGGCAATAACGCTGAAATTTATACGCATGAAATAGTTCATATTTATACAAGTACTCTGTTCCCAAAAATTGATAAATTTATGGACGAAGGTTTGGCAACATTTATGGCAGGAAGCGGAAAATATAACTACGAATGGCATAGAAGTAAACTCGACAAATTCCTAACGGAAAATGAAAACTTCAATTTTGCTGAACATACAAATGCTTACGAAAGAATTAATTTTGAGAACGAAACATCAATTCCATATTTAGCTTCTGCACTAATTCTGGAAAGAACATTAAAAATTTATGGTAAATACAAATTAATAGCAATGCTAAAATCCGAAAAGGAGCTTTGGACGACTTTAGAAACTGTAGGTTTGACAAAAGAAAACATAAATAACGAATTACGAAAACAAATAAAACTGCCACTAACATCGGTTTGGGAATATGACGGTTGAAGTGCTTCTATGAAACACTTCCCGTGAAGCGGGACAAGTCGTGCAAAGTTCAACAATAGGAATTCTATTACACTTTTGTGCTAAAAATCTACCACATTTCCAGGCTGAAAACCGTTAGAAGTAATTTCACAGTGAAACATAATCTTTATCAAATTGACGCATTTACAGACACCATTTTTGGAGGAAATCCGGCTTGTGTGGTGCCACTTGTCAACTGGTTATCAGACGACATTTTGTTGAAAATAGCAAAAGAGAACGCAGTTGCAGAAACAGCTTTTTTTGTGGATAAAGGAGAGAAAATCCATTTACGCTGGTTTACGCCTGAAATTGAAATGGATTTGTGTGGCCACGCCACACTTGCAACTGCACATTGTTTAAAGACAATACTCGACTACAAAAAGGATCAAATTGTTTTTGAAACATTAAGTGGTGACTTAATTGTTAAAGCTGAAGATGGGCTATATAAAATGGACTTTCCTGCAAGAATGCCTATTACAGACAATTTACCTTCTACAATTTCAAAATCTTTAAATATTCAACCGAGGGAGGTTTTAAAATCAAGGGACTATGTTTTGGTATATGAGAACGAAACAGAAATCATAAATATTAAAATTGACCGACAATTATTTGACCAAATAAATCTTGCCCCTGGTGGAGTAATTGTAACTGCAATTGGAGACAACTGTGATTTTGTTTCAAGATTTTTTACACCACAGGCATCAATTTTAGAAGACCCTGTAACAGGTTCTGCACATTGCTCTTTAATTCCTTTTTGGGCAACCAGACTAAACAAAAAAGAATTAACAGCCATTCAAGTTTCTGAAAGAATTGGAAAATTATTTTGTGAACATATTGGTGACAGAGTAATAATAAGTGGAGAAGCTAGAACGTATTCAATGGGCGTCTTATGGACAGAATAAACTGCTGCCAACAAAAGGTTGTGCATTTGGGGTATAAGGTTAAAACAAACATCGGCCGTGCATATAAAAGCTATGGTTTCGGCGGAGGGAATTTTGCCGGTCAGTAGTTCTCAACTCGGGTTTTTAGTTATACATTTAGCATCAGTTCGCGGCGGATAGTTGGTCAATTCTCCAACTGGACAAAGCCTGGAACGGTAGTGATAATTTTACAGCAACAACTGCAAATAAAAAAACTCAAAAAAACAATTGATCAAATAAATGAACTGCAAAAATTGTAACAACGAAGTAAATGTAAACTATTGCCCAAACTGTGGACTAGCTGTAGACCTCAAACGTATCAACGGACATTATCTCATTCACGAAATAGAACATGTATTACATTTCGAACGTGGAATTTTATATACCATAAGAGAACTAATAACAAGCCCGGGCCAAAACGTAAAAATTTATCTTACCGAAAACAGAAACAGGCTTGTTAAGCCAATAATATTTATAATTGTCACTTCGCTGCTTTATTCCATAGCCAATACCTTTTTTCACTTCGAGGATGAGTATGTAAACAAAATAAACAATAATAATTCTGCTACCGTTACTATTTCCAAATGGATACAAAATCATTATGGGTATGCTAACATTATAATGGCAGTGTTCATTGCATTATGGACAAAATTATTTTTCAGAAAATATAATTTCAATATTTTTGAAATCTTAATACTCCTCTGTTACGTTATGGGAATGGGGATGTTATTGTTGGCGGTATTTGGAATTGTTCAAAGTTTGACAAAGATAAATCTCGTATTAATTGCAAGCCTGGTTAGTATTGTTTATACATCCTGGGCAATCGGACAGTTTTATGAAAAAGGCAAACCGGTAAATTATTTTAAAGCTTTTTGTTCCTATTTATTAGGTGTGATAACATTTTATAGTATAGCAAATCTTATTGGAATAATAATAGACTTAATAACAAAACACTAATCCCTCATGGAAAATAAAAAAGGAATAAATTTATTTTTTGCATTGATAGCTTTTACATTAGGTTTAACCTTGTATAAGCACATCGATTTTAAAAATTTAACCTTAAAAGAACCCTTATTAGATATCCTTTACCTCGTGGTATTTGCAATATCAATTTACTTGGTAATAAAAGACTTTAATAAACGATCTGATAAATAATTTATACTACTTACATTGTTTTAGTTCTTTTGATTCTGTCAGTTGTAAACCTACTAATGGTATTCTATAGGGCATTTGTGTACATCCTGATTACCTTTGTTTTTAGAAAACTCCTCCCCTGCTAATCTGCCAATAGTTTTGCACTATGAGGCACCTCCCGATGAGCTATATTATTTAATGACTACGCTCTGTTATTTCAAAATGCAACTGCTGTGCAGCATAGCGGTCATTGAGTTGTTGGGTGATACAGTTTACCACATAAGGCTTTTTTCTCGGGGGGTCTACCGCAAGGGACACCAGGCTTCATATAATCTGTTTAATCAAAAACACCAACGATTGATCAGACTAACGACAGTTTTTAAAATAAAAGGAATAGGGAATGTAAAGTCCAGTTATCTGATTTGAGGAAGAATACCTGATGAACAATACAAAAACTATTAATTGAAGAAAAAGTTTTTTATGATAAAAAAATGTAGTTTAGCAAAGGGAATTATATTAAAAACAATAAAATGTTGTCTTGACGACACAACTATATAAAAGTATATGGTTAAATCATTTAAAATCAAGTCAAATATTTTTCATGATCTTATTAATTTAATTTATCGTGCTGTTGTAATCATTTTGAAACACCACACTAATTCAATACTACTAAATCTAACTTCAACTAACTCTAAATGAATATTGAACACGAAATTTTTAGACAAGTCGGCTACATCCAACAAACTTTATCGCAGGATAAAAAACCTATTGGGATTTTCATTGCTGCTGGTTGTCCTCTCTCAATTAGAATAAATGAAAGAGAAGAGGATGGTAAAAAAGTAGATGACCCTCTTATACCTGACGTTGCGGGTTTAACAGCGTTGATTGCCAAGCAATTGGCGAGTGGTGATGAAGATAATCCAAGCAACTACGATAAACTATTAATTCAGATGGAATCTGATGGACTTAAGGAGCCGAACATTGAAATAATTTTAAGCCAAATAAGAGCATTAAAGCAGGTCGCAGGAAATGGCACTGTCAAAGACTTTACAGGGAAAAACTTAGCGGACCTCGATGAGTTAATTTGTAATGCAATTTCTGTAGAAGTTGATAAACTTTTACCAAACCTTGAAACCCCTTATCATGGTTTAGCAGCATGGGCAAAAGCTTTAGATAGAGATAAGCCAGTTCATATTTTTACAACAAATTACGATCTTCTCATTGAACAGGCATTGGAAGAAGAGGGCTGCTTATATTTTGATGGGTTTATAGGAGCTAGAAAAGCTTTCTTTGATTTAGGCGCGGTCGAGGATGAGAAAATACTTCATCCAAGATGGGCAAGGCTTTGGAAAATACACGGTTCTATAAATTGGAGATTAGACAGTAAAAAAAATATTATTAGAACGTATGAAAAAGATGATAATAAAAGCTATCTAATTTATCCATCTCATTTAAAATACGACCAAAGCAGAAAAATGCCGTACCTGGCAATGCTTGACAGGCTAAAAGATTTTATAATGTCGCCTTCTTCCGCTATGTTTATAATAGGGTATTCTTTTAGCGATGACCATATAAACGATATAATTTTACAAAGCCTTCGTAGCAATCCAACTTCCATTATTTACTCATTTATTTTTGGTGAGTTGGAACAACCAAAATATGAAAAAGCTATTCAATGTGCTAAGTCAACAAACAATCTTAGCTTAATTGCTTTTGACAAAGCAATTATTGGAAGAAAAGTGGGTAAATGGACATTAAAAGATCATAAGAAAGTTGAAGAAATTCCAAGTGAAATTGTGAAATTCAAAAAGGAAATTGTTGATGTTGACGGGAGACCAACTCCAGTTTATTCTTATGAATTGCATCTCGGTGATTTCAAATTATTTGGAGATTTTCTAAAAGAAATTAGCGCAACTAAAAAAAATGAACATGAAAAAGACAGTGAATAATCCTACACTGCTTGGAACTGTTCAAGATGTAAACGGAACAAGCATAAGTGTAACACTTAACAATAATCAACTCTCGGGTTTGACTTTTGTCAATGGACAGGGTTACAGGATTGGTCAACTTGGAACATTTGTAAGAATACCAATTGGATACATAGATTTATTTGGAATCGTTTCACAAGTTGGGGCAAGTGCAGTTCCCGAAAATTTAGCTACCAACTCCCCTTACGGAAATCGATGGTTAACGATTCAACTCATTGGAGAAGGGTATAGAAAAGGAAATTTTCAACGGGGCATTTCACAATATCCAACTATTGACGATGAAGTTCATTTAGTTTCCGAGGAAGATTTAGCCAACATTTACGGAGAACAAAAAAAGCAAAACCATTTAGTAAGAGTGGGTCACATTGCAGGTTCAGAATCCATTGATGCACTAATTGACATAAATAAATTAGTTACAAGACATTCTGCAGTTGTCGGTACAACCGGTTCAGGAAAATCTACAACCGTCGCAGGATTACTCAATGCTTTATCTGATTCTACAAAGTTTCCCTCCGCAAGAATAATTGTTCTTGACATTCATGGTGAGTATGGGAATGCTTTAAAAGATAGAGCAAACATTTACAAGATAAATCCAGAGCCATCATCTACAACAGAAAAACCATTGCATATACCATATTGGGCATTGAGTGCAGATGAGTTGGTTGAAATAACTTTCGGAAATTTTGGCGACAACCACAAAACGAAAAATGTAATCATTGAGAGAATTACTCAATTAAAACAGGAAGCTTTTGAAAAATTGAGTGATGCAAGTAGAGTAGGAATAAAAAAAGAAAATATTAATGCAGATAGTCCAATTCCTTTTAGCATTCATGCACTTTGGTATGAATTGTATTGTAGAGAATTCGGAACTTACTTTTCCGCAAATGCTAATCTTCCTATTGAAGCAAATTGGGCTTTAGAACTTGATGCACAAGGTAAAAAAATGTTAGGTAGTGCTGAAAATGCAATTACTCCGAAATTCAGAAAAGTCAAAAACATTGCTGCAGACCCTGAAAAAATAAACTACTTGCCTGATGGTTTAAACATGAGAAGTCAACTGGAAAATTTAGGAGCAAAGATTCGTATTTCAAGATTTGATTTTCTCTTTAGCCCCGGTGATTGGAAACCAAAACTTGATGGAACAGTAACGAAGGATTTAGACGAGTTGATTAAGGATTGGATTGGTTCAGAAAAACCAATCACAATTTTGGACTTATCAGGTGTTCCAACAAGTTTAACAAACAACATAGTTGGAATTCTTTTACGGATTCTATATGATGGGCTTTTTTGGTCAAGAAATTTAAAAGAAGGAGGACGGCTACGACCGTTGCTTTTTGTAATGGAAGAAGCTCACTCATATCTCAATGATAATTTTCAAGGTGTTGCATCTTCAATTGTTCAACGAATAGTTAAGGAAGGTAGAAAATATGGTATTGGTGCTATGATTGTAAGTCAACGACCTTCTGAAATAAATCCAACAATTTTATCTCAATGCGGAACTTTCTTTGCTATGCGCCTTTCAAATCACACAGATAGGGCTCATATTACAGGTGCAATGACAGACAATTTAGAAGGGCTCACAAATATGCTTCCAATCTTAAGAACTGGTGAGGCACTAATACTTGGTGAAGCAGTTAAACTTCCAATGCGTACTATGATTGAAGCACCGCCAAAAGATAAACGACCAGACAGTCAAGACCCAATAATTTGCTCTGAAGAAACTAATCCAGATTTGGATCCAAGTGTTGGCGGGGGTGGATGGAATAGTCCTGTTAACCTTAATGCAGATTATTTACCTTTTATTTTAACGTGGAGGCGACAAAGCCCAACAGTTTCAAAACAATTAAATTCAGAAAATATGGAACATTTTTCAGCGTTTGAATCTTCAAACATTTCATCACTTAGCTATGATGCAGCTTCAGAAACTCTTCAAGTGACATTTCATCACGGAGGTGCATATCAATATTTTGACGTGTCAGCAAATACATGGGAGGACTTTAAGAGAGCCGATTCAAAAGGTATATTTTTAAATCAACAGATAAAAAATCAACATCGATTTGTAAAGATGTAACTATGAAAAACAAAAGCTTTCTGTACCCCGTTCTTCTAAGAATATTGGAACGTCTAAAACCCTCGGCAGTCGCGACTATGGAGTTAATTTTTCTGCATTTTAAGCATAAAGCAGACTTACAGATAAGCAGATGATATGAGCTGTTGTTGAAAAAGCAACAGTGGATAAAAAATTTGAAGTGTAATGAGAGAATTAACGACGAACTTTACTAGTTAGTTGTTTTGGCAAGCCAACTTCCAAAAGTAAGGCTTTAGCAGTCGCAGCCTTTTTTACAAAAAACGGATGCTTTTCGTAATTACCTACACTATTACTTACTGTTGTAGTAGGCTTAGATTCGGTTGCATTATTGCTTTTTGTGTTCTTAGAAGACATGAGTCAAAGTTAGCAAATTTTATATTTACCTTGTCCGCTTAGAGTGTCTTGCAAGAGACCCCACCCTTCTTATCATATTTGGCAATGGTTTAAATGTACCGGACAGAGTTTTAGGTTTTAATTATAAATCAAAGTTGTCCTTCTGCATCTCCGACCAGAACATTAATACTTACGCTAGTTGAAATTATAAGCTTAGTATATTTAACTTACCTGATTTCTTAATACCCGAACTCAAGTTAACTAATATGACAATGATAGAGATCTTTTAATTCATTATCATCTGAATTTTCTATTTCCAAAGAGCTAAAAATCTTACACTCATACTCTTTTTCTGTTGCAATCATAGAGAATTTATTAGGCTCCAAATTTCTACTAATATCTAAATATGGGCCATGAATAATTGTATCCTTTAGTAAACTTTTTTTTGATACAAATGCAAGAAAAATTTCTTCCCCTTGTTTATCTTTAAAAGTCAACCTAATTGTTTTTATTTTGCATTTATGGGCATTTGGGAAAACTCTTAAATTCAGACCTAAAATGGAATTAAAATGTCCTATTAAAGAGTCCTTAAAAAGGAGCATTGACTGAATGTAATTACCACTGTTTGTCTTTACCAAAACTCTATATTTCTTATTGGCTATTTCTTTCATTTTTATTATAGAAATTCCATTAACCTCAAAGTCTACTTTCCCATCATGGACATTGTTTTCTAAAATAAGTTTAGTATGATTTCTTACAATACTGTTGTAATAGTCAGCAAGTTTTCTTCTTTCAGTATCTTTTTCGTCTATTAAAGTACATATTGTGGAGCAGGAAATTTGGTTAGAGTCAATTCCTGTTAGCAATACTCTTACCTCATAGTTTTTCTCTAGAAAATCATTATTGCTAATATAGTGACTTGGTATGTACATGGTTGTCGTTTCATATTCATCTCCATGAGCCATATGTACAACCCAATTTGCACCATTATCATTTGTAATTAATTTGCCCTCGCCACTGAATAGCTTTTCTTTAAATCGCGAATGAAAACCGGACATTTGAACTTTTATAGAAGATGGGTCATCTTCATAAGTAAAAATTTCAACATCGAAAACATCTTCAACCTCACTAAGTTTCGAGAAATAATGCGCTTTAAATTTTTTAGAAATTTCGGGATGCTTAATTTCAAATTCTTCCAGCGTATTGCAGTCTAAGAAAAACAAATAAGGCCTTAGAAAATCGACTTTGCCTTTTCCATTTATATTTTTTTTAAAATATATTAGCTTATCGTATAAGGCTTTGCCATTGGATGTTACCCTTTTTTTTGCATTATACTCATTAACAATTGCAGTAATTGAGGATTTATTTTTAACGCCACTATTAAAACCGTAATGTAGCTCTACTTTATCTGAATATTCAAGCCCCTTATTTTTTAAAATTTCTTTATACTTTTTTATTAAAGCACTATGTATTCTAAAAAACTGTGAATTTGTAAATTTAGCGTTCATAAATAATATTTAGTTATGTAAAATAAATTCTTTGTAACCAGCGCCTTATATCTGGGTTTTCGCCCATTTCAAAACTTGTTCTGCCATGGCAGGCCATAGTATTATTAACAAATAACAAATCACCTGGTGTTAAACAAATGTTTTTTATACTCAAACTATCATTCAAAACCCCTTTGACAGTATTCAAAGCATTTTCTCCTTCTTTGTTTAATGCTACGCATCGGTCTGTAGCTGTATTGATTCTGATCTTAAAACAATCATTTTTCTCTGTAAGAATGGAACCCTTGTGAGACAAGGCCTTTCTAAATGAAGGACCGCTTTTGTGTAAAAAATTTGGCTTTTTCAATTCCTCAATAACTTTTATTGACAATCTATCTACAATTTCACTGCAAGGATAAATAGTGGTAAAAGCATCTTCTTTCATTTTTAAACAAAACAACATAAAAAACCTAGTCATTTTTTTGTAGGATGCATTTTCAACATGAATGGAAAAATCGACTTTTGACCCTACACCGCTTTCACTATACTCTTTACCTTCTAATGGTATAACTTGTTGAATAGGTGCACCATCCTTTTCTTCTAATAAGATATTGATTTTTAAACCTAATAAACTACCAAGGCCAAGTAGAATTTGCTCACTCAAAAAATCCTTACCATTTCTCATTATATCACTTTTGGGTGTGGGTGGTAATATAGAAAATGTAGTAGGCAAGTTTTTTATTAAAATTGCAGATTCTCCTGTTTTTTCAGTTGCAAAATTTTTGAGAATTTTGTAAATTTTGTAAGGTAGTAAACTATACAAAATATTGGCCGCTATTTTTTGTGTTTCAGCCCAATCCCGGTAAGGATTTAGAGTGATTGCTTTCATTTTTTCTTTGATTAGCTGATGGGTATCAACATCAATATAGATTTCGCGTACCCAATTTTCGTTTGTAATAATCATAAAATAAATTTAATTGTTAAAAAAATTAAAATTGATTGAAAGGTTTTTAAAAGATTTAAATAAATCTTGAATTTCAAAAATGAAATATATTAATGGACATCCAGTGTTTGTTGTGTTAGACTTTAATTCAGTGTCATCTAAATAGTCTTGATCAAAAAAATGATAAGCATTTTCATATTCAATGGCTATAGATATTGGATTTAATGTACTAGGAATTAAGTTTTGATAATAAATAATTTTTTCAGGGACAATACCTTTTACTTTTAATATTTCAGATATTCTGCAATAATCAAAATGCTCACGATTATCTGATTTCCTAATTGAGGGTAGCCATTTGTTTGCAGGCAGGTGAAATGCAACAAAAATATTTTTTCCACCTTTTAGTGTAACTTTAAAAGCAATGGTTTTAATTTCGTTTTTCAATTTAAGAGAGAGTCGACACTTTTTTAAAAAAGTTACTTTTGCCTCATAACTTTCAATGCAACCATGTGTTATATTTTCTTTTTTGCCCCAAAAGCAATTTTGAAACTCATGAAGTATAGTAAAATCATAGACTTTGTTTACGCCTCTCAATGCTAATCCTTGCATTTTGGGCAATGTTGTTGTTTTCATTGAATTTATTTTAGAAAACAAAACTAACATTCAATAATTCCATTTTCCAGTTTTTAAGCCTTCGTTTTTTCTGCGTTTTGAAAACCTTTTTCAGGCTATTTATAAGAATTAAGTAAAGCGATTTCAAATAAAAATTCAGAATTTTCTTTGCACTTTCTTGAATTTTTTTCATCGGTGTTTTCACCCGCTCTTCGTAGAATATTAAAACTTCTTAAAACTCTCCGTAGTCTTCGACCAGCGAGGGGAATTAAGCAAGGTTGTCCAACCAGATTATTGCTTCTATATTTACACCAATCTTTTTTGATCAATGATCAATATACCTGCCAACGGCAATCAAATACTCCATGTCAAAAGCTTTAATGAACTTGTATCTACGTCCTTTAGTGGGGCAATAAATGCCATTTGCTGGAAACGTACCCTGCAGGGCGATTTTGAAGAGATCGTTTATAAGGGAGCATCAAATGAAAATATAACAGTACTTGATCCAGAAGCACTTGATGTGCTGCAACTAAGTGAACAGGGACAGCTTGCCCGTGCTATTTTGTTAGCTGATTATCATTTGCTGAAAGCCCATGGTGCATTGCCCACACTCAATATTATCAAGTACTACGAGCGGGATGATGACAACCCTTTTTTCCCAACCGATGTATATTCTTTTCATGCTGACCGCTCCCCTGTACCAGCGGATACTTTTTTATGCACTTACTATGGCGCACCCAGCGAACTATTACCCAATGCGCAGGCCATACAAAAAGTGCTTATTCCTGAAATACGGGATCAGCTTAAAAAATTACACAACGGACCCGAAGAAGAATTTGATTCATTTTTAAGTGAGCACTATTTAGATCTGCATTATATGGCTGCACCAGGTGCAAGCCCCGTAAGCCTGGGCATTGGTAATATGTGGAGGCTGGCCATTGATATTCCCGGGAGCAAAGTACTGCCCTGTATTCACCGTGCCCCTAAGGAAAAAGACGGACAAAGCAGGCTGCTGATGATCTGTTGAAAAGTGTTGAGTAGAGCAAGACTTACAAGGTTTTTAAAAGCTTTTATGCCTCGCTAGCTTAAGTATTCGTTGCAGTAGTTTAAGCAAAGTGGGCTACCAACATTGGTATTGCTCGTTGTGCGAATGGCTGCCGAAACACTCTAAAACTTTGAGCAGACCTTGAAAAATATTATATTTGGACTATGAAAACATTGACGCTAAATATACCAGATTCTTTGGACGTAAGTAATAGAGACCTTGCTATGCTTGTATCAACAAAACTCTATGAGCAAGGTAAACTTTCTCTTGGGCAGGCAGCAGAAGTTGCAGGCTTAACAAAGCGGACTTTTGCCGAATTATTGGGAAGTTACGGTGTTTCTATATTTAATTTTCCAGCTCAAGACTTATCAAAGGATGTAGCTAATGCATAAAACAATTATCTCCGATACCAGTTGTTTTAGCATTTTGGCAAACATTGGTGAGCTTGAACTTTTACATAAAGTTTATGGACAAATAGTAACAACAGTAGATATTGCTACAGAATATGGTGAAGCTCTTCCTGAATGGGTTGAGGTTGTTACAGTTAAAGATAAATACAGACAGCAACTTTTGGAAATGCAAATTGACAAAGGCGAATCAAGTGCTATAGCTTTGGCTCTTGAAACACCAGACAGTACAATCATTTTAGATGATTATAAAGCCAGAAGGATTGCTAGCCAGCTTGGACTTATTTTTACAGGAACAATTGGAGTAATTATAAAAGCTAAACTCACCGGAACAATTCCATCTATAAAGCCTCTACTTGAAAAAATAAAACAAACAGACTTTCGTTTGTCAGCTGAAATTGAATTACAGGCTTTAAAGGAAGCTAGTGAATAGCCCCCCGCTCTTAGTAGAATATTGAAACTTCTTTAAGCTCTCCGTAGGCTGCAAGTATGGAAGTAAAATAATACCGCTGCAAGCCTAAGTATTCCTTGTACTTTTTTGCAGTTTAAGCAAAACGTAACTTCAAATAGCTGTGTAAAAATTATGTCTCACGAAAATACCTGGAAATATGAAAAATAATTTCCGATCCTTCCGTGCTTTCCGTGAGCTCTTTATTTAATGGCTACGCTCTGTTATCTCAAAATGCAACTGCTGTGCAGCATACCGATCATTGAGTTGTTGGGTGATACTGTTTACAACCCGTCGTTCTATTACCGCAGCAACATTGAGTTCTTTTACACTCCAATCTGTTAAAATTATGTTGGGCCCGGTATCATATTTACTTTGATGAATAAAAGGCCGTAACTCAACCGGTACACTGTTGCTATCTTTAAAATGATACTGCATTAACTTTCCCCTGCCGGAGTACATACCTGCTGATAAAAATTTATCCCAATATCCAAACAAACCCAATATGGGTAACAAAACCCAACAAAATGCAACAACATAATTTGTAGTGCTTTTATATAATACAGAATTGAATTGATAAGCATTTTTTATAAAAAACAAATAAAGCAACCACATCATCTGCACATTCCATGGCCATACAACAACATTGTAATTGATGCCTGTTGGCCCGAGAAATAGAAGAATGAAAATATGCATCCCTATGAGTAACCACGCAGCGGGTTTCATGGTTCGTATAAATAGAAGGCCCAATGCCCCGCATATTTCTATCAGCGGAACTATAAAACCCATCCACTGCACAAAACGATTGTGAATGATATGATGGGGAAGTTTGAAAAATCGTTTCAACATATGCACAGACCAAACGGATTGAATAAACCCGGCATTTATTTTTTGCAATCCGCTAAAAAGATAAGTGGCTGCTGTCATTACTATAATTGCCTGAATTGCCTTTTTACTATTGCCTTTGTTAAAAGCTATTGCAAAAAATGTAAATAAATATTGGTAATGCCAGGGTTGCAGCCTGCTTTGGTCCCCCAATATGGTGGTTGATTCTGTGATAATCAAGGCAATCATCACCAACCTGTTTTGAGGTTTTATTATTAACCAAATGGCCAAAACAGCTGATATAACAAAAAGAAAAACATGAATAAATGAGGGCAATTCAACAATTGGAACCAATGGGTAATTTCTATCTGTAAGCCAAAGTTTCATGCTAATGAATTTCATCATTAACCAGAATGCAGCAATAATTTGAGTGAGCCGCTTGATTATTTGCCCGTCTTGATTCACTTTAACTTATTTTTTTTTAGGGTATGAAAAAATAAAAATAACCAGAATTAACGGCAATCTTACACTGTTTTATGAAAAAGAGGAACTGAATACCTCTTACATTGTAAATGCATTGGGCGTTATTAATTGTTACCTTCGTGGTAATAAACTAACTTCATCAACAAACGTATTTCAATTTCAATACATGAGTAACCAATTAAATGGTGCATGTATCATCTAAAAAATAAAAATGGGCAAATCGCAGGAAACATTCAGCAAAAAAGAGAAAGAAAAAAAGAGATTACAAAAGCGGCAGGAAAAAGCCGAGAAAAAAGAAGAACGTCAGGCAAATGCACGTAATGGCAATGATTTGGATCTTATGTTAGCTTATGTGGACGAGAACGGGCAGATAACCTCTACCCCACCCGATCCTAAAAAGAAGAAAGTATTTAGTGCAGAAAGCATACAGATTGGTGTTGCCAAACAAGAACCTGAAGATCCTGCTGAATTGTTGAGAAGCGGTGTTGTAACCATGTTCAACGAATCCAAAGGGTTTGGTTTTATAAAAGACAGCAAATCAAACGATAGCCTTTTTGTACACATCAATTCATTAAACGACCGCATACGCGAAGGTGATAAAGTAACCTTTGAAGTGCAGATAACACACAAAGGAAAGAATGCTGTGGAGGTGAAGAAGTTGGTTGTGTAGAAATTCAATAGCAAACCTTTTAAATAGCTTAAAAAATAGCCTCACTTATCATGGGGCTATTTTTATGGATAGAAAAATGCACAGATAGTGTAGTAAGATAAGCAGAAATTCATACACTCTTGTAGGGAAAGATATAAGCTATAGATTAAAAACTAATTACAAACAACATTCCATCTGCCTTAACTACAGTTCAAAGAAGTGTTCAACCAAAGTTGCCATAAGGCCAACTAAACCTTGATCCAACCTAATCATATTGCAGGCGAATGATCTTATAGGTGAACCCTATTTTAAATTGAATGTCTTTATGATCTGCCACTGTCCACCATCAATCTGTTCTATCAATGAAACTGTGTCAAACTTTAAGCTTACCGGTAAGGTAACTGTTTGTATTTCTTCAAAAATTTCGTGGGTACAATTGGCGTTTCTCGGGTGCATCAATGTGATGTGTGGTTCATGACGATGAACCTGAATGCTTAATCCTATCAAGACTTTTTCACGTAAATGATGAAATTGTTCATTGTAACCAGATGCCGGTAATAAAACACCTTTATTATTGTCAAACCTGATTGGTTGTCCAAATTGTATTGTGATTGCTGGTATGTCAAGATTTTGCAGATTGTCCAATACTTTGTCAATATTTGCAATTTCGTCTTCCCGGCAAAGGGTTACATGGCTGTCAATTAGCTGTTGTTGACCTGGGTTAAATTTTTTGCGGATGCTTTCAATTTCATGTGCATCTTTCTTGTCCACAAAAAGAGTAAGTTGTTGTCTGATATTGTTGTCCATTTAATAGCGTAAAATTTTTCAAACACACCCTTTTCCTGTAAAAAAGAAGAGGTACATTTTTATAAAATTTGCCCTTCACTTAACAAAAGAAATCGTTTGTTTAAGAAAGATAGACTTTACTTGTGTTATTGCTTTAATTGAATAAGATTTTTTACTCGATTTGTTCTAGTTGGAGGCCTCTTGCAAAGGTGATATAGTTTTACGGTTGATTTCTTAACAGAAGTGAGTAGGTGCTTTGGCTGACAGACCAGCCTGAAAAAAAGTGCAAGCAGTGAACAAAGATTTGGAGCAGATTGAGTAAGCAAAGGGCAAAAACTATTGACTTAAGATCAATAGTTTTTGTGGAAGATATTAGCGGCCTTATGCTACATCATTGTAACCAGTTGTGCTATTTTGCCTTCATCTTGTTGCCTTTTGCATCGTGGGTTACTTCGGCAAGTTCCAGTGCTTCCATCAATGGTGGTATATACATGCCAACCCTGCCGCGCAAGCCTTTCTTTAGCCCATACCAGCCGCCAACAGGATTGCTATCAGAACGGCCCCATGCTTCTACGGTTCCCTCTTTTGCCGGTTTTTGTTCGTCTGCACTTCCAAGTTCCATCCAGTCTTTATGCTTTTTTAGCATGGTATGCATATCGTCTAATATTTTAGCATCGTAGTGCAATACAGTTTTCCCAACTGTACAAACCAAAATTTCTTTACCATCTTTTTCATCATTATGCATGGTATATTCAGAAGTCAATGGCGGGGTTTTTAGTACCATTGGTTTTTCTTTTGTCCCAATTTTGTATTTCATATTTGTGTTGTTTTATTTGCCTGTATTAAAAAAGAATTGTTCAAAAACAATCTTTCCATCTTTTACACCATACACACATATTTCTTCCAATAGCATTCTGCCCATACCTTTCATAGTGGCATCCAATGTCATTGAAACGCTAAAGTAATCACCGCCAACAATTGGATCAGAGGTTTCGCCTCCATGTCTTTCTTCAATCATTTGTCCAAATTGTTTTCCTTTTTCCAAAACTGCTTCTTTGCCTTTTGTTATAGGAGGAGCCATTCCTCCTTCGGGTTCTATGCAAACTATATCATCGGCATATAGTTCCATTTGTGCCTGGTGCATTTGCCCCTGGCGCATATAAGCCACTAATTTGTTTGCTACTTCTAAAGTGGTCATGATTTTGTGCTTTATTGTTTAAAGAATGTTTTTTGATGAGCCTATTAAAGTTAATAATTCCTTCTTAGGTGGGGCATTTAAAGCTAATACTTTTTGCTTTGTTATCACTTAATCTTATTAAAAGATCAAATAAGACTATCAATAAGGTCATCCCAAACAAAAACCAATCATACTCAACCTCCATCCGACTACCAATTATACCCATTCATCATAAACTGTTGGCAACTATTAGAAAAAAGCAGTTTTTTGCATATTGAAAAAGGGGAAAAGAATAATAATGCCTTTGAAATTAATTACTTTGTTATGTTGTTTGGTACTTATGCAGCATCTTGTTGCCGGGCAAAAGATTTTGCAGTCAGCATCGGTTACTACGGCTCCTAAAATAGATGGTAAGTTAGATGATGAAGCCTGGAAATCAGCAGAAATAGCTACTGACTTTATCGTGTTTCAACCCACATTTGGCAAGCCCTCCTCTCAAAAAACAGAGGTTAAGCTGGTATATACCCATGAAGCTATTTTCATAAGCGCATACCTGTATGACAGCAACCACTTAATCCGCAAACAACTTACCTCAAGAGATAAAGAACAACAACAAGACGTTGATCTTTTTTATGTCACTTTTGATACTTATAAAGACAAGCAAAATGCTTTTCAGTTTGGGGTCACCTCTGCCAATGTACAGAGCGATGCAAGAATATCCTCATCAGGTGGCGACAATGGTGGCACCGATAGAAACTGGGATGCAGTATGGGATAGCGAAGTTAAAATGGTTAACGATGGATGGATTGTAGAAATGAAAATCCCGTACATGAGTTTGCGCTTTGCAAAAAAAGATGTTCAGGATTGGGGAATCAACTTCTATCGTTTTATCCGCCGCATCAATGAGGGCAGCTATTGGAATCCTGTTGATCCAAAAATTAGCGGCTTCGTAAATCAGTTTGGTGAATTAAAGGGCTTAAAAAATCTCAACCCTCCCTTAAGGTTGTCTTTGCTTCCATACGTATCAACAGGCTATAGTACAATTCCTATAAACAATGGAAGGGTAAACAACTTTCTTCAAAATGGTGGCATGGATGTTAAATGGGGCATCAATGAAAGCTTTACCATGGACATGACATTAATACCAGATTTTGGACAAACCGTTAGTGACAATGTAATATTGAACCTTTCGGCTTTTGAGCAACAATTCAACGAGAACCGTCCATTTTTTACAGAAGGCACCGAGCTGTTTAATAAGGCAGGTATTTTTTATTCAAGAAGAATTGGCAGAACACCAACCGGGTATTATGAAGCTAAAGGATTGGCAGAGGATAGTGCATACAAAATTATTAAAAATCCTGGCAGCACTCAATTGTATAACGCCACCAAATTTTCTGGCCGAACCCGCAAAAATCTTGGTATAGGCATATTCAATGCTGTTACCGCACCTACTTACGCCACACTTGAGAACAGCCGTGGCGACATTGTAAAATATCAGACAGAACCACTCACCAACTACAATATTGTAGTATTGGACCAGGCGTTAAAAAACAGAAGCAGCATTTCATTTACCAATACAAATGTAATTAGAAACGGAACTGCAAGAGATGCAAACGTAAGTGCAATTGATCTCTCATTTTTCGATAAAAAAAATAATTACAATCTTAAGGCAAGTGGCCGCTACAGTCATGTAACCGGAAGCAATCCACACAACGGTTACAAAACCTATCTGCAGTTTGAAAAAGTAAGTGGTAAGTGGCAGGGGGGCTTCTTCAACAATATTGAAAGCAAAAACTACGACCCCAACGATCTGGGAATACTGCGATCTCCCAATGAGTTTACTGTAGGCACTTATGCATCTTATCAACAGTTTGCGCCCAACAAACATTTCAATTACCGCAACTATAATTTCAACATAAGGCATACCAGTTTGCTAGAACCTTTTGCTTATCAGGAGGTAGAAGCCAACGTAAGCTTTTTTCACCTTTTTAAAAACTTCTGGGACCTTAGCCTCGAGTTTAACAGCAGCCCTTTCTGGGTTAATGATTATTTTGATTTACGAACAGACGGACGTAAAGTTAAAAAAGCCCCTTATGTATTTGCAGGTTTGTTCGGAAGTACTGACAGCCGTAAAAGATTGTTTATTTATTATGGATTAGGTTTTGCAGAATCGCCCTTGCCCAAAGACCCGTTTCTCCTTATAAGAACAGGTGCAAGGTACCGCTTCAGCTCAAAGTTTAGCCTGGAGTTAAGCAGTAACAGGGAACTGGACAAAGCTAATAATGGCTTTGCCTACAAAGATGAAAATGATGAAGCTGTTGTTGGAAGAAGAAGAGTACTCAATGTAAATACAATACTAAATGGAGAATACAACTTCAAAGCTAGGATGAACCTCACCTTCAGGGCAAGGCATTATTGGAGCAGGGTAAACTATACCAACTTATACCATGTAGATGAAACCGGAGAATGGCGCAACAGCGAGATAGCTTTTAATACCGACAGTGATGAAAATTTCAACACCTTTAATCTCGATATGTTTTACACATGGGATTTCAAGCCCGGTTGCCGTTTCATAGCCGCATGGAAAAATGCCCTCGGCCCCGATGTTAATATTGACTTAAACCGATATACCAAGCTGACCCAAAACATTGGTCAGGTACTAAGCCAACCCCACAGCAATGAAGTAAGTGTGAAGTTTGTTTATTTTATAGATTATAATAAACTGGTGCATGCAGATACCAGGAAAAAATAATAGCATTGCTACTTTTTTTCCAACCTCTTGCTACAAACTTTTTTCCCTTTTTTATTAAACCGGTTTTGGCGCATTGTGGAGGCTTTTTGTTGCTGCCTGCCCCGTCAATTTTTGCGGGGTTGCATTTCGTTCATTGGCATTGCTGCTTTTGAGCTTTTTCCATGTAGGTTGGCAATACTGTAGGCGTTCCCCTTTACAAAAGGATTATACTTTTATCAATAGGTGAAGAACAACCCTGCAGTGGCAAAATGGTGTAGATTATAGCCGATAGTAGCAAGTAGTAAGACAGTACCACTTTACACTTTAGATTTTAAATTTTAGATTTCACAACTTACACTTCACACTTTCAATATAGCTTATAGTTAATAGCTCATACTTCCTAGCTCATACCTCACACCTCATCGCAACCTACAATACAAATATACCCGTATATGGCAATCCCCTCCATTCGCATCATTTTCTTTGCAACCTATGCGAACGCCGTGCAGCCCATCAACATTGTTTATTACTTTTTCAAAGCTGCGTAAATTCAGGTCACCCATAAATGCTAGCCCATCTGCGGTATTGTCAGAAGTTTTTAACACCTGTATCATATTGGTAGGTACCGTTGCCATCATTTCGTCGGTAATATCGCCAAATTCAAGATTGGCTGCTGCTGTGGCACCTATAATGGTTTGTGTACCCGGACAGGCAATCACTTTGGAACAACCATTGTTATTATCGCTCACCTTACAGTCAAATATGTGACGGGTGACAGCACTGTTTTCGCCGGTCTTAATGAGTGTGCCGTTGTTGCAGGTGTAATTGAAACTCCTTAAATCGGGGCTTACCTGCAATGCCTCAATGCTTTCTCCATGTGTAATAAAATAATTTTTATAACCCCGGTCTCCAACATAACATCCGGATAATCTTTCCAAAGGTTTAGTGACAGAGGTATTGCCGCCTACATAGTTCGGGTAATTAACCTTTGGATTTTTAGTAACTATCATATCGCCAACAGAACGTTTGATTATCTGGTTTTGCATCACCACATTATATCGTGCAAAATCAAGGTTAGATTCGCTGCTGCCAAAAGGGAAACCTTTATCATCGTTGCAAAAGCCAAATCCCACTCCGGTGAGGGTGAAATCATCATTCTTAGAAGATATATAAATAGCCGGGTTATCACCTTTATATTTTATGTAGTTAAATACATTGTTGATAATATGGTTGTGCGATGGGGTACTATGCCGCACTACGCCGCCTTCGCCGCAATTGCGGTAGAGATAAATGCCACCATGATTAAGTGCAGAAAAAAAATTGTTGGAAATTGTGTCATAACTAGATCCGTCTATGGCTATGATAGGCCGGTCCCACCGTTCGAAGGGTTTATTGCCGGTTGTAGTATGGAATTGATTGTTACTAATAAGGTTGCGGGTAGATTCTGCATCCAAATAAAGGGCTACGGCATTAGAATGACCCAGGAGCATAGAGTTGACAAGTTTGCTATAAGAAACGCCGGGGGCAAAATACACAGGGTTGCGGCCTGTACCCGTAATGGTGAGGCCATCGAGTGTGATAAAAGCCGGTGCGTTTGATCTTGCCCTTTCTGAATGACCCGCTTTAAAAGAAGATAATTTATAGTGGTTGACCTGTTTGCCACTATCGTCGTAGGGGAAACCTTGTCCATTTTTACTCATTCCCCAAATGCGGATAGAACCGGTAACCCTGCAATTTTTAATAGTAATATGTGTTGGTCTCTGCCAGGTCCTTACCCCATTACTAAAAGTTGATGAGCTCACCACTTCTATCATATCTTTCCCTGCACCTATAGTGCCCGCCCCCCCGTTCAGCAAGGCTCCGTTACCGTCAAATAAAATATTGCTTGATCTGCTGCCTTCAAATATGAGGCGTTTGGTAATTACGTCATTGGGTTCCAGCTTGCAACTACAGTCAATAATTACACTTGAACTCTCGGCAGTAGCACTTGCCTTTATCTCCTGCATTTTCTTAAAATCGCATGGAGGTTTTGGCTTTGAGGGTTGTAGTAAAATTCCGGGGGGGACGGGAAATAGCTGTGGCAATGTTCTGGGCTGGGCCGGGACAATATTAAGAAAACCCCCGTTAAAAATAATAAGCAAAACATAAACAGTGCAAAGAGAAATTTTTACTGCTTTCATAACCTGATTTTTAGTTAGTTATTAATAAGCACCTATCTTCTATCTTACATTCAAGGGCTGCCACTTAAAGTAACCCTTATAACTTACCTAAAGTTAGAATTTTTGAAACAAAACATAAAATTCGTCCTTTCCCACCTTAGAAGATTAATTTGGCTGCAAGTGTGGTGTAAGCCTATAAAACATATAAAGCATAACTAAAATTGGGTTACTTTACCTGTTAAACCTGTATAATTTACAAAAAGTAAAGAATGACAATACTCATAGATGAAAACCTGCAACTGGAATTGCTTTCAAAAAAGCATTCCCGATATTTATATGATGCAATAGATAAAAACAGGACGCATCTTTCTGAATTTTTGCCATGGGTTGGCTACATGCAATCACAAGCTGATTTGGATAATTACATTGAGAAATGTGGAATTTTATTTGACCAAAAAGAAGAAATCAGTTTCGCAATCATTTGGGAGAATCGGCCTGTTGGAAGAATCGGCCTTCATCATTTAGATCATCAAAATAAACATGCTTCAATTGGTTACTGGTTAACAAAAAATGCTGAAGGGAAAGGAATTATCACCAAATCCTGCAGAAAGCTGATTGACTATGGATTTACTGAAATAGGATTAAACAGAATTGAAATAAAATGTGCTCTCAACAATATTAAAAGCCAAGCCGTTCCGAAGCGGTTACACTTTACAAAAGAAGGGATATTAAGAGGAGCGGAGTATGTAAACAACCGCTTCACAGACCTTATTTTATATTCTAAGTTGAGAAGTGAATGGTCCGCAAACACTTGAGAAATACAACCTTCAAAAAAATTGGGATTCATATTGGGTAAACCCATTTAGGCTTTCGTTTTATATCATCAGCATTTACTACTTTAATTTCCACTAGTTACCTTTTCTTTTATCTACTGTGTAAATGAAATATTTGCCTAAAATAAAAGGCTCCCATTGGGAGCCTTTTACAATTGATATACATTCTAATTATTCTTTTACCATTTTGTCTTGCTTTATAACTGTGCCATTTTTATCTGTAACAGTAACCATGTAAACTCCTGCAGCAAGTTTGCTTGTGCTAATTTCTGTCATATTTGAAAATTTTCTGCTGATTACATTGCGACCAAACATGTCAGCAATATTTACAAACACTTGTTCAGTAGATCCGCCCATACTAATTTTCATATTGCCCTGTACCGGATTAGGATAAATTGCAACATTGCTTACCTCCGTAGAAACTTCTTTAGTGTTTCGGCTTGCTGTTCCAAGTTGTACTCGTAAAGTATAACAGCTACCTGGAGTAAATGAACCGAATTTCCCGTAAACTTTCACATAGTAGGTATTTGGTGTATAAGTGTATGCAATTGTTTCGCTATTGGTAGAATCAAGTTTTGATGATGCCAATGCAACAATACCAGTATTATTAATCAGGTCCATATCATAATCATTAGGTACCGATAAAGTTATAGTGGCAGTACCTCCATTGGTGATTGAAAACTTATAGTAATCGATATCACCTGAACGATCAAGTAAACCTTTGATGTCTGTATTGAAAGGAATAACTGCAGCAGATCTTGCCCTGTTATTTTGATTATTGTCGTAGACGCTTATACAATTACTGATTGCAACAGTGGTAAATTGTGCAGTAACAAAACCGCTTACACCGCCAGTGCATGTAGCCTTAACACGCCAATCGTACAATGTACCGGATGTTAAACCCGTAAGACTGATAGAAGTGGCGGTAGTGGCGGTAGCAGCACTGATCCATGTACCGGAAGAAGCGGCCTTATAATCAACTGCATAGCTTATTACATTGCTTACTGCACCCCAGCTAAGGGTTGCAGTGGTGGTGCCAAGTGCAGCTAATGACAGACTTGTAGGGTCGCCACAAGAAATAGCACTTGGAATGCTGAAGTTTGTATTAGAAATATCAAAGAATATATTTCCAACTGCTTCTATTTTAATTCTTGCAGTTGTAGAGTTCGCTGTATTAGCTGGTATAACCAAACTCTCTGTACCGTCATTAGGTGTACTTGCAGATAATACCGTTGGGAAAGTTAGTCCACCATCTGTACTCAATGAAATTTTCACATTGGCACAGTTTACGGGGGCAACGTTAGTGCTGTTAACACTCCATGTAACGGTCTGTGTAGAACCTGCATTCCAGCTTACCGCAGTATTAGGGGCAGTAACCGCAAAAGGACCTGAAGCAGCAGATACAGTAACTACCGCATCCGTATAAGCAGTCTGACCTACTTTTACACCTGTTACATATGGATTGTTGTCTCTAACGGTCAACCTAAAGTTTAATGTTCTCGCCACTGAACTTAATGCCTCAATATTAGTACCTGCAGATCCTCCCGGTAATGCAGGGGTTACCAGCAATCCGGATAAAATAGTAGATAGTTTAGGAAAAAGCCTTGTACCGGAAATGGTTGGTTTAAATGACAACCAGTTAGGTCCGGTGGCTTTGGTAGGACTTGCTATACTGCTTGCACCGGTTTGTGCTGAAGTCGCATTGTCATTCTGTTCCCAGCAGTATGTTAAGGTATCATTATCTAAATCAGTAGCAGAACCCGTTAAAGCAAAAGGTGTGCTTTTGGGAATAGTATAATTACCAACTGGTAATACAACAGGAGTACGATTGGCAGTCATGTTTACATTTACCAGACATGTTTTTGTGGCCATATTGGTTTGTATTTGTTCAATAGTTGCCTGATGATAAATGTCAATAGAGTGTGGTGCCACATCCTGAGCTGTAATACCAGCATACCCCATGATGGTTATTCCAGACCCTACTTCTTTATTTACACCAGATCCCTCATTACTCATGGAGAAAGTATGGTTGCCACCTAATTGATGACCAATCTCATGTACTACATAGTCAATATCAAAATTATCTCCCTGCGGAATACCGTCAGCAGGTGAGGTAATACCTCTACCTTTAGTAGCTCCTGTACCCGCAGCTACACCATCTGCACAAACACAACCGATACAACCTGCATTTCCACCACCACCAGATGCTCCAAACATATGTCCAATATCATACGCTGCATTATTAGCTGCAAGTGTTGTAGCCGCTCCTGTTAAAGTAGTGTTTAGTGCTATCTGTAATTGCGTATTCCAGCTTGATAAAGTTGTATAAGGATCAGTTGCCGGATTGTAATAAATAACATTTGTTGAACCTGCCACTAAATTCAGATGTAATGCTAAATCTTTTTCATAAACACCATTGCAACGGGTTAAAGTTGCATTGAATGCGGCAAGTACCAATCCAACCTGTGCAGCACTTGTAGCGCCAAAATAATTAGAATACTCTGCATTGCAGGACTGAGCTAAACGCATGGTTTTTAATTGTCCAGCAGAAGATTGTGTTTTCTGAACATCTGCTTTTATTTCTTCTGCCATCCGCTTGTCATCGGTACTGCAAGACCATGGCAATTTGCCCTTTTCTCTTTGAGACCTAAATACTGAGTAAACAGTATGATCTTTAGAATATGGTTCAATAAATTCATTCTCTTTCTCAGTTCTAAACACCATTGTTTGGATGCCTTGGGGAGAAAGACTTAGTTTAATAGTGGCATATCTATCAGTAATCCCATTACCGGAATAAGCCCTGATTTCAGGAAAACGGGCTTGTAATTCAGGCTCAAAATTGGAGGCCTCGAACATTTCAAACTGCTCCATTTTACCGTCAGCATTTGGTAAAGAGATAATCGTTGACTTTTTAGAAGACTTGTTATCAACAATTGCAAGCAAGGCTTGATTCAGCGATTGGTAATTTAGGTTAAATAACTTAAATTCTTTAGGATAAGACAGCCTTGAAACAGATTTATCGGCAATAATGTTGCCACGGCTTTCATTATTTGCAGACCAAAATTTATCTGTCTGCGAAAAACCCGAGGCAGTAACAATTGCGAACGAAATTGTCAGTAGTAATGATTTTCTCATACTTGTAAAATTTGTATTATAATTAAAATGGCAAAGTGTAAATATAAGGTGTCTTTCTATAATTTGCAAAATAGTGCCGGAAATGCTAAATATTTTATTTCAGAAGTAATACTAAAAGAAATGAAAGTTTATTTGCCAAAATAATCCCTATTATAAGAGAACAGTAGGCTATTCTATAAATTTATATGCCTATTATATATACAACAAGCCTGATTTACTTTCTGCTCCCAAACTCAATAGCAGCAAATGCACTAAAGAAAAGTTGCTTTGGCTTATTGTAAACCATTTGATCCATCTTTTTAGTGTAGGCCTCCATATGTACTCCAACTTCAACAGCACTAACCAATTCATTGTAACGACCGTAGTCGAAACGGAGGGCTACTTTACCATAAACCCCGGGTACAAAAGATATTTCTCCAAATCCTTTACTAAAACCGGTAGGCCCACCTATAACTCCGGGCTCCAGAAAAAATGAATCATTGTTGTTGTATTTTATATCTAATAGCTGGCTCGTTTGCGGATCTTTTACTTTAATATAGTATGGTTTAAGAAGGCCTGCAGAAAAACCACCCCCATATATTGCAGATACTGCAACCCCATTTTTGTTTCCTTTGTTTCCAATAAGACGTTGTTGGGCAAAACCTAATTTAGCATAATAAAAGTTATTTATTTTGCCAAATATATAGGGAGTGCCATCGGGATACAGGCTAGGCACCTTTTCCTCTTTAGGGTGTTTACGTTCTCCTAATTCGAGGCTGTAAAGGTTGTTTTTCCTCGCTGTTTTCATCCTGCCCATTTCAAGAAACATGCTATATCCATCGGTGTTTAACTTAAAACCAAAAACCGTTTGCCTGTGAAAAATAATTGCACCTTCTTCTTCCTGAACTATCAACCGCTTTATTCTCTCTTTCCTCTCCTCAACCTTTTGTTTCTTTTCATTTCTTTTTTGAGAAAAAGAAATGGTTACTAAAAGGGAACAGCAAATCAAAATGGATATTTTCTTCACTTTAGATAATTTGATACAAGTAAAATTAAAGTAAAAATTTGTTTTTATATAAACCTGGTTGCGGGTAATTTATGGATGATAGGTTTTGAATGAGTTAGATAGCATCAAAATATAAACTTCACCATTTTGCCAAATCAATTCATTTCACTACAAATCCCGGTTAATTAAGTCGCTTTCAAAACCATGTTTCCGATAGCACATTGAAGACAGTTTGATTTATCGCAGTAATTATTTTTCAATTCAATAAGTGCCTGACTTTCTAAGGCATTCTTATTAGATACACGTGATAATTTCCATTTTTTTGTTATAGTATTATTTTCTGCAGAAAGGGATTCCAGATAGTGTATTGCCCTTTCTTTAAAGCCCTCGTCTTTATAAATATTGCCATAAGCAAAAAGTATTGGTATAATGGTATTGATGATGATGTTTTCTACCATCTGGCTACCTAATTGTTTTGGATGAAATTCTGCTGGCTCATCAAAACGATAATGATAATGCCAGTAATCGTTGGCAGTCACGTTTAGCATTTCTCTTATAGAATCAATCGTTTTTGCCTCTTTAATTTTAGAAAATAAATGGGAAGAACCATGTACAAGCATTGCCAATTGTGCCAGGCGCACTGTTGGAAAATTAGCAGGCCGCATACGTAGAAAGTAAGGTTTCTTACTGGTTTGGATTAATTGATACTTCTTTTGGTAAAAGAAATATTCTTTCTTTAAAATGTTGGGATAGCTTTCTTCAAAATCCTGATTGAGTAGACCTGCTTGCCCCAGCAAAAGGCCTTCCAATTGATGAATTTGGTTTTTGTGTTTTGCCAAAACATTTACAGGAATACTTTTAGCAATAGCTTCAAAAACGTCAGCATTTGTTTTGATTCCAAAGTTCCTTGCTAATAACCACCAAAAAACTTCTTCCCAATTATTGTTGGTTTGTTGTAAAAGCTGAACAACTGTTTCTGACTTTCGGTGAAGCCTCTCAACAGCTAATCTCTGTTTCCATGCCATCCATTTCAAATCATCAAGTACAGGCAAAAAAGTCTCACATGGCACAAAGGCATTTCTGGACATTAGAAGCTCATATCTTTCAAGCAATATTTTGGCGACCAATGGCTGCATTTCCAAAACAGGCAATAATGATCCGTCTGCATAATTAATGTCAGCATTATGCTCCCAGACTACATGCAGTATTACATTGGCATAATTAGCGTCTGAAGTATGCTTGTGCAGATTCCAGTCAGAAGATCTTAGGTGTACCTCTATATTACCGGCCCATGTAGTTTTATCTATCTTTACTTTTCCATCTAAAAAGTCTGGGCCTTGTTGGGTATTATATTTTCCGGCATTGAGTATGGTTAACTGCTCACCACTAGTTGTACTAAGCGATGCCTGATTAAAGTATTGGAATTGCCAAATAAACTGAAGTAGCCGCTCGGTCATTTGCAGATGTATTATAAAGCAAATTAAAGCAAAAGTGATCTTCTTTCACGCAATTCAAATTCTCTGACTAATTCACAAATGCTACGATTCCACCCATCCCCTAAAAAATTAAAAGAAACTTGTGATTTTGCTTTGGCATCCTAGTTACTGAAAATCGTCTTCGCTCAAATCTTCATCAAAATTCATATCGCTTAGATTCATCATGCTGCCCATTAAGTCTTTGAACTGTATGCTGCCTTCCAACATTTTCTTACTAATGAGTGAGTAGCCGGCAAGGCCGTGTAGCACAAACTCCATGAGCAGTGCATTTTCAAAATCATTAGACTGTGGAAAATGTTTCTTCACAAATGCATGCAATCCATCAACTTTGTAAAGCGCTGCAATCTTGTCTGCATCAGTGCTATCAAGCAACAGATCAATGTGGTTGCCAGCATCGAACCAACGGGTAATAGCTTTGTAAGGATTTTCTACCTCTGCCTTAACCTGTTGTGTGGGCTTACCAGTTGCACGTTTCTTTTTTGCTACTTCGGGGTTGGGGAAATACTGAATAAACTGTGTACGAATGGCTTTGTCAACAAGATTAACTGCCACCTGATATGGCCCTTCCTGTTCGCCTTCATATACCAATTCTATTTTACCGGTGATAGCAGGAATAATTCCTACAAGGTCACTTATCCAAACTTGTGTTGCAGGTTCGTTGTGAATGATTGCCCGCCGTTCTGCACTACTGTAAGCGTTTTCATAAGCGGCTATAGTGAGCCTTGCACTTACCCCACTTTTTTTATCAACATACTCATTGGTCCTTGCTTCAAAAGCAACCTGCTCTATCAACCTTTTCACAAGGTCACTTATACTGATGCGGTTTAGCTGTTCATCAGGAACATGGGCTTCCTGTGCGGTTATCTCCAGAGATGTCTCAATTGTTTTGGGATAATGGGTAAGTATCTGGCTTTCTATACGGTCTTTGAGCGGTGTAACTATACTACCTCTATTCGTATAATCTTCGGGATTGGCTGTAAATACAAACAGGATATCTAACGGCATACGCAGCTTAAAGCCACGAATTTGAATATCACCTTCCTGCAAAATATTGAAAAGCGCTACCTGTATGCGTGCCTGCAAATCGGGTAATTCATTTATCACAAATATGCACCTGTTGCTTCGGGGTATTATGCCATAATGTATCACAAGTTCGTCGCCAAAACTTAATTTAAGATTGGCTGCTTTTATAGGATCAATATCGCCAATAAGATCTGCCACACTTACATCGGGTGTAGCCAGTTTTTCACCATATCGTTCAGTTTTGTGTACCCAATGAATGGGGGTTTCATCGCCATGCTGCGCTATGAGGTCTTTGGCGTATTTACTTAATGGATGTAAAGGATCATCGTTGATTTCGCTGCCCGAGATGGTTGGTATATACTCATCCAACAAGTCTATAATCTGGCGTGCCATACGGGTTTTGGCCTGTCCGCGAAGGCCAAGAAACAAAATATTGTGGCGGCTTAACAATGCCCTTTCCGTATCGGGTATTACAGTATCTTCATAACCTATAATACCCGGAAAAGTATTGTCCTTGCTTTTTATTTTCGTAATCAGGTTTTGGCGGACTTCATCTTTTATAGACCTGTTTTTGTATCCGCTTTGCTTTAGTTCCCCGAGTGTTTTTATTTTGTGTATGTCCATAATATTGTTCTGTTATCAATAAGATTGTAGAGCATGTAGGCTCTTTTGTAAGTGTTTATTTCTATAAATGATTTGGTAATTCTATGTTACTGACCTGACAAATGGGTGAAAATGCTGAATAGCATTACCCAAAAGTACAAGTGAGCCCCGCCAAGGCGGGGACAATGCTTAATAAAGATCTAAATGTTGGTAAAGAAAGAAACCTCACTAGTAAGTGCATTGATTGCAATTGTTAATAAGGCTAATCAATAAACCGTCCTCCTTTTCCCACTTTCAAAATCCTTGAAAATAAATGCCCCCAACTTATCAAGGCCTGCAAAAAACGCTTTGCCATTGTTGGTTTCAGTAAATTCTGTTACAAACTTTTGCAGGTAAGGGTCGCTGGCTATCATAAAAGTGGTGATTGGTATCTTTAGTTTCTTACACTGTGCTGCAAGGTTCATACATCGGTTGACAACTTTTCTGTCAAGCCCAAAACTGTTTTTGTAATAACGGTTCCCGATTTTGAGACAAGTTGGTTTACCATCGGTTATCATAAAAATTTGCTTGTTAGGGTTCTTTCTGCGGCGCAATAAATCCATTGCCAACTCAAGCCCTGCAACAGTATTGGTATGGTATGGCCCCACCTGTAAGTAAGGCAAATCTTTTATCTCTATAGGCCATGCATCGTTGCCAAAAACTACAATATCCAATGTGTCTTTGGGATATTTGGTAGTAATGAGTTCGCTCAACGCCATAGCAACTTTCTTGGCAGGAGTAATTCTATCCTCACCATAAAGTATCATACTATGGCTAATGTCAATCATTAATACAGTACTTGTCTGCGATTTGTAGTCAGTTTCGCGTATGCTCAAATCATCTTCATGCATACTGAAACTTTCTATTCCGTGGTTAATCTGTGCGTTTTTGATACTTTCGGTAAAATCAATCTGTTCCATAGTATCGCCAAACTGAAAGGGCCTGATGTCGGGGCTAATTTCATCTCCCCCACCCGGCTTAAAAGTATCGTGGTTTCCCTGCTTAGATTTTTTCAGTTTACCAAATATCTCTTCAAGGCTGCTTTTACGGATGCCTTGTTCAGTTTTTCCGGTAATGGAGATGGTGCCATTTACGGGATTTTCATCTATATATCCTTTTTCTTTCAGTTCATCCAAAAAATCTCCCATGCCATACTCGTCATTGGTGAGGCCATATTGGTTGTCCAATTGGTTTAGCCATTGCAGTGCTTCCTGTACATCGCCGCTGGTGTAAGTTAGTAACTGGTAAAAGAGATTGAGCAATTGCTCAAACTTGCTTTTGCCTTCGGCGCTGGGATCATATTTAGTAAAACGGTGTAGGCGCAATGTGGGTTTAGGTTTTAGGGTTTAGAGTTTAAGGTTTAGAGTTTAAGGTTTAGGGTTTAGGGATTAAAGTTTGTGGTTTGGGTAATATTGTGATTAAATATAAGAACAATTTTTGTCCTTATAAGTTCTGTAAGATGTCAAAAATAATGCTACACCTGCTTTTGTCTTTCACATTTTAGCGTTAATTTCAAATATAAAAGTACCTACTACCAATGAATATCGGGGAGGAACTTATGAAAGAGCATTCATTGCAGCAGTCAAAAAAGATTGCAGCTTATGCAATTTCATCAAATAAAAATTTTGCAGCACTGATGAAGTGTTTCTTTGATCCTGAATATCGCCTTAGCCAAAGGGCAGCATGGGCTGTGTGCCATGCTGTACAAAAACACCCTCAAATGATTGACCCATACCTTGAAGCAATGGTAAAACAATTGCAACGAAAGGATTTACACAATGCTATCCTCCGCAACTCTGTGAGAATTTTACAAGATATAGAAATACCGGAAAAGCTTCATGGTGAGGTACTAAATGCCTGCTTTGATTTTATTGCAGAACCCACCACACCTATTGCAGTAAAAGCTTTTTCATTGAGTATTTTGGATAAACTTGGAAAAAAATATCCCGAGATATTGCCTGAATTGAAATTAATTATAGAAGACCGGTGGGATACAGAAACACCTGCATTCAGGTCCAGGGGAAGAAAAATTTTGAAGAAGATGAATTCTTAGGGAGTGCTCCAATTTCTTATAAAGTTCAATTGGCAAATTGTCAGTATCTGAAAAAAAAGAAACCGTTTGCCTGTAAACTTATCTACACGCACAGGTTTATAAATCACTTGCTGCATCTCCAAAGCTTTAATGGCATGTAGTCGCAGAATACGAAGCGCTTTGAGAGTTACGATATTCTACGAAGAGTGGGAGAAAGACAAATGCTCGTTTCAACTGCCGTTATTCTACCTGTTTAAGTAACTCTTTACCTTGATTTGTTGTTACTTTACTTGCTGTTGGTATTTTACTGATTAGATTTACTACCTCATTTTTATGATTTGCTAATAAATTTTTAGAAAACGAAGAAAGTACAACCAAAGTATTAAAAACTCCGTTTTCACAATCAGGCGAACTATCATTACTTATTAGACATGTACCAGATTTTTTGATTAACATATTAAGTAGAGTTTCATCTGAATTCCAATTTGAGGTTATTTCATTCGCTGCTATTAATCTTACTTGTTTTTGGGTTGAAAATAAGTTATCTACTAAATCAATTCTTTTGCTACTTAATGCATCATTGGCAATTTCTTTTGTCTTTACATCACCTGATTTGGCCATTAGTTCGACAATTCTTTTTCCAGGTGTCGGAGCCGCATATAATATAGCTTCAATAGCAATATTTCTGGCTGCGGTATCCTTGCTGGTTAGATTTTCCATAAAGCCTTTTATTAATTGCGATTGTCCAACGTTTGAGTTTATTATTGCTACCTGTAATTGATTTTCATTGTTTATTTTTTGCATTTCAAGTTGGTGATAATTATATTCTCTCGTAAAATACCAACCAATCAATGCTATAGATAATGGGATTAATATTGGAGTTAATACTTGTATTTTTTCCCAGAAATCTTTTCTTTTTTGTCCGAGTTGTTTTTCAATTTTATCAAGACGGTCTAAAAGTTCTTTGTCCATAAATTCTATTTTTAAAAATAATGGCAGCTCACGAGAGTTAGTGAAAAGACTTTTGAATTTTCCAAACATTCCCCCCAAATAGGCTTAATCGTTATTGCCGGGTTATTTTGGTAATGCAATTTAAAACAGGAACCTTTAGCTATCAAACTTATTTTAGTTCCTCGGAGGTTTATGGTTCAAAGGGTTTAAGAGGTTCAAAGGGATTTAGAGGTTCAAAGGGTTTATTGTCTAGGGGTTGAATTGTGAGATGTTATTTTTAAGGGATTGACTAAACTCTAAACTCTGCTAGCGTAAGTGTTCTTGTCGCTGTTTAAGTTTAGCGAAGCGTAACTTAAATACAATATGAAATGCAGGTCTCCCGACTGAAAGTGCGGGACACGGTTCGACCGGTAAATTTCGGAGAGCTTGAATAACAGTTAAGTTCTTTAAATTTTCTATAAAACTTTGATAGGTAAAATTGAATTGCAACTGGTTTAAATTCTATCGGTCGCACCGTGTCCCTACCCTTGGGTCGGTAGTCCTGGGTTTCATGGAAAATCGAAGTGGCCTCTCGCAACACTTCGACTAGCGGGGACTAGCGGAGCAAAAAAAGCGTTAAATGCCAATGCTGTATTTTTTATACTTGTATTTGATGCCTCTAAGTACTGTTTTATTATTTTTTAATAATTTTCTTACACGCTATCTGCTCTTCTTCTGAATTTGTAATTGTGATAAAATAAACTCCACTTTTGCCCCAAATTTTTGAATCAATGTAAGTTAATTGGTTGTTTATGATAGATTGAAATATTGGCTGACCTAAAACATTGAAAATTTTGATTTGATATCCATTAAAATTTGAAAAGCTGTTAATGTCGATTATGATGTGGTCAGTAGTAGGGTTTGGGTAAATGTTGATATTTTCACCCGTATTTGTAGTTTATAATTTTGCGCTTACAATTTTACTTAAGTTGAAAGTATTGGCTAAGTCCTTTGATTTTAAACGATAGTAATATTCAACATTAGATACAACATTATGGTCAATGTATGAATAGGTTTTATTTGTGCTGGAATTATTAACAGCATTTACTTCACCAATTTTTGTAAAATGAATAGCGTCTGTGCTTCTGTGTATTTCAAATAGTTTTGTATTTTGTTCTGTTGCAGTAGTCCAATTTAATGCTATCTCCCGGTTACCATTAGCAACAGCATTGAAGAATAATAAATGAATAGGTAATACACTTCCTCCACGGGTGATGTCCACTTTAATGCCATGAAAAATATCATCTATGCCGTCCGTATTCACAAGCATAAAATCCGAACCTAATATACCGTCCTGATTTATTACAGGATTGTGTAAAACAACATTGATTGTTTTCCATTGATTATCGCCAATACCTGTAACACCTAATGCCGTTTGCAAACCAGTGGAATTATAAAATTTAAAAGCCCAGGTTGAGTTTTGGGTTTTATCAAGCCAGGTAATTTTGAATGTTAAACTATCAGGAACCTTAAGAGAAAATAGGTTTGGATGGAATTTGAAGTACAGAGCGTTTTTGCCACTACTGTTTTGAAATGAACGGGCAAAACGGTCATACATAGAAGAATTGGTGTCAATTGTACCTCGAATTCTAAAAAGACCAACGGATGTAGAATCAGGCTTTATCTGTGTTATCCATCTTTCGTAATTTCCTTCCTCAATATTCCATCCTGCATCATTATATCCTGTTTGATTTGCACGTTGATAAACTTGTCCTTTCGTTGCTGCATATACATCATCCATTTTAGCACCTCTTGCAACATAAGCATTACATATAGCTGTATAACGAGCCTGATTTGATTGACTTGCATTCCCGAAAGTAGCTACTGGAAATTTATTGGTATTAGCTGAATTTAAACCTTCGTGAAAAATAATGTAAGCTGCATTTGCAGTCGTAGGATAAATTTGTCCGGCATACTTGTTGAACATTCGGAAAATACTATGTAATTCCGGTTTTACCTGTGCTTCATTTAGTGCACTTTGAGTTACAAGCCAAACAGAAAGCCCCGTATTTAGTCCGCTGATAGCTCCCCAATAAAAGCCCAGGGGAACATTGATTTGGTATAATGGAGCAGTCCAGGTTTGGTCTTGTTCCGCAGCAGAAAATAATTGTTGGCCTTGCGGATTGACCAAATAGGGCGTCCAGGTATTTTTGTAGGTAAGTTCATCTGAAAGATGATGGCCACGTCCATAAGCACCACCTTTAATTCCAAAGCCATAAGTTATATTGGTCAATACCCATTGCCATTCGTTGGGTTGGTCAATAGGGTCAATGTTATTAAAAAGCAGTCCAACTTTAGTGCTGCTACTGCCTGTATTTAAGGTTACCCTAAACTTTTCAAATGCACCTAATCGAAATGTTCTCCAATCAGCATTTGAAATATTGAAGGATGTATCAAGCGGATTCCCTTTGTAGGCAACTTCATCACCTGTGCATCCCGTCTTTACCTGAACATAAGCTATATGAGCAAATAAATTTGCTGGAAGCGTTCTTAAAAAAACGCCAAAACTATCTATTAGCCTAAAATAATAACGTTGGTAATCCGGATCCAAATAGTACGGATATTGAGTCCAACCAGGGTGTTGTGTATCATCAGTCATTACACCAGGTACTCCATTTGAGTAAATCCAGGAAGGTGCATCAGGACCAACACCTACACTTATGTTTACCATTTGGTTGTTGGTATTGGCTGTTTGTAAAATGCCTTGAATAGCAGACCAATCATAATGATTGGAGTCAAGTGCCTGAACATCTTCCCAAAAAACGTCTGCACTAATGCCCCGTAGATAACGGTAAGCAGTATCAACTGAAATATTGAATGCATTTGACCTGTCCCAAACCCCATATGAATTTATAGGTAAAATGGGTGTTTGAGCAGTCAAATACAATGTAGAAAATGCAGATGCAATTGCTATTAAAAAATATTTTTGGAATGTCTTTATTGATTTATTCATTATACTTAAAAATGTGATGTCTCCACAATTAACCCTTCTATTTTAAAATCAGTTTGGACTTGTAATTTCTATAAAGGTATAAAGATTTGTTTCGGTCTTGGTCTATACTTGCAGACAACAAGCAAATATGGCCGAGGGTTGAGTATTTAAAAAGCGTCCGCTTAGCAATCGAAGCTCATTATTTAGTGAAAGATGAAAATTATATTTCAATGTTTAAAAGAATTTCTTCTGCCCAAACTAAAGCTGAAAGACATTTGCTGCTAACTTTTTGTCGATTTTGGTGGTTGGCAAATAACCGGACAGACACTTACCAACAGCATCTACTGTATATTGTGTTTGCAGGTGAAGAGCACTTGCCGAAAACTGTTGCTGAAAGCCTATCCCGTTGTAGGGGAAACAGCAACAGCGGCGGAAACTTGCACAAATATATCTGGCCGAAAAAGTTTGAGGTGACACAAGTTTAGACGACCGCATCCATATTGCAACTGCAACTTTGAACAAAGTGGATATGCTGGTAAGTTGGAATAATAAACACATCGTAAACGTTGATAGGATACGTGGCTATGATTCTATTAACTTACGACTCGGACATGGCACATTAGAAATTCATTTACCAAAAGAAATTGTGAAGAATGAAAACGAAGAATAAGATTGAAAAAGAGTTTGACACAGTCAAAACGTTTAGAGAAATCAAGAATAAGATTTCCAACGACATTAAGGGTATGACATTTGAACAGTTGCAAGCATATCTTGACAAAACAAAATTGAAACCCAGAAGTACATAGCCCCCCCTGCTTATTTCAGTATTCCAAAGGAAACTGAAATACAAAATGGCTGTAGGCCTCCCGCCAATTCGGTCGGGACAAGTTTTGACTGGCAAATTTTTAGCGTGTTCAAAGATAGCAAACAACCTAATTTGCCACCGGATAAACCGGGTTCTGCACTTCAGTCGGGAGTTCTTTGTTTTGCGGGAAATTGAAGTTACGGTGCGTTTAAACGCATAAACAAGCAACCAGAACAATTACACCATCCGAGCCAGAGCACACTAAAGAAACAATCAGTTACACTCAATATTTCTTAAATTTGCAGAGTGAAAAAAAGTAACCCCATAGAACTTGACTTCATTGTTGATAAACTCACCAATTCCATTGAAAATGTTTTAACGGGAGACATCTTTCCGACCAACATTACTTTGTTATCATCGGCAGACCTTAAATTGGTAATAAAGAAAAATGATTGGCAATTTGACTGGAGATTTGAGCTTAAGCAACCTGAAAGAGAAGTTTACAAGTTAACAATTCCTATTGCAATATCAGTAATTCAAGGACTAATTAGCATAGAGATAAGGCCAGACCACGTTTATATGCACTTAGTTGAAAGTGCACCATTCAACAAAGGAAAATCCAAAGTTTATGCCGGAGTTCCGGGAAACCTTGTTGCTTTTGCTTGCCGACTTTCATTTCAACGTGGTTTTGAAGGAAATGTATCATTCGTTTCCAAAACGCAATTGATTGACCACTACACAAAAACTTTAGGAGCAGTGCATTTTGGTGGACACATCATGATTATTGACACGCCAGCTGCACTACGACTTATTGATAAATACTTTAAAAATCAGGAACAATGAAAAAGAAAGTAGAACTTGATGTTGATTTTATCGGTGGTGGACCTGCCCCGACAAAAGAAGAATTTCTTGCTATAAGCGAATACATAAAAGCATCTAAAGCTAAACAGAAATTGAAAGAACAGCGTAAAACTTTACGTCCCAAACGTAATACAAAACAACCTGCTTAACAACGGGTCTCCCGCCAATTCGGTCGGGACAAGTTGCTGCCGGCAAATTTTTAGGGTGTTCTAAGATAGCAAACAACCTAATTCTCCACCGGACACACCGTGTCCCCCACTTCAGTCGGGAGTCTTATGTTTTATGGGAAATTGAAGTTACGTTTTGCTCCAACTCATACATGCTACCGGAACACTTTCGCCGGCCGGGGCATTTGTACAGTATTTTAAGCATTCGAGCCTTGAATGCCAGAAAGTCTGGATTTTCATTTACCTCCGTAGCTGCAAGCTACGGAGAGCTTTAATAGGTCTTTACTATTCTATGGAGAGCTGGGGGGACGGGACAAGTTTTGACCGGCAAATTTTTAGTGTGTCAAAGATAGCAAACAACCTAATTCTCTACCGGACAAAGTCCTTCGTTTCATTTTAAATTGAAGTCCGCTTCGCTCAAACTTCAACTAGCTTGGGGAAAATGAAACTTTAGTTATTGTGTGCTGTTTTTCAATCAAATTCGGCTAAATGTAATAACAACATCAATATCTTCTCTTTCAACTTGGGTTATAATAGTATGTCCCCTCCTTACTCGTTCCCAAACAGGTATAAGATTTAGTTCTAAATTTATTTTTACTTTTAAAGCATCAAAGATTAATTCTGCATTTTGATAAATGTCGTCATTGTCTCCTTCAATTTTCTTTTGATTTATGCGGTATACAAGTTTTAATTTTTTTAAGGCTTTCTCCAATTCTTGTGCAGTGGAATTGTATATATTATTTGCTTTTTCGTAGCTATAACCCGAGTATAAGATAGATCTAAATGAAATCTTCTTGTCTTTGATTAAAAACTTATTGTCAAGAGATGTTGGATAGGCGAACAAACTTTTATAAGATAATGCACCTTGAAAATATTCAGCGGGACCATAAGCCAAACTTAAATTACCTGTTCTGACAATATTCATAAGATCGTCAATGAAAAAAGCATGTAAACCAAACTTTGAAAATTGATTTTTCCATGAAGAATAAGAGTATGTCAATACTTCCGCAATACTATTTGAGACATTGATTGGAATGTCGAAATTTACTAGACAACCCTGATTTGGAGGAAATATGATATGAACATTCTTGTTTTTGTTATTTCCATTTGAAAGTTCACCCTCTAATGAAATAGTCTGACCGGGGAGTAATTTAAATTTATGATTTTTTCTATCAACTATTTCTAATGAAAAGTCGTTAGCACTAACAATACTCATGTCGACTTCGACTTCACTAATTCCTATATTTTTATAAATTAAATGATATTTTACTTTGCCTGATCCAAATGTATCAATTATATTTTTGGACTCTAAGGCAATGCTTCGACTCGCATCGTTTCTAAAATTAATTATTTTTTTAGCCTGTAAAAGGCTCCATTCATTTATTTTTAAATTATTGAGTTCAAGTCTTGATTGTAGTGACTTTACCTCCTTTGCATTTTCATCACTACCATACTGTGAGGTTAACTTTAAAACTCCTGCATCTATTCCCAACATTATAGAAAATATTCTTTGCGAAGGATTCGGATAATCAATTTTAAAATCAGAAAAAAAATTTTCTAAAGCAAACATTCTCTTTAAATTCCTTTCAAGATTTTCTTTAAAAAAAAAATCGTAATCTTCTAAGTTGTAAAATTGCATAAAATAGACACCAGAAAGTATGTCCGCTTGAATTTCAAACAAGCGCCTATTCTCCGAATTAATATTCCTTAGGGTGTCGATTTTAAGTGAAGTAAACTGGTATATGTGAGCCGCTTCATGGCATAAAATGAGCGTTATTAAATCATTAACAGAAAAATCACCTTCAAATTTTTGAATTAGCATTGTGATTTCTTTTAAATTCAAAACGATACCATCATTCGGATGAGAATAAATTGGGCCAATATTTGTTTTATAAGTTTTTATTTTGTTTCCAGTTATTTGCTGTAATTTATTAATTGCTTTGAGGATGCCTCTGTCAAGGATTTTCGATGTATCAAAATTTGTAATTGAATTAGATACATGGGTTGCCTCATTTTGAGAAAAAACATAATTGCCAATTGCAAGTAATAATATTAGGCATGCGGTTGAGATAAACTTTGACATTTTATAGATTGTATAGCACAAATAATTGATGCGAAAAAAAGAAAAATGAGTAGCAAATATTCAAAGACTAAGATTTCAAGATTATTTTTCAATAGTTGTTCATCCCAAAAATCATTAGTATTTCCGGCATTTAAGTATATGCAATACTCTAAAGATAAAGATCTTTGATAGTGCTTTTCTAACGAAGCTATTTGGTTTTTAGCTTCATATTTTAATTGTTTCCTTGTACCAATAACAATTTTTTTGTTATTGTAATCGGCTGTTAAATCTTGTGTGTCCAAATAAAATTTACATAATGTAATTATAAATAATGCAAATAGTATTAAACTTATTGCATACCATTTTTTTAAATACCTTTCAATGTAGTATTTTTTAAGAGGTACAAATCAATGTCATTAACTTAAGGCTCAAATCGGCTTATAGCACATATAATATTTCCTTTTTTTCTGATGTTGTAGTTTAAATTTTCTTCCGGGTCTGATGGGTTCTGTTATGGATGCGAGCCTTCTGACGACCCTTTTTAATGCTTCAGGAATTTTTTTGGTGACAAAGAAGGAGACCACTGCTTTTTTCATCGTGGCGATGGCTTCTGTAAAGTTGACCTGGTGTACGTGTTTCACCTTTACCGATTGCTTTTTTAAGGCTTCATTGATTGGCCGGACGGCTACGGCGGTGAGGTTCATGATGAATATTTTTACATAAAAATCCTGTAAAACTGCCTTGCACGATTTGC
>JANMMU010000010.1:0-26454 GCA_031373555.1 Segetibacter sp. | reverse complement strand
AAAAGAGGCCAGGATATTTTCTTTAAAATTGAGAATTGTAACAAACCAATTATTGCTGCTGTAAATGGTTTTGCCTTAGGTGGTGGATGTGAATTGGCTATGGCCTGTCATTTCAGGCTATGCAGCGAAAACGCAAAGTTTGGACAACCTGAAGTTAATCTTGGTTTAATTCCAGGATATGGCGGCACACAACGGTTAACACAATTGGTTGGTAAAGGAAGATCCATTGAACTGCTTATTGCCGCCACCATGATTGATGCCAATACTGCTTTGCAATATGGATTGGTAAATTATGTTGTTCCAGAAGCTGAACTGTTGGACACAACCAAAGCAATACTTACCATCATAAATTCTAAAGCACCCTTAGCTGTAGCCAAATGTATTGAAGCTGCAAATGCCGTTTTTAATGAGCAAACAAACGGTTACGAAGTAGAAAACAATGGCTTTGGTAATTGTTTTGCAACAGCAGATATGAAGGAAGGAACCAATGCATTTTTAGAAAAAAGAAAAGCTGTTTTTGTTGGTAAATAAACATAAAATGAGACCATTCTAATTTTGGGAATAACTCTTTTAGCTTAATAACTGAACGAATCAACCAAATAGTTTTATACCGATTGGACAAATAATAATAAAATGAAACAAATTGGACTAATCATTTTTTTAGTGTTGCTTGTCGCTATTGCATTTTATTTATTAGGCAAAAAAAATGGAAGCAGTGATGTAACAACCAATATTGTTCACAATACAACACTGATAAAACAAATTGCAGAATTAAGTGCCTTGGAAGTAGATGGGGTTTCAAACATTAAGGTCAGCAATAGAGGAGAGGAAAATGGGCTATGGGAAAAGTTCAAAAACTATCTTGCCGAAAATACACTACATGTAGCCATACCCTATGAGGCCAAGTATGGAGTTGATATGAATAATTTAAACATGAATATTAATACACTTGATAGTGTCGTAATAATAGATCTTCCTGCATGTAAACTGCTAAGCCTGCAACTACATTTAGATAAAATAGATGCTTTGGGTAAAACAGGTGTCTTTAACAGCATTACAATAGACCAATATATTAATGTTCAAAAGCAATTATATTCAGAATGCAATAGTGAATTATCTACCAATAAACGTAACATACAAATGGCTGAAAATAATATTCGCACCATTTTACAAAAATATTACGAGCCGTTGCATCTTAAAGTTGTATGTCATTTTGGTACACCATCTCAAGGTTCGGTTCAATAGCTAAATCAAAAAAGCCCTCCCTTCGGAGAGCTTTTTCGCAATTTCAACATTTCATTAATCCACTAAGCTTTATTAGAATCATCCAGGTAATTAGAGGCTACATTTTGTTCAGGCTGTTGGTTTTTAATAACAGATTTGTTAGAAGCTGATATTTCACCATCAATTGTTTTTACAACAACTCCTGTGGTTACACTCTTTGGCAAGCTTAAAAAAGCCGCACCATAATTATTGGTAGAAGTTATAGAAAGAAGGTTATCATTTGCATCGTATATTACTATACTTGTATTTTTAGGAAAATCGCTAACCCAAATATTTGTTTTGATATCGTTAGCAACAACAGCTACTCTACTCTTATTAGTATTAGATTGTGCAGAAGCCGAATTGAAGCTAACTACTAAAACTAATATTGCGAAAATTGTTTTCATCATGTTCTTTGCTGTTGACATAGTTTGTTGTTTTACTCTTACATAAAGGCAAGTGCTGTGCCACAACAACTTTTTCATTTTTATACAGTTTATTTGAGCCAGACCAATTATTTTTTCAAAAAAAATTCTGTCCTTTTTGGCTACGAATAAATCCTATACAAAGGCAATGCAAAAAAACAAGTAGCTGCCTTAAATTGCCCTAAAGACAGCTTAAAATGTGATTAAAGAAAATGTACTTATATTTTATACCATTTTTTTAATTAATTATAATTAATTAAAAATCAATTATTTAATCGTCAATTTCCTGACATAATTCTATCAAAACTCCATTTGTTTCTTTTGGATGAATAAAGCATACTAATTTATTGTCTGCTCCTTTCTTGGGTTTCTCATTCAGCAATGTAAACCCTTCATTTCTTAGCCGAACCATCTCTTCTTCTATATTTTTAACCGCAAAGGCTATGTGATGCACCCCCTCACCTTTTTTTTCAATGAACTTTGCAATAGTGCCATCAGGCTCCAAACTTTCCAATAATTCGACTTTATTTTCCCCAATTAGGAAAAAACCTGTATTAACCTTTTCACTTTCTACTATTTCTGTCTTGTAACAATTTGCCTTAAGAATTGTAGTAAATAGTTTAATAGAAGCTTCCATATTTTTTACTGCAATACCAATGTGTTCAATATGTATCATAATTAAGGTTTTAAGTGTTAGATAATATAAGAATTGTGAAAAAATGAATGTTATGTGATATTGCCGGCAAATTTATACGTTGTATTGATTTACTTTTGCATTATAAAATAGATAGACGAAAAGAAATAATTATGTTGAAATTACCTGTTTACTTAGATAACAATGCTACAACTCCATGCGATCCAAGGGTTGTAGAGGCTATGATACCATATTTTACCGAAAGCTTTGGTAACGCAGCAAGTCGTAATCACCCTTTTGGTTGGGCGGCAGAAGAAGCTGTAGATTATGCAAGGGAGCAGGTAGCCAAACTAATTGGCGCAGATCCTAAAGAAATTATTTTTACCAGCGGTGCTACCGAAGGTGATAATCTGGCTATTAAGGGAGTATATGAAATGTATGCAAGCAAAGGCAACCATATTATTACAGCAAATACCGAACACAAAGCTGTATTGGATACCTGCAAGCATATAGAAAAATCTGGTGGAGAAGTAACTTATCTCCAGGTAAAGGAAAATGGCATGATAGACCTTGCTGAACTTGAAGCTGCCATTAAACCTACTACTATATTAATAGCTATAATGTACGCCAATAATGAAGTGGGTGTAATACAACCGGTGAAAGAAATAAGTGCATTAGCAAAAAAACATGGATTGTTGTTTTTTACTGATGGCGTTCAGGCTGTTGGTAAAATACCGGTTGATGTAAATAAAGATGGTATAGATTTAATGGCATTTACTGCACATAAAATGTACGGTCCTAAAGGGATTGGTGCATTATACGTTCGCAGAAAAAATCCAAGGGTAAAGGTTACCGCACAAATGGACGGTGGTGGACACGAACGTGGCATGAGAAGCGGAACGCTTAATGTACCCGGCATAGTTGGATTTGGAAAAGCTGCAGAACTTGCCAGATTAGAAATGGATGCTGACGCAAAACGTTTAAGTCAGTTACGTGATAAATTAGAAACAGAATTGTTGAAAATTGAAGAAGCTTATGTAAACGGCGACCGTGAACATCGTCTTCCGCATGTAAGCAATATCTCTTTTAAACATGTAGAGGGAGAAGGATTGCTGATGGGTTTCAATAAAAACATTGCACTTAGTTCAGGTTCAGCCTGTACATCAGCATCACTTGAACCAAGTTATGTATTAAAGGCTTTAGGTTTGGGCGATGATCTGGCACATAGTTCGCTCCGCTTTGGATTAGGAAGATTTACAACAGAAGAGCAAATTGATTACACAATAGAACAGGTTAGAAATACGGTACTTAAACTAAGAGAAATGAGCCCGTTGTGGGAAATGTATAAAGAAGGTATTGATTTGAGTACAATAGAATGGGCAGCGCATTAAAATCTGCAAATGTGAAAAATGCCTGTAGCGCAATGAGGCATTCATCACTATAATTTTTAAATTGCGTCATTTTTCAAATTTTTAAATTAATTATTATGGCATATTCAGAAAAAGTAATAGATCACTATCAAAATCCTAAAAACGTAGGTACACTTGACAAAGCAAGTAAGAATGTTGGAACAGGTTTAGTAGGTGCACCCGAGTGTGGAGATGTGATGCGTTTACAAATAGAAGTGGACGATGCTACAGGCTTAATAAAAGATGCCAAATTTAAAACCTTTGGCTGTGGGTCTGCAATTGCTTCTTCTTCTTTGGCCACAGAGTGGCTTAAGGGCAAAACTGTTGACCAGGCACTTACCATTGACAATATGGATATAGTGGAAGAGTTAAACTTACCACCTGTAAAAATCCATTGTTCCGTATTAGCCGAAGATGCCATAAAAGCAGCAATAAATGACTACCGCCAAAAAAATGGTATGGAAGCTATTAAGTTTGAAGAAAGTGTAGTTCACTAAATATCAGGTGTAAAGTGTAAGGTTTAAAGTGTAAAGTATTCAAATAACTTTACACATTACACTTAACACTTAAAACATACTAAACATGATTTACGTAAGCGACAAGGCAAAAGAAAAAGTTGCAAAACTTATGTCTGATGCACAAGTGAAGGGAAATGATTATTTTCTAAGGGTTTCTGTAATTGGAGGTGGTTGTTCCGGATTGAGTTATAAGCTTGATTTTGATAATGAGAAAAAACCCATGGATCAGGAATTTGAGGATAATGGAATTAAAGTAGTGACAGATCTGAAAAGCTTTTTATACCTTGTTAATACTACGCTGGATTTTTCAGATGGCCTCAATGGAAAAGGCTTTTACTTCAGCAATCCAAATGCAAGCCGTAGTTGTGGTTGTGGCGAAAGCTTTGCAGTATAAAAGGGCTATATCACAAAAATTGCAGATTAATATTAAAGTTGCCCCAATATTAATTTATTATTAATTTTATGCAGCTTTTTCTACTAAAATGTAATCTAATAATATTGATATTGCGTTCATAGATTACTGAATTAACAACCAAAAATTAATTGTATGCATCGACTATTATTATTCGTAGAAATTCTATCATATATACTTTTTCTCTTTTTTGCTGCCGCTTTATTAAAGCCTGTTTTTAAATCGTGGCTTGATAAGGTTTAACTTTATCATTCCAAAAATTTAAGCAATTTTCATTTTCAAAAATTGTTTCTCTATTTTTGGAACTAAAATATTAAAATGGCAAGTACAAAAATTACAGTAAACAATAACGGCTCTTTATTAATTGATGGAGATTTTGAATTGGTTGATAAAAATGGTAACCCATATGATTTGGCCGGAAGAGAGAAAATCTCATTGTGCAGATGTGGCATGTCAGCCAATAAACCATTCTGCGATGGGGCACATAAAGGGCATTTTGAACATGAAGCTATAGCGTTTGCATTACCTCCCAAAAAACCTGTAGTTTAATATCATTAAAATATTTACGTATAAAAACTGAACGCTACAAATTATTGTAGCGTTCAGTTTTTATATTATGTTCATAGAAATTGGGAGATGGTTTTAATACTAATACTTCCAATTCTTTTTCCCATTTAATCTCTGCTTTTAATTACAGTAGTACGGGTAGTATCAGAAGTGGTAGAATTATTTCTTGCTAACAATGCAATAATAACAATTACAACTATTGCTCCCACAACCCACATCCAGGGCTCACCATACCAGGTTTGCGTTTGGGTAGTTACAGTTCTTGTTGAAGAAGAGGAAGAGGTAGTAGATCCAGAATCTCCCTGTGCAATAAGATTGTTAAATAAGCCGCTTAATAGCAGTAAGGCGAAAACTTTTAATGAAGTAAAAAATGAATTGCTTTTCATAATGTTTTTAATTTAATGATGAATAATAAATACATTAAGGTGCAATTCAATAACCAGACCATGAGAAATAGCCACAAAAAAATGGCCCCTCTGTTGAAACAGAGTGGCCTTTAACGATTGCTTGCCATATGAAAATCTTTATTGGCTATCACTTAGGGCAAGCAAATATTATTTGATAGCTCAAAATCAAAAAAATACTATTTTTTCATTTTTGCAGCGTTATCAACGCTGTCTTTCATCATTTTTGCAGCATTTTCAATACTGTCTTTATTAGCGTCAACAGCTCCATTTAAACTGTCTTTCATGGTAGAAGCTGAAGCGTCAATTGCTTCTTTAGTTTCGGTTTTTGCGTCATTAGTACCACATGCTGTGAAAGCGGCTACAGCGAATACGAAAAGTAATTTTTTCATCTTTAAAATTTTAAAAGTTTACTTTGATACTTCTAATTGAAAAAGGTAACCCAATAAAATAAAAAAAATAGTCTAATTAAAAGTAGGTTGCCAATTTTTTTGTAGCATTTTTAAAAAATTAAATATAAATTTGAAAAGAAATTATTTCATAATTAATATCATATTAATTTTCATAATGCTATGGACTATGAATACGACATATTTATATCTTATAAAAGAGGAACTGATTGTGAAGAATGGGTCAGAAAAATGTTAAAACCTTTATTAGTCAACGTTATTAAAGATTATACAATTGGTGAAAGTGATCCTAAAATATTTATTGATGAGGAAGGAATACAAATTGGTGTGGAGTGGCCTGCAAAAATCAAAAGAGCTTTAGCAAGATCCAAATGTATGTTAGCAGTTTGGTCTCCTTCTTATTTTAGAAAATCAGATTGGTGTATAATTGAATTTTCCGTGATGAAGTATAGGCAAGAGGCTTTAGGGCTTGGTCCGGGAAAAAAGCCACCTTCCCTCATATGGCCTGTAATGTTTAGAAAACTTGATCCTATACCGTTTTTTATTGAAAATACACAAGTCTTAGATTTAAGTGATTACAATAGCATAATTTCTGAAGAAAGTGATCAAAAAAAATTTTCCGAGTTCAAAAAAAAATTTGAAACAAAACTAGTTTCCTTGGCTAATATAATTGCTAATGCTCCTCCATGGAATGAAAATTGGGAAACAGAGGAGTGGCTAGAAACTCCATATCAAAAAATTCAGGAAGCTATATTACAGTATAAACAAACTCTTCCTTCATGGGCAGTATAATAACCTTTTATTCTTATAAAGGTGGGGTCGGACGAACTATGGCCTTGGCAAACATTGGAGCCGCTCTATCTATCTGGGGCAAAAAGACCTTACTAATTGATTGGGATCTTGAAGCTCCAGGACTCGAAAATTATTTCAAAACCTTATTGCCTGAATTTAATACCGTTTTAAAAAAAGAAGGTTTAATTGATATTTTATATAAAAAAACCACTGACCCATCTTTTTCTGCAAAATCAATTATTTGGAAAAACTATCTAACTCAAATTAAAACAGAAAATAATTCTAATTTATTTTTGTTGACTTCAGGGAGAAAAGATGAAAATTATGTAACTAAAGTTCAAAACTTAAATTTTTTTGATTTATACAATAAATATGAAGGTGGTGATTTTTTAGAAGAAATACGAAGTCATTGGAAAAAAGAATTTGACATAATACTGATAGACAGCCGTACTGGCTTAACTGATAGTAGTGGAGTTTGTTCGATACATATGCCTGATGTCCTTATGATCCTTTTTACAGCAACCGAGCAGGGGCTTAAGGGTACGTTGGACGTTGTAAGTAAATCAAAACAAAAACACCAAGAGCTAATTTATGATAGATTGAAATTAAAAGCATTCCCAATAGCCACAAGGTTTGATAATTCCGAATTGAAATTAACAGAAGAATGGTTAAATAAGTTTGCAAAAGAATTAAATGATATCTACAAAGATTTTATAAATAATTATGAGGAAGGGAATAATGAAATAATGCCATTAGATATTTTAGTAAAAACAAAAGTACCATACATTTCTTTCTATAGCTATGGTGAAAAACTACCCCTTCTCGAACAAGGAGGAAGTGACCCAAATAGTATTGGATATGTTTACGAAACTATAGCTGCCATTATTGCTAATGATTTTAAAAATATTGAAAAATTAAAAGATGAGAGAGATTCATATGTTAAAATGGGGAAAGGCGAGGAGATATTAGACTTTCAATATTATAAAAAAATTATTCAACAAGAAAAAGAAGAAAAAAGACTTTTAGAAGAATCTTTACGATTGGAAAACAAAAAACTGGAAGAAAAACTATTATTAATAAATACTAACAAGGCTAATCAAATAGCAAAATTAAAAACTATTTTGTATTGGGTGATTGGCTCAATATTATTTATTATAATTATTTATTTTATCGTGATTTCGAGAGGGTCTGGAGAAACTAAAGTAGAAGCTACTGCAGATTCTACAAGCAGCGTCATGGATACTGCAGCTATGACAACTGATATGGTAGATTCTATGGCTAAAATGGCTATAGATTCTTCAGCTGGTAAAATGATGGTGAATGATACTGCAGTTAATGCTATAAAAAAATGATTCTACTTTTAAGCAATTTTGAGAAAAGTTGATAATTTAAACGTTTCATAAAATATAATCAATAAGCTAGCTTTTTAAGAAAATTGGTTGGACTCTCTTTATATTTTACTGATGATCTTTTTTGGTTAATAATTTAATTAAGCTCACCAGCTTCTAAAATAACTACTATTTTTACTGCCATGTGGATGATTAGTTTAAAAGAATGGCGGCAATTTTTTAGCAGCCTTACCGGTTATATTGCAATAATTGTGTTCCTGCTTCTTATGGGTCTTTTTCTGTTTGTATTTCCAGACTCCAGCATTCTTGAATTTGGTTATGCATCACTTGAAAACTTTTTTTCAATTGCTCCTTATATACTTCTTTTTCTAATACCTACTATTACTATGCGTAGCATAGCAGATGAGTACAAAAGCGGTACGTTTGAAATAATAAGAACACTGCCCATTAGTTCTGCTAAAATTGTTTGTGGAAAATATTTTGGCTGCCTCTTAATTGTATTAATTGCTCTAATACCTACTTTAGTTTACTGTATTAGTGTTCAATATTTAAGTGCCCGTGGCGGTATAGATTTGGGTGCTGCTGCAGGCAGTTATCTGGGTTTATTCATGCTTGCCGGTGTTTACACTGCTGTTGGTATTTGCACAAGTAGCTTTACTAACAATACTATAGTTGCTTTTATTATGGCAGCCTTTATTTGTTTTCTTCTTTATAGCGGGTTCAATGCAATAAGCAGATTGCCGGGTCTTGCAGCAACTGGTGCTGACTATTATATTAGTATGTTAGGAATAGATTTTCATTACAAAAGTATAAGCCGTGGCGTGGTAGATTCACGTGATGTAATCTATTTTATATCAATAATAATTTTGTTTTTGATAATTACCCAAAGAAATGTTGATAAGCGATAAACCAAATTAATAGAATACAGAAGTAGCTCTTATTCATATAAAAGTTTACCAGGTAATAATTACAAAATCCGGTTCTTTATAAAAACTGAATTGAATGATGAATGGTATTGATAAGATATTGAAAAACAAACTTTGGTGGGTATGGCTGACACTACTCTTTGTAGGGGTGTTATCTATTGCATTGCTTTCTCATTTTAGAATTGATCTTACAAAAGAAAAGCGTTTCTCCCTTAGTCCTTCTACTAAAAAAGTTTTGAATGAACTAAACGAACCTGTACAGATAGATGTGTACCTGGCAGGTGACCTAAGTGCAGGTTTTAAAAAGTTAAGCGTAGCTAGTGAAGAGCTTTTAAATGAGTTTAAAGAATACGGAAAAGGTAACTTACAATTCAGGTTTGTAAAGCCGGGTGAGGGTTTATCTGACAGCCTTCGCAACCAATTGTATGATAGTCTGGTTCAATCGGGAATAAAACCATTTAACAATCAGGTTACTACTAAAGAAGGGGAAGAAAAAACAGAGCGGCTTATATTTCCTGCGGCAATGGTGGTATATGGCAACCGCAAAATACCTGTTGACCTTATGAGCGGCAAAAGTGGCATGGACGAAGAAACAACACTTAACTATAGTGAAGCTTTGCTTGAGTTCAAATTTGCTGATGCTATAGACAAACTGACCCGCAAAAATATTCCAATTGTAGCCTACGCCGCGGGAAATGGAGAACCCCTGCCACCCAATGGCAACATTAAAGATTTGTTTGTACAAATGAGTAACAACTACCGCTTTGGGGTTATTGATCTGCAAACGGGTCGGTTGGATGCTGATACAATAAATGCATTACTAATTGTAAAACCAAAATCATCATTTACCGAAAGCGAAAAACTGAAAATAGACCAATACGTTTTGCACGGGGGCAATGTTATTTGGTTTATAGACAAGCTATATGCAGAAATGGATAGCCTGTTAAGGTCACAGGCTGACTTTGTTGCGTTTGACAAAAACCTGAATCTTGACGACCTTTTATTTAAGTATGGGGTAAGGATTAACAGCAATCTTTTGCAGGATTTAAAATCAGCAAAGCAACCATTGGTAGTAGGCCAAATGGGTGGACAGCCACAAATTAAACGTTTACCATTTCCATATTACCCGTTATTGGCTGCGCCTTCGGCAAATGTCATTTCAAAAAACCTTGATGATGTTTTAAGCATTTTTCCCGGTACAATAGATACAGTAAAGGCTAATGGTATTGAGAAAACAATCATTCTTGCAAGTGATACCAACAGCCGAACCATCAGTTCGCCTGCTTTGGTTAGTTTACAATCAGTAAAAAGCGAAGAAGACTTTAGATACTTTAATAAAAGTAATTTACCTGTAGCCGTATTATTGCAGGGAAAATTTACCTCATTGTATGCTAACCGTTTCTCCACAGAATTGAAGGATACGCTTTCGCAGTTTAGCCAATTACCATTTGCCGCAACCGGCATAAAAACTTCAAAACAAATTGTAGTGAGCGATGCAGATATAGTGACCAATGTTGTAACCCAAAGTCAGGGGCCACTGCCTATGGGAATGCAAGAATACGAAAACTATCAATTTGCCAACCGCGAATTTCTGTTGAATGCAGTGGATTTTCTAGTAAACCCTAATGGTGTATTAGAGTCAAGAAATAAAGATTTTACACTTCGTCTGCTTGACAAACAAAAAATTGCAACACAAAAATCTTTATGGCAACTTATCAATATTTTGGGTCCAATTTTATTGGTTGTTCTGTTTGGTAGTTTTTACCAATGGAGAAGGAAAAGGGCGTTTGGGGTGTGATAAATAAGTTTTCATTTCTCCCATTTATACATACTTTAACTTCAAAACAAATCTTCGCTAATCATTGCTAGAGTTTATCTTTCTATCATTACTTTTTCACTACCCATTGATGTATGTACAACATATAATCCGGCAGGCAATGCGCTTACATCAATGGTTTGTGTAGCCGTTTTTAAAACGAACCTTTTCACTACTACCCCAATGCTGTTTACAATGGTTGCTTCGCTGTTAAACAATGAAGTATTCACACCTGTTACAATCAACTGCGTCTTAACCGGATTAGCTGCTATCTCAAACGCTTTAGTGCTTTCGGTATTTTTTATAATGATGATAGTCGAGTATGTAAATGCACCGTCTAGATCCACCATTTTGAGGCGATAATAATTGTGAGTGGTGAGTAGGGAGTTGTGAGTAAATGTATAGCTATTGTTACCATAACCAACAGCCTTTGTTTCACCAACAGCAGTGAAGGTGCGGCCCTCGGTACTGTGCTGGATGATGAAGGTTTTTGTATTGATTTCATGGGATGTCAACCAGTATAACTGCACTGTTTTTTCAGTGGTTCTGCGACCTCTGAATGCAAGTAGTTTGAGTGGAAACAAGCCCTCATCTTTTATGGTGGTAATAGCCGTGTTGGTAATGACCGGCGTGTTGTAATCAAAATAAATAGCGGCCTTGTTTGGCACCGTATTGCCAAGTGTCAGTGTATTCACTGGCTTTACTCTGAACCTGATGAATCCGTGACTGGCAGCCTCGTTCACATTGCTGTCGGGGAGTAGGATGTTGCGCATTTCGAAGCTGACGGCGTTGCCCTTCACAGTTGTTTTGCACAGGTGCGATGTGCTGACCATTTCCAATGTATTGGCCTGTAATTGGCTACCGAGTGTATCGGTTACAACCACATGAATTGCTGTGTCTGTTCCCGTGTTTTGGAAACGAATTGTGTAATCAATGTATTTGCCGTTGACCACTTGTTGTGGGGTTAGGTAGGGTGTTGCGTCTTTGTCGTTGGGGTCGAAGGAACCGGTGATGACGGTACGGCTGGTATCGGCGGAAAAGTTAGTACCGCTGGTCATTGCTACATCTGTGGTGAGTGTATCGCCCAATTGGGCGGTGGTTTTAACGGTGAAGTTGGCTGTGAAATCTCCAAAGTCCCCCACTGGTAAAGCTGGGAGTGACAGTGTTAAAGTATTGCCTGCATTTGTAACAGCCGTAGATGCATTGTTGAAAGTAAGTTTCGTGCCATCATAATGCAACACAACATTGGTTGCTCCCAAATTGGTGGACCCTGCATTTTGATAACTCACTTTGTAGCTGAAACCAAAGCCAGGCCTTGCTCTCCAGTTGAGGGCACTCAATACAACGTTTACACTGTCATGGGTACTCACAGGTTGCAGCGCAAAGTCTTTGGTAACAGTGGTATCATAAGTTGAGAAGTTGTAGCTGGCATTTACAGGAACTGCCGTGAAATAGTGGGGTGCAACGGGTGTAACCGTGAAGCCTCCAATAGTGTCTGCGCCCAACTGGTAGAACCCGCTATCGTTTGTAAAAGTGTAAGCACCGTTTGACAGATTTACCTTGCCATTGCGCTTGTTATACTCTCCTGCATCATGTACTCCATTGCTATTAAGGTCATAGAATGTGTTGCCTTGCATGGTTGGGAAGGCGATGCACCCGTTTGCATTTGTTGTTACCGAGCACAATGAATAAGTACTGCTTCCATTTACCTGCAGACCTGATGTGGAATTGGGAATGCAACGAATTTTTGCAGGGTCTATAGAAAGGTAATAAAGCGATTGGGGAAGTATGGGCAGACAAGTAATATTTGTACCTTCTACATTGAGTTGATTTAGCTGTGGAGGTAGTTTTGCCGGTAAAGATGATATAAGATTACTGTGACACAAAAGAGTAGTTAATGTATTAGGAAGCGGGGGTAAAAACGTTAAGCCCATACCTGAGCAATTAAGATAGCTCAGTTGAGGGGGTAGAGGGTTGGACATAATATCCAAACTTGTATTGGAGCAATTGAGGATAGTAAGCGTGGAAGGCAAGTTTAAAAACTGAATGGAAGTATTGTTACAAAATAAAGATGTCAATGATCCTAAAGCAGGTAAGCTATTTATGTAAACATTACTGGAAACACTTAAACTAACTAAACTATTGGGCAAAGAAGGAATACTCGTCAAATAGTTATAACCACACGCAAGTACAGTGAGATTATTTGGTAAAGCAGGTAACCAATAAAAACGATTTACCTCTACACTTAGCTGTAGTAAGGTAGCTGGCAGTGGTGGTAACGTATCCAGCAAGTTAAAACCAAGATTTGCATAAATCAGGTTATGTGGCAATGGTGGAAGATTGTGGATGGAAGTATTATTGATCACAAGTTGCCGAAGTCCCTTAAAATATTGAAGACCTTCCACACTAAATACAGTGGAAGCATTTGGGTAACTACTACCGAGTTGCATGGAGGTAATAGAAGCAGCACACACAGTATCCAACTGCTGCGCCCCATTAAAACAAGCGGGGAATTTGCCTATCAAAAATGACCTGAATGCAGCATCCGGTATGTTCACATACTGCGCCTTAGCGGCAAACGATAACCCTAACCCCATCACCAAACAGCATAAAAGTTTTTTCATAACAACAGCTTTTAAAATTTTTCTTAATGTAAATGTATTGATATATTATGATAAAATTATGCTGCCTCAAACATTTGATATTGCTTCCAAAACAAAAAAAGCAGGAACCCTAAGGTTCCTGCTTATATAAGTCATTATGTTACAAAGTCAATGAGTAATTCGCTTGCCTTTCATTGAGCCATTTTCACATTTTCACATTGAGCAATTACTCCTCTTCATCAAAGTTCATTGCTTCACGGGCTGTGGTTAGTAGTTCATATTCTTCTTTACTACCTACAATCATGTTCTCAAATTCTCTTAATCCAGTACCTGCAGGTATAGCGTGACCGGTAATAACATTCTCTTTCAATCCAAGCATATCATCGGTTTTGCCCATGATAGCTGCAGAACTCAACACTTTGGTTGTTTCCTGGAATGAAGCGGCAGATATCCAACTTTGAACCCCAAGTGATGCCTTGGTAATACCAAGTAGTAATGGAGATGAAGTGGCAGAAGAAGCATCTCTAAACTCAATGAGTTTTCTATCGCTTCTGCGTAAGATTGAGTTTTCTTCCCTTACTTCCCTTAGGCTTACAATCTGACCTGCTTTCAATTTGGTGCTTTCACCAGATTCAACAACAACCTTTTTATCAAAGATGTAATCGTTTTCATCATTAAATTCTATACGGTCAACTGTATCACCTTCAAGGAACCTTGTATCTCCCGGATCCTGAATTTCAACTTTCTTCATCATCTGGCGCACAATTACTTCAATGTGTTTATCATTGATACGTACACCCTGCAAACGATATACTTCCTGAATTTCATTTACTACATATTCCTGTACAGCAAATGGCCCTTTGATTGCCAAAATATCAGCAGGTGCAGTAGAACCGTCAGACAATGCTGTTCCGGCTTTTACAAAGTCACCGTCTTGTGCCAAAATCTGACGGGTCAATGGAACAAGGTATTTTTTCACAACACCATCTCTTGCTTCTACAATTATTTCCCTGTTACCCCGCTTAATGTTACCAAAGCTAACAACACCATCAATTTCAGAAACCACAGCAGGATTGCTTGGGTTTCTTGCTTCGAACAATTCTGTAACTCTTGGAAGACCTCCGGTGATATCTCTTAGTTTACCTAACACCCTTGGAATCTTAACCAACACCTGTCCTGGTTTAACCTCTTCTCCTTCTTCAAGCACAAGATGGCTACCTACAGGCAGGTTATACATTTTGGTATCCTTTACCCCTTCTACAATAAGGCCGGGTATTTTTGTTTTATCTTTTGTTTCTATAACAACTTTCTCACGGTGACCGGTTTGTTCGTCAGCTTCCTCACGGAAAGTAACACCGTCTATAATGTGTTCAAATTTAATAGAACCTGCTATCTCTGCAACAATTACATTGTTAAACGGATCCCATGAGCAAATCGCTTCGCCCTTGGTTACCTTCTGACCATCTTTTACAAGTAGCGTAGCACCATAAGGTACATTGCTTGTAATTAATAAGCGATCATTTTTAACATCCATTATCCTAACCTCACCTGTACGTCCTATTACTATTCTAATTTTGCCGCCTTCGTTGTTCAGCGCATCTACTGTTCTTAATCCATCAAACTGAATAGTACCGTCGAATTTTGCATTCAACGTACTTTCAACAGAAGCTGAACCTGCCACACCACCCACGTGGAATGTACGTAGTGTCAACTGTGTACCCGGCTCACCAATTGACTGGGCAGCGATAATACCAACAGCATCACCTCTTTGAGCAGTGTAACCTGTAGCAAGGTTTTTACCATAGCACCTTACACAAACACCTCTCTTGCTTTCGCAGGTTAACACAGAACGGATTTCAACTGCCTCAATTCCTGCATCATCAATATGTTTTGCTATATCTTCATCAATCTGTTGCCCTGCTTCTACAAGCAACTCATCAGTAATTGGATTAAGCACATTATGCAATGATGTACGGCCTAAAATCCTGTCAAACAATGGTTCAACTATATCCTCATTATCTTTTAGAGCACTTGTAAGTGTACCACGCAATGTTCCACAATCTTCTTCTGTGATTACAACATCCTGTGCTACGTCAACCAAACGACGGGTAAGGTAACCTGCATCCGCTGTTTTCAAGGCTGTATCCGCAAGACCCTTACGGGCACCGTGGGTAGAGATAAAGTAATCCAATACATTCAATCCGCCTTTAAAGTTGGAAAGGATCGGATTTTCAATGATCTCATTTCCGGAGCTACCACTCTTACGGGGTTTAGCCATAAGACCTCTTATACCGGCCAACTGCTTAACCTGCTGCTTACTACCACGGGCACCGGAATCAAGCATCATATAAACAGAGTTGAATCCCTGTTTGTCACTTGCCATTTCACGGATCAAAGTTTCAGTAATACGGGTATCCACACGGCTCCATATGTCAATGATACCGTTATATCTCTCATTGTTAGTAATAAGGCCCATGTTGTAGTTATCCCAAACTTCATCTACTTCTAATTTTGCATTAGCAAGTAGTTGTTCTTTAATATCCGGGATAATCAGATCATTGATGTTGAACGACAACCCTCCTTTGAATGCCATACGGAATCCAAGTGTCTTGATATCATCCAGGAACTTTGCCGTTTTAGGAACGTTTGTTATTTTGATGATGTCACCAATAATTTCCCTAAGGCTTTTCTTGGTAAGTAGTGCATTAATATATCCTACTTCTTTAGGAACAAACTGATTGAACATTACCCGTCCAACAGTTGTTTCAATTATTTTTTGAGAAAGTTCACCTTTTGCTCCTCTGACAACAGTTCTTACTTTTATGAAAGCATGAAGATCTAATTGCTTTTCATTGTAAGCTATTGTTACTTCTTCCATGCTATAAAAGGTTTTTCCTTCTCCTTTTACTACACTTCCTTCAATACTTCTTCTACCCTTGGTTATATAGTATAGCCCCAATACCATGTCCTGTGAAGGGAGGGTAATAGGTGTACCATTTTGCGGGTTAAGAATGTTATGTGAAGACAACATCAACAACTGCGCTTCCAATATAGCGGCATGGCTTAGTGGAACGTGTACCGCCATTTGGTCACCATCAAAGTCAGCGTTGAAAGAGGTGGTTACCAATGGGTGCAATTGTATCGCCTTTCCTTCAATCAATCTTGGCTGGAAAGCCTGAATTGAAAGACGGTGAAGCGTAGGGGCCCGGTTCAACATGATTGGGTGTCCCTTCAATATATTTTCAAGGATATCCCAAATAACCGCTTCTTTTTTATCAACTAATTTCTTAGCAGACTTCACGGTTTTTACAATACCTCTTTCTATTAGCTTACGAATAATAAATGGTTTGAAAAGCTCTGCTGCCATGTCTTTTGGAAGACCGCACTCATGCATTTTCATTTCAGGTCCTACTACAATAACCGAACGGCCGGAGTAGTCAACCCTTTTACCCAATAGATTTTGACGGAAACGTCCCTGCTTACCTTTCAATACATCAGAAAGTGATTTCAATGCACGTCCGCCTTCAGCTTTTACCGCATTTGATTTTCTGGAGTTATCAAATAAACTGTCAATTGCTTCCTGCAACATCCTTTTTTCGTTACGAAGAATCACCTCCGGCGCTTTAATCTCCAACAACCTCTTTAAACGATTGTTACGGATAATTACACGACGATAAAGATCATTCAAATCCGAAGAAGCAAAACGACCGCCATCCAATGGAACCAATGGACGAAGTTCAGGTGGAATAACAGGAATGTACTGCATTACCATCCATTCCGGACGGTTTACAATACGTGTATTTGCATCGCGGAAGCTTTCTACCACACTCAAACGCTTTAAGGCATCTGCCTTACGTTGTTGTGAAGTTTCATTTGCTGCAGCGTTTCTTAAATCAAAAGAAAGTTGATCTAATTCTATTCTTTGCAACAAATCATGGACTGCTTCTGCACCCATTTTTGCAATAAACTTATTAGGATCGTCATCAGATAACATTTGGTTATCTCTTGGTAAGGCATCCAGGATGTCAAGGTATTCTTCTTCTGTAAGTAAATCACCGAAGTTTTGCCCTTTATCTGCACGGATACCTGATTGTATAACAACAAATCTTTCGTAGTAAACAATGGTTTCAAGTTTTTTACTGCTCATTCCAAGCAGGTAACCAATCTTGTTAGGCAAAGATTTGAAATACCAGATATGTACAACAGGCACCACCAGTTTGATGTGTCCCATTCTTTCGCGACGTACTTTTTTCTCTGTTACCTCAACCCCGCAACGGTCGCAAACTATACCCTTATAACGGATACGCTTGTACTTGCCACAGGCACATTCATAATCTTTTACCGGGCCAAAAATTCTCTCGCAAAACAAACCATCTCTTTCAGGCTTGTAAGTACGGTAGTTAATAGTTTCAGGCTTCAAAACTTCTCCAAAGCTCTTTTCAAGAATACTGTCAGGAGAAGCCAGACCAATTGTAATTTTTGAAAACGTTGGTCTTGGACGATTATCTCTTTTATTTATTGCCATATTTAGAAATTCCGTTTTAAAATTTGTTGTTACCTATTAATTGTTCGTAGATATTGTGGGATTTTTTTACCCAGCTTTGTGCTACTATTCGGCTTTGGTTGTGTTATTTTAATCCCGATTTTACCATCGGGGCTCACTTGTACTTGTATATCGCTATTCAGTTTTTCTCGCCAATTGTTCCAATAAACTATCTATTATAATCACCAATCCTTTTTAAATCCAATTCTTTCGGTTCTTTCAGTTGGTTCAGAGAACTGTTTTATAAAATCAAATATTACTTCAATCTGTCCATCATGCTTATCTGTTGTCCTTTCAAGTTGTTCCAGCTTTGTCAGAATATCTTTATGTAGTAAAAGCAATTCTTTCATTTTAGAATAAACACGCATTATTTGAATGTTTACCTGAATTGCCTGTTCACTTCGCAATACACTTGATAGCATTAATACCCCATGTTCTGTGAAAGCAAACGGTGAGTATCTAACTCCTCCCCGATTTGAGGTCACAAATTGCGACCTCAAACTATCGAACTCATTTTCAGTGAGTTCAAACATGAAGTCTTCCGGAAATCGTTCTGCGTTGGCCGTACCTGCTCCTTTAATCTTTTGTTTTCTACCCCATACATTTCCGCCAAATCAAAATCCAGCATTACTTTATGTCCCCTGATAGTATAAATTTTACTTTCAATGTTTGTTTGGGAGACATCAAGTAAATTATTCATTTAAAATATTACTTTCTTTTTAAGATCGCAATTCTATCTTGAAACTATTTTAATTTTGTATAGAACTTGAGGTCACAAATTGTGACCTCAAATTTCAGTACCTATATTTTAACTCTCAAATCTTAAATCCAATCCCAAACCTCTTAATTCATGTACTAATACATTAAATGATTCAGGGATACCTGCCCGTGGGATATTTTCACCCTTCACAATAGCTTCGTAGGTTTTTGCACGTCCGATTATATCATCGGATTTGAGTGTAAGCAATTCCTGCAAAATGTTTGAGGCTCCGTAAGCTTCTAATGCCCACACCTCCATTTCACCAAAACGCTGACCACCAAACTGTGCTTTACCACCCAAAGGCTGTTGTGTAATCAAACTGTATGGTCCAATGCTTCTTGCGTGCATCTTATCATCTACCATGTGATGCAGTTTGATGATGTATATAATACCAACGGTAGTTTTTTGCTCAAAGCGTTCCCCTGTCTCACCATCGTACAGGTAAGTATGACCAAACAAAGGCAAACCTGCTTTTTCTACATTCTCTGCAATTTCTTCTACCGTAGCACCATCAAAAATTGGTGTTGCAAACCTTACTCCCAACTTCTCACCGGCCCAACCAAGTACAGTTTCATAAATCTGTCCCAGGTTCATACGACTTGGTACACCCAACGGGTTAAGAACAATATCAACAGGAGTTCCATCTTCCAGGAAGGGCATATCTTCCGCACGTACTATTTTGGCAACAATACCTTTGTTTCCGTGACGGCCCGCCATTTTATCACCCACTTTAAGCTTACGCTTAACAGCCATGTAAACTTTTGCAAGTTTTAATACGCCTGCAGGTAATTCATCTCCTATAGAAATGTTGAACTTCTCTCTTTTATAGCGACCAAGTTCTTCGTTGTACTTGATGTTGTAGTTGTGCAACAAGGTATTGATCTGATCATCAGTTTTTGCTTCAGCTGTCCATCCCAATGGATTTACATTCTGATAATCAATCTGGCTAAGGTTCTTTTGATTGAACTTAGAACCTTTACCTATCAATACTTCACCAAAGTTGTTGCTTACACTTGCAGATGGCTTATCTTTCAATAGTGCCTGCAGTTTTTCCAACAAAACTTCCATGATATCTTCCACGTTCTTTTCGTGCACTTTCTCAATTTTCTCAAGAATAGCCTTTTCACGAACTTTAGTGTTCTTATCTTTCTTCGCTCTCTGGAAAAGCTTTTTATCTATCACAACACCTTCTGTTCCGCTTGATGCTTTTAGTGAAGCATCCTTTGCATCACCTGCTTTATCACCAAAGATGGCTCTAAGTAGTTTTTCTTCGGGAGTAGGATCAGATTCCCCTTTTGGAGTTATTTTACCAATAATGATATCGCCTTCTTTTATTTGAGCACCAATTCTTATGATACCATGCTCATCCAAATCCTTGGTTGCATCTTCTGATACGTTTGGAATATCCGGAGTCAATTCCTCTTCTCCCAATTTAGTATCACGAACTTCCAATTCAAACTCTTCAATGTGAACAGAAGTGAACCAATCTTCACGGACTACTTTTTCGTTGATAACAATAGCATCCTCAAAGTTGTAACCTTTCCATGGCATGAATGCCACTTTCAGGTTTCTTCCAAGTGCCAATTCGCCATCACGTGTTGCATAACCTTCAGTAAGGAAGTCTCCTTCTTTTACAATCTGCCCTTTCTTTACAGAAGGACGAAGGTTAATACAGGTAGCCTGGTTAGTTTTTACAAACTTGGTTAGTTTATAAATGATCATGTCTTCTTCAAAAGAAACAAGCTTTTGTTGTTCGTTTCTCTTATATCTGACATGAATTTCTTTAGCATCAACAAATTCTACAACACCGTCTCCCTCTGCATGAATCTGAATCCGTGCATCACGGGCAGCCTTACCTTCCAAACCTGTACCTACAATAGGCACTTCAGGACGAATAAGTGGAACAGCCTGACGTTGCATGTTTGATCCCATCAGGGCACGGTTGGCATCATCATGTTCAAGGAAAGGAATAAGAGAAGCACTCAAACCAACAATTTGATTAGGAGCCACATCCATATATTCTACCTCACCTTTGTCTAGAATAGGGAAATCACCTGTTTGACGGCTCACTACCCTGTCTTCCGCAAACTCGCTTTTATCATTCAATGGAGAACTTGCCTGGGCAATTTTCTTCAAATCTTCTTCTTCTGCACTTAAGAAAGTCAAAGTTTTCATATCCACTTTACCATCTTTTACTTTGTGGTAAGGTGTTTCTATGAATCCCATTGGGTTAATCTTTGCGTGTACACAAAGCGTTGAAATCAAACCAATGTTTGGACCTTCAGGAGTTTCAATTGTACACAAACGGCCGTAGTGGCTATAGTGTACGTCACGCACCTCAAAGCCTGCTCTTTCTCTACTTAAACCGCCGGGCCCAAGGGCAGAAATACGACGTTTGTGGGTAATTTCAGAAAGCGGATTGGTTTGGTCAAGAAACTGGGACAACTGTGATGTACCAAAGAAAGAGTTGATCACGGAAGACAATGTTCTTGCATTAATCAAATCTACCGGGGTAAATACTTCATTGTCTCTTACGTTCATTCTTTCACGAATGGTACGAGCCATACGTGCAAGACCAACTCCAAACTGTGCATACAATTGCTCACCCACCGTACGAACACGACGATTGCTTAGGTGATCAATATCATCTATTTCAGCCTTGCTGTTAGTGAGACGAACAAGGTATTTGATGATTTCAATAATATCTTCTTTGGTAAGTACTTTCTTTTCGATTGGGAAAGTCAAACCAAGTTTGCGATTTATTTTATAACGGCCTACTTCGCCGAGGTCATAACGTTTGTCGCTGAAGAATAATTTATCAATAATACCTCTTGCAGTTTCATTATCGGGGGCATCAGCTCCACGCAATTGGCGATAGATGTGCTGAACCGCTTCCAATTCACTATTTGAAGTATCTTTATTAAGGGTGTTATAAATGATAGAATAATCGCCGCTTACTTCTTCTTTTTGAATAAATACGCTTTTTACATCCATTTCACTAATGGTTTCAATTGCGCTTTCGTCCAGTATGGTATCACGTTCCATTACCACTTCATTTCTTTCGATAGAAACCACCTCACCGGTGTCTTCATCTACAAAATCTTCTACCCAAGTACGAAGTACACGGGCAGCTAATTTCTTTCCAAGAAATTTATCTAATTGTTTCTTTTCAGCTTTAACCTCGTCAGCCATGCCAAAAAGCTCCAATATATCCTTATCGGTTTCAAACCCGATAGAGCGTAAAAGTGTAGTTACAGGAAACTTTTTCTTACGGTCAATATATGCATACATTACATTGTTGATATCAGTAGCAAATTCCATCCATGCACCTTTGAAAGGGATAACACGGGCAGAATAAATTTTAGTACCGTTGGGGTGAACCGACTGACCAAAGAATACACCGGGTGAACGGTGAAGCTGGCTAACCACTACCCTTTCAGCACCATTAACTACAAAAGTACCACGTGGGGTCATGTAGGGGATGTTTCCAAGAAACACATCCTGAACTATGGTTTGGAAGTCAATATGCTCTTCATCGTTACAGCTAAGCCTAAGCTTTGCTTTTAACGGCACGGCATAAGTTAATCCACGTTCCATACACTCATCAATAGAGTAACGGGGAGGATCAATAAAGTAATCAAGAAACTCCAAAACGAAAATGTTTCTGGTATCTGTGATAGGAAAATTTTCCTTAAACACACGGAATAAACCTTCTACATTTCTTTTGTCTGGTGTGGTTTCTAACTGAAAAAAGTCACTGAAAGATTCTAACTGAATGTCGAGTAAGTCAGGAGTTTCAGACAAATTCTTGATTTTACCGAAACTGATCCTGCTCTGAACTTTTGTTGAAGACATATTTTTGTTTAACCGGTTTTATCAAAATAAAGGCTAAAGCAGTATAATTCTAAATACTGAATTATAGCATCCGGAAGTTATGGCCATACTACCGGAAACACAAATTGCCAATTAGCCTAAAATTTAAAAGGAACGCAAAGGTAAAACAATGTAAGTTATGAGCAAAATCAATTTTTGTACCAAAAAAGTTAATTTGAATTGAAAACTAAAATTGCTCTATTATTTAACCCCTGAACATATAAAATTAAATATATTTTACTTTTTCAAATACACCTTTAGCTATTATTATTTTTCAATTCTCATATTCACCATTCCTTTTTTAATAGGTCTATCTTTACAGAAATATTTAAAAATGATTCTCATTATTCTTGGATTAATTGCATTTTTGGCTGCCAGGTCGCTAAAGAAAATGCAAAACCCTTTGCCATCTTTCGCCAATCCGATTAAAATTATTTCTATCGTATTAATTGGGTTAGGGGTTTTTACTTCCTGTATAGTGCAGATAGACGCAGGGCAAATAGGTGTTCAAACTCTTTTTGGAAAAGTGGATAACAATGTTTTGGGTAGCGGGTTGCATATCATAAACCCATTTGTAGATGTAAAAACCATAGATGTGCGTACCCAAAACTATACCATGAGTGGGGTGCATGACGAGGGTGACAAAAGTGGAGATGATGCTATAAGGGTTCTAACTTCAGATGGACTGGAAGTAATTATTGATTTAACAGTGCTGTACCGTGTACAGGGTAGCAGCGCACCAAAACTGGTTAGAGAAACCGGTCTGGATTTCAGAGATAAAATTGTTCGGCCGATTACCAGGACCAAAATCCGTGACAATGCAGTTTATTATACAGCGATAGATTTATATAGTGTAAAAAGAGATGAATTTCAAACCCGTATTTATAAAGACATTGAGAACAATTTTAAAATGCGTGGGTTGGAATTAGAACAACTACTTGTAAGAAATATTACCCTTCCCAACAAGGTAAAAGCTGCAATTGAAGAAAAAATAAATGCAGAACAGGATGCACAGAAAATGTTTTTCGTTTTACAAAAAGAAAAGCAGGAAGCAGAACGCAAACGGGTAGAAGCACAGGGTATAGCTGACTATCAACGAATCATCAATACCGGACTTACCGATAATCAGTTGCAATATGAACAAATAAAGGCTTTGAAAGAAATTGCCACCTCACAGAATAGCAAAGTGATTATAATGGGTAATAGCAAAACACCGGTGATACTTGGGAAAGACTAATTGCTTTATTTTTTTCATTATCAGCACATCAAATAATGCAGAAAATAAGAGTAACAAGCCTGCTCCCCCATCATAGGTAATATTTATGTACTTATTTTTTCATTGCCCACATCAACAAAGCATTTTTTTCTTTTGGAAGATTTAGTTTTTCAATGATATTACTACGATGCTTTTCTATTGTTTTTTCACCAACAAAAAGCATATCGGCAATTTGCTTTGAGGTGTATTGTTGGGCAATCAATTCTATAATTTTTTTTTCGGTAAGCGTTAATTTATCTAAATCAGTTTTACCTACTGTCTGGGAATCAAGTTGCAGATCATTTTCAATTTTTTTGCTTAAATATGTCTCACCTTTTAATACTGTTTGAATGCAGGTTTCTAATTCTGATGCTGCTTTTTCTTTCAGTAAATATCCACCAATATTAAATTCTTTCGCTTTCTGAAAAATTGAATACTCTTTGTGCATTGTAATCAGGATTACTCTTGTTTTTATTTTTTCTGCAAAGATTTTTTCTAAAACCTCCAATCCGGTTAGGCCCGGCATATTGATATCTAAAATTGCAATAGTGGGTTTGTGGATTTTGATAAAACTATATGCTAAACTTCCATTGGTACATGTCTCAATCACCTTGTAGCCTAAATGTTCTACAAACGATTTTGTCCCTAATAAGGTTAATGGATGGTCGTCAGCTATAATAAAACTTCTCATTTTTTTATTGGAATTTTAATTTTAATAATAGTTCCGTTTGCATTTGATTCTATAGTAGCTATGCCTCCTAAAGTTTTACTGCGTTGAATAATATTATGCAATCCAAATGATTTTGAAGATTCTAAAACTGATTTCACATCAAACCCTTTTCCCGAATCTTTTATTTCAATAAGCATTGAATCCGCTGATGTATTGATGGAAACCTTTGCTGCCGGTGCTTTTGAATATTTAATTGTGTTTGACAAAGCCTCCTGAATGATTCTATATACCTGGAGTTCGTCTTTTGAATGAAGTGCCTTATCATAATTGATTTCTGAATTAATGATTAAACTATGCTGATTTTGTAACCGTTGAAACATATTTTCTAAACTGCTTTTTAAACCTAATGCTTCAAACAAAACAGGATGCAGGTTCCTGCTAATGTTTCTTATATCATTAATAATGCTATCAATTTGCAAATTAGTTGTGGAACTATGCGGTTCGCTATTTTTCAAACTCAACAATTCATGATTAATACTGTCATGCAAATCACTGGCAATTCGCTTTTTCTCATCTTCATTTTTTTCAAACATTTCTTTGCTAAATGTCAAATGCAACAATCGATCTTTCTTGTATTTTATTTGTCGTTGCCATAATAAATAGGCTAACGCTAAAGCAAATAATAAAAGCATAGCAGTAGTTAAAGCAGCTACTTCTAATTTCTTTCTTTTTATGTCCGCACTATCAATTGCAATTTGTTTATCCTTTTTTGCTACATCAAACCGTTTTTCCAACTCGCTCATTTTAAAGTCAAACTCATCATTATTATAAATCGTTTTGGCACTATCAAATTTTTCAAAATAATAGAATGCTTTTTTATAATCGCCCATTTTTTCATGGGCTTGAAACATGCACTCATTGAGGTATAAAGTATATTTTAAAATGTTGCACTGCCTGGCTTTTTGTATGCCTAAATTATATTCTGATTCTAATTTTTTAATGTCATGTGTTGCTCCAAAGAGTTGTATTCGTTTACCATATACAATTGGTAAATCGCAAGGATTTACTTTGCTTGTAATGAGCAATGCACTATCTAAATCCATTAGTGCATCAGCATAATGTTTTTCAAGAAGGCTTAAATAACCTTTCTGCATATACACCTTTGCTACATCATCATCGTTTAAATATTTGTAATTGTCTTTTTCCAACAATTTCATTATGCTATCTGATTCATGGTAAAGCTGAATATCAAACAACGCTAGTGATTTTTGAAACTGATATTTATGATTGTAATAGGCAGGATTTTTAGTTTGTAAACCATAACTAATTGCTGAATCTAATTGTTTCAAAACATTTTTATAATCAAATGTCCTCTTGTAGGTTAAGGATAGATACAAGTGTGCATGAAACTTATCATCACTGCTGATATTGGCCTGGCTTAAATAGGTTTTAATTATTAACAAACTACTATCGTATTTAAAAGCATTGTTGAGTTGATACGCTTTTGCTTCTAATTCACGGGCAGCTTTTGATTGAGCTACAACCGAAAACTTATTGAACATGCACAAAATACAGAGTATCACTATTCGCATAAAATGCTTTGGCCAAATTTATTACAATTCAAATGTATTGCAATGTGCCTTCAAACGCTGTTAGGGTTTCCCCTAATATTTAGGGGTAAAAACTCAATGTCATTAACTTAAGGAATTTTCTTTAAAATTTTTGATTTGGCGCAACGGTATATAGATAGGGGCTGTCTTAGCTTCTGAAACATCAACAGTATTATTATCGCATTTAATCACCACACTAAATACCACCATTCAAG
>JANMMU010000008.1:0-56233 GCA_031373555.1 Segetibacter sp. | reverse complement strand
GTAACTTAGTAAATCAAACATGGCTGATGCAAACCGGTTATATCAATGCAACTGCTTTAAAAAACAAAACATACTTAGACACTCTTTCAAACAGGCAATTGTATGCACAATTACTTTCCGACCTTTTACAAAACTATACAGAGAAAGCAGGATATGATGAATTTTCGGAACAACTCTCCAAACAAATACTTGCATTGAACCCAAAGAATTTGGTGGCGATAATGACCCAAGCCAATTACAACACTTTTATTGCAAGGAATGAATTAAAAGCAGTGGGCAATCCGCCAGTAAATGAAATACCCAACTATCCAAAAGCAAATCAGGCATATCAAAATATGCTGCAAAGCTATCAGCTAATTGAAGAACAAGGCTTTCAGGATATGCCTAAAGATGCTTACCAGCAATGGCTTAAAACTATTGAAACAGAGAAAAAGAAACAGGAAAATCAGGAAATACAAAAGCGAATGAAAGCCGAAATTGAAATGCTCAAAAAATTAAAGCCCAAAATGATACTTACACCAAGAGGATAAATTAACTTACATCATCATAAATTTTAAGATTATGAAACTAAAACAACTCCTCCCCTCACTATTGCTTTTGATATTTTCATCATCAGCATTTGCACAAAGTGAAAATCCTTTCGCCAGCATTGGCAAAAAGGGTAAAATACTTACACTTACAAAAGGGCAATACAACGAAACATTTGACACCGATAGTATTCAGCAAATTGGTTCATCGCTTATCAATCTGCATACTATGAAAGTAGTTAAGCTGCTTACCGATGATGAAAGTAAAAAACGTTTGGAAAGTGAAAAGCACAGCAGGTTTTTGAGTGTTGACCCCATTACAGCATCTTTTCCATGGCTAACCCCATACCAATATGCGGGTAATAAACCAATTTGGTGTGTTGATATGGATGGCTTGGAAGAAACGGGATATACAATGATGTTAGACAGAGCTTTTTCAGACCCGAAGACTGCACAAAAATGGCATGAAGACATGAAACCGTTGCAAAAACCTGCAATATATTCTACGGGAGCTTTAGCTCTTGTAACTTTAGCTGTTATTGCTCCCGCTACTTTGCCATTTATTTTTAGAGGTGCTACTTGGGCTGCAAATCCTGGAAACCAAGCCCTAATGGTAACGATTGGCGGATTTGCACTTGAGATGGCAAATCCAGACCCCAATTATCAAATCAATTTACCAGGCCCTGGTGACGAAATGGCTCATTTTATGAAACTTGTTTTTAAAACTAAAACGGGTAAATTAGTCGAAGCCACAATTGAAAAAGGTGCAAAATTTGCAAATCAATCAGAAGTAAAATGGTTTGGGAAATTATTAAATGAAGGTAAAAATGTGACTCTTCTTACTGAAATGCAAGGGCAAAAAAATGCAGAGTATCTTGTTGATGGAATATTAACAGAAGTGAAGGAATTAAAAAATATGGAACAAGGTCAAAACATGGTTAGAAATCTTGTTAATAAATTTAGAGATGCTTCAAAACAAGGCTCTACAGTAATAATTGATGGAATAAATCAAAAAGGTTTTACAAAAGAGGTTGCACAAGAAGCACTAAACGGGGTTAAAAGAAAAGGAGTCAAGTCAGATACTTTTTATCGTATTGTAGGAGATGGATTTGAAATAAATGAAACCGTAAACGCTAAAGGAAAATAAATACAATATGAGTATTGTGACGAATTTAATAATTTGTTGTAGTTCATTGGAGGATGATGAGGAAATCATAAAAGAATTTGAAAGATATACCCACAACGGCCACCCCTTCGGAATAGTATCAGTTGCATCAGAAAAATTACCTAAAGGATGGTATGGCGGCGAAAAGTATTTAGAGTGCATAATTTTTATCGGGGCATACAATCATTTAAATGTTGCAGAATTTATAGAATTTATGAAAAGCAAAGTAAATTGGGAAGCCCCTGATTTAGTTCAAGTTTTTGTTAAAGAAGAAGATGATATGAAATTTAAAATTCTTGAATTAATATAGGATTCCATTTCAATGAAAAATTTGTATAAAATTATATTTACTTGGCAGTTTTATTTTCTACCTTTTTGTTGTTCGTATGCACAAAAATCAGGAGCAGGTATTTTTTCAAAATATGATTATTCATTTCAAAAATTATCAAAAATTATAAATGGAAATCTATCTTTCAAGCAGGCGGTAATTATATCTGAAAACATTTTTTATGATACTCAAATAGATACAACCATATTTTATAATGAGGTAAAAAAAATTATTCAGCTATCCAATTTGCTTCCTTTAAATAGTTACGCCTCTTCAAAAAGGATACGTGATAGTACGGATTTTAAAAATAATAATGCCCTTTATAATTTACTTACTAATACCAATTATTTTTATGATAATATCCATCTTTATATATCCTACCCCTTCGAATATAATTTCACAGACCCCCAAGGCAACCAAGATTGGACAAACACTTTCGTAACTAAACTTCTTGCAACCCACAAAGGCAACTGCCGTAGCTTAACTTATCTCTACAAAATATTAGCAGACGAGTTAGGTGCAAAATGTTGGTTAGCACTTGCACCAAATCACATTTACATTCGCAATTACAGTAAGCAAATCGGCTGGTACAATACAGAACTCACCAGCGGCACATTTCCAACAGATGCATGGATTGCCGCAACAGGATATGTAAATACCGATGCAATCCGTAGCGGTGTGTATATGGACACTCTAAGCAATCAACAATCAATCGGGCTTTGCATCATGGATTTAGCACAAGGCTACATCAAGCAAACAAATAATTATACCGACAGCTTTGTATTAAAATGCTGCAACCTTGTTTTACAATATCATTCCGTAAACCCAGAAGCTTTACTCACAAAAGCCGAAGTTTTAAAAAGAATGTACTTGAAACAAAAAGAAGAAAATAAGCCAACGGCGCAGGACACATACAATGAAATGGAGCAGACTTATATCACTTTAGTTAAATTGGGATACAGGGAAATGCCATATAAAACTTATCAAAAATGGCTAAAAACAGCAAAGCAGGACAAAGAGAAATATCAAAACAAAAAGCTGAATCATGTTACACAGAAAGATTAATCATTGTCTTCATTGGGCTATGCTGCAAGTAAGGCACATAAGTAATAATTTTAAATCATTCCGATAAAATACAAACAGCTTAACAAAGCAAGACAGAAGGGTGGATACACAACACGAAGTGAATCCATTCAATTGAATATCCCAGTTGTGCCATTTACTTTTAAAAAATAGCCCCGGAAGAAATTTAATAAAATGGAAATCCACCTAAAAAATATAAAGATATACGCGTATCATGGCATACACAATGGGGAAGAAATCATTGGAAATGACTTTGAAATCAACCTTACTGTTTCTTTTCCTTTACAGCAAAACAGCACCCTGACTATACATGATACTGTTAACTATGCTACCTTGTATCAAATAGTGAAAGATAAAATGGCCACAAAAAAAGACTTGTTGGAACAAGTGGCATGCGATATTGCAAATGAAATAATGGCCGGTTTTTTGCTAATTGAAAGTGTTGAAATTTCTATTTATAAATCACACCCTCCCATTGAAAAATTTGAAGGTTCAGTTGGTGTAACACATAGATTACAAAGGTGAAAAAAATACTTACTTGCCTGCTGATATTTTGGGCAGGAAAAATAAATGCACAGGACCTAATCGTCTTACAAAAACAAGCCATCAATTATGAAAGGGCTTTAAAAGAAGACAGTGCAATACTTAAGTACAAAGAAATACTTTCGGTTGATAAGGACAATTTGCAGGCATTGATTAAAATCAGCCTGCTTACAACGGCTAAAGGAGCAAGACTATCAGACAAAAAAGCGAAGTATGATATTTGTGAGTTTGCAAGAAGTTTTGCAGATAAGGCACTTGTTTTGGATAGTAATAACGCTGACGCAAATTATGCAAAAGGCCTGGCAGCCTTAAAACTAAGTGAAGTTGAAATTGAAAATAAAAGAATGACCGCCTGGCTTAGAGAATCAAACCTTTATGCAACCAAAGCATTAGCAATAAATCCAAACCATGGCAGGGCAAATTTTTTATTGGGTAAATGGAACTTTGATATTGTTAATACAGCATGGGCAAAAAAAGCGGCTGTAAAAGTACTTTACGGAGGTGTTCCTGAAGCGTCCATTGAAAATGCAATAGCATTAATGGAGAAATGCCGCATTGCTGAACCCTACTTTGTACAGAATTTTTTTGAGCTGGGAAAAGCCTATAAATTCAATAACAATCCTTCAAAAGCTATAGAAATATTTACCCTGCTGGTAAAACTACCTAACCGTACCGCAGATGATGCAGCTTGGAAAGCAGAAGGCAAAAAACTATTAAACGAGCTACAGTAAGTGCTGATAAAAATTCTTATTTGGCAAGAAAATGGACATATTGCTTGCCAAAACAGATTCCGGAAAACTTATTTTCTAATATTTAGATAAACATAGGTTTGCATCTCAATATTTTGCTACCAGGCATAACATTCATTATAATAACTGTTCATCGGCAATTTTCTTAGTATAATTGCATTTGCAATTGATTTAATTCATGGTAACAAAAAGCTTTGGAATTTATAATAGCGAAGGCGAACATCTTGTTGAAAAAGGTGATAAACTCGTTTTGGAAGTTGGGAAATCCCACATAGCCTTGCTTATGGTAAAATCTGAAACCCAGATGATTTCAGGGTTTGAGTTGTTTACGTTTGTAGAAAACGAAGCTAGTGTAGAAAAATTATTTACAGCTATTGGGAATACTTCAAACTTTTTGAATCATTCTTTTACGAAAGTAAAAGTGTTCATTAATCATGAAGTATGTTTACCTGTTCCTTTACCAAAATTTTCAGAAGATATTTCCAAAGACTATCTGAATATGATATTTGGCCCTGGTGAACAAACAACCATACACAGCGATATGGTAAATATAGAATCACCTGTTATGAATGTATATCGTGTGCAGCAGGGATTGTCAGATGTACTCACCAAACTATATACTGATGTCGAATTACAGCATAGTTGGTCAAATGTTTTAAAAATGCTAAGCGCAAAAAACTTATTGTCAGCCAAAAACCTTCTGTACATTCAGTTTTATAATACATACTTTATTGCAGTTGTAGTAAAGGACGGGGTACTTCAACTTATTCAAACTTTTATTTACGACAATCCGGAAGACGTTTTGTACCAGTTATTAAATACAACCACACAATTAGGATTATCAACCAACACTTTAGAAGTAAGGGTATGCGGCCTTTTAGATCCCAATTACAAACTATTCAGGGAGTTAAGCAATTATTTCAAAAATATTGTAGTCGATAAAGCAGATATCACACATTCATCAATAAATGTAAGCGATTATCCGCCGCATTATTTTACACCATTTTTCAATCTTGCTTTATGAGGATTATTTCAGGTGAGTTTGGAGGTAGAAAAATAAACCCTCCAGCAAACATGCCCCATACAAGGCCCACAACAGACATAGCAAGAGAAGGCCTGTTTAACATACTACAACACAGGATTGATTTGGATGGTATAAAAACCCTGGACCTGTTTGGGGGAACCGGTGCTATTAGTTATGAACTCGCTTCTCGTGGAGCTGCTGACCTTACTATTATAGAGAAAGATGCAGCTATGCACGATTTTATAAAGAAGAACATGGAAATGCTGAAGGTAGAAAATTGTAAAATCCTTCGGTTAGATGTGTTTCAATTCCTCAATTCCTGCAACGATATATTTAATTTCATTTTTGCAGGGCCACCCTATTCGCTTGGGACTATAGACGAAATTCCAAAAATAGTTGTCTCAAAAAATCTTATTGCAGAAGGAGGATATTTTGTATTGGAACATACCCCGCGAAACAACTACGAAAAGTACATTGGCTTTGAATTTCAGCGAAATTATGGGACTACAATATTCTCATTTTTTCAAAATACTTCTAAAGAGAAATAGCAACCTACAATTGCCCAACTCTGAAAATAAGTGATACTTATATTCAACAAAATATCCAATCAATTTGGCTTTGCACAACAACTATGCACCACTTTATTTTTTACATCAGCCTTAGGGCTTACATAAGGGATGCCGAGACCAAGGCCTCGTAATATAAGCAGGCAAGCCATTAGCATCATCATATAGGGATAAGCTTTCCTTATGTTTTGGCGAATGCCGATTCCAATGTAATTACCAAAAAATGCAATACTCCACATGATAGGCAATGTTCCCAATCCAAAAAAAGCCATGAACAAAACTCCTTTAGAAACATCTCCTGTTGCCAATGAACCTGCTGCGGCTATATAAACCAATCCACAGGGCAATAGCCCGTTCAATAATCCAATTGCAAATAGAGAAGATTGATTTTTCTTAAAGAAAAGATTACCCAGTTTGCTTCTGATATTTTCAAAAAAAAGAAAAACTCCTTTTTGATTACTAAATGAAGAAAGCCTTTTTGGAAGAATAACAAAGAAAATAATCAGGATTCCCATAATTATGCTCAACCACTGTTGAAAGCCAAACAGTGCTACACTTTTGCCTATAATTCCAAATACTAATCCAAACACAGAATAAGTAACTATACGGCCGGCATTGTATAATAATGCGCCAAAAAATTTTGACCAAAAACTATTATCGGCAATAGGCAATGACAAAGCTAACGGGCCACACATACCCACACAATGAAAACTACCTAACAACCCCATGGCAAAAGCTGCAAGAATTAACTGTAGCATAATTCTTTAATTATGAAGTTGCAATTGACTGCGCTTATTCATATGCAAAAAGAATAAACCGCTTACAATAAGAAAAGGCACACTAAACATAATTGCCATTTTATAATCGCCGGCAATACTAAAATATACAAACAGAATAATAGCCCCAATTGCAACTATCAGCGTTCCGTATAATTCTTTGAAATACGTTAATGCATAGCCGGCAACAGGTATTAAAACAAGGGGTAGAATTGTTTTGGCTTCATAAGCCCTGCTTGGGACAACACCGGGCAATGTTTGCCCCAACAGAAGAAAAATGAAATAGCCGCTTACCAACAATCCAACTGTTTGCGCCAGTATTTTGTATGGCCTTACGTGATGTTCGGTTTTTTTGTGGTGACTCATAAAAAAAGTTTTTTTTCTAAATAATAATTAATACCATTTGCTTGCCAGGTTAAGTGAAGTTCATATTGCCCATGGCTTTTTTGGGGCAATGTGATTTCAACAGCGGCGTCTTTTACTTTAAAAGGATGTTTTAAGTCCTTATCTTCATCACTCGGACAATATAATATTGCTTCGCCGGTAATTTCTTTTCCATTAAAATCCTTGGGGAAATGAATTTGTATTTGATTAGCTATAACCTCACATGATATTGGTGCTGATAATGCATTTACCCTTTCCGTTTCATTAATCTTTTGCTGGTATTTCAACTCCTTAACGTAGTAATCTGTAGTTACCAGATCCATTTTTTGTGTAGAAGATTTAAATACAAGAAACAAAATTCCTGCAATAAAAAGCGCATACACAACAAGTATTTTATAACCCCAGTTCATACTTTTTAAATTTTATCAATTATAAGTTTCAGGTCCTATAAAATTAGCTGTTATAGTTTTAATTCTCTTTGTTGTACCATCTTTAGGGATGGTTTCATACATTCCAATTTCAACCGGTGTTTTCCATCCTTTTACATCCCCCCTATTAAGCTTCACAAAAAACTGAAGGTGAGTATAATCCTCTTTTTTAACTATTTGCGTGCTACTTCCTACTAATTGAATTTCACCTTTTATATTTTCAAGTTTAAGGGTAAAAGGTATGTCTTTATGCGTTTTGTTAGCTAACTTAAGATTATACAGGTTACTAATGCGGCCATCAGGCAAAGATGTATAAGTCATCCCGGCGGTACGCATTAACCTTGCATCTAAATCTGTTCGGCTAACCAGGAGAAAAATAAGCAAAGTAAGTAGTAAGGTAAGAACAGCTGTATATGCTTTTATTCGTCTTGTAAATTTTAGTTGTACACCATTAGCTATACTATTTTCAGATGCATATCTGATCAATCCTTCCGGCTTATGTACACTTACCATTATAGCATCGCAGGCATCTATACAGGCTGTACAATTTACACACTCTAACTGTGTACCATTTCTAATATCTATACCTGTTGGGCAAACCCTTACACATGCATAGCAATCTATACAATCACCTTCGGGCACAGCTAGCTGAAAAGTGGCGGGTTGTGCAGTTTTACATGCATCACCAACACCACAATTATCACATTTACTCTGTTGAGATACTTTCTTTTTAAACAAATGCCTTGGTTCGCCCCGGTTGCGGTCATAAGCAACCACTATTGAATTTTTATCGAGCAAAACGCCCTGTAACCTTCCGTAAGGACAAACAACGATACATGCCTGCTCCCTAAACCACCAATACACAAAGAAAAAAACTGAAGTAAAAACAAGCAACGATATCAATGTAGCAATATGAGCCGTTGGTTTTTTGAGGTAACCCAACAACTGATCCATACTGATAAGGTATGCAAGAAAAAAGTTTGCAATGATAAAAGACAACCCAAAAAACAAAATGAATTTGACAGAACGCTTTTTTATTTTTTTAGCATTCCAGGGCATCGCTTTCAGTTGCTTTTGTTTAGATGAATCGCCATCTATCCAATATTCAATCTTCCTGAAAACCATTTCCATAAAAATGGTTTGCGGGCATGCCCACCCACAAAATACTCGACCAAATACAACTGTAAACAAGATAACAAAAACAACAAAAGTGAGCATAGCAATGCCGAAGATGAAAAAATCCTGCGGCCAAAAAACCATTCCAAAAATGATGAACTTACGCTCAATTATATTGAGCATCAACAAAGGTTCATCATTCACTTTTATAAAAGGAAGCGTAAAAAATACAATGAGATAGCCAATACTAAACCATGTTCTTAAATTATAAAGTTTTCCTTTTGGCTTTTTAGGATTAATAAAATTTCTTTTGCCCTCTTTGGTAATAGTGGCAACAGAATCTCTGTAACTTCCAACTTTATCTTCTAACGTTGCTGCATCCATAATTTGTTGCACTAGTTGTGCTATTTTTTAGAAAGGCTCTTTGCAGTAGTATCTGTTATGGCACTTTTAGTTGAGTCTTTATCGGCTTGAGCTGCACCATCTTCGGTAAACAAATCGCCTTGCGGGGCTTTAGGGTTTTGAGGTTTAGTGCCACGCATAGTTTTAATATAACTTGATAAGTAACTCATTTCCTTAGGAGTATAAACACTTGACCATGATTGCATTCCTTTGTCAGGGTACCCCAGTTTTATACTTTTATAAATATCATTCAACGCACCTTTATGTATCCAATAATCATCAGTAAGATTAGGTCCTGCACCACCACCACCATCTACACCATGACAAGCAAGACATTTGGCAGCAAATAAATTTTTAGCAACAGTTAGTCCGGTAGCATCTGCCATTGGCACATTGTTTTCGTCAATTTTGTCTTTGTTCTTTGACTCATAAATTTCGTTTTCAATCTTTGCCTGTTCCATTTCTGCCAAATACTCTTCAGTAGGGTTTTTGCCACTACCAAATACATGAAAATTGAAAAGGTATATTACACCTACAACTATAGTTATGTAGAAACCATACTTCCACCAAGGTGGAAGGGCATTGTCTAATTCTCTGATGCCATCATAGTCATGATCAAGCATAATATCGGCCTCCCTTTCTACCGGTATTGCTTTTGTAAATATTTTCTTATCTAGTCTTGACCACCATACTTGAAATGTGGAAGTACTATCTGCTGATGATACAGCCTTTTGCTTTGATGGTGAAAGCTCTGCATTAATTCTGTTGATGGAAAGGGTCAGAAATAGTATTGCAATAATTTCTGCAACAATAACAGACACAAACATATAAAATGAATAAGCCGAAAGTCCCCCATAATTTGGTGCTGCCTCTACAACTTCTTTGGTTGCAGTATCTTGTGCAAATACAGACTGTGCAGCAAGTATAAATATAATCAACAAAATGGTAGTGGTGATGTTGGTGCTTTTTTTGCTTTTTTCCACCAACTGACGGCTAAGTGCAATTAATACCTGTCCAAGCCCCCAAATAACAAATGCAAGCACCAAGGTCATAATAATAAGCAAAACAGCCACTTGATTATTTTCTGACTTTACTGTACCGGAAGCATCACCACCCTGGGCCATTACAAAAGTTGCAGCAAACAGAGCAATTATTAAAGCCAGCGTTTTTTTCTTTATTAAATGAATAAAATTCATACAATTATTTTTTATAAGGTTGGAGTAGTTAATTCATCTTTATCAAAAGGAATATTAGACAATTCTGTGACCCTGTCTTTCCCCATTTTTTTTACCAATAGAAGTAATACAACAAAAAAGATGAAGAAAATAAAAAGTGATATTATTGGGTAAATGCTGGCATTGGGTAATGTTTCAGCGTATTGTTTTATGAATTTAAACATGGCTTATTTATTTGTAGTTGCGGTTTTATTTTTACTTATATCAGTTCCCATGCGCTGCATGTAGGCAATCAATGCTATAACTTCTTTCCTTGGTGAAATTCTGATACTGTCAGTTATTAAATTGTCCGAGATTCCTTTGGCCTGTACCAGCATATCGGCTACGGCATGGTATTCATAACCCTGATCGTAAGGAACACCAAGTGTTCGCATAGCTCTTACTTTTGCCGCCGTACTAGAAGTATCCAAATCATTTTCTAACATAAAAGCATAAGCAGGCATTATTGAACCTTCACTCATAGATGATGGTTCGCGGAAGTGGCGGAAGTGCCATCCATCACTCTTTTTCAAATTGCCAGTACCTTCACGGGCAAGGTCAGGACCTGTACGTTTACTACCCCACTGAAATGGGTGGTCATATACAAACTCACCTGCTTTGGAGTATTCGCCATATCGTTCTGTTTCGCTACGGAAAGGACGAATCATTTGTGAGTGGCAATTGTAACAACCTTCTCTGATATATAAATCGCGACCTTCCAATTCAAGTGGTGTATAAGGTTTTACACTACTAATTGTTGGTACATTAGATTCTATAAGAAATGTTGGTATCATTTCTATTGCCCCACCTATCAATATTACTATCAGGCTAATGATCAACATTTGAACAGGTTTTCTTTCTATCCAACGGTGCCAATGTTCGCCTGTGTGCGGTACATATACTTTTTCAAGTGGAGCAGCTTCTGCAGGTTCGTTTGCTACAAGGCTTCCGGCTTTTACAGTTTTTACAATATTATAGACCATTATTAAAACACCAACCAAATACAGTGTTCCACCCAAGGAACGCATAGCATAGAATGGCTTCATGTAAGTAACAGTTTCAAGAAATGTGTATTTCAACTGACCTGCTTCAGTAAATTGTTTCCACATGGAACTCTGTGTAAAGCCAGCCCAATACATTGGAATTGCATAAAACAGTATTCCAAGAGTGCCAAGCCAGAAGTGGTTGTTGGCAAGCTTTTTTGAGTAAAGTTCTGTTTTGTAAATCCTTGGAATAATCCAATACAAAACTCCAAAAGTGAGCATACCATTCCATCCTAAAGCACCCACATGTACGTGGGCTACAATCCAGTCAGTATAGTGTGCTATTGCACTTACACTTTTCAATGAAAGCATTGGGCCTTCAAAAGTTGCCATACCATAAGCTGTGACAGCAACCACCATAAATTTCAATATAACATCATCCCTTACTCTATCCCATGCACCGCGAAGGGTAAGTAAACCATTAATCATTCCACCCCAGCTTGGAAAGAGGAGCATGAAAGAAAATACAACACCTAAAGATTGAGCCCAGTTAGGTAAAGCAGTATACAACAAGTGGTGAGGGCCGGCCCAGATGTATAAGAATATTAAAGACCAAAAGTGAATGATTGAAAGCCGGTAAGAATAAACAGGACGGTTAGCAGCTTTTGGCATGAAATAATACATTAAGCCGAGGTAAGGTGTAGTTAAAAAGAAAGCCACCGCATTATGTCCATACCACCACTGAACCAATGCATCCTGTACACCACTATACCAACTATAACTTTCTAGCCAGGTATAAGGCAATTCGCCACTCCTTACTAAATGTAAAACAGCTACCGTAACAAATGTGGCTATGTAAAACCAAATGGCTACATACAAATGCTTTTCTCTTCTCTTAATGATTGTGCCAAACATATTCCATCCAAAAATTACCCAAATAACTGTGATAGCAAGGTCAATTGGCCAAATAAGTTCTGCATACTCTGCACCTTGCGTTAGGCCTATAGGCAATGTTATGGCTGCTGCTACAATGATTAACTGCCAACCCCAGAAATGGATGTTACTAAGTTTATCACTAAACATTCTTGTCTTACAAAGCCTTTGCAATGAATAATAAACACCCATAAAAAGTCCATTACCTACAAAGGCAAAAATTACAGCATTGGTATGCAAAGGGCGAAGCCTTCCAAAAGATCCATACTGTGTTATATTTAATACCGGGAATACAAGTTGCAAGGCAATAATAAGACCTACCAACATACCTACTGCACCCCATAAAATAGTTGCAAAGGCAAAGTTTTTTACAATTCGGTTGTCGTAATTAAATTTTTCTACCTGCATATTAATTTTTCTGATTTTCGGTGTTAGTAATAGGGTTGTTGGCTAAAATATTTTTAACTTTTTTAGGCTTTTGGGGGATGATTATTGTGTCATCAAAAAGTATTCGGACAGAGGGTGTATAATCATCATCGTATTGACCGTTTTTTACACTCCATAAAAAGGCTGCTAAAAAACTACCGGCAATCAATATACTAAAGCCGATAAGGAGGAATAATGCACTCAAGGGATTGGTTTTAATTGGGCTCAAAAGTATAATTGAGCTGATTTTATTATGTTGAGCATTGTCAAAACAAAACATGACTTTAATCAGTTTTCTTTACAAATCCTTCATTCTTGCACTATAAGAAGATAATAATGTAGCAAGGCTCACAATAGTTATACTACTCACAGGCATTAATATAGCCGCAACCATAGGTGACAACTTTGCCTGTACGGCAAAGGACAACCCCACAATATTGTAAATAATGGAAATGACAAAAATGATGGTCACTATATGTTTTCCGGCTCTCGCATAAGATAAAAATTGATGCAACTTTTGCACTTTTTCACCATCCAAAATAGCATCACATGCCGGGGAAAAACGGGCAGTATTATCACTTACCGCTATACCAACATTGCTTTGCATAAGTGCACCTGCATCATTAAGCCCATCGCCCAACATCAAAACATTTTTTTGTTGTTGCTGAAGAGATTGTATAAAATCAAGTTTCTGCTGTGGCGATTGATTAAAAAGTACTGACGTATCTTGACCAAACAACTTTTCAAGATTTTTCTTTTCCGAATCATTGTCACCGGATAAAAGGTTTAGTGAAAAGTTTTTATGCTGTAATGACTTCACAACTTCATTTAGTCCCACTCTATATTGGCTGCTCACTTTGAACCGTCCTAAATGAACATTATTTCTCATGATGTGAACATGAGTGCCATTGTCATAAGTAATTTGTCCTTTAGCAAATTGATTTACAAATTCAGATGATCCCATTTTTATTTCAATCCCGTCAACAGTTGCTTCAATCCCCCTGCCAGAGTATTCTTTGAAATTTTCTACAATCATTGGGGTTTGGTTTCTATTACCTATTGACGTTCCAATAATCTTACTTAAAGGATGTGACGACTGTCTTGCAATACAACTGATTGCATCTGACTCTGCCTGGGTTAGCGGAGTTCCTTCATAACTTACCTGCGATTCGTGTGTTTGAGTTAGTGTACCGGTTTTATCAAAAACAATTGTATCCACTTTTGCCATAGATTCTATAACGCCTGCATTTTTTAGATACAATTTATTTTTTCCATAAATCCGCAGCATATTTCCATAGGTAAATGTTGCTGCAAGCAGCAACGAACAAGGGCAAGCCACTATTAATACAGATGAAACAGCAGGTAATATTTTGGCTGTATCATACATCCACCAAAAAATAAGAGTGCTAATTGCTACCGCAAAAAGGGAAAGGGTAAAATAGCGGCTCCAGGGATGAATAAAAGATTTTTCCGCATTTTTTTTGTTTAGAAAAGTATCATTGTTCCACAATTGTGTTATATAACTCTGCGACGGTTCTTTTATAATCTCCAACACTATTGCACTGCCACACTGTTTACCGCCTGCATAAATTAATTCTCCTGTAAGTTTTTTAACAGGTGCGTTTTCACCACTAACAAAGCTGTAGTCAATACTTGCACTTCCATTAATTAAAATACTATCTGCAGGTATCATTTCTTCATTGCGCAGCAGTATGCGGTTTCCTTTTTGAAGCTGCGTAACCGGAATATTTTTTTCTATTCCATTTTGCAGAACAGTTACACCTAAAGGGAAATAAGAACGATAATCTCTGTCAAAAGAAAATGAATCGTAGGTCTTGTTTTGAAACCACCGGCCTATTAGCATAAAAAACACTATACCGGTTGCAGAATCCAGATATCCTGCACCACTACCCCCAATAATTTCATAATAACTTCTGCCAAAGGTCACCACAATTGCTAAAGCAATAGGGGCATCAATATTTAAAAAGTTTTGCCGTAAACCTTTCCATGCAGAACTAAAGAATCCTGAAGCACTATAAAAAAGCACAGGGAGAGACAAACCAAGAATAATCCATGAAAATGTTTCTTTTAACCCCAATACTCCTACATTTCCACCTGAAAAATATTCAGGAAAACTCAACATCATAATATTGCTGAAGCAAAATCCTGCGATACCTATTTTATAGATTTGTTGCCGATTGTAGGTTACAGGCTTCTTTACTGTTGCATCCTGTAAACTTATAGATGGTTCATACCCAACAAATGCCAGCAATTCCACCACCTTTCGCAAAGTGATCAAATTAGGGTTGTAGCTAATAAAAACTTCTTTTTTTTGAAAGTTGGATTGTGAGGTTATGATGCCTTCATTTATCCGGTGAAGATTTTCAAGCAGGAAAATACATGATGAACAATGAATTTGTGGCAACTGAAAAACTACATTAACCTGTGTTCCACTATTAAATTGTATTAGTTTATTTATAATAGATTCGTCATCAAGATAAGCAAAGCGGTCAGATACAAACTTGCCTTTTGCCTTTATGCCGGGCGTGTTATCAAGATTGTAATAATTGCAAAGGTTGTGCTCATTCAGCAACATGTATACCTGTTTGCAACCGTTGCAACAAAATGGCTTTTCTTCTATTGCAATTGAATTATCCTGACATTCATCGCCACAATGATAGCAAATGGGTTTAGCAATTGATTTTTTCCCTGATACAGGAGACTTGTTGATGGCAGGATTACCGGTTAACATCATAATTGGCCGCAAAGTAGAACCATTTGCAACTACAACTAATGAGGTGTGTTATGAGAAAAGATGACTTTAGTCATGTTTCGCAATCACGTCCTGTTTTTTCCTACACCCTACAAATATTTAAATTTAATTGCATTTATATAGTAAAATAATTTGTGGTGAAATTCTTACTGGCAAGTCCATAAACACAAAATAACAAACCTGCCTTATCTTTACCCTCATGCTACGGAAGCTGCACATACAGAATTACGCAATTATTCAGGAGATAGAAATTGAATTCTCAAAAACCCTTAATGTAATAACCGGCGAAACAGGTGCCGGAAAAAGTATCCTTATGGGGGCATTGAGCCTTATTTTAGGAGAAAGGGCAGATACATCTCTACTACAAAACAGTCAGAAAAAATGCATTATTGAGGGTTATTTTTCTGTAAATAAAAAACAGTCTGTTACACAGTTTCTTACAGATAATGAACTGGATGCAGAAGATGAATTGGTGCTACGCCGTGAAATTGCAGTCAATGGTAAAAGCCGCGGATTTATTAATGATACCCCCGCTACACTTCAACAACTCAAGCAACTTGCATCGCTTTTGGTTGACTTGCACCAACAGTTTGATACACTCGAACTGGGTGATAGCGATTTTCAACGTGAGGTTATGGATGGATTGGCCGGCAATACCGAATTGTTGCACAACTTTCAGGTGATATACCAACAATGGTTGCAACAAAAAAATGAATTGGAAGTATTAGTAAAACAAAAAGAAAGCTTTCAAAAAGAAGCCGATTATCATCAATACATTTTCAACGAATTTGATCAGCTTAACCTTGAATCTAATGAACTGGAAAACCTGGAAGCAGAATGGAAATTACTTTCAAATTCAGAGGGTATTAAAACTGCACTCACAAAAACATATTTTGACCTTAAAGAACAGGAACAACCGGTAGTACAACAACTTAAGATTTTACAAAATCAGCTTCTACCTTTTGCAGATTATCATATTTTATTACCCGAAATCATAAAAAGGCTTCAGAGCACACAAATAGAATTGCAGGATATTGCTGACGAAATCAATAACCTGAACGATGAAATAAATTTTGACCAGCAGCGTATAGATACTGTGAATGAAAGGCTTTCATCAGGCTATAAATTACTAAAGAAACATGGGGCAAAAACTACCAAGGAATTACTTGCCATAAAAGATGATATAGCACTTAAGTTAGATGCAGTATTAAACATTGATGAGCATATTTCTACAAAAGAAAAAGAAGTAAAAGAATTACTTCAAAAGGCAGAGGCGGCAGCAACCAACATTTCCGCGAAGCGAAAAAAACAAATACCCACTTTTGAACAAAAAGTAAATGAACTGCTTGTGCAGGTAGGTATGCCCAATGCAAGATTAAAAGTGGTTATAGAAAATTCAGGATTGAATAAATACGGAACTGATTCAATCGAATTTCTTTTTGATGCGAATAAATCGAACCGGTTTGAGCCAATACGTAAGGTGGCAAGCGGCGGAGAATTAAGCCGGCTAATGCTTTGTATAAAATCTTTGGTTGCACAATCTGTTGATTTACCTACAATGATATTTGATGAAATAGATACTGGTATTAGTGGTGAAGCAGCAAAACAGGTTGGCTTTATAATGAAAGACCTTGCAGCAAGCCGTCAGTTGATTACCATAACGCATCAACCACAGATTGCCGGAAAGGCCGATGCGCATTTCTTTGTTTATAAGGAAATAAAGGGTGATGCCATAAATACCAATATTAAATTGCTCAACCGCGATGAACGCATTACTACCATAGCGCAAATGCTAAGTGGCGAAAAACCGACTGCTGCTGCCCTTGAAAATGCAAGGGAAATGGTGAATTGACAACAAATATTTTGTCAATTATTTTGACAATATTTTTTTTGTCATAAATCTCTAGGGCACTTTTTCAGCGGCACTTTGTGTTAAACCTTCTTTTTAGCTACTTTTACCACCTCAAAAAAATATAAAACCCAATCACCATGGCTTACAACCTGCTCAAAGGAAAAAAAGGAATCATTTTTGGTGCGCTCAACGACCAATCAATTGCCTGGAAAACTGCACAGGAGTGTTATGCAGAAGGAGCACAGATAGTACTGACCAATGCACCTATTGCGCTGCGTATGGGTGAAATAAATAAACTGGCCGAAGAATGTGGTAATGCACCTGTTATAGGCGCAGACGTTACCAATATGGATGATCTGAAGAACCTGTTGGAAAAGAGTATGGAGCATTTTGGCGGCAAAATTGATTTTATACTTCATAGTGTTGGTATGAGCTTAAACATTCGCAAAGGTTTTCATTATACCAAACTCAACCACGATTTTGAACACAAGACCCTTGATATATCAGCCATGAGCCTGCACCGTGTACTACAAACAGCCTATGAAATGGATGCGATAAGCGAATGGGGAAGCGTAGTAGCACTTACTTACATTGCAGCACAAAGGGTATTTCCTGACTACAACGAAATGGCTGATGCCAAGTCATTGCTTGAAAGTATTACCCGCAGTTTTGGATATCATTATGGTGTAAAAAATAAAGTGAGGATTAATACGGTAAGCCAATCCCCTACCCGTACAACTGCAGGCAGCGGTGTAAAAGGTTTTGACGGCTTTATATCTTTTGCTGAAAAAATGAGCCCTTTGGGAAATGCTGATGCAACAGATTGTGCAAGGTATTGTGTTGCCCTGTTCAGCGACCTTACCAAAATGGTTACTATGCAAAATCTGTTTCATGATGGCGGTTTCAGCTTTACCGGGGTTACTGCTGAAGTTATTGAGCAGATGGAGAAATAAAATTTTTACTTTATAAATATTTTGCCTGTCCAAAAAGTTGAATGTAGCTTTTTGGACAGGCTTTTTTATTGTAAACAAATTCTTTCCAGCTATAATTTTCGGGAATTCATCATCCCCCTATTCTATTTTAGAATATTTTTCAGAAAGAATTATTGTTAACATTTTTTCAAAATCAAACGGTAGTTGTATAATTTGAAAAATGCTTTGTAATATTGTTACGAAATTACTCGTATATGGCAAAGCAAATAAAACCTACCGAAGGCGAATTGGAAATTTTGCAGGTATTGTGGCAAAAGGGTGCTGCCACCGTGAGGGATGTTCACGAAACCATTCTGCAAAGCAAAGAAGCAGGTTATACCACAACTTTAAAACTGATGCAGATAATGTTTGAGAAGGGTCTTGTAGTTAGAGATGACAGAGCTAAGACTCATATTTTCAGGGCAAATGTGAGCAAAGAAAGTACGCAAAACCAATTTGTTGGTAAAATGATAAACAGCCTGTTCGGAGGTTCTTCTACACAGCTTGTTATGAATGCTTTGGGCAGTCAGCCACACAGCAAAGAAGAATTGGATGAAATACAGCAACTACTTGACAATCTTAAAAATCAATAGTTCATGCAACAACTTGCCAGTTCACCTTTATTAACTGCTTTGGGTTATGCCCTTCTATATACTATAGGGCAGTTTGCAGTGTTGTGGTTTGTTTATTTTCTGCTTAACTTATTATTCAAATTATCTCCACATCAAAAATATGTAAGTGCCGTAGTTGCACAGTTTGCAGGGTCTGTTTGGTTCATTGCTACTTTTATTTTTTTAATTAGTCAAGGAAATCAAAACCATTCTTTCCTAACTCCTTCAGCATCATCAACACTGTTGTTGCCCACAATAGAAATGAGCATGTCATGGTTGCAAAACCTGATGCAGTTGGTTCCTTTGTTGTCTGTTTTGTACTTATTTATTCTGTTATTTTTTATTGCAAAATGGATTATCGCCTTTTCCTATACCAAAAGAATCAAAACTATTGGGTTAGAAAAAATCCCTTTAGAATGGAGATTGTTTGTTCGTGAAATGTCTATGCAACTGGGTATTAAAAAAAATGTTTCAATTTATTTATCCGGATTAGTCAACACGCCGCTAACAATAGGTTATTTAAAGCCAATTATACTTGTACCGTTGGGCTGCATAAACAACCTTTCAACAAGCCAAGTGGAAGCGGTATTGCTCCATGAGTTGGCACATATAAAACGCTTAGACTTTCTGATAAATATCTTACTATCAGTAGTAGAAACTGTTTTGTATTTCAATCCATTTGTTCAGTTGCTTAACAGAGATATAAAACAGGAAAGAGAAAACTGTTGCGACGATTGGGTATTGCAATACCAATACGATGGTGCAATGTATGCAAATGCTTTGATGGCTTTGGCAACTACCACTACATCGCCAAAAATAGCCTTATATGCATCGGATAAGATGATGTTGCTAGCCAGAATAAAAAGAATAATTCACCCCAATAAATCAAGTCAATACAAACCCGGAATATCACTTGGGGCATTAATTATGTTTCTGTTGCTTGGCTTGCAGATGATCATAAATCCTGTAGGCAATTCAGCCTTTACATCAGATAAAGCGTTAGCAGCTATCACTAAAAATGAAAGTGAGAAAGTTGTATTTGTTAGTAAACCAGAGGTCATAGACTATATCAGAAATAAAAAAGAAACCGACATAAAAAAAGATGTAAAGGAACTGAAGAATAAATCGCACAAGTCTAATAATACAGTTAATTCACAACAGGATTATTTTACTAAAAATATTGAGGGAAGTCAAAGTAGTTCTGATAAAGTTAACGAATCAGTTGCTATAATTACACAAGTAAAAATCCCGGTTAAAGAAACCAATCAAAACAAACTACTTACTAAAATACCTTTTTTACTAGAACAGGCTTTAGAAAATAAGCAACTAACAAAAGCCGAATTAATTTACTTAAATACAGAACTTCAGAAGCTTATCGCAATTAAAGAAAAGAACCAACAGCATAGCAACGAAGACGGGGAAGCAACATTTAACGTCCCGGCAATTTATGATTTATCTCTAAAGGATTCAAAGGCTCAAATCATACAAAATATTTACAAATTACTTGCTTCTGTTAATAGCAGAAGTGCTAAGGACAAATCACACAGCGAACAAACTGAAAAAGTTATCATTATAGAACTACCCTGTAATGGAAATGATACAATTAGGCAGCAGATTATTATTACTGAAAAGATGTTGAAGGTGACGAAGATTTAATTTGCATGTTTAGCCACTTCCTTATTCAATTCACATTTCTCTAAAAATATTCTTTACATATTTTCAAAATAATTATTATCTTGTACTTGAATTGTTGAGTTGAATATGAGCCACAGTTATTGAAGCAATTCCAGCGTTTTATTACCCCCGAATTATTTGATTGTTCCAGAAAGTTGATGCCTTATTTTAAGGTATTTAAAACCGTACATTCATTTTTTCTACCTGTGCAATGTATTTGTGAGGAAAATACTTTATAAAAAGGGTGAAAACACGGTGGTGTAACATTTTTGAATTGAAGACCTTAGCGTAATAATTTTCTATTTTTAACTCAAAACTCAATTTGTATGAAAAAAATCCAGTTTTTATTAAGCTTTTCAATTTTATTACTTTCATGTAATGAAAATAATAAACAAAATGTTTCAACCGAGAATCAAAAAGTTTCAGTAGATAGTGCTTCAAAAAATAAAAGAAATGTAAGAACTAAATTAATAAATTGGCAAACGATTCATCTCCCATTATTAGAAAATGTATGTGACAAATATGGTATATGAAATTGCATTATTAAATCATTTAAAGCGGGACAAATGAAACAACATTTTGATGATATCTATAAAAAAAATCAAAAAACGCTTGGAGACCCAGTTTGGATTGATGCACAAGTTATAAATGATTTAAATGAATATTTATTTGCGCATAATGAATTATCAGGAGTGCGATTTTGCTTTGGAGCTACTTCATCACCCCAAAAAAGTATGATTTTTTTAACTCCAACAATTGGAAATACACCCCCAAGAGATGAATATCGTCAGGATATTAAAATGAATAATCCAGCATTTATGAATTACAACTTTACAAAAGATGAAGGTGATCGTTTTCATGAGAGTTTTGATAATTTTTATAGACATTCTAACTCTGAAGATAGCGTACCGCTTTCAACAAAAGTGTGGTTTGATAAATGTGTAATTAACTATCTAAGTTCATTGATTAAAATTGAAGGTCTTTATTTAGATGGTATAAGAGTGTACTTTGCCGCATACTTTAAAGCGAATGAAGCAAAGGGTCAAATTGATCCAAATCAAAGTACAGTTGTGATAGTCCCAACAGAATATGATTCAATTAGTAAAGAGCATATAGATAATTTTGAAGTAATGGATACTGTAGCTAATTATTACAGCAAAGCTATTTTAAAATCTGGTGCTCTAAACCATGGCCAATTATGCCCAAATGAATGCAATTAGTGATGTTCCCACTACCAGCAAATATCTACACTGAAATCGGCGCCTTTCTTACCAGCGTAATCTGTTGGAATCATATCAAATCAAGCAGGTTACGTTGGTTAGTACCGTTCTTATTTTTAATAGTTTTTGTAGAATTATCAGGAAGATATATTCGTAAAGAATTACACGAACCTAATGCATGGTTATATAATATAAGCATTCCTTTTGAGTATATGTTTTATGTATTTTTATTTGTTCCATTTTATAATAAGAAAATCGGCAAATCTGCATCGCAGTTCTTCTTAATTGCCTTTCCAATATGGGTAGTTTTAAATATTGTTTTTGTACAAGGATTTTATAATTTCAATACCAACTTTCTTAAGATTGGCAGCTTCTGCATGATCTTTTTTTGTTTTCTTGTTTTTCTGGAACTATTACTAAGTGAAGAAATGATTAACCCATTTAAGCAACCAATATTTTGGATTGCAAGCGGACTATTCATATTTAATGCAGGGGAATTTTCCTATAACACTTTTGCCGACACAATGATGAAAAAATGGTCGTATGGAAAGAGTCTATTTGGACAAATAAATAATAATTTAATTTTTGTATTGTACATTTCTATAATTATTGGAATAACATCTTCTATATGGGGCCAAAAGGAGAAGAAATAAAAGTCACTATAATCTATCTCACTTTGGGCTTCATATTGTTTGCTCTATTTATTATTTTATTCATTATTATTTACAGGCTTAGATTAAATCATCACCTTAAAGAAAAACTAGCCATGGAAATGCATTTTAAACAAGCCATCCTCCAAACCCAAATAGAAATACAGGAACAAACCCTCAAAACCATTAGTCAGGAGATACATGATAATATTGGGCAGGTTTTAAGTCTTGCCAAGCTGAACCTGAATACACTACTACCAAACGAAACTGAAAAGCTAAACGATACCAAACAGTTGGTCAGTAAAGCCATAAACGATTTGCGTGACCTTAGCCGTAGCCTGCATGGCGACAGAATAGCAGAACTTGGCCTTCAGGATTCAATAGCTAATGAACTGAAGATTTTACAAAATACCGGGCAATTTCAAACCAAATTGTATATAGTTGGTGAAAGTTATAAACTGGAACCACAAAAGGAAATGGTGATTTTTCGCATAATGCAAGAGGCCGTAAACAATGTAGTAAAACATGCAAAAGCCGGGCACATTGATATCAGGATTTTGTACCGTGAAGATATTTTTGATTTGAGCATTGCTGATGATGGGGTTGGTTTCAATAAAGATACAATTTCACCCGAAAAAACAGGAATTGGTTTGCACAGTATGCAAAACCGTGCTGCACTGATTGGAGCGGAATTAACCATCAATTCCATTGCAGGTAATGGCACCGAAATTAACCTGAAATTAAAAAGAGCATGAAAAACCACTAACCAATATTAAACTGTTTATCTATGGCAAACTTAGTTTTGACTGACGATCATGTCCTGCTACGTGCAGGCCTTGCAGGTGTGGTGAAAAACCTGGGACACAATGTAATTTTTGAAGCCAGCAATGGTAAAGACTTCATAAATAAATTGGGCAAAGGCGAATCACCTGACCTTGTACTTATGGATATAAATATGCCTGAAATGGATGGTTTTGAGGCTACCCAATGGCTCAAAGAAAACCATCCTGAAATAATGGTTTTGGCACTTAGTATGTACGACAACGATGCCACTATAATTCGTATGCTTAAATGCGGCGCAAGGGGTTATATTTTAAAAGACAGTGAACCTGAAATACTAAAATCAGCCATTGAATCCATCATTAACACCGGCTACTACTATAGCGACCTGGTGAATAGTAAACTCATCAATGTAATCAACCACATTGGTGACAAAGGCAGCGAAATCAACAATCTGATTACACTTAACGACCGTGAAATTGAATTTTTAAAATTCTGTTGCACAGAAATGACCTACAAGGAAATAGCAGATAAAATGATTGTTAGTCCACGCACCGTTGACAACTATAGAGATAATTTGTTTGAAAAATTGGATGTTAAAACACGTGTTGGATTGGTTATGTACGCCATCAAAAACAGAATCTGTATCCCATAATCCTTTGAGCTGGCAGCAAGTAATTGTAAAATGTCATTGGGCGAAATAATTGTAAGTTTGCTTTACAACTTAACCTTCGCCTTTTCATTATGAAAACTTTGTTATTCTGCTCATTATTGATTGTTTTTGCAAGCCCGGTTTTTAGTCAGCAACCCCAAAAGCCGCTCGAAAAAAACAGACCCGTTTTTAATGCTAATGCAATGTCTGACGGTACGCCAAAGTTAGAAACTGCTGATAAAATCTGGGGCAAACTGTTTACAGATGTTCAGCTAAGTATGGCCATGGGCGACAACAAAACCTTTACTGATGCCATTCCAAAATATTCCAGAGAAATCATTCTTAAAAAGTACAAATCAAGTAAGCTCTCTGAAAATGATTCAGCAAAAATCAGGGCTTTTGTTTTCGACAATTTCTTTGTTCCAACTGCCTCATCTTCTGCTTCAACTAACAATCAGAATCATGACATTCCTCTAAAAAAACATTTGGAAGATTTATGGCCAACATTGGTTAGGAAATCTGATGCCATAAACCCCAACAGTTCACTTTTGCCTTTACCAAAAGAATACATTGTACCCGGTGGCCGCTTTCGCGAAATTTATTATTGGGACAGCTACTTTACTATGTTGGGGCTTGCAGTTAGCAACCGGTATGATTTAATAGAAAATATGCTTGACAACTTCAAGTACCTGATAGACACCTATGGACACATACCTAATGGAAACAGGAACTATTATCTTGGCCGTTCGCAACCTCCCTATTTTGCCCTAATGGTAGAACTATTGCAGGAAAAAAAAGGAAATATTATTTATAAGAAATACTATTCTGCTCTGCAAAAAGAATATGCATGGTGGATGGATGGAGAAAACAAAACTACAGCAGGACATCCCTACCGCAGAGTTGTAAAATTAGAAGATGGCAGCATACTAAACCGCCACTTTGACGATGTAAAGGCTCCCCGTCAGGAGTCTTATATGCAGGATGTTGAAACGGCTAAAGCATATAAAGGCAAAGACAATATGGCTTATACCAACTTAAGGGCAGGTGCAGAAAGTGGTTGGGATTTTAGCAGCCGTTGGTTTAGTGACACTATGCATATTAATACGATTGAGACTACAGATATTCTTCCCGTAGATTTAAACTGTCTTTTATATGCCTATGAAAATATTTTGAGTAAAGCTGCTGCTGCAACATCAGGCAACCAAAACAAATCAAACTATTATAAGCAAAAAGGAGCAAAAAGGAAAGTTGCTATACTTGCTCATTTCTGGAACAATGAAGAACATTTTTTCTTCGATTATCAGTTTAAACAAAAACATACAACCAACAGATGGGCATTGGCAGGGCTTATGCCGTTGTTTGTAAACATTGCATCTAAAGAACAGGCAGGCTATGTAAAAGAAAAAGTAGAACAAATGTTTCTGAAAGATGGCGGTGTAGTTACCACTCCTTACCATACCCATCAGCAGTGGGATGCACCCAACGGTTGGGCACCTTTGCAATACCTGACTATTAAAGGATTGACGAATTATAATTACAACACTACAGCCAAAATCATTGCAGACAGATGGATGGCAGTCAATGAAACCGTTTATGCTAATACTGGCAAAATGTTAGAGAAGTACAACGTAGAAGACATTCATTTGCCAAGTGGTGGTGGCGAATACCCAACACAAGATGGCTTTGGATGGAGCAATGGTGTTTATTTAAAGCTGTATAGTATGTATAGGTAAGTTGTAAACGTTTAAATCACTACATTTTTACAATCAATACTGATGAACAAAAATAATTTTTTTTCACTTCTTTTTTTTATCGGTATTTCTTTAATGTCCGTTTGTAAACCAGTGCAATTAAAGGCTCAATCATCTGGAATATTAACTTACAAGAATAAAATGGCATTATTAAACGATTCCATAAAAAAGGAATTTTTTCTTGAAGATTCAATTTTAAAAATCTACCAATATGCTGACAAGTCAGGTAACTATCTGACTGTACTTAATGAAATCAAAGGCCCATATAAATTAGAAAATAATGTGCCATCAAACATTAAGGCTATAGCTATCAATTTTAAAATGGAAGATAGCAAATTGAATAAAATGTGGGGATTTGAAAAATTGGCTTTACCCGATTATTTAGTTGGCATTCAAAACATTAATTCTTTGGATAGTCTTACCGAATTAAATGATCTTGACAATGACTCAATTGTAGAACCGATCATTGTTTATAAAACTTTAACCGAAACAAACTTAACCGTCTATTATAATAATCTTGCATCGTCTATTGTAATTCATCATAAAGGTTATAACAAAAAAACTTTAATAGTAGAAAAGAGCTTTTATGAATTACCACAATTAATAAAAACTTATTTAGAACTAAAACTTAAATCAATGGAAAAGACAATGAACCTGGATTTACCAGAGGGATGGATAAAGAAAATGCAAAAACAAAAACTAATTATTCAGTCAAAATATTAAGAAAGAAGTTTGTTCAGGTTTTTAAATAAGTTATGTATCGCATTAACCCAATTTCTAACTAAATTTACTACTTGTTTGCAATTGTAGATATAGAAACCACCGGAGGACATGCCAGTGCTAATGGTATTACCGAAATTGCCATTGCCATACACGATGGTGAAAGGCTGGTAGATACATATCAAACACTAATAAATCCGCAAGTTGCAATACCCCCATACATTCAGGCATTAACTGGTATAAACCATGCCATGGTGAGCCAGGCTCCCGTTTTTAAAGAAGTGGCAGCGACCATTTATCAGCTTTTAAATAACAAGATTTTTGTAGCCCACAATGTCAATTTCGATTATTCATTTGTGAAACACAAATTGGATGCAGCGGGTTATACGCTTGACTGTAATAAATTATGCACTGTCAGAATGGCCCGAAAACTGTTGCCCGGTCACCAAAGCTATAGTTTAGGCCGGCTTTGCCGAAGCCTTAATATTGAAGTAGAACACCGGCACCGTGCATTAGGTGATGCATTGGCAACAGTTAAGTTGTTTGAAAAAATACTTGCAAATGACATAGAAGGTGAAATAAAAAAAATGCTAAAAGGTGGGTCTAAGGAAAAATATCTGCCTCCGCACATTCCTGTTGAACAGGTGGCAGGTTTACCTTCCTTAGCGGGTGTTTACTATTTTCATAACAGCAAAGGAAAAATAGTGTATGTTGGTAAAGCAAAAGACCTAAAAAAAAGAGTGACAAGCCATTTTAGCAACAATAAACCAGGCAGGCAAAAACAGGATTTCTTAAGAGAAGTACACAATATTTCTTACCAGATATGTGGCACAGAATTAATGGCTTTTATTTTGGAAAGTATAGAAATAAAAAGGCTTTGGCCACTTTATAACCGCAGCCTTAAAAGCTTTCAGCAAGTATATGCCTTATATATTTATCAGGATAGCCGCGGTTACCAAAGATTGATTATAGAAAAGAAAAGGAAACACCTTGAGGCCCTCTATACTTTTAACCTATTGCTTGAAGGTATTGCTGTCTTAAAAAAACTAATTGAGGAATTTAAGCTTTGTCCAAGGCTTTGCTTTATAGATAAATCACCCGGTAGTACTATAGCAGAACAAATATCTTCAGACGAATATAATGAAAGGGTAAGTAAAGCAATTTGCCATCTTAAGGCAACTTTGCCAAGCTTTGCAATAGTAGAAGAATTATCAACAAAAGAAAACGAACAATCTAAAGGCATAATATTGATGGAAAAAGGCAGGTTTCTGGGTATGGGATATGGTCCGGCAAATATCTCGTACAGCAGCATTGCAAATGTGAAGCAACACATTACCCAATATCCTGAAAATGATTATATACGTGGCCTGGTTTATCAGTATGCTATCAAGCACCCCGGAAAAAAGATTGAACTTGAATTTGTATGAGATGGTTTTTCAGGAAATAAAAAAGCACCCATTCTTATAAAGGGGTGCTTTTTTATTAATTTAATATCTAATATTTTATTCCTATCGTTGTAAAGTAGCAACTGTAGTAGCGGAGATTTGTGTAACATCACCTGTTCCAGGATTTGTCGTGCTAGTAGCGATGCTTTGGGTCAGAATCATTTTATCATCCTGCATTACATATTTAAGTCCGCTTGGACTACCCCCGCCGGTAACGCCACCTGAAAACGCTGAACCAGATGGGAAATAAAGAGAATCGTTCCCAACTTTGGTATAAGCGGCAGTAGAGTTAAATGCTGCAACAGATGTGACTAATGGATTTGTAGTTGTACTAAGTACTGCACCATTTTGGTATAAGGTTGCAGTAGCAGTGCTATTAACACCATAACTAACTCCTGTTCCATTAAAATTTGAAGCATCAATTACAAAAGTTCCGGTATTATTTATTGTAGTATAATCACTAGTGCTGACACTTTTGTATATGTCTGTCCCAACTACTGATTGACTTGAGGTCAATGTTTTGGCGTGTATAGAAACAAACTTCCAATTTCCAGTAATATCAGAACTTGCAACGGCAGAATCTTTCTTGCATGATACTACAGAAATAGCCAAAAGGGCAATACAAATTAATGTGAGATTTTTTTTCATGTGCTTAATTTATGTGTTATTATTAATATATTCTGCAAATAAAATAAAAAAAATTAATAAAACCCATAATTACTTTTCATTTTAATCTCCCCCTGATACTTCCGGGATGCTACTTAATTGAGTTCTTTTAAATCTAACTCTTTAGTTAATTGATTATCAATTCGTCCCTTTGCTTTTTAAGATTTTTAAAGTTGAATAATTTTTTACCGTAATTTTTAAATCATTTTAAAAGCCACTCCTGTTTTGAGTTTTCCAAAGCTGCGTGCAGGTTTTATTGTTTGCTACAATCGGTCTTTTTACAATATAAAAAAAAGAGGAAAAACATAATCAAAATGACAATAAAGCTGTGTTCTCTTTCACTTAGCTGGTTGCAATCGTAGCATTGCTTCTCCTAATAACTATCTTGCAATTCCTATTGACCGATTCTGAAATGTGGGGCTATAAAATTCTCAATAAAATTACCCATTTAAAAATAACTGATTAGCTAACTTTACCATCAAACCTCATTAAATCAAACACAATCTTAATGGATAATTCAGCTATTGCCGATAATTTCTCTTTCTTAGGTAAGCTTATAGATATACATGGCGATGACAGTTTTAAAGCTAAATCGTATGGTGCATCAGCATTTACAATAGATAAGTTACCCGTACAACTATCAACACTTTCTCCTGACAAAATATTTTCAATAAAAGGTATAGGCCAGACCACAGGGAAAAAAATATTAGAACAATTAGAGACGGGTCGCTTGGCAGCATTGGATGAATATATAACCAGGACTCCTGCAGGTGTGTTAGAGTTATTAAACATTAAGGGATTGGGGCCTAAAAAAATTGCTACCGTTTGGAAAGACCTTGGTATAGAAAGTGTGGGTGAACTATTATATGCCTGCGAAGAAAACCGGTTACTGCTATACAAAGGCTTTGGAGAAAAAACGCAACAAAATATCAGCGAATCCATTACATTTTATCTATCAAACCAGGGCAGTTATTTATGGGGGCAAATTGAGCAATATGCTGTCACTTTTACCGAAAAACTTAGCGAACATTTTCCGGGAAAAAGTTTTGAAATAACCGGAGATTTTAAACGTCACGTGGAAGTTATAGACAAGCTGGAATGGGTGACTGATGAAGGTATTAATAAACTGTCAGATTTTTTGAAAGTACACAATTATGAAGTTGCAACAAACAATAACACCATTATTGCCAAAGGCGCAGAAAATGTTGTACTGCAACTACACTGTGTTGATACAGATAAAATTACAGCCCTGGTTTTTGAAAAAAACTGCAGCCCGGAATTTTTATCCGAATGGCAGAATAAATATGGAGATATTATACCGGCAAACCTCACTTCTGATAAAGAAATTTTCGACCAACATTCATTGCCTTTTATACCTGTTTGTTATAGAGAAAAAGAAAAGGCATTGATACAGGCTTCTGAAAACAACTTACCAAAACTGATTGAAGTAGCAGATATAAAAGGGATCATACACTCCCACAGCGATTGGAGCGATGGTGGAGATACTTTAGAAACAATGGTGCAATCAGCTATTGCCAAAGGCTTTGAATACCTTGTAATTAGTGACCACTCACAAACTGCCGTATATGCTAAAGGATTATATCCTGAACGCATAATAGCACAACATGAACTTATAGATGAACTCAACGAAAAATACAAGCCTTTCAAAATATTTAAAAGCATAGAATCTGATATACTCAATGATGGAAGGCTTGACTATACTGATGAGGTGCTTGCATCATTTGATCTTGTGATAGCATCCATACATAGCAATTTAAAAATGCCCGAAGAAAAAGCTATGATGCGTCTTATGAATGCCATTTCCAATCCATACACCACTATTTTAGGGCACATGACTGGGCGGTTGTTACTAAGCCGCAACGGATACCCCGTAAACCACGCCGCTATAATAGAGGCATGCGTTAAATACAAAGTGGTAATTGAATTAAATGCACATAGCCGTAGGTTAGATATAGATTGGCGTCAGATACAAGCAGCTACGGATGCTGGTGTACTTATATCCATAGATCCGGATGCACACTACACCAGGGGATTTGAAGATATAAGATATGGTGTACTAGTGGCACAAAAAGCAGGGTTGACAGCTAAACAAAACCTTAGCAGCTTTTCCCTGACTGAACTTGAAGCTTATCTCAAAACAAAAAAAGGTATGTAGTTTGATTAATGCAGGTAATACATCAATTTAATAATGAAACCAAAATTAATTTGCACTTCCGGCACATACTTAGAACCCGCATTTGAAAATGAATAAATACCCTATTCAAATCCTGAAAATTTCTGTTAAGTTTGCAATCCAATAAATGAAGAGCTATGGCCCTGATAAAAAGTATTTCTGGAATAAGAGGAACAATAGGCGGCAAACCCGGCAATACACTAAGCCCGTTGGATGTAGTAAAATTTACAGCAGCTTATGGTATATGGTTGTTAACACAGGGTAAAGGCAACAAAGTAGTTGTAGGCAGAGATGGCAGAATAAGTGGCGAAATGGTAAAAGGACTTGTTGTAAATACACTTATATCAGTTGGCATAGATGTTATAGATACAGACCTTACTACAACCCCTACACTGGAAATGGCAGTCACTTTTGAAAAAGCTGCAGGTGGCATTATATTAACAGCCAGCCACAATCCCAAAGAATGGAATGCGTTAAAATTACTTAACCATAAAGGTGAGTTCATCAGTGGAGAAGATGGTGCTAAAATACTTGCCCTGGCTGATAAAGAAGACTTCAACTTTGCAACGGTAGATAAGTTGGGGACATATACCCAAAACACTACCTCGCTTCAGCAACATATAGATGCAGTAGTCAATTATCCATTGGTAGATGTTGCAGCTATCACGAAGAGTAAATTTAAAATTGTGGTAGATGCTATCAACAGTACAGGAGCCACAGCTGTGCCTGCTTTGCTCAAAGCTTTAGGCGTTAAAGATATAACTGTCCTAAACGAAGACATTACAGGAAACTTTGCCCACAACCCAGAGCCACTGCCCCAACACCTTACCCAATTGTGCAACGAAGTAAACCGTAAAAAAGCCCATTTAGGCATAGCCGTAGATCCTGATGTGGACAGGCTGTGTTTTGTAAATGAGGATGGCTCTTTGTTTGGAGAAGAATATACATTGGTAGCTATTTCAGATTATGTGCTACAACACAGACCCGGTAATACGGTAAGCAATATGTCCAGTACCAGGGCATTAAAAGATGTAACAATAAAACATGGCGGGGAATATTTTCCAAGTGCTGTCGGCGAGGTAAATGTGGTTCAAAAAATGAAAGCTGTAAATGCAGTTATTGGCGGAGAAGGCAATGGCGGCATTATAGTACCCGATTTGCATTACGGACGTGATGCATTGATTGGGATAGCATTGTATTTAACCTCACTGTCAAAAAGCAAAAAGACAAGCAAGCAATTGCGAGGTAGCTTTCCTGATTATTTTATAAGTAAAAATAAAATTGAATTAGAACAGGGTGTAAACGTCACTTCTATTTTTGACAAAATAAAAAAGAAATATAAAAACAACCCTATCAATACAGAAGACGGGCTAAAAATAGAATTTGATAATGACTGGGTACATCTTCGTACCAGTAATACGGAGCCCATCATCCGTATATATGCGGAAAGTAACTTTGAAACTACAGCCGATAATATAGCACGTAAGATAATGCACGATATAAGTGAAAATATGAGTTAAGCATTACGATGTAAGCGTCTAATGTTTTACATTTTTTATTCGCCAGTTTCAAATTCATGAAAGAATCTACTGTTAGCATACACGATGTTTCAGAAGTTGATTATCAGTCTATAGCTGATATATACAATGAGTATATTCTGCAAGGCAGTGCAACTATGGAGGAAAAAATCTACGATTTTCAAAGGGTTAAAGTATGGTTGCAAGGGTTTAATAACAGGGAGAAATTGCTGGTCCTAAAAAATGCTTATGGCAAAGTAATTGGCTGGGGTGTTATAAAAAATTATAGCGATAGAGAGGGCTACAGGACCACTTGTGAAACTTCTGTTTATCTTACCGCAAATGAAAAACGAAAGGGGTATGGCACATTGCTAAAAAAGAGATTAATCAGTGAATGCATCAGCATGGGCTACCACCATATTGTGGGCAAAATTTTTGCAACCAATACAGCAAGCATTCAATACAATTTAAACTTAGGTTACCAAATTGTTGGTCGCCAAAATGAAATTGGTTTTAAAAATGGCGAATGGGTTGATGTAGTGATTATGCAATATCTTATAAAGGGGTAAAGGTTTACCAATTCTTATATTTACTTTATCTCTGGCATCAACACAAGTCGCACCATATTCCCCATGTTAAAATATTGATTAGCCAGTTCTTTTGTTCTAGCTGGGGTAAGCTTTTTAATTATTACCGGATCCTGCAGTATTAATTCCGGGTCTTCATTGTAATAAAATTTTTCCTGCAGATTTTCAACCCAATAATCGTTTTCTTTTACACTCGTTTCCAGGCTACGTGTATCTTCAGCAATTACTTTATCTACATTTATCTGCGAACCACCATTTGATTTCATATTTTTCACTTCGTCTAAAACAAGGTTATACAACTTGTCTAAATTTTCAGGTGCGCAACCAAATGAAATGTTGATAATATAAGTGGTTATTGGTTGCCTGCTAATAGATGCCCTAACCCCTACACCATATACCCCGCCCTGGTCTTCCCGCAGTATTTCTCTCAACCGTATTTGCAACACATTTGCCATTTGGTCTAATTGCGTAGCTTCAAGATCGCTGTATTCAGTAGTGCCTGTAAAACTAAGACGCAGACTGCTTTTCTTTTCCTGTCCTTTTAGAATAGTTTTATTAATAACCCCTGTCGGATAGCGGATACCGACATCCTGCCAATTTTCATTGCTATTTTTTGCCGGTAGCGAGGCAATATAAGTTTCAATGTTTTTTCTAATGCTGTCTGTATTAAAATTTCCCACTATAGTGAAAATGAAATCGCTGGCATCAGCAAACCGTTCTTTATAAATGTTGTATGCTTTATCAAGTTTGATCTCTTCAAGCCTTTCTTTGTTTAGCGGTTTGCGGCGAAAATGGTAATTGCCCAATATATAACTAACAGAGTCACTAAATACGCTTCCCGGGTCTTTATCCTTATTGGCAAGTGAAGTGATTATCTGCTGTTTATAGACTTCAAACATAGAGGTGTCTTTACGGGGTTCAGTAAAATACCCATATATTAACTGGAAAGCAGTAGTAATATCTTTAGGAGATGATGTACCACTTATACCCTCTGAATATTGTCCAACAGATGGTGTTATAAAGACTTGCTTACCTGCCAGTTCTTTCTGAAGGCTCGCCCTGTCAAAATTACCTACACCACCTATATTTGCTATGGCAGAAGCGTTTGCAGCAGACAAATAATCACTATCGCTATAGAGCGAACTACCTCCTTTGCTAATAGCAGAAATCAATACCTGGTTGTTTTTAAATTTGGTAGGTTTCAAAATTACTTTTGCCCCGTTAGACAAGGTTAACATTGTTACTCCCAGGCTATTGATTTGCTTGGTACCGGTTATGGAGCCTGCTATTGGAGGCGTCTTTAATAGAGTGGCCTTTACGACCTTATCTTCATAAGCTTTTAAACTTGTTTGAGGTTTGTTTATTAGTGTCATCAACTGCTTGTCCGTTACAAGATTTTCTTTTTCTGTTTCAGGTGCCATTACCAATATTGCCCTGTCTGTAGGTTTTATCCATTGCCCTACCAGGCTATTTACTTCTTTGAGTGAAATGCCCTGCAAATATTTTTTATAAATTTCATACTCCTTTTCTATACCGGGTATTGGTTCTCCTTTGAGAAAGTTGCGGATCAACTCCCCTACCATGTCCGATGATTTTGTTTTATCTCTTTCGTTGTAGAGATCATCCATGCCAGCCATAACAGATGCCTTTGCCCGTGCAAGTTCCGTTTCTGTAAATCCGTTTTGTCTTACCCGCTCATTTTCTTCCAACAATATTTCAGTAGATTTTTCTACTGATTTTCCGTCTTTTGCTATAGCTATTAGTGAGAAGGCATCTATGTTTCCAATAAAAGAACTATAGCTGCTATTGGCAAATAAAAATGGAGCGGTTGGCTTTTGTGCTATCTCTTGTAGCCTGTCATTTATCATACTGTTAAACAACTCTCTTACAATAGCGCCCCGGTATTGCAGAACTGTTTTTGCTTCGGGAATAGCAGGTTGCTTGTAATATACCTGAACCATGTTGTACTGTTGTTCTGCATCTGTAAGTACCAGTACATTGGTTTCTTTGTTTAGCGGTACCCCATACTTTGGTCTTACTTTTTCTATTGAAGGTTTGGGGATTGATGCAAAATGTTTTTTTATCAATAGTTCTACTTCTTTTACATCCACATCACCCACTACTACTACCGCTTGTAAATCAGGTCGGTACCATTCTTTATAAAACTGTTTAACGGTTTCGTATTTGAATGTATCCAGGTTTTCTTTGTTACCAATGGGCAACCTTTCTGCATAACGTGAACCTTTGAGCAATATGGGAAAATATTTAGCTCTTAACCTTTCGCCGGCACCACGTCCCAATCTCCACTCTTCTATAACAACACCACGCTCTTTATCTATTTCTGCATTGTCAAAAGTTACATTATGCGCCCAGTCCTCTAATATCTGAAAGCCCTTTCTAAATACTGTTTGACTGTCTGTAGGCAACTGCAATTCATATACAGTTTCATCAAAGGAGGTATAGGCGTTGAGGTCTGCACCAAAGTTTACACCACTTTTTTCAAGAAAATTAACCAGTTCCTGCTTTTGAAAATTCTTGGTGCCGTTAAATGCCATGTGCTCGGTAAAGTGAGCCAACCCAGACTGGTTATCGTTTTCCAGAATAGAACCTGCCTTAACCACCAATCTAAGTTCTGCACGGTTTTTAGGTTCCTGATTTTTACGAATGTAGTAGGCTAAACCATTAGGCAGTTTACCTATAATTACTTTGGGAGAAACCTGTAATTTACTATCAGCAGGTTTTTGACCAATTACAAGCGTTGTAGGTACTATAAAAAATAGAAAGGATAAAACTTTTGAATGAAATAAGCGCATAATTGAATTGTTTTGCCAATGGCAAAAATAGCACATGCGAATTTGATTTTGGGAAATACCAATGAATGTTGTTTTGATGAGAATTTTTTGATCAAATTAAAACTGAATGAACATGGGTGATGGGCTTTCATTCTTTGCTCATCTTGCCTGTGCTACAGTTACTGGGAATAACACCGAAAAGGAATAAAGCACTTTATGTGACTAAGGCTGCCAATGAGATTGGATAGGTGTTTTCTTCTAAGACTTATAAATTGAACAATGATTACAGGTTAAAAGGCAGCTTGAATCTTTATCGGTCACAGACCTGGTTTTCATTATTCATTTAAGTTCGCTGCACTAAACTTAAACGAGCTGGGGACCACAATTTTATTGCTGATTTTTTATGGCTTCCCTTGCACGTGATGCTGATTCTGCTATAGTGTAAGTCTTAGAAATTCCATCTAAGTAAGATTTCTCTCTTTTCATCATTTCATCAACAAAATCCTTATTATCCCAATGGTTATAACTGGTCTTAATCTCATCTTCTACCATTGTGAATATTGCCTGCAGTTTTTTTTCTCCGGCATTCTCTATATAATGATGGAGCTTTTCACGAAGTTCTATTGCTTCCATTGTTGCTCGTTTACTTGCAAATTAAGATATTTCTTCGATTTTCAATGAGCCGAGCAAGTTTTATGGGGGCTAAAATTTTTGGTTAGAAATAAATATTTAAGTGAAAGGACAAGTCTACTTAAAAAATCTGAACAAGCACGTTACTATCGGTGGGCGTCGATTGAAAGGTTGTGCAACTCTCCAAAAAGTCGGGTAAGGTTATGTGTAGGGCAATGTCATTTAATGGGTACGTTGCCAACTTTGTCTGTTGTCTCCCGGAGGCATGGGTTTGGTGCCGGTAGATAGTACAGGCATATTGAAATTAGTTTCAATTGTAGAAACTTAGCAGGCACAATTTTAGTAAATCCATAATTCTTAAAACTTATCAACTTTAAATTATTAGTATGCCATTTATTAAATCAGCTCAGAACAATTCTGAAGAAGTAAAAATTTATTATGAAGATTTGGGTAAAGGAAAAACAATTGTATTTATTCATGGGTGGCCATTGAACGGTGCCATGTGGGAATACCAAATAACGCAATTGCCACAGCAGGGTTACCGCTGCATAACCTACGACCGCAGAGGGTTTGGAAACTCTGACAAGCCGGCAACAGGTTACGATTACAACAGCCTTGCCGGAGATCTTAAGTCATTGATTGATGAATTAAATCTCAATGATGTAACCCTTGTAGGTTTTTCTATGGGTGGTGGAGAAATTGCAAAATATTTTTCACTCTATGGAGGCGCAAAAGTTGCTAAGGTGGTGTTGGTAAGTGCCGTGGTCCCTTACATGCTACAGACCGCTGACAATCCTGATGGAGTGCCACAGGAAGCATTTGATCAAATGGGTGAAGCCATGCAAAAAGACAGACCGGCTTTTATGGAAAGTTTCGCTAAAGATTTCTTTGGTGTTTCATTGGCCAATCATTCGGTGAGTGATGCTTTTTTAGCTGATAATTTGGCGCAGGTTATGAAAGCTTCTCCTATTGCGACTTTGGAATGTGCCAAATCATTTTCTTCTACTGACTTTAGAAAGGATGTAACGGCTATCAATGTACCAACACTCATCATCCACGGAGATAAAGATAAGACAGTACCCATAAAACCTACCGGTGAGCAAAGTGCAGCCGTTATAAAGGGCGCCCACTTTATTGTTTATGAAGGTGCCCCACACGGATTATATTATACCGAAAGAGAGAAATTGAACAAGGATCTGATAGATTTTATTTAGTCTTTTTTAAACGTATCTTTTTTAAAACTCAGGCCTCGGTTTGAGTTTTTTTTTATGCAGCAAAGCGATAAAGGCGGGAATGATAACAGATTACAAACAACTGCAAAAATAACAACGTGGGGTCTCTTGCAGGAGACCCCACGTTGACAAGGATCTTGGTTAGGCTGTAGCCGGCAAACTCTTACTTGCCTGTTTCAAACAGTTCTTTAGGTAACTGCGATTGACGAATAATGGATTGTTGCGAACCGATTTAATCTCAATATGGTTCGGTACAGGGACAGTTATAGTTTGATTATCGAACTTTTTCTGCATAATAATATGACTTCCTTTTTGACGAACCTGGATAAATCCACTCTCGTACAGGATACTGCAGACTTCTTTTCCTGAAAGGATTTTCAGCTTACCCAACGGCTATTTGTAAGTTTGTTATGAAAACATCGCTTTTAAATCTTGTGGCAATTTCCTCTTGAGATGCATGCTCAAACAATAGCTCTATAGCTTCCTGCAAGTTTGCTTTCGCTTCCTCTACGGTATCTCCCTGGCTTGCTACATCTAATTCAGGGCAGAGTGATTTATACCCGTCATCCTCTCTTTCTATTATTGCTGTGAAATTTTGAATATTCTTCATCACCTGTATTTTCTATAAAGCTAAGATAAATTAGTTTATTGAATGTTGGTAGTTGTAATTCAATTTATGATGCAGTTTTTTGGTAAAACGAAATTGTAAACGTTTATTGGCGACCTTCTTACTTGGCCAAAGCTTTTAGTGACCTTTTTGACGATTTTAGCGATCTTTTCGGCGTTAACATGTCCTGGCTTAGAGTTGATAGTAGGTTTTGGAGGTTTATAGTGGAGTTGTGGGTCGGATGTTTATGCTGTTGGTAGGAGATTCGGGGTTGGGGCTTGGATAAAAATTAGGTTTGAGGTCTGAAACCCCGCTTGTTTCATTGTTCCGAAGAATACTGAAATACTAAATGGGTTGTAAGTCTGCGACCTGCAAATTTTTAGCGTGCTCAAAGATAGTAAATGACCTCCCTTTCTACCGGTCGCAGACCTGGGTTTCATTTTAAATTGAAGTTAGCTTCGCAAAACTTCAACTAGCACAGTTGTATGTACGATAAAAAATAGAAAGGATAAAACTTTTGAATGAAATAAGCGCATAATTGAATTGTTTTGCCAATGGCAAAAATAGGACATGCGAATTTGATTTTGGGAAATACCAATGAATGTTGTTTTGATGAGAATTTTTGATTCAATTGACCAATGATTACAGGTTAAAAGGCAGCTTGAATCTTTATCGGTCAAAGACCTGGTTTTCATTATTCATTAAGTTCGCTTGCTAAACTTAAACGAGTTGGTGGGATAATAACAGCATGCTACGCTTTGAATAATAGAAAATTTTAAGATGCTATTATCGCTTTCTTTTGACTTTGCTTTTAGCTTTACCCTTGCCATTTTTTTTGAAAAACTTGTCATAGAAAAGCTCATTCCTTTTTGCAGGTGTATCCTGTACATGGAAATAAGTAGAACGCAGATTTTTAATAAACCTTTTGCATGCACTGTCTTTAGCATTTAAATACGTTTGGTCAAGATCGCTTTGACCGAATGTGAGTTGTGCACTTTTTCTTTTCGCTGCTTCAATAATCACCTCTTTTGAAATACCCTCATCTACTATTTTCGAATAAGAATATTGTATTGGGTTTTCTGGGTAAGAAGATGAAATGTAAGTTATTATCCAATTAAAGGATGCTGAATTAAAGAAAATTTGCTGATTAAATCTTGATTTATAGACTTCTGACAATTTATTTTCATCAAATTTTTCCTTAAAAAGCTTCAATGTTTCGATAAACTTACTATTCTCAAAAAGGTTGGGGTAGTGCTTTAAAATAAAAATATAATCTGTATCAGACTCAAGATTTAAGTCTTGCAAGATTTTGACAAGAGTGGTATTTCCAGAAACAATTGCAAATTCATATGCAAATGCGTTTAAATAAATGGAGTTTATGCTCGTCTTTTCTAAAAACTCTTTAAAGGAGGTTTCAATAATGTCTTTAAATCTTTCTAAAGCGGCAATGCTTGTTAGGTTGAAAAATAGAACTTCTTTATAATCGATTTTTTGTTCCTTAGTGGTCTCACCCTCTTTGAAACAAAATTCAATTGACTTCTCAATTATATACTTAGTTTTTAGAGGGCTTATGTTTTTTAGATATTTTAGAATTTGAAGGAAAAAAATTAGAGAATCTAAAAAGTGAATTTCAAATTGCTGTTCGACTAAATCATCAACAACTTCATAGTTAATTTGAGTAGAATCAATTTTACAAATCAATAATTCTAAAACTACAGACCATGCAGATAATCCTATACATTTTGATATAAGTTCAGAAAGTTCTTGCGCTTTCTTCCAATTTCCGTAATAGAAGCTGTAGATATAATAAGCTGTAAAATATTCCAGAAAAGTTTTGTGAGTGAATTTATTTTCTAAGTAGATTGATCTTGTCTTTGCAAAATCTATAAATTCATTCGTTGCAAGTTCTGCAATATTTTCTTCGGAAAATTCTCCCTTGTCAATAAGGTATTTTTTAATGTAATTTTTTACAGTTTCATAATTCACTACCCCCTTTCCTGCACTTTCAATCTCGAACTGCCAATAAGCGATGGCTGCGAAAACAGAAATAACATTCCCAATTTTTAATTTTATATCTAGTTTCTTTTCCTTAGTGTCTCTAGTCTCAACTATAGTATTAGTGCAACTTTCGTAAATACTAAGCTTACTGGTGGGTATGTCAAGCTCATTTCTATATAGCAACAAAATCAGTGATAAAAGAAGGGGATTATTTTTTAATTCTTTATCTACATGGTTCAATTGTAGTAAGCAATTTCTAACTTCTCTTTCCCTTGTAACGTTGTTTGTTTCTTCAACGGCATACCATTTTTTTACGTACTCTTCAACTTGAGTTTCATTGAAATCTAAAATTTCGTAACTCGAAAAAAGCTTTTCCGATAAATTCACTTCTTCATAAGACTCAAATCTACTAGTTACAATCGATCTTACTTTGGCAAAACTTTTTACAAACATTTCTATATCATTTCTTACAGCTAATCTTTCATGTATGTCAAAAATTTCATCCAGTCCATCAAAAAAAATTAAAGTTGAAAACGTTTTTATAATAGATCCGATATCATCAATTGAGATATTGATTTGATACTCGTCTTGTAGTAACTCTACCAAATAATTTGTAAAACCACCCCCCTTTAATTTCTTATATCTATTATATTTATGTAACTCAATCCTAAAAGGGATATATTGATAAACTTCTTTGTTAGAAAATATTGTTTCGTCAGCCTCAAGGATTTTACAAATTGAATATTTTATAAAAGAAGATTTACCTGCTCCAGGTTTACCAATCACTACAATATTTTTAGATCCCGAAAAAAGTTCAGCAAAACTTTTCTTCTGACTCCTTTTAAATCCATGATGAAATGTTTCGAAAAGCTTTAGGTTGGGATAACCTCCAATGGAAATTAAACCTCTTTCAGTTAAATATTTCGACAATGTTTCATTTTGAACAGATGAATCATTTAATTTTATTTGGAAATTAGTATTTCTGATTTGTAAGTCTGACATCCTATCTTCTATGAACATTCCAAGTAGCCGTTCTTCGTTGGGAAGAATGTAATTTAATGAAGACGTTGAAGTAGAAAAACTTGGGGAAACAAACAGTAAATACAATTCAATTTCTCTTGGCTTATTGTTGTTTACAGAGAGTCCAAAAAAATTGATTCTAGAAAAATTTGCTATACAGCTGTTCTTGTAATTTTCTTTAAATAACTCCAATTTTGAAAGTGTAAAAGTTTTATTTAAGTAAACATCAGAAAACTGATATTTCAGAAAAGCTTCTATCTCTTCAATAATCACAATATTATTAATCTCGTTTATTTTCCTATAAAGTCCACCTCCATCTACTATGTTCTCTTTTGTTGAAAATTTAATTTTATTTCCAATTATCTTGTTAAGTGCTTCCTGACTATAATTATCTTGTTTCTTAGTTAGAATATAGACAAATAAAGTGTTGATCTTATTTTTATACTTAGAAGTTAGTAGCTTAGTTAAAGTCTTTTTTATTTTAGTTAAATCGTTTGTAGATGTAACCTGAAAAGCAATTCCTTTGTTTTCATCAATCAAATCTATTGCCTCTGCATTTTTACCATCTGAATAATTTACATTTTTCAATTTGCAATCAAACAGGGGATTCAATATTGGTATAATTACATTTTCGGAATGAATATTAATATCATATTCATTATTTGCATTAGAAATTGTTACTTGAGCCTCAAAGCGGGCTAAATGTTTTTTAATACTATCTAAAAGTTCTTTTTGTGTCATCTTGAATTATTTGAAAAATTTAAGTTCTTAGCAATCTAGGAATTTAATTCTGCCATACAAGTGTGCGACGCAACAATGCCCAATGGTAGCACTCCAGCTAAGTACAAAAAAATATGAATTGAAAATGATGAATTATGAATGAAAGGCATTCGCTTCAACTCATAATTCAACACTCATAACTCTACATCCATCAATGGTCATTCAACTTCATCCCCAACCTTTGAAAGTCTTTCCAGTTCATGTATTCAGGGGCTAGGCGGTGTTCTATAAGTGATGCAAAATGGCACGGTGTAATTCGTTATGCTGCAACAGTTCCCTTTGCTAATACATTTCGTAATTCACTTTGTAAAAACCCTTTTAAGCTCAAATCTTCATCAAGTTGCGACCAATGAATGCCGGCACCATTGCATATCAATTCAAATTTGTTTAATTCATCAATAGTTGCTTCTTGCAGGCGGGGATAGGACGATATTTTTTGACGTAAGATTGCTTTTGTGTTTAGAATGACGAGCATCAGATCTAAATCTTTATGAAAATCTACAGCCTGTATTTTTAGTCCTTCTTCGAAAATTAAATGCTCTAACGAATCAAAATTATTTTGAAAAGTATTCATACCATTTTGTTTTCTTGCAAGACTTTCAATTTTTTAGGTTTACTCCCTGCTCTTACTTTTACTTTACGTGTTTTCAGGAAATCACTGAATGCTTTATCCTCTTTTTCAGTCAAGGGCTTGTTTACAAATATAAAGTCTTTGTCGTCTATTTTTTTAAAGTTTATCATCGTATAAAGTCTTTTATTAATGAAGCCCATTCGCTTCAACTCATAATTCAGCACTCATAATTCTACACTTACCTAATGATCATTCAACTTCATCCCCAACTTTTGAAAGTCTTTCCAGTTCATGTATTCAGGGGCTACACGGTGCGGTTCCATGGTGATGCAGTCAGTTACCGGGCACATAACCTGGCATAGGTTACAGCCTACACATTCTTCTTCTTTAATGGTGTAGGTGTTGTATGGTTGGCCGTATGAAAGATTAATACTTTGGTGGCTTGTGTCTTCGCAGGCTATGTAGCATAGGCCGCAGTGTATGCACTTGTCCTGGTTGATGTGGGCTATGTGGTGATAGTTTATATCAAGCTCTTCCCAACTGGTAACAGTAGGAACGCTTTTGCCTATGAAGTCGGTGGTTTTAGTGTAGCCTTTCTCATCCATCCAGTTGCTCATACCTTCGCACATGTCTTCTATAATACGGAAGCCATGCTTCATAGCGGCAGTACAAACCTGCAGGCTGGTGCTACCGAGCAACATAAACTCCACTGCATCTTTCCATGTACTTATACCGCCAATACCACTGATAGGCACTTTGCTTGTTACCGGGTTTTTGGCTATTGTAGTCAGCATTTTTAAAGCAATAGGTTTTACCGCAGGACCGCAGTATCCACCGTATGCGGTATGTCCGCCCACATTTGGGTTGGGTACTAAGGTATCTAAATCTACACCCGTTACAGACTGTATGGTATTGATAAGCGACAGGGCATGGGTACCGGCTTCTACACAAGCCTTTCCTGTTGGCACTACACTGTGTACGTTGGGTGTTAACTTGGTTATTACGGGTATTGTGGCAGCTTCCATTACCCATTCTACCACCATTCTTGCTATTTCAGGATCTTGCCCCACAGATGCACCCATGCCTCTTTCCGTCATACCATGTGGGCAACCAAAATTAAGTTCAAAACCATGTGCGCCGGTGTCTTCAACTTTTTTGATTAGTTCGTGCCAACTCTCTTTGTCATTGTCTGCCATCAGGCTCACAATCATTGCCCTATCGGGAAAGAGGCGCACACATTCTGCAATTTCTTTGAGGTTAATATCAAGTGGACGATCGCTAATCAACTCAATATTATTGAAGCCCATAACACGTTTTCCGCCATAATCTACTGCAGAGTATCTGCTGCTTACATTCTTAACCTGACTACCTAATGTTTTCCATACCACCCCACCCCAACCTGCTTCAAATGCACGTAGCACATTGTAGGCTTTATCTGTTGGTGGCGCACTGGCCAGCCAAAATGGATTTGGTGAACTGATTCCAAGAAAGTTGGTATGTAAGCTAGCCATCGTTGTGAGTTAGGAGTTAGAAATTATGTGTTATGAGTTATGAGTAAACAATTGTTCAAGGTAAAATATTATTTAGAATTACAAAAACAAAGATGAAATATACAGTGGAAAAACTATTCCAATTTATTGAAAATAATTTTTACTCTTATATCCTACATCACAAATCGGACATCGAAAATCAGACATCATTCATAACACTTTTGTCTGCTCTTTTTGTGATTCCATTTAATTTTATATGCTGCTTTAAATTTTCAATCCTGATTTTATAGTTTTCAAGTTCTGCATTTTGTTGTTGAATAAATGTATTGTCTTCCAGTTTGCCTATTACTTCATTCATTTCTTCCATTGAGTCGTAAGGCATTTTTCTGTAAACATTTACATAATCTTTAGCTCGTGACTCATATATGCCCTCTGTCATCCATTTGCGGGTTAATAGCGCTTTTTCTAAGATAGTGTTTATATAATTTTCAGTTAACCCAATTGATTCCAAGCCCCAGCCAGCATGCATTGCAGCCAATGCAATTTCAAGCTTTTGGTATTTGTATTTTTTTGATTGCTCCTGATAAAAATTATGAATTTCATTCCATGATTTTACTTTACCATTTTTTACATTTTCAATTAAATTTTCTATTGCTGATTTGGGGATTAATTGCCCACCAACATTTATCCATTCAGGAAAAACCTGGCCAAGATGAATACTTCCCAATATTTCATTCAATGATTTTTCATTCTCTTTCTCACAAATATTCATCAACTGATTGACAAAGTAATAACTGATTAGTTCTTTGAAAAGATGATAGCATTTCAACGTTTTGATTAAGACAACTTTTCTTTTGGTATTTTCAAAACCTTCAGCAATTATCTCCAGCTCTTCAATTATTTTATCGTTGGATTCCAGTAATTGCATTCCTTTTTGTATACATTCTGCATCATTATTAATTGCATTGCCTTTTGCATTAGCCTCAAACCAGGCTTTGCCAGTAAACTTTTGAAACAGTACTATAGATTTTGTCATTTCTGTAATAGTATCCGGAGCCAGGTAATCACATTCAAAGTGTTGAAGTTTTGTTTTTCGACGATCACGGCTTACACATTTCCAACTGTTTCTTTCAAGTGCGTACATGTTGTACATAAACCAATAACCCGGCATAATTACCAGCCGATCATTTGTCACATCGTTGTTAATCAATGAAAAAGGAATTGGTATATCTAATTCTGCAGGATAATCCCCTTTGGCTAAAATAGTATATGAAGCAAATTTAGAATTGTGCTTAAGGCTGACACACAATCCCGGCCAAAACCCCCGCCCGGCAATTATTTCACCGTCTGCACTGCGGCTATTATGATTAGAACCTAACGTGGCACCGGCTGCTATATTGCTCTGCCCCATAACAAGTGCAGCACATAAAAATGAGTTGTTATGGTGTTGTTCATGTGCAGGAAAAATTAGGGAATTGAGTACCTCGCAACAGGATATAGTTGAGTTATTTCCCAGGAAGGAATTAATTAACCTTGCCCCATATTTGAGTTGCGAATGTGATGCCATAACAAATCGTACAGCTTTTACGCCGTAAAAAGCCCGGCATCCATAGTCCATAATCCCGTTGACCATTTCACACCCTTCGCCTATTTGCGATTTTCCTTCGGGGCCAGAATTTATGGTAAGGTTTTTAAGCTTATTTGCACCTTTTAGATATGCATCGGATCCTATCCAAACATCTTTAATAATCTTACAATTTTTAATCACAGTCCGGTCGCCTACTTTACCATAATAACCCCTTTTTTTATCAAAATGCTGTTCGGTAAATTCTTTGAATTTTTCGAGCAATTCATAATCTCCTCTGTATTTTGACCAGAGATATGCATCGCCGGGCCTCATTCCGTTGAATGGGATTACTTTTCTACCACCATTTTCGTTACATAACTCCATCCAGATTCTTACATCTTCGTTCTCCCCATCTTTTAAAATTCCATTCCCAAATTTTGCATAATCTGTTGTTATCAGTTCATTTACATTCGTAATCATTACCTCATTACCAATGATATAGTGGGACAGATAATTTACATTATTGATAACAACATTGTCTCCAAAATCGGAGCTAATTATCGTAGAATTATATAAACCTACTGGTAGTTTTAAATCACTGAATTCAAGACAAAATGCTTCCAACTTTCCTATTCTGACCAATCCATAAAATTTACAGTTTTTTACTAACTCGGGATTAAAAGTGTCAGAAACCAGCAACTTGTTCCAGTTCTCACAAGTGTTACTATTTCTAACCAAGACTTCAATTTCGTAAGCCGTCAATTGCCTGTAAACAATACCGTTTGTGTTTTGGAGATTTCTAAGATAATATTCGTCTTGTCCCTCGGGTATATATTGCTTTGGGATAAAATCATAACCGAGAGAGTCTATTTTTACTTTTTGAATTTCATTGGTAGCAGTAGCCATGTATTTTTTCTATTATTCTTTTGATTTACAAACAAAAAGGCCGTACAATTTAAGCATATTGCACGACCTTTTATAATTCCGATTAATTTTTTTTACTCTACGGTTACTGATTTAGCCAGATTTCGGGGTTTATCTACATCCTGTCCTTTGAGGATACCTATATAATAACTTAACAATTGCAAGGGTATTACACTAAGCAAGGGAGCCAATGCCTCATCAGCATCCGGTACATACATTACATCACTTGACATTTCGGGTATAACATTATCACCTATAGTTGCCACGGCTATAACCATTCCTTTACGGGCTTTTATTTCCTGTACATTACTAACTATTTTCTCATAGTACTTATCTTTTGTAGCCACAAATACTACAGGCAGATTTTCATCTACAAGTGCAATAGGGCCATGTTTCATTTCAGCAGCAGGGTATCCTTCCGCATGTATGTATGAAATTTCTTTTAGCTTTAAAGCGCCTTCTAATGCCACAGGAAAATTGTACCCACGACCCAGGTATAAAAAGTCAGAGGCATCCTTGTATTTTTCTGCAATAGCTTTTATGTTACTGGTATCTTTCAGTATTTCTGATATTTTTTCAGGAATGCTCCATAGTTCAGCCAATAAGTGTAAGTATGTTTTTTCATCTAAAGTACCTTTTGCATAGCCTATTTTAAAGGCCATCATAGCCAATACAGCCAACTGACCGGTAAACGCTTTTGTACTTGCAACGCCAATTTCAGGACCTGCATGGGTGTAGGCACCTGCATGACTGATACGTGCTATACTACTACCCACAACGTTGACAACCCCAAAAATAAATGCGCCTTTTTCTTTGGCATTTTCAAGCGCAACCAATGTATCTGCCGTTTCGCCGCTTTGTGAGATCGCAATAATTACATCCCCTTTATTAATTACGGGATTCCTGTATCTGAACTCACTTGCATATTCAACTTCTACGGGTATGCGGCATAATTCTTCAAACATATATTCTGCAATCATTCCGGCATGCCAACTGGTACCACAAGCTACAATTACTATTCGGTTGGCTTTGGTAAGTGCATCAAGGTTGGTATCAACTCCACTCATTGTTATGGTGCCGGCAACATTATTGAGCCTTCCTCTTAGGCAATCAAATATGGTTTGGGGTTGATCATATATTTCTTTGAGCATAAAATGATCGTAACCTCCCTTCTCAATTGCTGCAAGCTCCATATCCAATTTGGTAATGAAAGGGGTTTGTTTTTCATTGCCAAGATTTTTAAGGATCAATTCATCAGGTCTTATAATGGCAATTTCATAATCATTTACATACACAACTTCTTTGGTGTATTCAATAATTGGCGATGCGTCAGATGCAAGAAAATGTTCCCCTTTTCCTATTCCAATTACCAACGGGCTACCCTTACGGGCAGCTATAATGGTATCAGGACTATCTTTATCTACCAATAAAATGCAGTAAGCACCAACTACTCTTTTTAAGGCAATACGCAATGCTTCTTCAAGGGGGCAGTTGTTATTTTGCTTAATGTCTTCTATGAAATTTAACAGCACTTCGGTATCTGTATCGCTATGAAAGTGATAACCTTTATTTACAAGTTCCTGCTTTATGGAGGCATAATTCTCTATAATACCATTGTGGATCATGGCAATATTTCCGCTGGCACTTTGATGAGGATGGGCATTTCTATCGCTTGGTTCGCCATGCGTAGCCCAACGGGTATGGCCAATGCCTAAATGTGAGTGCATGTCTTTGCCAATAACAAATTCTTCCAGCTCACTTACTTTTCCTTGTTTTTTATAAACTTTGAGCCCGCCGTTTATTAATGCTACTCCTGCGCTATCGTAACCCCTGTATTCCAACCTTTTGAGCCCTTTCAGAATTACAGGATATGCTTCTCTTGGACCGGTATAACCAACTATTCCACACATGTAATTTTTTATTTTAGGGCTGCAATATCCTTAATTTTACCGAATTAATACTCATTTTAGCACTTCATAAATCTGGTGATATGGATAGTCCGGTTATTTTTAAACATGATTATTTTTTAGAAAATCAAATAGTAAGGTTAAGGCCGCTTGCATTATCTGATTATGAAAATTTAATACCTTTTAGTGAGGCTGAACCTGAACTGTGGAAATTTTCTCTGCAATCAGCCTCCGGGAAAGAAAATCTAAAACAATATATACAAAATGCAATTAGTGCAAGGGAGCAAAATAAGGAATATGCTTTTATTGTTTTTGATAAAATAAAAAACCAATACGCAGGTAGTACCCGTTTTTATGATATACAGCCTATGTACAAAACACTGCAATTAGGCTATACCTGGTATGGAAAAAAATTTCAGGGAACCGGGCTTAATAAAAATTGTAAATATTTACTCTTAGAGTTTGCTTTTGAAAAATGGGAAATGGAGCGGGTCGAATTCCGGGCAGACAACGAAAACGAAAGAAGCATTGCTGCTATGAAGAGCATTGGGTGCAAAGTAGATGGCATTTTGCGCAGCAATACTCCCAAGGCAGATGGCGGAAGGAGAGACTCTATTGTGTTATCAATTTTAAAAGATGAGTGGTTTGGTGGAGTAAAGGATATGATAATGACAAAGATGAAATTATAGCACTATTAAATGTGATATTTTATAATTTTGGGTAAATAAATCTCTAATTATTATTCATTCTAAATATTTTAGAGCCTTGATTTTCTAAAATGAATTATTTTTGAATTATTACACGTAATCCACAGTGTTCGTTCTCAATTTTAGGCTGCTAAACTTAAACCAAACTAACTGGCATGAAATTGTTACGAAGCATTAAAACTACTTCTATGATGAAATTCGTTTTTTTACTTTTGATAACCTTCACTTTTTCGAATTGCAAAACTCTTTTTCGCTCCGGAAAAGGTAATACAAATACTGTTGATAAACGTGTAAAACGGTTCAATGATGGCTCATGGAAAGATAAAGGGCCTGATACAATTGTCCCAAAAGGTGTTCAATACATTCCTTTGTATGGAAAACGGGAAAGCGGCGTAAACAGAGACATTGAAGGTTCATGGGAACTGGAGTCTATGGATGGTTATGTAATAAAAAGTGAAGCAGTTAAAAAGCTTGATTCACTTGAACAAACTAAATTGAAACGGGTAACCAAAGACGGGGCTAATTTTGTATATAGTAAAGACCCAAAAATTACTCCTCCCCAAGGTTCTAGATATCACATACCTGAAAGACCAAGTATTAGTTTTTACGGTGCCAATGAAACCTTTTCTGGTTTTACGGGTTGTAACCGTTATTCAGGAAGGTATGTAATGCCTGATTCAAGCACAATTTCACTTACAAATGCAGCACCGTCTACACGTATGGTTTGTTTAGGCGATTATGATGAAGGCGCTTATCTTGATAACCTGCACAGGGTAAGTAAATTTAGAGGTACAGATGATAAACTTGAATTACTGGAAGGTGATCGGGTAATACTGACTTTTACGAGGAAAAATGAATAGAAATTAATAACAAGCATTTCTCAATAATTGTAAACACATTCCCTCCATGGCAACATTAGATATGTTGAATGTAGCTATTGGTATGATTTTCATATACCTGCTGCTTAGCCTGATTGCTACCGCAATAAATGAAATGTTTGAGGCTTTTTTAAAAAACCGTGCTGCTGATTTAAAAAGAGGGTTAAAGGAGTTGATAGCCCCATCGAAAGGAAAAGATGCAAAACTGCTCAAAGATTTTTATGAGCACCCGCTTATTTGTAGCTTATACAAAGGAAGTTATGAAAGCAATAAAAATCTACCATCCTATATTCCATCTACCAGTTTTTCAAAGGTTATCATCAATCTATTGATGACTTCGCATAAAACTGCTGAAAACGAAAAGGTTTCGGAGGAAAGGTTGATTAATATGTCTATGCTGAAAGAAGCTGCTGAAAAATGGCCTTATGCACATAGCCGAAAAGCCATTCTTACTTTACTGCAAGATGCCGATAATGATCTGGAAAAATTTAAACTAAGCCTGGAGGAATTTTTTAATAATTCTATGAATAGGGTTACAGGCTGGTACAAAAGACGGGTACAATTCATATTATTACTTATAGGATTTGGGCTTGCATTTGTTTTTAATGCAGATTCTATTGCCTTATTTAAAAGCCTGGTAAAAGATGCCCCTTTAAGGAACTCTTTAGTAACGGCCTCACAAGAGTTTGCCCGAACTGCAGATTCTTCACAATCTCTAAAAGCCCATGAAAGATTTAACGAAAACCTGTCAAGGGTCAATAACTTACGATTGCCGCTTGGTTGGGATTGGCGTGTTAAGAACAACGATATATCTGCCAGCAATTATTCTCTTGCCATACCTACAGATGAGGGTAAAGGTTTATTTTGGAATTGGGTGGCAAAAATTTGGGGTTTGTTACTTACGGGTGTTGCTATATCACTGGGTTCAGGCTTTTGGTTTGACATGTTAAATAAAGTAACCGTTATTCGGTCAACCTTAAAACCTGATGAGAAAAAGAAGCCGGAGGAAAATAAAAAGTAGCGCCATCCTTCAATCAATAAATGAGGTTCATACCAATAATCTTTGGTAAATAAATGGAGCCTTTTTTTAAAGTAAAAAACAGTTATACCAATCAAAACTGCTTAAACATCTGCATCAGTTTAATAGTTTCCATGGCTTCTTTTACATCATGCACCCTTAATATATTGGCTCCGTTTTGTAAAGCAATTGTGTTGAGAACGGTTGTACCATTAAGTGCTTCATCCGCAGTAATATCTAGTGTTTTGTAGATGGTTGCCTTACGTGAAAGCCCGGCAAGAATTGGTCTTTGCAATATTTTAAAGAGGCCAAGATTTTTGAGCAAGGTAAAATTCTGTTCTACATTTTTTGCAAAACCAAAACCCGGGTCTATAATTACATCTTTGATTCCTGCATTGCTACACTCATTAGTCTTCTGAATAAAAAACTCAAGAATATCCAACAGCATATCATCATATACTGTATGTTGTTGCATAGTTGCCGGAGTACCCTTAATATGCATAGCAATATAGGGCACTTGCAATGCTGCTACTGTAGCAATCATTTTGCTGTCTAAAGTACCACTACTTATATCGTTAACTATCACGGCACCGGCATTTACGGCTGCAATAGCCACTTCAGCATGGTAGCTATCAACTGCAATAAAACTATCAGGAAATTTTTGAGCTACTGCTTCTATGGCAGGTACTACCCTATTCATTTCTTCATCAATGCCAATATCCTGACTACCGGGGCGTGTGCTTTGCCCACCTATGTCTAAAATGGATGCACCTTCTGCCAACATTTTTTCGGCCTTCTGCAAAACAGCTGTAGTGCTATCTGCCCTGCTACCCTCGTAAAATGAATCAGGCGTTACATTGATAATACCCATAATAATGGGTTTGTCTAAAACTAATAATCTCCCTTTGCAATTGAATGTAAACATGTGGTATAGTACTTTATGAAATAATAATATATGCTGGTTTAAGATTGAACAAACGGTATAAAATAGCTGCCATTTTGTATACCGATGAAAGGATTGCGTCGCAACGATGTCGAGCAGCGCAAAATGCTCGTACCAAAATTGTATTGCGAAATCCCGCTACGGAGGGAATGCTATGAAAAACTTCAGTTTGTATCAAAATAAAAATCCAAAGGCATTTTATTCTGGGTGAAGATAATTTAGAGTGCTGATATAGCAGCGGGTGTTTTATCTTCTACTTTTTGGGGTATCATTCTGCCGCCTTCTTCAGCACCTCTTTCTCCACCTTCATGATAAACTGCATCGGCATTTACATTCCAAAGGTCATATAGTTCTTTGCCGGCGATGATATTACGTGTAGCAAGCATGGCGGTCATCATACTATGGTCCTGGTTATTGTATTTGTGCATTCCATTTCTACCTACAAGATACAGTCCGGGAAAGTGATGCAATTCTTCACGAATAGCATTCACATGTTCTTTGTACATTTTATCATACACCGGGTAGGCTTTTGGCTGTCTCACTACATACCCGTGCAGCACATCAGCAGCCTTACCAAGTCCTATTTTTTCCATTTCATTTTTGCCTAAAGCTATAAGGTCTTCGTTGCTGCTTGTCCACATACCATCGCCTTCAAAACAAAAGTATTCAAGGCCATAACATGCCATAGATGCATCGGGCACCATGTAGGGGCTCCACGATTTAAAGTTCTGTACACGCCCCACTTTTACTGACGGATCATGTATATAGATCCAGTTGTCGGTAAAAACATTTTTGTCTTTTAAAATAAGTACAACAGTCAGAAAATCGCGGTAGTTTAGTTGTTGTGATGCATGGTGTGCTTTTGAAGAAACACCCGGATTAATATGGGGAATTATATCCCGTATGGCAGCAGAAGAAATAACATAATCAAAGCCGGTTTCGCTGCTATCATTTTCTGTCTCAACGGCCCATTTTCCATCTTCAAAACTTAACCCCTTTACACCTGCATTCATCCTAATTTCGCCCCCAAAACCTTTTATTTTTTCTGCACATGCCTCCCACATCATACCCGGCCCAAGGCGGGGATAGCGGAAAGTGTCTATAAGCGTTTTGATAATTTTGTCTTTGTCGCCGCCGTTACCGGGTTTTACAAACGCATTCTTAATTGCAGAAGATAACGACAATCCTTTTATACGTTGTGCAGCCCAGTCTGCAGAAATTTCGCTACAGGGTATTCCCCACACTTTTTCTGTATAGGTTTTAAAGAAAATATTGAAAAGCCTTTTTCCAAAATGATTGGTTACCCAGTCTTCAAAATTCACGGGGTTTTTTATTGGAAATAATTTGGCGTTCAAATAACTCATTACACATAGTCCCGATTCTATTACCCCCAATTTTTGCAAAGCTTCCATAGCCATAAGCGGGTAGGAGAAAAACTTTTTGTTGTAGTAAATGCGGCTGCTACGGGGTCGCTCAATCATATCATCCCCTAAAATTTCTGTCCAGAAATCCTCTACCTCTTTTGATTTGGAAAAAAAGCGGTGCCCGCCTATGTCAAAATGGTAACCCAAATAGGATTCAGTACGGGAAATGCCACCAACATATTTAGGATCCTTCTCAAAAACTACAACTCTATGTCCATCTTTACATAAAAGGTATGCAGCAGTAAGTCCCGCCGGACCCGCCCCTATCACAGCTATGTTTTTAACATGATTCATAAAGCGGTCAAAAATAAGGTTTAGTGTTGAAGGAAAAAGTTTAGGGTTGAGCGTTTAGAGTTAAAAAAAGGAATCTCGTCGATTTTTGGATTTATCTAAGTTAAATCGGCACCCCCGCTCTTCGTAGAATATCGAAACTCCTGAAAGCTCTCCATAGTCACAGACATACGGAGAGCTTGGGTATTGGCTGTCGCCAAACCGATAGCGGGTTGCCATTGTATTTTTGATGCTAATTTAAAGAACTTACCTGTTATTGAATCACTCTATAGTTTACCGGATGAAATCCTGCTTTTCATGTTGTATTGAAGTTACGCTACGCTTAAACTTCAACAAGCTTCAGGAAGACTTACACTAGCTGGGCTGGAATTTAAGGGCTTAAAGTAATACATTTGCTAGTATGAATAATTCTACTCGAAGGAACTTATCTCCCTATAAAACCAAGTTAAACACATTTGTAAATAATATCTGGAGTTGGTTAAGGAAATTAAAGGCAGAAATTTATGTTTCTGTTGTGGCTACCGTAACTGCTATCTATTCGTTATTGTTTTCCATTGATGAGTCGAAAAAAACTGCTGAATTAAATTATCAATCTATAAAGTTGTCAAAACAAACTTTTGATGAAGCCTTTCAGAATTATCGTTTATCTGTTGTCCCAAGTGTGATTTTTACGATTAATATTAACTCTACTGATCCATTATACGATTTCTTGGGAATTGAAATAGAAAATAGAGGTTTAGGTCCTGCCTTATTTTCTCCGCCTGTCCTCTTTTATGATGGAAAAGTAATTGGATTATTCGATATACCTTCTTTTAATCAAATTAAAAAGGTGCTTAATATGCCTGATAGTATAGTAATGCTTCAAGTTCACTCTTACTTAACGCTTTTGCCTGGAGAAAAAAGAAAGATATTCTGGTCTGAGAATAAAAAGTCTCATGTAATTGAAAAGTATTTTCAGGAAGCATTAAAACATGTAAACATAGTTATCGGATATTCTTCTGTATATCAAGACATCATTTTTTTTAATGTTTCACAACCTTGTAATGATAGCAAAAAACTAGTGGATGAGGCGCAAAGGTTTATAACTTTAGATAAGCTTCCACAACTTTCTTATCCAATTGAAATATACGATTCACTTATTGATGAAAAAAATTAAAATAATATTCTATTATGACCCTTCTTATCATTCATTTTGTCCGCGTTGGGTCTCCTGCAAGGGACCCTGCGCTGTTTACAAAAATTGCAATTGATAGCTAAGTTAAGGCCTTTACCCGAGCCGAGGTCTCTTGCCTACCACACAAGGCTAGGAAAGAAGACCCCTCAGAACAAGAAATTTCAACAGTAATTTTTCAAATGACAGATACAGTCTGGATTTTCATTTGCCTCCGTAGTCACAGACATACGGAGAGCTTTCAAAGGTTTTTACTAATCTACGGAGAGCTGGGGTTTAATAAATTCAAGACCTGTTGTTTTGTATAACTTTTATAACATAAAGCGCCTTTTTTATCTTCTTGGCATAACAATTTTGATTTCCATATTTTTGCAGCAATAATTAATAATGACGGAAATATTTATAATTCTTGGTTTAATAATTTTGAACGGGCTTTTTGCAATGGCGGAAATTGCACTTGTTTCTGCCAGAAAAACCAAACTTGAGATACAGGCCAACAAAGGCGATTTAAGGGCAAAAGAAGCTTTAGACCTTGCCTCTCACCCTGACAAATTTCTTTCTACGGTTCAGATTGGTATAACGCTGATGTCCATTCTAACAGGTATTTTCTCCGAGGGACAACCTAAGGAGGCAGTATTGGGCTTTATTTCAAAATTCCCCACATTGGCCCCACACAGTGGCACAATTGCCACAGTAATTATTGTATTTCTGATTACATTTCTATCGCTGATAAGTGAGTTGTTTGCAAAAAGATTGGGCTTGGCTAAACCTGAAAAAATTGCAAAACTGGTTTCGCAACCCATGAAGTTATTGTCGGTTGTTATACTTCCATTTACCTGGTTATTGAGCAAAAGCACAAATTTGTTGACGGGCATTTTTAATGTAAAGCCAAACGATTCAACGGTGACGGAAGAGGAAATAAAGGCAATCATTAATGAAGGAACAGAAACAGGGGCAATAGAGGAAAAAGAGCAGGAAATTATTGAACGTATTTTTCATCTGGGCGACAGAAATATAATGTCGCTAATGACCCACCGCAGCGATATAGTATGGATGGATGTAAATAGTAAATTAGCTGATATTAAACAACAAATGAGCGAGGTGGTGCATACCAATTACCCCCTATGCGAAGGCAAAATAGATAATATAAAAGGTATTGTTTCTATCAAAGACATTTTGTTGGCAGATGATGAAACCATGCTAAAAACACTAATGAGGCCGGGGTTATATGTACCTGAAAACAACACCGTATATCAGGTGCTTGAAAAATTTAAAGAGCTTCAATCCAATTGCTGTTTTATAGTAGATGAGTACGGTAGCCTGGAAGGTATGATGACTCTTAATGACATACTAGAAGCCATTGTAGGCGATATAGGCCCCGCAGATGAAGACGATTATGAAATAGTAGAAAGGGCAGACGGCACTTTCCTGATTGATGCACAACTACCGTTTTATGACTTCCTTGCCCGGTTCGAAAAAACCGAGTATGTAGACAACGACGAACCAGATTTTAATACACTTGCAGGATTCATTCTTCACCATATGCAAAACATACCTGCAACAGGCGATACTT
>JANMMU010000003.1:0-30295 GCA_031373555.1 Segetibacter sp. | reverse complement strand
AACCCTTCAGCATTTAAGAGACGTAGAATGGATTTGGTGGCAAAGGCTAAAGTTGGTTGAAACGGTTTTCCCTTTAGAAGAAAAAAAGCAAACCATACCAGAAATCAATAAGGATCTTATTTCTTACTCAACTCAATGGAAAGAATGGGTAGATAAAAGTACTGTTGCTGCTTTTGAACACGAATTTTTATATCGTAATTCTAAAAAGGAGCAATTCAAACAACCCGTTTACCAAATGTTGCTTCATTTATTTAATCACCAAACCTACCATCGTGGACAATTGGTAACCATGTTACGACAGTTAGGAATTAATAAAATACCCGCCACAGATTTTATTGAGTGGAGCAGGAGGAAATAAGTGGATGAAGTTGTTATATAAATTTCAATGATTAAATACACACCTTAACCTTGAACTTCCTGAACACCTCAAACCTCTTAAACCTCTGAAACTTTTAAACCTCTTAAACTTTTGAACCCCACAAACCCCTAATAAGCCCACTTCACCAAAGTAGCACCCCATGTAAAACCGCCACCAAAGGCAGCTAAAACCAGGTTGTCTCCCTTTTTTAGTTGGCTTTCCCATTCCCAAAGGCAAAGAGGGATAGTGCCCGAAGTTGTATTTCCGTAGCGCATAATATTCAGCATAACTCTTTCGGGTGGTATGCCTATACGATTTGCTGTTGCATCAATAATTCTTTTGTTGGCCTGATGTGGTACCAACCATGCAATGTCTTCACCTTTCAGGTTGCTTTTCTCCAAAAGCTGATAGGCAACGTCAGCCATACCCACCACGGCAAACTTAAATACTGACTGACCTTCCTGATAAATATAATGTTCTTTGGCAGCTACTGTTTCCATACTCGGCGGTCTTCTTGAACCTCCTGCTTTCATGTGCAGGAATTTTTCTCCGGTTCCATCTGTTTTTAAAATACTATCCTGAATTCCATAACCTTCTGTATTAGGTTCTAATAACACAGCCCCGGCACCATCACCAAATAAAATACAGGTGGTACGGTCGCTGTAATCTACAATGGCACTCATTTTATCTGCACCCACAACAACAACTTTTTTGTATCGGCCCGATTCTATGAAAGCTGTTCCGGTAGTAAGACCAAATAGAAAACCCGAACAGGCAGCTCCAAGATCAAAACTGAACGCATTTTTAGCACCAATTTTTTCACTTATAATATTTGCAGTAGCCGGAAATGTCATGTCTGGGGTTACCGTACAGCAAATTATGCAATCTATTTCTAATGGGTCAAGCCCTCTTTTTTTGCACAAATCCATTACTGCAGGTGCCCCAAGGTCACTTGTTGCTTTTCCTTCGCCCTTGAGAATGCGGCGTTCCTTTACACCTGTACGGCTTGTTATCCATTCGTCATTTGTGTCTACTAATTTTTCTAACTCCTTGTTTGTCAATCTATATTCGGGTACGTACCCACCAATTCCGGTGATGGCTGCAGTTATTTTTTGTGTCATTCAGTCTATTTAATGATTATTTATTTCGAGGAATAAAAGTAAATGATTATTCTTGAAATCTGAAAGGAGGATTCCTTCGTAATTTTTTAAGTTACCTCGATAAAATAAGTTTGATATCATTCAACTTCCTTTCTTATTTTTGAAATTCGTTTAAATGTAAATATGATTGCTTTTGTCAGAGGAAAATTTATTGTAAGAAATCCGGCGCAGATTATTGTTGATGTAAATGGGGTTGGGTACGAATGTCAGGTTAGTCTGCATACTTACTCTGCTATTAGCGGTCAGGAAAGCGGACAGCTTTTTACATATTTACATTTATTTGAAAACGGCCAAACTTTATATGGTTTTTTTGAACAATCTGAAAAGGATTTATTTGTACAGCTAATTAGTGTTTCTGGCGTAGGTGCAGCTACAGCAAGAATGATGTTGTCTGGAATGAAGCCCGATGAAATAGTTAAAGCTATAGTACAAAGCAACGCAAAGCTGTTGGAGAGTATCAAAGGAATTGGCAAAAAAACGGGTGAAAGGATAATTTTAGAGTTGAAGGACAAGCTGGCAAAAAATTACAATGAAAATATGTTGTTGGTTCCTGCCTCTAATAAAGTGGAAAATGATGCGTTAAATGCTTTAGTATCATTAGGTATTCCAAGACAAAATGCAGAAAAAGCAGTGAAAAGTGTTGTTACATCAGAAAATACCAATATATTGCTCGAAGATTTGATAAAAAAAGCGCTTAAAAATATATAGCCTATCGGGAGAATTTGTACATAAACAGCTTTTTTAGTTTTGAACCGTCGAAATCAATACTTCCATCAGGCAATTATTGTTATTGTTTTAAGCACAATTTTTGTTACACCTTCCAACGCCCAAACAGGGGCTAGTGGGGATTCTACACGTTATCCTATTCGTGATAGACAGGGCGATCCATTTACCTATCGTTCTAACAATCCGTTTAATTTCTCTGATACTTCATATATAAAAAGAGATGTAGAATACGATCCTATTTCTAAAAAATATATCATTGTAGAAAAAATTGGTAGCAGCTACTATCGCACACCCACCTATCTTACATTTGACGAAATGATGCGTTTTAAAGCGCAGCAACAGGAGGCTGAATATTTTAGAAAAAGAGCAAATACGCTCAGCATCCTCAACAGAAAAGTTTCAAGACCTAAACTTAAAACCTACGACAAACTTTTTGACCGCATTTTTGGTGTCGGGCCAAATGGTTTAAAGGTGGATATAAGGCCACAGGGAAATGTAGACATAACCGCAGGCTATCAGGGACAAAATATTGAAAACCCAACATTGCCTGAAAGTGCAAGAAAGAATGGCGGTTTTGATTTCAATATGAACTCCAACATCAATGTAATAGCAAACATTGGTGATAAATTAAAGCTACCAATTAACTATAACACCCTTGCCAATTTCGATTTTGAAAACCAGCTAAAACTGGATTACAAAGGCATGGACGATGAAATTCTTAAATCTCTTGAAGCCGGTAATGTTTCCTATACAAGCAAAGGCACATTGATACCAAGTGCACAGAGTTTGTTTGGTATTAAAACATCACTTCAATTTGGTAAACTATATGTAACGGGTGTATTGGCTAATCAAAAAGCACAACGTCAGTCTTTGGCTTTACAGGGCGGTGCAGCTACCACTACATTCAACAAGAGATTAGATGATTACGAAGAAAATAAACACTTTTTATTAGGTGATTATTTTCGTCAGAATTATAACAAAGCCATGAAAAATGTACCTGTTGTAAACAGTCAGGTACAGATAATGCGTATTGAGGTTTGGGTTACCAATCGTACCGGGGCTACTACCGATACACGTGATGTAGTTGCGCTAATGGATTTGGGTGAGGGAAATCCTTATAATCCTAATAATAATCCATCAAACGGGTTAGGTTCTTTGCCTAATAATGGTGCAAATAACTTGTATTCTAAACTATTGCAATTAAGCCGCAATCCTGTATTGGTTAATACTACATTAACAGGGCCTGTTTTTGGTTTAAAACCGGTTGAAGACTATGAAAAAACTTTTGCCCGTAAACTAAATCCCAACGAATATTATTTTAATCCACAAATAGGGTTTGTATCACTTAACCAACAGTTGCAACCTGATGAAGTTTTGGGTGTAGCTTATCAATATACCTATAATGGAAAAGTATATCAGGTAGGTGAATTTGCACAGGATGTAAGTTTAGATTCAACACAAGGGGTACAAAAGGTATTGTTTTTGAAGTTGTTGAAAGCCACCTCACAAAGACCAAAATTGCCTATCTGGAAGTGGATGATGAAAAACGTTTACTCACTTGACCTTCCGGGAATAACTAAAGAAGATTTTAAGCTGAACATATTATATGAAGAGCCAAGCGGTGGATTGAAGCGGTTTTTACCTCAATCTGATACCACTGTTTCGGGTCGTTCGTTATTGCGCATATTAAACCTGGATCGGCTGAACAATCAGAATGACCCACAGCCTGATGGTGTGTTTGATTTTGTTGAAGGCTTTACCGTTTTATCTCAACAGGGCAAAATAATTTTCCCTTTGCTTGAACCTTTTGGACGAGACCTTGAAGCTTTGGCTTTCAATTTTCAAAGCCAGGCTGTAAAAGACAAATACATTTACCGACCACTCTATGATTCCATAAAAGCAATAGCCCAAACTTTTGCCAACCTTAACCGTTTTGTTATGCAAGGTTCGGGTAAAGGCAATTCTGCTTCGGAAATTTACTTAGGCGCATTCAACGTTCCACAAGGTTCTGTAACAGTATCGGCAGGTGGTCAAGTACTCCGCGAAGGTTTTGACTTTAGCATTGACTACAATCTTGGTACAGTTAAAATACTCAATAGTGCAATTCTCAACAGTGGTATACCTGTAAATGTACAGTTTGAAAACAATGCAGGTTTTGGTGTACAGCAGCGTAATTTTATGGGGCTGCGATTAGATTACATCGCAAATAAAAAATTGTCTTTAGGTGCAAGTATGGTGCGTTTATCAGAAAGACCATTTTTTACCAAAGTCAATTACGGCGATGACCCAATCAGGAACACTATGTACGGACTTGACTTTAACTACCGTAATGAAGCTCCCGGTCTTACACGATTGCTGAACAAACTTCCTTTTTACAATACAACGGCCATGTCCACCATAAATGCTTATGGTGAAGCTGCATTCCTGAAACCGGGTCACCCGGCACAGATCGGTTCTGGCGATGAAGGCCTTATATACATAGATGATTTTGAAGGAACAAGAAACAGCATTGACCTTCGCTTTCCCTTTATTTCATGGGCTTTGGCAAGTACGCCGCAGCAGTTTACAGAGGCTGCACTCAATGATAGTTTAGACTACAACAAAAACAGGGCTAAGTTGGCGTGGTACAATATTGAACCCATTTTGCAGGACCGAAACAGTGCCAACAATCCATTAAAGAAAAATGTAGAGGAACTAAGCGATCCCAGGGTAAGGGCTGTGTACAATCAGGAATTATTTCCACAGCGTACCAATAATCTGGGAGAAAATCAATCAGTAACTTTTGACCTTTCTTTTTATCCAAAAGATATTGGCCCTTACAACTATGAAAGCAGAACATCTGAATTGGATGGCAGTGGAAAATTTAAAAACCCAACTGCTAAGTGGGGTGGTATAATGCGTGCCCTTGACCAGACAGATTTTGAAACAAGTAATGTTGAGTTTATGGAGTTTTGGGTGCAGGATCCTTTTATCAAAAACCCAACAAGCAGGGGCGGTAAACTTTATCTTAACCTTGGTACATTAAGTGAGGACATCTTAAAAGATAGCAGAAGGTTTTATGAAAATGGGCTTAATTCACCCAATCAACCTTCGGCAGTAGATACTTCTACAGTTTGGGGAAGGACACCGGTGAATCCAATACAGGTGACACAGGCATTTAGCAACGACCCGGCAGACAGACCATTTCAGGATGTGGGTTTTGACGGGTTAAATAATGCTGATGAATTGATTAAACGTAATGGAGATTATGTCAATAATGTCAGACAAAATTTTCCGGGGTCTCCTTTGCTCTCAAGGGTGTTGCAGGATCCGTCTAACGATGATTATAAATGGTATAGAGACGCTTCGTACGATGCTACAGGTTCAGGTTTGCTTGGCCGTTATAAAAATTATAATAATCCACAAGGTAATTCGTCTATTTCTAACACCACATCACAGTTTAGCCCGGCTGCTACCTTATACCCTGACAACGAAGATCTTAACAGAGACAATACGCTGAATGAAACGGAAGAATATTATCAATATAAAATAGACCTTACTCCCAACATGGGTGTTGGTACCAATTACATTACAGATAAACAGGAAGTTAGGGTTACCTATGCAAACGGAGAAAGTAAAATAGAAAACTGGTTCTTATTCAGGGTTCCAATTAGAGGCTATGAATCAAAAGTTGGTAACATTCCTGACTTTAAGTCCATAAGGTTTATGCGGATGTTCCTTACAGATTTTGAAGACTCTGTCACTTTACGTTTTGCTCGTTTTGATTTGGTAAGAAATCAATGGAGAACAGCAAACTTTAGGATTGATCAATCAGGAAATAACCTACCTATACCACAACCGGATGCTGCAACTTTTAATGTATTGGCAGTAAACGTAGAAGAAAACAGCAAAAGGCAACCTGTCAACTATTTAATACCTCCCGGCATAGAAAGGGTGCAACAGCTAAGCAACAATGGTGTTAATCTGTTGCAAAACGAACAGGCAATGAGTTTTCAGATAAGAGGTTTGGATAAAAATGAAATACGTGGCGCTTTCAAAACCTTAAATCTTGATATGCGACAATATGGTAAGCTCAATATGTTTATACATGCTGAAAGATTAAAAAACGGGGGTTTATTGGTTGATACACAATTGACAGCAGTTATCCGTATAGGTAATGACTTTGCAAATAACTATTACGAAGTAAAAATCCCCTTAAAAGTTACGCCTCCTAACCAATATCCAAATACTGAAGAAGGCAAGAAAAGCGTCTGGCCTGATAGTAATAATCTGGATTTAGATCTGCAACAACTGGTACAGTTAAAAGCACAGCGAAATCTGGAAGGGGTTGATCCTAATAGTTATTATAAGCAGAGGATAGGGAGCAAAACTTTTGCTATCCGCGGTAACCCCAATCTGGGAGAAGTGAAGGCTTTCCTGGTAGGTATCCAAAATGACCCCAATGCGGATGCTCCGGCCGAGGCAGAAATCTGGATCAATGAACTTCGTCTTTCCAAACTAAACGAACAGGGCGGATATGCAGCTACAGCTCGGGTTGATATTGCATTGGCAGATTTGGGTACTTTGGCAATATCTGCAAGTACCCGCACTACAGGTTTTGGTACATTGGAGCAGCGGATAAATGAAAGGGCAAGAGAAGACCTGATGCAGTATGATATTGCGACCAACCTTGAATTAGGCAAACTATTACCCAAGGCTGTAGGTATTTCTATACCGGTGTACGCAAGTATCAATCAAACGGTTAAATCGCCACAATATGACCCTTATGATCTGGACATAAAACTGAAGGATAAACTAAACACACTTAGCGGAGATAAAAGAAACGAAGCTAAAAAGGCAGCAGTTGATAAAACTACTATCAAGACTGTCAACTTTACCAACGTTAGGTTAGCACCGGGTTCAAAAACAAAAATCTGGAGCCCAAGCAATCTGGATGTCAGTTATTCCTTTATAAAGTTTGAACAAACCTCCCCACTTATTCAGCGTAACGATGTGGTGAAACACAGGGTTGGGTTGGGTTATACATTTAACAATGCAGCTCCCAAATATCTTGAGCCATTTAAGAAAATTATAAAATCAAGGTCTCAGTGGTACACGTTGATTAAAGACCTTAACTTTAATCCGCAACCATCTTTGCTAAGCTTTAGGGCAGATATAAACAGGCAGTTTGGTGAGTTTGTGCCACGTATTGTAAACAGCTTTGACAATAAAGTTGATGTAGTTGATACTACCTACGATAAGTTCTTCACTTTTGACCGCTATTACAATATGCGTTGGGATCTTACCCGATCATTCAATGTAGATTTTTCTGCAGTCAACAATGCCCGTATAGACGAACCTTATGGCCGCATTGATACCAAAGAAAAAAATGATACCGTACGTACAAATTTGTTGAAAGGTGGAAGAAATACCAATTATCAGCAGAAGGCTATAGCAAGTTATACTTTGCCACTTTCAAAGTTTCCGCTTACCAGTTTTGTGAATGCACGTTACAGTTACACTACTACTTATAATTGGATTGGTGCAAGCCGGATACAAAGACAATTGGGCATTGACCTTGGCAATACAATAGAGAACAGCCAGGAAAATAATATTAATGGCGAGTTTGACTTTACCCGTATTTATTCCAAAGTGCGTTGGTTAAGAGCTTTGGATCAGGATGCAGCACCTGCACCTCCTAAGGATGATGATAAAGGAAGTGATGACAAAGGCGTTGGAAAAAAAGGCGGTAAAAAAGGAGGAAAAGACAAGAAAGGATCAGTGAAAGACGAAAAGAAAAAAGACGAACCTAAGGAAGATAAAAAGGACGATGAATTTAAATCTTCACTTCCGTCAAGGGAAGATGTGGTTAAAGGGTTAACCGGTAAAGCACGTAGAGTTGCTTTAAGAAAATGGAGAACCCAACGTAGGGAAGAAAAAAGAGCTTACCGTCAGCAACGTGCCAATCGTCCGGTTGAGCTGAATGGTTTAGAAAAAGCAGGCGGCAGATTGCTCACTATGGTTAAACGTGCATCTATTAACTATGGGGAAAACTATAAGAGCCGTGTACCTGGTTACACTGACAGTACCCAATACCTTGGACAAAACTGGAACAGCATGGCACCGGGACTGGATTATGTATTTGGTAAACAACCCGATAACCAATGGCTTGAAGATAAAGCTGCAAAGGGCCTGATAACAAGGGATACAACGCTCAACTTCTTATACCGTCAAAGCCTGGATCAAAAGTTAAGTATTACAGCACAACTGGAGCCTATCAGAGAGTTTACTATAGACCTTAACCTTGATAAAACCTATACAAAGGATTACTCTGAATTGTATAAAGTAGTATCAGATGGCGGCAACTTCCAGCATCTGAATCCATTGGCAACAGGTGGTTTCAATGTATCTTATGTAGCATTTAAAACACTCTTCAGCAAAGGAAAGCCAACAGAAATATCTGAAACCTTCCGCAAGTTTGAAACATACAGGTTGATATTGTCAGAAAGACTGGCATTGTCTAATCCTTACCAAAACGGGCAGGGATTAGGCAAAGCTGCAGATGGGTATTATATAGGTTATAACAGGTATGCACAGGATGTTTTGATACCATCTTTTATCGCAGCATATACCGGTCAGGATCCACAGAAAGTCGGGCTAATAAAGCAGGCAAATCCTAATATCAAAAGCAATCCGTTTAGCAGCATTAAACCATTGCCAAACTGGAGGCTTACTTATACCGGATTAACAAGGATACCTGCATTAGCCGCAACTTTTAGCACTATTAGTATGTCACATGCTTATACAGGTAATCTTGGTATGAACAGTTTTAATAGTGCCTTGCTTTATACAGATTCGTTCAGCTATCTTGCTCCGAGTTTTAGAGATACCATCTCGGGCAACTATATTCCTTACTTCCTTGTACCCAATGTAACTATACAGGAATCTTTTGGGCCATTGTTTGGATTTGATTTTACAACAGTCAGTCAGATTACCGGTAGTTTCCAATATAAGAAAAGCCGACAATTGAGTTTGAGTCTTGTAGATTATCAGTTGAGTGAAGTTAACAGTACCGAGTGGACATTTGGCGCAAGTTGGCGAAAGAAGGGTTTCAGTCTTCCATTCAAGGTGCCATTTACCAAAGGCAAAAAACTGGAGAACGATGTAAACTTCCGCCTGGATGTAAGTATGCGTGACGATGCCACAAGCAATAGCCGCCTCGATCAGGACAATGCATTTAGCACGGGCGGGCAAAAAGTGTTCACCCTGCAACCGTCTATAGATTATGTCCTCAATAACAGGGTCAACATAAAACTATATTACGACCGCAGAAAGGTAATTCCATATATTTCTACATCTGCCCCAACTACCAACGTTAGGGCAGGTATTCAAATCAGAATATCTTTGACACAGTAAAAGAATATAGGATTATTAAAAGCTTTGCAATTTTTATTAAACATCGCCCAAAATTGTATTCGCTTCCGACAACAGTTGTTGCATAAGGAGCCTTATTCTCTTGGGTGTCGGGCGTAGCGAAGAAATTCTGAAACATGCGTAGCAGTTTCAGAAACAAGAGAATTCAGCTCCGTTGAAACAACGAAGCCCGGCGGCTTGAGCCATATATGAGATTGAATATGTTTTGCAAACCTTGTCCCAAATTCATAAAGGATATTTCAATACAAAAAATACCCGGCTAATTTTTGGCCGGTATTTTTTTGTACCAACTTTTGTATTTCATAGCATCATCGTTGCGACGCAATCCATTCATCTTTCCAAACAAAAGTCAACTTTTCCAACTTTTTATTCCTTATAGGAAATTTCTTTTTCAAATACTAAAAAATATCTGTCTAATCCGTAGTCTCTTTGTAATCGTAGTTTCGTTTCGTGAAACAAAATAAAACCCAACTTTACTTATCCATACTTAATCCACATGTGCATTAACTGTTCATTTCCCTTTTAGCGTAACCACACACTTAACAATACATTTGTACAAACGGGCAAGATATTAGCCGCATCATAAAATCAACAGGTGAAATGACAAGTGTAGAAACATACCAGATTAAACTTCCACAGTTCGAGGGGCCCTTTGACCTGCTGTTATTCTTCATAGAACGTGACGAATTGGATATTTATAATATTCCTATCAACCGTATTACCAGGGAATTTTTAGATTATATACATACACAGGAATCGCTAAACATCGAGTTGAGCAGCGAATTTATTTTGTTCATCTCAACCCTTATGCGTATTAAAGCCAAACTTCTTTTACCTCGCAAGGAAATAGATGCATTGGGTAACGAAGTAGATCCCCGTCAGGAATTAATTGATAAAATACTGGAATACAAGCGTTTCAAAGAAGCTTCTGTACAAATGGCCGAGATGGAAGTCATTCGTATGCAGATGATAAAACGTGGAAATGTACAACGTGAACTTGCCTACATAGGCGAACAATCAGGTGAAGGAACAGAGATTCAGAACATTACGCTTTTCAAACTGATGAAAGCTTTTGAAAAAGTAATGCAAAAAGTACACGACCGTCAAAATGCACCTGTTCATACTGTAGTAAGATATAATCATACCATGGAGGAAACCCGTGAGTATGTTCTTAGAGTAGCACGCAAACACAAAACGGTTTCCTTTGAAAGGGTTTTTGAAAAATGTGAAGATAAAATACATGCACTTTTTCTTTTCCTTTCTATGTTAGAGTTAATTCAGTTACACTACATGACCATTATGATTGGTGAGGGTAAGAATAATTTTATTGTAGAGTGGAATGATAACCGCGAAGAAACTGAAGATCCTTTTGCTGCTATAGGTTTTGATCCACAGTTGAATTAGTGGAGTTTAATTTTTTGGAGAATAATCAATTTGCTATAAAAAAGGCCGGCCCTAAAAAGAGCTGGCCGTTGCTAACCTATGAAAAACACCTATTTTAACAATAAGGTGAACAATTTATTGGATACCGGGGGGTCTCCCGGTCCTGTTGAGTTTTCGCTCAATAAGTTCTTTCCGCAAAATGTCTCTGAATTTTTTCTCAGCTAACAACAGCTTGTTTACTCGTTCGTCGGTGCCTAATATTTTTTTGAAATCAGTTTTGTACTTCTTTCTTATATTAAGTATTTTTTCTTCCGTAGCTAAAGGGTCACTGTTGTCTTCCTTTCTAGCATTTCTAATGTCCATAAAATAATTTCTATAGACAGGCTTCAGGTTTTCTGCTTCTTCCGGCGTCAGGTTCAGTTCTTTTTGTAGAAAATTACCCATTACCATTTCCGCTCTTTTCATTCTGCCTTCCTGCGGTGGTTGTGCAAAACAAAAGTAACCAAAGTTTAGAAACCAAAAGATTAAAATTATTATTTTATTCATGTTTAAATTGTTCTTTTAGATGCCTTCAGGCAAATCACTGTCTTGTAAAAACTGTTTAATTTCTTCATCGGTAATTTCCTTTACAGCTTCGTGAATATCAGGCGTTACGGCTGCGGCAGATATTATAGGAGTCCCCGATTCTTCTGAATTAGCGTTGGCCGAAAGGAATTCTGAAATATCATCTTCACTGAGGTTTTTAATTTCAGTTTTATTAGAGTTCGCCTGTAATTGATTTATGTTTTTATCCAGCATTAAGAAAATGCCTACACAAAGTATGGCAGTGATAATTGCAGCAACTGCCAACCTATACATTGTTACCCTACTGGCTTTAACAATGTGCCCGGTTTTAATGGAAGGAGCCTGAATTTTTGAAGGTTCTAACTTTTCAAAATATCCATTTGGCAAAGCATAAGGAGTTTTTTTGCTGATGGTATTGAGCAAAGGTGAAATTGCTTCCAATTCATCAAACGTGTTGTTTTCAGAAGTTGCGTATTTTATTTTTTGTAAAATAATCCCCGGTAAATCAGCAAAGTAATTTGCCGGTAGCGTAAGAGGCATTTCCTTAGAAAAATGATAGGTAGGTTCCTGACCGGCTTTAATTTTAGTTAGAACATTCTCCGCAAAATCATTGAAATAATTAATGGGTATTGTGTAAATAACTCCTTTTTCTAACCTTGAGAGGGTAGGCGTTATCGTTACTAACTCATCTGATATGTTTTCATTACGCTTCATAAACCAATTTTTTAGACAGTCAGATAGGGGTAAAAGTTTAATGTATTTATAAAAATTTATCGGTTAAGTAAATAATCTTCTATTTTTTTAGCTGCATGGTGGTAACTTGCTTTTAACGCCCCTTCACTTGTTTCTAAAATACGGCTCATTTCCTCATAGGGCATTTCATCGTAATAACGCAGATTAAATACAATGCGTTGCTTTTCGGGAAGTTTTTGCATGGCTAATTGCAGTTTCCACTCCACTTTATTTCCATCAAAGTTTTCATCCGCTTTTATTTTGTTACTAAGCCCATCTTCTACATCGCTTAACCTTACCGCACTTCGCCTTTTAAGTTGTTCCAAAAAAGTAAGAGATTCATTAGTTGCTATTCTATATAGCCATGTGTACAACTGACTGTCTTCTCTAAAATTTTCAAGCGAATTCCATACTTTAATGAACATATTTTGCAAAATATCATTAGCATCCTCATGTTCTACAACCATACGCCTGATGTGCCAATACAGCTTTTCCTGATATTTTTTTATAATAGCGGTATAAGCCCGTTCCTTGTTTTCCGGTTGTTTAAATTGATGTAGCAACTCTTTATCGTCACCATTCATACATTTATTTGGTTTCAGCTAAAAGTAAGTTAATGAATTCATTTGCTTTCTTTTTGATTGTTTTGAGGGCTGAAAGTTTAATAAAGTAGTATTCTAACGGTCTCTTTTTTTATTTATACAAATGATAGGTTTTGTTGGTATTTAGTTAAAGCTAAAGGTTCAACATCAAGAGTTTGATTTTGTAATCTTACAGATGTCTTCTAATTCTCTTTTTGGATTTGATTTTCAAATTCAGCAAAATGGCTTAACAAAAAAATAAAACTGCGGAAACGATTTTTATAAAAAATGTTTCCATAGTTTTGCATTCAACTATGGAAGCAAGAGATAGAATTTTGTTGAGGGCCAATGAACTCTTTAACCGTTTTGGTTTTAAAAGGGTAACCATGGACGAAATTGCTCTGAAAACAGGGATGAGCAAAAAAACTATTTATCAATCTTTTGAAAACAAAGATGAAATAGTAAATGCTATTGTGGAACAGCATCTTTGTAACAGCACCACCCAATGCTTAGCTAATGTTACAGCAGCCGAAAATGCTGTACATGAGGTTTTTCTGAATGTAGAAATGGTGCAGAAAATGACCGAAGACATGAACCCCGGTCTTTTTGAAGATTTAGAGAAGTATTATCCATCTGTTTTCGAAAAAATCTACAGGCATAAGCATGATTTCATTGCTGAAAAAATAAAAGATAATTTAGAAAAAGGTATAAAAGAAGGTTTGTATAGGGAAGACATTAATACAGATGTGCTTACCAAATTAAGAATAGAAACCATGTTTATTCCTTTTAATCAGCAACTCTTTCCCTTTGGAAAGTATAGGATATATGATGTAGAAATAGAAATTATTGACCATTTTCTACATGGTGTTGCTACCAGTAAGGGTGTAAAACTCATTCAGAAATATAAACAACTTAGAAACAAAAAATAATAATCAGGTATGCTGAAAAGAATTGCAGGAAAGTCCATAATAACTGCCTTATTACTTTTTATAGGGACTATATCCTTTGCTCAAAAAAAGTATCAGTTAAAGGTAAAAGATGCTGTGGAAATGGCCCTTACAAACCTCTCTGATGTTAAAAATGCTTCTATTGATGTAGAAATACAACAAGCACAAAACAGAGAAATTACCGGTCAGGCATTACCGCAAATTACGGGAAGTGCATCATTAAGCCATTATTTATTGTTGCCCCAAATATTATTTCCTCAATCGCAGCAGGGTATTTATGATGTATTGATAAAAGAAAATCTTTTACCGGCTAATGTAAAAGTTCCTGCTCCCACATTGCAGGAGGTTAGCTTCTTTCAACCCTGGAATACAAGTGCCGGAGCAACATTATCGCAATTACTCTTTCAGCCTGATGTATTTGTTGGGTTGCAGGCAAGAAAGACTGCATTAAATGTATCTAAAGCAAATCTTGAACTTATAAAAGAGCGAGTAAAGGATTCAGCATACCGAAGATACTATGCTATACTGATAGCTGAAAAGCAGGCCCAGTTTCTGAAAACCGGTATCAGTCGATTACAAAAACTGTATCATGATGACTCTATTATGTTTGTAAACGGCTTTGCCGAAAAACTGGATTTAGACAAAGTACAGGTACAGCTTACCAATCTGCAAACATCATATACTATTCTAAACAACAGCATAGCCTTGGCTTATGCAGGGTTAAAGTTTGCCATTGGCATTTCTCAAAAAGATACTGTAATACTGCGTGAAGGATTATCTACTGCTGAAGTAAAAAGCCGAATTCTGGAAGGCGATTTTAAATATGAAGATAGAAAGGAAATACAAGTATTAGCTTATAGCCGTGAGTTACAACGGTTAGATGTTAAGCGAAATAAGTTGGGTGCATTACCCACTATTTCAACATCTATAAGTTATGTTGTTCAAGGTCAGGGGCAAAAATTTATTACTGATAACAATACCGTTTGGTTAAGAAATTCATTGGTCGGTATGAACCTGTCGTTGCCCATATTTAGTGGCTTTCAGCGAAAATATAAATTAGAACAGGCAAAGCTTAAACTTGAGAAAGTTGATAACAGTACAGAATATTTAAAACAGGTTATTGATCTTCAGCAAACAGTATCAAGAGAAAGCCTGAAAAATGCAGTACTAAACCTTGATGCACAGGATAGAAATCTTCAACTTGCTGAGAGTGTATATAACACAACCAAGAAAAAATTTGAATCGGGTGTAGGATCAAGCTTTGAGGTGTTGCAATCAGATACCGATTGGCAAACTGCACAAAGCAATTATTTTACCAGTTTGTACAATGCCATCATTGCAAAAATTTCTTTCTTATCTGCATTAGGAAAATTACCATAAATCTTAAACTTTTTTCAATATCAAATCAATTCGTTTTATGCAATCATTAATCAAAACACTTTTTTTAACCTCATTGCTTTTTGTCTTTATAGCCTGCGGCTCTAAAGGAGATAGTGCCGAGTTGACAAAAAAGAAAGACCAACTTGCTACTTATAAAAAAGAACAGACTTCCTTAGCAGAAAATATTAAAAAGCTGGAGGCTGACATAGCTAAATTAGACACAGCCAATGCCAAGCCTGAAATAACAAAGCTGGTAGATATTGATACTATAAAACTTCAAAACTTTACCCATTACATAGATTTACAAGGTAGGGTGGATGCTGAAAACATTTCCTATGTAAGCCCCCGTGGTGGTGGCGGACAGGTACGTGCAGTATATGTAAAACAAGGACAGGAAGTAAGAGCAGGACAATTACTATTAAAATTGGATGATGCTGTATTAAGACAAAACATTGCAGCTGCAAAGCAGGGAATGGCTTCGGTAAAAAATCAATTGGAACTTGCTAAAAGTTTGTATCAAAGAACAAAAAATCTTTGGGACCAACAAATAGGAACTGAAGTACAGGTACTACAAGCCAGTACTAATGTTGAGGTCTTAGAAAATCAGTTGAAGACACAAAAGGAAAATGTAAAAACAGTAGAAGAGCAACTTAGTATGACCAATGTTGTAAGTAATGTAAGCGGTGTAGCTGATGTTGTAAATATACATGTGGGCGAAATGTTTACCGGTGCACCTGCTATGGGTATTAAAATTGTAAATAGAAATGTTCTAAAAGTAGTAACAAACGTACCTGAAAATTATTTGGCTAAAGTAGCTAAAGGAACACCTGTAATTATTTCGGTACCCGATATAGGTAAGAGTTACAACTCTGTAATCTCATTGATTGGGCAGGATATTAATGCTGCCTCACGTGGATTTATTGCAGAAGCTAAAGTGCCTAGCGACAAGGCATTAAAGCCAAACCTGACTGCAATGGTTCGCATACAGGATTATAGTGTACCCAATGCTATAACTGTACCTGTCAATATTATTCAAACAGATGAAGCCGGGAAATTTATTTTAGTTGCTTCAAACGAGGGTGGAAAAAGAATTGCAAGAAAAAGAACAGTTACTATAGGAGAATTGTACGCCGATAAACTGGAAATAAAAAGCGGATTACAAAGTGGCGATGTTATTATCGTAAATGGTTTTCAGGGATTGTATGATGGGCAAACGATTGTTACAAAAGCGTAAGCCCCCTCGGTCCCCCGAAGGGGGAAGGCAGGTGTAGCAACATTATAGATTTTTTAGAGGATTTCTTGCTGGAGTTGAATTTTTGCTTTGTGTGTCTTTGTGTCTTAGAGCCTTTGTGGTTCAAATAACAAAGCGTAAGAAGAGTCCAATAGTAAACATATGATGAACGGAGCGTTCCCGTAAAATTGACGGGGCAGGCTGCTACTGTAGTTTCATAAATATTCAAATGCCGGTAACATAAAAATTTCCGGTTTAGCAAACAAAACGTTATGTCTGTATTAGAAAATTTCAAAGAAAAGTTTAAAGAGTTTGGGCCAACAACCTGGTCTATAAAGAATAAGACATCCATTTATCTGCTGATCATTTTTGTATCGGTGATAGGTGTTACACAATTTGTAACGCTTCCCAAAGAGCAGTTTCCTGACATTGTTATCCCTACCATATACATACAAACAATCTATGTAGGCAACTCACCCAAGGATATTGAGAACCTTGTTACACAACCTATTGAGAAGCAATTGAAAGGCATTACAGGTGCTAAAATAAATAAACTGACCAGTACTTCTGTACAGGATTATTCAGCCATCATGGTTGAGTTTAACACAGACATAAAAGTGGATGTTGCGCTACAGAAAGTAAAGGATGCGGTTGATAAAGCTAAAAAGGATTTGCCAACGGACCTTACTCAACAGCCCAATGTGGTGGAGGTTAGTTTTTCTGAGCAGCCTATTATGTTTGTTAATATCAGTGGTGATTTTGACCGGGTAAAGCTGAAGAAGATGGCCGATGACATGCAGGATAAACTGGAAGAGTTGCCGCAAATTACAAGGGTAGATATTGTTGGTGCGCCTGAAAGAGAATTTCAGATTAATGTTGATAATCTGAAAATGCAGGCAAGCAATATTTCGTTTGACGATATAGCAAATGCTGTAAGCCGCGAAAATGCTGATATAAGCGGAGGATTATTGGAAGTTGGTAACATGAAACGTACACTGCAGGTAAAAGGGCAGTTTAAAAGTGTAAGTGATATACAACTGATCATAGTTCGTAACACAAGCAGTCAGCCTATTTACCTTAAAGATATTGCTGTAATAAAGGACACTGTAAAGGAGACTGAAAGTTATGCAAGGTTAAATGGTAAAAATGTTATCACTCTTAATGTTATAAAGCGAAGTGGTGAGAACCTGATTGAAACTTCTGATGGAGTGAAGAAGCTTGTTGATGAAATGAAAGCGACTGTACTTCCACCAAACTTAAAGGTTGTAATTACCGGAGATAGCAGCAAGGCAACACGAACTTCGTTTAATGATTTGGTGAATAGTATAGTCATTGGTTTCATTTTGGTATTGCTGATTCTTATGTTTTTTATGGGGATTACCAATGCATTCTTTGTTGCCTTGTCTGTGCCGCTAAGTATGTTTGTGGCGTTCATGTTTTTGCCTGCGGCAGAATGGATAACGGGTAGTAATGTTACACTCAACTTTATGGTGCTGTTTGCATTGCTTTTTGGTTTAGGGATTATAGTAGATGATGCTATTGTAGTTATAGAAAACACTCATAGAATTTTTGTGGAAGGACGAGGGAAGCTTAGTAGCAAAATTGCAGCAAGGGCTGCAGCAGGGGAGGTGTTCATTCCTGTTTTAGCGGGTACACTTACGACGTTAGCACCCTTTTTTCCGTTACTTTTTTGGCCGGGGATTATAGGTAAGTTTATGATTTACCTGCCCACCATGCTCATCTTTACATTGGCTGCATCGCTTGTAGTCGCATTTATTATGAATCCGGTTTTTGCAGTTGATTTTATGAACCATGAGGAAGGACACTTAAAGAAAAAAAGTGCAGTATTTACCAGTGCGGCATTTCTTATAACTTTAATTGCAGGTGTACTTCTGGATGTTGCCGGGTTTTATTTTGGCGGTAATATTCTCATACTGTTTGCATTGCTTATAGTGCTTAATACTTATTTTATTAGTGGTGCAATTCATAGTTTTCAGAACAGGGTTTTGCCATGGATTATGGGACACTATGAGTCCATGCTTCGTTGGGCGTTGAAAGGATGGAGACCTGTATGGTTGCTATTGGGAACTGTAGGATTGTTCTTGTTTTCAATTGTGTTTTTTGCTGTTAGAAAAGTTCCTGTTGTATTTTTTCCGAAGGGTGACCCCAATCAAATTTATGTTTATTTAAAAATGCCGGTAGGAACAGGTGTTGATTATACCGATTCTATAACAAGACAGCTTGAAACAAGGGTATATAAAGTATTGGGAATGGAGAATGGTAAATCTAACCCAATAGTTGAAAGCGTAATTAGCAACGTAGCAATTGGAGCTGCCGACCCTAGCAGTGGAGATAGAAGTACAAGACCAAACCTTGGACGCATACAGGTTCAATTTGTTGAGTATGAAAAACGCCATGGGCAATCTTCAGAGCCTTATCTCGATTCAATTCGTTCTGTAATGAAAGGTATACCTGGGGCAGCTATTAGCGTAGCACAAGAATCAAGTGGCCCTCCTACAGAATCGCCGATTAATATAGAAGTAACCAGCGATAATTTTGATCATCTTACAAAAACTGCTGTTGAGCTTAAGAATTATTTAGATGCTAAGCAGATATCAGGGGTAGAGGAATTAAAGTTTGATGTGGATCTTACCAATCCTGAAATAACACTTAGTGTAGATAGGGAAAGAGCTATGATAGAAGGGTTATCCACAGCACAAATTGGAATGGCAATACGTACTGCATTATTTGGGCGTGAGGTTAGTAAAATAAAGGAAGGTGAAGATGAATATAAGATTCAATTGCGAAGCAGTGAACTGCAACGTAAGAGCCTTTCTGACTTACTCAATATGCGTATAACCTTTCGCGATTTTACACAAGGTATAAAACAGATACCAATAAGCTCACTTGTAAAAGTGGATTATACAAGTACTTACGGAAGTATCAAAAGAAAGAATGTAAAAAGAGTAATAACGCTTTATTCAAATGTGCTTACAGGTTTTACTCCCAATGATGTGAATGTGAATATCAAGGACGCAATCACGTCATTTAAAAATACAAATGCAGATGTGGTTATTTCACAAACCGGTGAAGGACAGCAACAAGCTGAAACAGGAGCATTTCTTGGTAAAGCATTGATAATCGCATTAATGCTGATTTTGGTAATACTTGTACTTCAGTTCAACAGTATTAGCAAGCCGGTAATCATTCTTACTGAGATTGTTTTTAGTGTCATTGGTGTATTACTTGGTTTTGCAATTACAGGCATGGAGGTGTCAGTTGTAATGACCGGTATTGGTATTGTAGGCCTGGCCGGTATTGTGGTAAAAAATGGTATTCTTGTTATTGAATTTGCCGATGAGTTAAGGTCTAGAGGACTTAAGACAAGAGAGGCTGTAGTACAGGCTGGTAAAACACGTATAATACCCGTGTTGCTTACTGCATTGGCTGCTATACTTGCATTGATACCGCTTGCAATAGGATTTAATATTGACTTTGTACGTATGTTCTCCGAACTTAACCCACATATTTTCTTTGGTGGAGACAGCGCCAAATTCTGGAAACCCTTGTCCTGGACAATCATTTTTGGGTTAGCATTTGCATTCTTTATGACCCTTGTAATAGTACCAAGTATGTACCTGATTGCAGAGCGGTTAAAACGACCAATGCGTCGCCAATATGGCGGAACATGGGTAAGTATGTTAGGAATACCACCGCTTACCTTCTTGTTTATTCCGCTTATGATAATAACTATGGTGCGTCATAGAATGGAAGTGAACCGACGCTTCAGAAGATTAAAAGACAAAGCTTCTGAAACATGGATCAGGAGTTGGTTTTAGTAGCAAGTGTAAAGTGTAAGGTGTTAAGTGTAAGGTATAACGGAGTATTCATTCGAGATTTTAGCACCTAATACTCCCTTACTCCTCAACTAATATACGAATAAATCAATTAACTAAAAAACCGCCCTTCAATAAGGCGGTTTTTTAGTTTAATCCTTATGTTGAGCTGACTAACAATAATTCATAAAAAGAAGAAGTGTTGTAAATGTTAAAACAAATAGAACCGAATTTTTGGTGGTTTCTTGAAGAGGCTGACTCAAAACCCGAAAGTAAACTTTGGAAATAGCTTAGACTATTATCAATATTTATCCGGGATGCCCACAAAAAAAGAGAGGCTACTCTTTAGAACAGCCTCTCTTTCTTATCAAATCTTTTATTACACATCTATCTTAGCATACTTTGCGTGGCTTTCAATAAAAGCACGACGTGGAGGAACTTCGTCTCCCATGAGCATACTGAATATTTCATCTGCAGTAGCTAAACTTTCAATTGTTACTCGTTTTAGTGTACGGCGTGCAGGATCCATAGTTGTTTCCCAAAGTTGCTCGGAGTTCATTTCTCCCAAACCTTTGTAACGCTGTATAGTTACACTATCTTCTTTGCCGTTCGATAGTTTTTCTACCAAAAACTTGCGTTGCTCTTCGCTATAGGCATATTCCTGTTCTTTGCCTCGCTTTACAAGGTAGAGCGGGGGTTGGGCAATATATACATAACCTGCCTCAACCAATTCTCTCATGTAGCGGAATATGAAAGTAAGAATAAGTGTTGCAATGTGGCTTCCATCCACATCGGCATCGGTCATAATGATGAGTTTATGATAGCGAAGCTTGGTTAGGTTAAGCTGTTTGGGATCTTCAGGGGTACCTACTGTAACACCTAATGCGGTGTACATATTCCTGATTTCCTCGTTTTCATAAATCTTGTGTTCCATTGCTTTCTCTACGTTGAGGATTTTACCTCTCAATGGCAGAATAGCTTGGAAACTTCTCTCACGGCCCTGCTTGGCTGTACCACCTGCGGAGTCTCCCTCCACAAGATATAGTTCAGTTTTTTCAGGATCCCTTTCGCTACAATCGGCCAACTTGCCGGGTAGTCCTCCACCGCTAAGTACAGTTTTCCGCTGTACCATTTCACGGGCTTTCTTAGCGGCAACCCGGGCTTGAGCAGCCAATACAATTTTGCTGATTACATTTTTAGCATCACGTGGATTTTCTTCCAAATATGCTTCTAAAGCACGGGCTACAGTGGTTTGAACAATGCCGCTCACCTCGCTATTGCCCAGTTTGGTTTTGGTTTGTCCTTCAAACTGTGGCTCGGGAACTTTTACGCTGATGATAGCACTTAATCCTTCTCTAAAATCATCGCCTTCAACAACAACTTTAGCTTTTTCAAACAATCCGTTTTTATCACCGTATGTTTTAAAAACACGGGTAAGTGCTTGTCTGAAACCAGTTACGTGTGTACCACCTTCGATTGTATTGATATTGTTAACGTAAGAAAAAATGTGTTCTTTAAAATCGTCATTGTATGTCATGGCAACTTCTACTGCCACATTACTTGCCTCATCGTGTCCCTCTACAAACAGGGGAAAAGGGATCAGTGGTGTTCTATGGCCGTTTTTGTCAAGCATTTCTACAAACTCAACTATACCGCCTTCACTATAAAAACTTTTGAAGTAGGGTTTGCCATCATCTTCTAATTCCCGTAGATCGGTCATGTTAATTGTGATGCGGCGGTTGAGATACGACAGTTCTCTTAATCGGCTTTCAAGAATATCTCTTTTATAAATTGTTTCCTGAAAAATAGTATCATCGGGCCAAAACCGAACAATGGTGCCTGTTATATCTGAAGTTCCTATTTCTCTAACAGGGTATTGAGGTATGCCTATGCGGTATTCCTGTTCAAATATTTTGCCTTCTCTATGAACGGTTACTTGTAATACACGGCTCAATGCGTTTACGCAACTTACACCCACACCATGCAGGCCACCACTAACCTTATATGTATTCTTATCAAATTTACCGCCGGCATGTAGTACCGTCATTACAACTTCTAATGCACTACGGCCTTCTTTAGTGTTGATGCCGGTAGGAATGCCTCGTCCATCGTCACTTACAGTAATAGAATTGTCTTCGTGAATGGTAACATTAATATTTTTGCACCATCCCGCTAATGCTTCATCAATACTGTTGTCCACGACCTCATACACAAGATGGTGTAGGCCTTTAACCCCAATATCGCCAATGTACATGGCGGGTCTTTTTCTTACTGCTTCTAATCCTTCGAGAACCTGTATACTGTCTGCGCCGTAATCTTTATTTTGTGCGGCGGCATCATTCAAAATTTCATCTGCCATAACTGCCTGATAATCCTGCTTTTTAGACTATTGCAGGAGGTGGGCGAAAGTACGATAGTTTAAGGGTTTTTCAAGTTGAAAATCGAACAAATTTTCACTCTTTCATCTGTTTGGGGAAATGTTGTGAATCTTAATTGGAAAAATAAAATTTTGACTATATAAATGCTGAATATTATAGTTGAATTTCAAGAAAATGTTCAATGATATGAATGATTTATGTATGGGAATAACTAAATATTTAGCCTATTAGTTTTCTTCTATCAAATACTCCTTCAACAACCCATATTCCGCTTTCATTTTTACACTGATTTTCTCTTTTTCCAATATTTCTTTTATAGAAATAGGAACTTCAACTTTTTGTCCGATAATTGGTTCTACAACATCGTAAAATTTTACGGGATGAGCAGTTTCAAGGAAAATGCCTTTTTCGAGAGAATGAATATGCAGGTATTTCTCTAATGCAGCAAATGCAACTGCACCATGTGGATCTGTTAGGTAACCTGTATTTTCATTAACCCTTTTCAATGTTGCTTTTGTCTCATCATCAGAAATGCTGTAACTGCTCATAATATTTTTGATGACCGGGTATTCGTTGCCAAAGAGTTCAAGAATGCGTATAAAATTGCTGGGGTTGCCCACATCCATTGCATTGGAAATTGTTGATACTGCTTGTTGGCTTTGATAAAGTCCATTTGCAATATATTTAGCAACAGAATCATTGGAGTTTACGGCTGCAATAAAATGTTTTATGGGTAGTCCTTGCAGGTGAGCAACCAATCCTGCGCATATATTTCCAAAATTGCCACTTGGGACACATATAACAGGGTGATTGGTTTTATCTACCCATTGTTGGTATGCATACAAATAATAAAACTGTTGCGGCAGCCAACGTGCAACATTAATAGAATTGGCAGAGGTTAAAAACAATGCTTTGTTCAAAGCTTCATCTGCAAATGCTTGCTTGACCATATTTTGGCAATCATCAAAATTGCCTTCTACTTCTATTGCTTTTATGTTTTTTCCTAAAGTAGTCAATTGCAATTCCTGCACGCTGCTCACTTTTCCCGAAGGGTAAAGAATAACCACATTTACACCTTCTACATCGTAAAACCCACTGGCAACTGCACCGCCTGTATCTCCACTTGTTGCTACTAAAACGGTAATTGGTTGGTTATTTCCCTGAACGAAATAGCCGAGGCAACGGCTCATAAATCTTGCTCCAACATCTTTAAATGCAAGGGTCGGCCCATGGAATAATTCGAGTGAAGAAATTTGGTCAGTTACTTTGACCAAAGGAAAATTGAAGTTGACAGTCTCTGCTACAATTTGCTCCAAAACAATGGCAGGAATGCTATCTCCAACAAAAGGCTGAATTGCAGTAAAAGCAATTTCTTCTTTGGAGTAAATATTGATATTGTCTATAAAACCAACCGGAAATTTAGGGATGTATTCGGGGAAATAAAGTCCTTTATCTGGTGCCTGGCCTTTTATAGTTGCAGTTTTGAAATCTACAATTGGCGATTGATGGTTTAGGCTATTATAGTGCATGAATATTTTTCGTAAAATTATTTATTATAAACAAGGAAGTCGTTTTTAACTACTGATTAAAAAGAATTTATAATTTTACAAGAATAAATCAAACTTTCTATATCATGACAACAGAACTTAAAGAGGTAATTTCCAAAGTTGAAAAACTGGGTGACAATGAACAGAGAGAAATTGCAAAAATGATTAATGATGAAATAGAATGGGATGAGGCATTTAATAATTCTAAAAGCCAGTTAAGTATTTTGGCTCAGCAGGCAATTAATGAACATTTATCCGGGAAAACAATAAATGAAGATTGGTAAATGAAATCTGTAAAAACAGCGCAATTCAATAAATTATTTTCTGATCTCCCTTTAGAAATTCAATCAAAAGCAAAAAGGAATTACAGCTTTTGGAAGCGAAACAACAATCATCCTGGTTTGCATTTTAAATTAATCAATTCAGCACTTGCGGTATACTCTGTGAGGGTTAGCTTGTATTACAGAGCATTGGCTGTCAAGAAAGATGATACAATGATTTGGTTTTGGATTGGCTCACATGAAGATTACAACAAGATAGTTCAGCAGATGTAGAAAACTTTTTTATTCAATTATCTGCACTCCCTTTTTACTTATTGCTGTTACATAAGTATGAAAATATACCCCGGTATTTTTATAAACTGCACTGATGGCAATTTCCACATTTCTAGCAATGGCTTCATTCGCACTCAACATAAAAATAGATGGACCAGAACCTGAAATTCCTCCACCGATAGCTCCTGCTTCAAGGCATTTTTTCTTCACTTCGTGAAAATAGGGAATCAGAATGCTTCTAACAGGTTCTATAATTTCATCGTGAAGTGAACGGCCTATTAACTCAATATCATTGGTATATAAACCTGCAACAAGACTTGCCACATTGCCCCATTGAGCAATAGCTTTTTGCATAGAGATTTCTTTTTTCAAAATCATTCTTGCATCAGATGTTTTAACTTCTATTTGTGGATGAACAATTGTAACAAATAGGGGAGGGGTTGGTATGGGAATAATATCCAACGGTTCATTGGAGCGTATTAACGTAATGCCCCCAAATATACAAGGTGCAATATTGTCTGCATGCATAACACCGCTTGCTACTTTTTCGCCGTGCATTGCAAACTGAACCAATTCTTTTTGAGAATAAATATTTCCAAGCAAATGATTTGCAGCAACTACAGCCCCTGCTGCACTTGCTGCGCTGCTTCCTATACCACTACCGGGTTTTATGTTTTTATTTATTGTAACCTCAAAGCCAATATTATGATCAATGCTTTTCAGCATCTCAATCAATGGAGCGCCTGCTGTATTTAAAGATGGATCAGTTGGTAAGGGGAACCCATCTGCACTAATGATGACTACTTTCTTTTCTCTCAAAAGCCTCACCTGCATTACATCATAAGGCTCGTGCAGGCACATACCTAAAATATCAAACCCACATACAAGATTAGCTACAGTTGCAGGTGCATGTACTTGAACAACATTATTGAAATTAAGAGATGTTAAATTCATAAGCCGGAAGACTTTTTACAATAAACGTTTATTTTATTAACTGCCAGCCCTAATGATATCAGCAAACACACCTGAAGCAGTAACCTCGGCACCTGCACCTGCGCCTTTTATTACCAAAGGTTGGTCTGTATATCGGTTTGTATAAAAAAGGACGACATTGTCCTTCCCGTACAAATGAAATAAGTCGTGGTTGGGTGGTATTTGTTGCAATCCTGTTGAAGCTTTTCCATTATCATAAGTTGCTACAAATTTTAATTTGCAACCTGCATTTTTTGCATCGTTATACAATTTCAAAAAATGAGTTTCATGCTTGGCAAGTTCTACATAGAAATCTTCTACACTGCCTTCCATACATGATGCAGGAAGAAATGAAGAATTGCTAATGTTGTCAAACTCAAACAGTTCGCCTGTTTCTCTTGCAAGAATCAGAATTTTGCGCATTACATCACTTCCACTTAAATCTAACCTTGGGTCAGGTTCTGTATAGCCTTCATTCTGTGCATCTTTTACTACTTCCGCAAATGTTTTTGAACCATTGTAATTATTAAATACAAAATTGAGTGTACCACTTAGTACAGCTTGTATTTTATTTACTTTATCACCACTTCGCATTAAATCATTTAAGGTGCCTATTATCGGTAATCCTGCACCTACATTCGTTTCAAATAGAAACGAGGCATTAAATTCTCTTGCAAGCTGTTTTAATTTGTTGTAGTATTCATATGAAGAGGAACAGGCAATTTTGTTACAAGCAACAACTGATATACTCCTCTCTAGCAACACATCGTAGACACTTGCTATTTCGTTATTTGCAGTTACATCGGCAAATATGGTATTAGGCAGGTTTTTAGATTCAATTGTTTCTATAAACTTATCTATAGATGTAGCTTCGCCTGCAGCTATAGTTTGTTTCCATTTAGAAAGTTCAATGCCCTCGTCATTAAAAATCATTTTTTTGCTGTTGCTTATTCCGGCAACTTTTAGTTGTAGTCTCAAATGATTTTTTAAGTAATCTTGTTGTTGCTCAATTTGTGCAAGCAGTTTGCTGCCTACATTTCCCACACCTGCTAAAAAAAGATGTAGTTGCTTATAGGTGGCCTCAAAGAAATCTTCGTGTAATACGTTTACCGCTTTTTTTACATCCTTTTTAAAGACAACAGCAGAAATGTTTCGTTCCGACGAACCTTGTGCAATTGCTCTAATGTTGATTCCATTTCTACCCAAAGCACTAAACATTTTGCCGCTAATTCCAGTATGATTTTTCATATTATCGCCTACAAGAGCAACAATAGAAAGTTCATTTTCTACAATTAGCGGGTCAACTTTTCCTGTTTCAATTTCATAGGCAAACATATTATCTATTGCAGCTTTTGCCAATGTAGCATTTCGTTGGTCTATACCTACACAAATAGAGTGTTCCGACGAACTTTGAGTTATTAGTATGACATTTATTTTTTGTTCCGCAAGTGATTCAAATAGCCGTTTAGAAAAACCCGGAATGCCTATCATACCATTACCTTCAAGGCTTAATAAGGCAATTTCATTTATACTCGTTATACCGCTGATGCTACTTTCGTTATTTCCAGTTGAACTTTTAATTAGTGTTCCATATTCATCAGGCGAAAAAGTATTTTTAATCCAGACAGGTATTTCTTTTTTCATTACCGGCTGAATAGTAGGAGGGTAAATAACTTTTGCTCCAAAATGAGATAATTCCATTGCTTCCTGATAAGATATATGTGGTATAGCTTTCGCCGCTTTCACTATTCTAGGATCCGCAGTCATAATACCAGCTACATCAGTCCAAATCTCTAATGATTCAGCATCTATTGCAGCTGCTACAATTGCAGCAGTATAGTCAGAACCGCCTCTTCCTAATGTAGTGGTTTTGCCATTACCATCGGCACCAATAAATCCTGGAATTACTGTTACAGTTTTTTTGCTTTCATTGAAAAATTGTGCAATTATTTCATTGGTCAATTTAAAATTAACGACTGCATTAGTGTGGTTATTATCTGTAACAATTAGCTCCCTTGCATCTTTCCAAATAGCATCAACACCACTATTCAAAAGCCTTGCAGTTATTATACTTGATGAAAGCAATTCACCATAGCTTGTAATACGATCCTTTGTAATTGGTGTAAATTCTTTAAGTAAAAAAATGCCCTTACAAATATCCTCCAGTTCATTACAAAAAACCTTTACTAAAGTTAATGTGCCACTTTGATGCGTAATAGGCACTAGGCTTCTTACAGCATCCAAATGTCTTTTCTCTATTATTAAAAGCTGTCCTTTGTATTGTTCATTTCCTTCGGCAGCTAATTGACCACAGTCAAGTAGCAAATCAGTAGTGCCACCAAGTGCAGAAACAATTAAAGCTATCCTGCCCGTTTTTGATTTTGTTTCAACAATTTTGGCAACCTTTTCTATGTTTTCTGCATTTGCAACAGATGACCCTCCAAATTTTAAAATCTGCATTAATGATTATTAAGTTTTAGTGTTCTTAAAAGTAAGTTTCCATAACGTTATATTATTTGCTTTATTTAAAATGGGAAGATAAGATTTTATCAATTGAAGGTTAATAGTTCATAACTCTTTCACTTTCTTTTACTAAGCTATTCACTTTTTTAGGGTTCTATGTAGGTATTTTTCATTATGTTAGCTTTCATCAAGGCCAAATTCTTCATCCCCCAGGCTAACACATATTGTTTGGAAAAAGATTGATGAATTTAAAGATTAAAAAGTATACAGTAAAACTATAAACAACTATAATTATAAGCCCTTTAGTGCACTAGCAACTAATATTCATGCTATTATCAGCACTATTGTAAGTATTGTGATCAAAAAAAATGCAAGATTTGGCATGAAAACAAAAAAGAGCCATCGCTATAAGCTCAATGAAAGGAAGGGATTTTTTTATGTATCAATTCCTTTTTTAATCAAATTAGATTGAAAACAATGTTTATTATTTATGTCTCAATGATAAAAGAGATCAAAATATTGAAAGTTACTATGAAATAATAGTTAGTTAAATGCATTATTTTTTTACAACTGAAAGACAATTATTGGCTTTAAATTGAATGGTTAACAACTAATTTTGCATTTCTAAATGAAAAATCAACTTAATTCATTCAAATCAGATAATAGTGAAGTAGAGTCGAACCTTAATGTAGTTCACACAAAGCATCACGATATACCCGGTTCCCTTTTATATTCATTTACACGTTACCATACAACACATCCCATACAAATAGATGAGTCTGTTGTAATGAAGTATCATTTTGATCAAATAAATTCACCCAATAATTGTTTTGAACTTCGTTTCTGCATTACCAGCAACCGTTATTGTACGCAAAAAGATTGTCAGGAATGCGATAAATCAACGACTAAAAATTGCTTTTACCAGTTACAGGCAGTAGATGTTTTCATTTTTCGCTTCAGTGCTACTTTTCTAACACAATTTACCCAAAATGTAAAATTGCAAGACCAAAAAGATGAAGTGCTTGCTTTTAAATACCCCTTCTCATTTACCCGTACCTTTCCACTATGTAGTCGTAAACGCCATACCTTGGAAGGGTTATTCAATCATAATTTCACTGGTTGTCTGGAGAATATATTTATAAATGCAAAAATTCAGGAGTTACTATTATATACATTAGATTGTTTATCAAATGACAAAGAAGAGGGATTCTCTTGTAAATTTCTTGACAATCAATCCGATAGAGAAAAAATTATCAATGCACGTGAAATATTGTTGCAACATATTGGCAACCCAATTACAATAAAGGAACTAAGCCGCAAGGTTGCTATCAACGAATGCTATCTGAAAAAAGGTTTTAAAGAAATATTTGGCACCACTATATTCGAGTTTTACCAGCAACAACGCATGGAACATGCCAAGTATCTCTTTTATAACAAAGGGCTAAGCGTTACAGATGTATCATTTCTATTAGGTTATTCCTCCATTTCTCATTTTTCAACAGCTTTCAAAAAGCATACTGGTCTTAAACCTTGTGAGTTGTTAAATCCCCTGACTTAAGTCGATGTAATTTTTGCTTAACTTGTTCTATTGCAAATACATGAAGTCAGATTCGATTTCCTATGATACCGCACCTTTCCTTTGTATGAGCTCGTTTATTCTTTACTTTTGGTTCTGTACCTTTTTGTTTTGTTTGTTTTCTAACAAAGGTTTCCTTTTTATTATGATTTAGCATTTCATTTTAGATGATGCAAGAAGGAAATTATCCTTCTTTAATTAAGAGTAAACGCTTAAAAGTCACTGCAGCCAAGTTGGTAACTAATGCACTTCAAAATTTAAAGCACCATTATTAAACGGTTGTTCTTTTAAATTTCAAAAGTATTTTCCTTTTTTTCCTTCTTTATTTTGTCTTTAGGCAATAGGTCCTTACTTTTGCATCCCGTTACGATTTTTTGGTAATGGGAAAAGGTCTTTCTGTTTGAGTTTTTTAGAGTGTTTCCGGGATTTATTTTTAAAATATTCATAGAAAATTAAAAATAAATTTTGCGGGTATAAAAAAGCTCTTATCTTTG
>JANMMU010000131.1:0-16689 GCA_031373555.1 Segetibacter sp. | reverse complement strand
AAAAGCCAAAGCGTCAAAAAAGCCAATAAACATTGGAATAAATGTCCAAGAAAAAAGAAGATAGAATAAGCCTTTCTTATTTTGTCCTAAGTAAAATCTGTGAATACCAAGTCCACCAAGAAAAAAGGCAAATAAAATTGTCGTGATTTTGCTACGCATAAAAGTCAATGGGTTTATTCTGTAGAATGGTCGTCAATAAAATAACAGCTAACGTTCGAGGCTTTGTGCAGTTGGGGAATTGACCAACTGTCTGCCCGCATTTGAAGCTGAATTTATAACTAAAAGCCGAAGTTAACCAACAAAAGTCCGGCAGAATTCCGTCCGCCGAAACCAAAGCCTGGATATGCACTGCCGATGATGGTTTCAACGTCATGCCCCAATTGCACAAAACCTTTTGTTGTGCGTTCGCTTTTATTCTCGTTCGCTAAACCACCTCATCATTTCTTGTCTAACCGCTTCTTCACTTGTTGTATCAGCAAGAACCTGTTTGTAATTCATTTTTTTGATGTCCATACAATATATAACCAAAGTCCAATAGTCGTAATACTCTCTTGGTGCAATTGTGCTGTCCGCAAATATTATTTCCCAAGTATTTTTATCAGTCGCAACAAGTCTTGCAATGTTTTTTGAAAGGTTTTTTTGGTCATTGCTTTGTCGAGACACATATTCTGCATAACCTTCCCACTTCCAATTTGGAATATTTGCAACAGGTTTTGATTTCCAAAGTCCTAATTTGTCAAACTGTAAACAATGTGTCATTTCGTGTGCTAAAAGTTGTGTCAAATTCCATCTATAGCCATTTAGTTCAACATAGTTATCCTGATAATTTGCAGCCCCTTGCAGAACAACTTTGTCATAAAAGCCCCACCCAAATGCCTGTCCACGAATAATTTTCATAATTTTTGGATATTTTGACCCGTCATTTAAGCAAATGTTAAGTTGAAGTTTTGAATTATAAAATTCACTTGCTTTTAAAAGGTCTGTCGCTTGGTCAATTCTGATTGTTAGTGTTGGGTCAATTTTATTATTGTGAAAAATTGTATAGTTATTATGTTTTGTTTTGTTAGCATAAGCCAAAATTGGGTTCAGAATAATAATGAACAAAAGTCCTGCAATAAGCAGTAATGTAACTGTCAGCCGAAGTGTCCATATTTTAATTTGTCGTTTCATACGAAATGTTTGTTTAAAGTGACGCACACAATGTTGTGCGAAGTTTATCTTCTGTCCCAAAGTTCATTACCTAAATACATATACTTTGTTAGTATTTCTTCAAATATTTTTCCAACATTATCTCCATTTAGAAAAATCACATATCCATTTTTACTTTTGGGAAACATAATGGCTAATGTGTTTACGCCTGGGTCTTTCCCTGTGTGCATCAAAGCATATTCGTCTCCACTAAATCCTGTTAATTTTTCCCAACCAAGTCCGAAGTAATCTTTGTCTTTAAGTTGTACTTGATTTTTTGCCATTTGGTCAAATACCGATTGCGATAAACCTGCTCCGTTCAAAATGTAAGAAAGAAAATTTCCATAGTCTTCAACAGTAGTCAAGAGATTTGCAGCGGCATTAGCTTTGTAGTATTTTGTCGTTTCCAATACTTTGCCATCTTTATCATAGTTTTTCACATATCGTTTTTCGTCCATTGACTTGTCCCACCAAAAGTGGGTATCATTCATTTTTGCAGGTTTAAAAACTAAATCATCTGCAAGTTCTTCAAGTTTCTTACGAAACTTCACTTCTAAGGCTTTTCTTAAATATTCAAAACCTTCACCTGAATATTGGAATTTAGTACCGGGTTCAAATTCAAAAGTCAGTGTCTTATTTTCAGTTAAATAACGCCAATTCGGAAATCCTGTTTGATGAGAAAGGATAATTCTTGGTGTGAGTTTTTTAGTCCACGTATCGTTTTTTAAATCAGGGTCTTTCCAATACTTGTCTAATGGTTCGTCTAACCCTAACTTTCCTGCACTAATCAATTTCAATGTAACCAAAGCTGTGATTGGCTTGGTAAGTGATGCCACTTTAAAAATTGAATTATAAGAAGCCGGTATTCCTTTGTCTATATTTCCTAAAACCTTTATTTGTTTTAGTTTTCCATTTTCAATAATCCCTAATCCTAATACAGGTACATTTTCTTGTATTAAAAGATTTCCAATTTCTTTTTCAAATGTGCTTTTAGTTTCCTTTTGAGATGGGTCATTATGGTCAAAACTCAACACCTCTTTAAGCAACCAATTTCCATTCTCAAGTAAATACAAATGTGTAAACTTTGCTCTACTCGTATGAACATCAGCTTTGTTTTTTTCTCTTATGTAAAAATCGTGAATGCCACTTTGAATAGCACCGTATAAAACCCCATTATTATACATTGGGAAGACTTCCAAACTTTCTTCTACAACTTTTCGTATTGGCTTTCTTATTGTGTCACCACAGATATATTTTTTTGTATTTTCAATGAAAATATTTCTGTTTTGAATACCACTTTGGTCGTGATAAAACATTAAATCTTTATGAACAGCATTGTTTAAATATTCCAAGTCGCATAGATTGAAGCTGCGTTCAAAGAAAATACTGTCCTGCTTTTTTAAAGTCAGAAATATTTCAGAATTATTAGCTACTTGTCCGTTAGCTAGGTTTATAGAAATCGTAAGTATTAATATCGAAAGTAATTGTCTTGTCATTAGTGGTTTGTTTAAAGTGACGCACAACGAACAGGGCTTGGCGAAGGTGGGGAAATAGAATTCCGTCCGCCCGGAACCGCTGCTGATTGAAAAACTGATGATGAAGATAACAACAAAAAGCCAAATAGAATTCCGTCAAGCTGGAACAAAAGCTAAATAGAATTACAAAAAGTTCATTGTTATTCCGTCCGCCCCACTTTTGCCAAACCCCATGTTAGCGGTTCGTTGTTCTTCTTCGTTATTTTTGTTTGTCAAGTTTAATGCAGTATGTCTCGTCCTGAAATAGGTTTACAGAGCAATTATTATAATCCAATTTTTTGTTTAGCAAATAATAAAATGATAATTGTAATGATTGAAAATATAGTCCCAATCGGCAAATACCATAATGTAAAAATGGAAAGCAAGATACCAAATTTAAAAGCCCAAGTTTGATTTGTCCATAAACCGTAAATCCAAGTCAGCCAAAGTAAACCAAAAATGATAAAGAGTGGACCAAGTTTGAAAACGTTGATGTCAATTTTATAAAAAAGATTTGCCCAAGGTCCTGGTTTTTCTGGTCCAATAAACTTCCCTTTCACTATAACGAAAATTCCGTCAAGCAGCATATAACAACCATTTAAAAGTCCAAGTATAGTTATCAGTATTTTCATTGTTTACAATTTGCCTAAGTGATGTTACCCTTTTTGTCAAAAGATGATGTTCTTATTCTTTATATAGCTTGCCATTAATAAATGTGTTTCCGCCAAGTTCTTGAACGTCATAATTCAGCCATCCTTTGATGGTTTTCTTCCATGTCTCAATATGCTTTTGAGTAGTGAGTATCGTGTCTTTGGTTTTTCCATCTTGGCGAAACATTAATCTTTCCCATTTCTGAGATGTATATGCAATTACGCTGTCACCGTAAGTTGTAATACTATCTACTACAAATTTATTATTTAAAGTTGTGTCAATTATTGACCAATCCCTAAGGGTGTATTCTTTTTGTTTTTCACGACTAATAATTTCCCCACTTTGGTCTTTAATAATAAAGTCTTCAGGTATCAAGTCCATGTACAAATTAATATTCTTTGTAGTTACTGCCTGAACACATTTGTCTAATTGCTTTTGAATGCCTATTTTAATTTCCGTGTCAGTCTGAATACTTTTGGTTTTGCAACTGAAAAAAAAGACTACGGCAAAGTAAAAAATTGTTAATAATTTCATTTTAAAAAAATTTATTTATTTGATGTCTGCCCGAAATTCATTTAATTAATAGGATGTGTCCAACAGGGTTGCACATAACTTCACGGTTTTTACAATGACCGCTAACGAACAGGGCTTTGTGCAGGTTGGGAAATAGACTTTCTTCCGCCCGGAACCGCTGTTGATTGAAAATATAAAATTGAAGTTAAGTACTAAAGTTCAGCGATGTACTTCCCGACTGAACAAAAGCTGAATAGAATTAAAAATGCTCATTGCTTTTCCTTCCGCCCAACTTGAACAAAACCCCATGTTGCCTGCCGTGTTTCTTTTATAAGCCAAGTAGCCCTTTGATATTTGGAAACTCCTTCAGGATAAGGTCCGACCATTCAGAACTCTTAAAGCCCCGTGTTCCTGTCGGGTGCTTAATAACAACAATCTTAGTTTGATAATCGGTAGGGATATGTCTCAAATTAATCACGTAGGGTTTCTTCCAAAATTCTTGTGAGTTTGTGTGCCATTCTTCAATGTGATTGTTCATGTAATATCCAAGGCGACCAAGTCCGTCGTAAGCAAGTTTGATGCAAATAGTTGGCTTGACAATTAAAGCGTATTGCAAGAAACTTGTCCACCCAATATCGAAATCATCATCATTAGGTCTGTCATGCCTTGTCGGCATAAGTCTCTGTGAAAGATTTGAGAATGAAACGTTGTTCCAAAATGTCGCTCTTTCTGCAGGAGTGGTCAATTGTTTATTGCAAATAACTTTTTCAACTACTCGCAAAAAAGGTGCTTTTGAATAGTTTGGTTTGTCAGAATTCAAGCCGTTGTTATGAATGAGTTGTCGAGTAGCATATCTGTTTCCTGGAAGCCAACCGTCCCCGTCATCATAATGACTGTCTCCAATGATTTGAATTCGTGTATTCTCAAAGTTGCTCCCAATCCAAGGTAGGTAATTAATTGTACCAATGCTATCAATCTCTTTGTCATAAGTTGTTTTCGGTGTCATGGTTTAAGTTTTTAAAGTTCAAGAATTGTTTGTAGTGTGATTTTTCAACATGGCAGGCAACTCAAAAATAGGCGAAAGTTTTTACCACCCCAAACATTTTTTCTTAAAATACAACTCACTCAAAATCAATGACAATTGAAAATACGCAGGTGAAAATTGTTTTATGCGTCTTGCGCCAATACCGTATATTATTTTTTATAATTTCCGGAGTATTTTGTCTATCGGACTTTCAATTTTGCCTAACTCTTTTTTGCTTACATGAGTGTACCGTAAAGTGGTTTTTATATCGTTGTGGCCTAGCAGTTCCTGAATATATTTAATGTCAGTACCGTTTTCGAGCAGGTGGGTGGCATAGCTATGACGGAGGCTATGAAAACTTATATTGGGGGGCAATCCCAATTTTTTAAATGCATCGTTAAAGATAATTTGGGCACTCCTGTTGCTGTAATGTTCGGTGGGGTCTTGTCCTTCAAACAGGTATGTTTTGGGTTTGTATTCAGTTACATAATCTCTTAATAGCTGTAGGGTAGCTTTGCCAAGGGTACACATCCGGTCTTTTTTTCCTTTGGCCGACTCTATTCGTATCTGCATCCTGTCGCTGTCTATATCAGTGATTTTTATTTTTACTACCTCGCTTACCCGTAACCCGGCGCTATATGCTGTAAACAATATGGACTTGTGTTTTAAATTTTTGGTCTCTAATAATCCTTTTAATATTTTTTCCTCACTGATTACTTTGGGCAGTATGATCCTTTTCTTTGCCCTTGGTATTTCCCAAAAAAATTTCTCTTTGCCTAACACCTGTTCATAGTAAAACTTAAGGGCGTTCATTCTGCTATGAACCGTGTTTTCGCTCAGTTTTAGCGTAGTAAAACAATATTGTAAGTAGTCCTTTATGCGTTGTGTACTAAAATCTTCTGCTTTATGGTCTTTGATGGTTTGCAAAAATGCAGCTACCTCGCCTAAATAAGTTTTTATGGTGCTTGGGCTGTATCCCTTTAGATGCAGGTGTTGGCGCATTTCTTTTATCACTTGAGCATTGCACGGCGCTATTTTTACAAAACTTTCTTTTGCGCCGGGTGCCTGTGGTTCTTTGTATATTTTGCTGGCAACAGTACCTTTAGAAGTATAAGTATTAAGAGGCAGATGGTAAGTTGGTGTAGTTGTTGCCTGCACGGTGTTTGTACTGCTTGTTTGCTTCCTTTTTATTAATTGATCCCTTAGCTGGGTAGTGTTTACGTCTGCTATGGGCGTTGCCTTATTTATAAACAATAACACTATTTCCTTTTGCACCGGCAGGTGCCAGCTTTTATAGGTTTTACTATATAGGGCTTTGGGAATTTGGCGAACAATGTTATTGAGCGGTTGATAATTGTCTGTCTTTACCAATATTCGATCTTCGCCGCGGTGATGGATCAATTGCAGATTTAGTGGTGCTTTCAAGAGTTTGCTTTTGGAGTTTAGAGTTTATGTTTAATGTTTAGGGTTTAGGGTTTAATGTTTAGAGTTTAGGGTTTAGGGTTTAATGTTTAGAGTTTAGGGTTTAAGGTTTAGAGTTTAATGTTTAGAGTTTAATGTTTAGCGTTTAATGTTTAAATTTTAAATTTTAGAGTTTAGAGTTTAATGTTTAATGTTTAGCGTTTAATGTTTAAATTTTAGAGTTTAGAGTTTAATTGATAACTCACAACTCACAACTCACAACTCATAACTCATAACTCATAATTCACAACTCACAACTCATAACTCATAATTCACAACTCATAACTCATAATTCACAACTCATAACTCATAACTCATAATTGATAACTCATAATTGATAACTCACCACTCACCACTCTTTATATGTTCACAGCTTCGCTACACTCAGTCACAGAGTAAAACAGGGTTCCTTATTTAAATTATGAAAGTAATGATTAATGTTAATCAAAGATTATTTATTTTAATTTATTTTTTAACTATTTACATTTTTTTGTTTGAAGGACTGTTTGAGGGTAATGGATTTCTGATCAATTTATCCAATTTCTAAATCACCCTTTTTACCCGTTATCTTTGCCCGACAGCATGAAAAAAATAGATTGGTACATACTTAAAAATCTTTTGATTACTTTTTTCTATTCACTTTTTCTATTTACGTTTATAAGTGTTGTTATAGACATTAGTGAGAAGACAGATGATTTTGTAAGGTCTGGCCTGGGTTTCTGGCAGATTATAAACCAATACTATCTTGGTTTTGTGCCTCATATACTTGCGCTGTTGTTTCCTCTTTTTGTTTTTTTGGCTACCATTTTTTTTACAAGCAAAATGGCCGGTCGTACAGAGATTGTAGCAATACTGGCAAGCGGTACCAGCTTCAATCGGTTTTTGAGACCTTTTTTAATTACAGGAGTTATTTTAGCTACTATATTATGGTTGGGAAACCGATATGTAATTCCCAAAGCTAACGGCATAAGGGTGAGTTTTCAGGCAAATTATATTGATAGAAACAGTACCTACAATCCGCTTGTAGCCAACCGTAGCCCCCTGTACTTACAAATAGAGCCCGATACTTATGCAGGTGTCAATTATGATACTGCTTCTAAAACAGGTACAGGTTTTTTTGTACAGCATATAAAAGGCAACAAAGTAGATTATAACCTGCGGGCAGATATGCTACGCTGGGATACAGCAAAGAAAACATGGAAGCTGGAAAATGTAGTAGAAAGAAAAATTGACGGCCTCACGGAAACGGTTACTGTGACTGCCTCCATTTACAAAAAATATAGTTTTAAGCCACTAGATTTAAGCCGCGATGAATATACCAAAGACAAATTGACTACTACTGAACTTGACAGGTTTATACTGTTTGAAGAGCAACGTGGCGTAGAAGGTTTAAATGCCCTGAAAGTAGAACGGAGCCGCCGCGATGCTACACCCGCAGCAGTTATATTGCTATGTTTCATTGGTGCAGTAGTTGCCAGCCGCAAAACAAGGGGCGGCAGTGGGGTGCATCTTGCTATTGGATTTATAGCCGGCGCAATGTTTATTCTTACAGATCGATTCTCTACTATCTTTTCTACCAAGGGAAACCTGCATCCTACATTGGCAGCATGGATGCCCAACATTATTTTTCTTTTTGTGGCATGGTGGTTTTATAAAAGGGCACCTAAGTAATTAAGTATTGTTCCCCGGTAGTGCAAGAAGTTCTTTTTAAACTAATAAGAAGTATATTTTTAGTTTGGTGTGTCTGCTATGCTAGATTTGCATAGCCTTGTTGCTTTTGGATTTTTTTTACACCATTTCCCAGTTTTAGAATTTTATTCTAAAGGGCAATAAAAAGGGCTTGAAAAAAGAAAAAGTAGCAATTGGGTAGGGTTGGCTATTGCAAACGGTTTTTGTTTGATCTGCCAGGGCTACAACTATTATTTAATTTATCTAACCATTAACCCGCAACTATTCTATTTTTATGGTCTGAATGTTTACGTAGAAGTATTGCCGATTGATTTTCTCCAGATATATCATGCTTTTTGCTGTTGCCCTGTTGCTATCATCAGGGGCAAAGTCGCAGTTACTTAAATATTCAAATTTGCGTAGCCAAAAAATAGCTGCCACCGGAAAAATTGTAATAGATAGTCTTAGTATAGTTCCCAAAAGTTTCTTTGTTAATGGCTATGACACCTCCTTCTATATATTGGATGAGGTAAATGCTACCCTGACATGGAAAGCAAAAACAAATATTGACAGTATCAATATTTCATACAGGGTTTTCCCCTACAAGCTCAATGCTGTTGCCAAACGTTTTTCTTACGACAGTATCATCAACAATTTTATCATTGATAAAAAATCATTTTACTACAGGGATAAACAACAACCATCCACCGCTGCATTGTTTGACTTTGGCAGCATGAATTACAACGGTAGTTTTGGCCGCTCGTTGAGCTTTGGCAATAGCCAGGATGTAGTAGTGAATTCACAATTTAACCTACAGCTAAGTGGTATGCTTGCAGATAGCATACAGGTTGCTGCTGCAATCACTGACAACAACATACCCATACAGCCCGATGGTAATACACAACAACTCAACGAATTTGATAAGGTTTGGCTACAGTTTAAAAAGAAAGGATGGGAAGTAAACTTAGGCGATATAGACCTGCGCCAAAATAAGTCTTACTTTCTTAATTTTTACAAACGCTTACAAGGTATATCGTACAGCAATGCATCCTCCTTTGGTAAAAATGGTTCAAACAATTTACAGTTAAGTGGTGCTATCGCAAAAGGTAAATTTACCCGCAATATTTTTCAGGGATTGGAAGGAAATCAGGGTCCTTACAGGTTGAGGGGGGTAAATAATGAATTTTATTTTATAGTGCTGGCAGGAAGTGAAAGGGTGTTTATAGATGGCCAGGTAATGCAGCGGGGCGAAGACCAGGACTATATTATTAACTACAATACAGCCGAGTTGACATTTACCCCAAGGCATATGATTACCAAGGACAGCCGCATTCAGGTAGAGTTTGAATATGCAGAACGTAGCTATCTAAATGCTATGCTGTATGGTGCAGACGAAATACAGGTGAATAAAAAACTTAGTGTCAACATAGCGGTTTATAATAATTCTGATGCTAAAAATTCACCCATCAATCAGACATTGGAAGTTAAGCAAAGACAATTCTTAAGTGACATTGGAGATAGTACACAAAATGCATTTTACCCCAGTGTATTTCTTGATACTTTTTCGGTAAATAAAATTTTGTATGCTCAAAAAGACTCTACAGTCTCGGCCATCACTTATCCTATTTACATTTATTCTACCAATCCTGACAGTGCAAAGTATAGCCTGGGTTTTCTGGAAGTTGGTGCGGGAAAAGGTAATTATATACCTGACTTTAATGGCGCTAATGGTAAAGTATATAAATGGGTAGTTCCGCTAAATGGCGTGCCACAAGGTAATTTTGAACCTGCATCTTTTTTGGTAACTCCTAAAAAACAACAATTGGTAACTGTAGGTGCTACTTATAAATTTGCACCACAAACGTCATTGCTGACAGAAATGGCACTAAGCAATTATGACATCAATACTTTGTCGTCAAAAAACAAAGGAGATAATAAAGGCTTTGCCGGAAGGGTTTTGTTTGGTCATTTTATTCCATTGCAATCAAATGGAAAAATGAAACAACTAAAATTGAATGCGGGCTACGAAGTTGCCGAACAATCATTTAAGCCGTTGGAAAGATTAAGAACCGTTGAATTTTACCGCGACTGGGGACTTGACTTTCAACCTTTGGCTGCAACTGAACATCTGCCGGTTGTAAGTATAGAGCTAAACGATTCTGCCAATAATATCTTACGGCTTCAATCTTCATCCTACATCAGAAACGATGGTTATAAAGGTTTCAGGCAACAGGCTATACAAATGCAGCAAATAAAAACCTGGCATTTTAATAATGAGATTAATCTTACAAATTTTTCTGGTTTACTAAGCAAGGGATATTTTTTTCGTCCCTCATTTGAAGTGAAAAAGTTATTGCCAAAGGCAAAAAATTATACAATAGGTGCAGCCTTTGCTATGCAGCAAAATGAAGTAAGAAACATTGCAACAGATTCGCTTACCGCATTAAGTTTTCAATTTAACACCATCTCGGCATTTGTTAAATCTGATATTACCAAAGACAATAAATGGGCTATAAATTATTTTACGCGAAGCGATAAACTGCCTTTCAATAAAAAAATGGAGCAGGTGGACAGAAGCCACAACATTAACCTGACAACCGAATTGCTTAAGAACATACATCATCAGTTTAGATTGAATGCTACTTATCGTCAGTTGCAAGTCATTAACCCCACGCTTACTAATCTGCAGGCGGAAAAAACAATTTTGGGCAGAGCTGAATATACAATCAATGAATTTTCTGGATTTATAACAGGCAACGTATTGTACGAAGCCGGGGCAGGGCAGGAGCAACGAAGAGATTTCAGTTACATAGAAGTGCCAGCAGGTAGGGGAGAATATACCTGGAACGATTACAACGCAGACGGTGTACCACAGCTTAATGAATTTGAAGTGGCTTTGTTTCCTGACCAGGCAAAATATATAAGGGTATTTACGCCAACCAATCAATTTGTGAAAGCTAATTACACCCAATTCAATTATTCGTTTTCAATAAATCCAAGAACGATCACTACAAATTTTAAACGAAAAAAATTAGCGGATCTTATTGGCAGGTTCAATCTACAATCAACCTTGCAAACAGCTAAAAAGGAATTGTCAAATGGTTTGGTAGAGTTCAACCCGTTTAAAGGAGCTATCAATGATACTTCACTCATAACCTTATCAAATATTTTTACCAATACATTTTCCTTCAACCGGTTTAGCAGCAAGTGGGGTATGGATGTTAGCAATACAAGGAACTTTAATAAAGCCCTGCTAACCTATGGCTTTGAAAGCAGAAAGTTCAGTAACTGGATCATGAAAGGCCGTGTCAATTTTGCCGGTTTGTACACATTTGAAACGATCCTGCGGTTGGGTTATCAATCGTTGTTTACTCCGGGATTCGATAACCGTAATTATGATATTCAAAACATTAGTGCTGAACCCCGGCTCACACTTACGCAAGGCACATCTTTCAGATTGCAGACAAGCTATCAGTTTGTACAAAAGAAAAACAGCATTTTATACGGAGGGGAAAAAGCAATAAATAATTCATTTACCCTTGAGAGTAAATACAATGCAGTTAATAATACAAGTCTAACGGGTAAATTTACCTACACTAATATTAACTACAGTGGCGCAGTAAATTCTACAGTCAGTTATATAATGTTAGATGCTTTATTGCCGGGCAAAAATCTATTGTGGAACCTTGACCTCACTAAAAGATTGGGGAATAATCTTGAGCTTAGTTTTCAGTACGAAGGCAGAAAGCCTGCAGAAACAAGGACTATACATATAGGTCGTGCTTCATTGAGGGCTATTCTATAAAAAAAAGCAGGTGAAAATTAATTCACCTGCCTTTTATATGTGGAGTTGTTATAGTTGTGATTATCCGAACAATCCACCTTTCTTCAAGGTTTTTTTGGCTTCACCTATTTTAAATCCGTTGTGATAAACTTCGATTTTATAATCGCCAAGCTGATATTTTCCTTCTTGTCTCCAGTCAAAACTTACAGGTGCAACTTTGCCTTGCTGATAAGGAATCATAATTTTTGCCGTATAGGTTTTAGTACCATCATTTCTGGTATCAAACGTACCGCTACCACTTGGCATAGTTACCAATCTACCATCCGGCGCAGTAACAGCTACATAAATCTCTTTATTGCCCGATGGGGTTACACGGTTTACATCCAACTGAAAGTTTACTCTTAGAAGGTCAACCTTTTTTACATTGTCAGTTTCTTTTTCTTTTCCACTGCCTTTTATGTCCACTGCAGAAATTGACATATCACTGGCATGTAGGGTAGAGGCAACATCTTCTACATCCCTACGTGCAGATTCTGCCGCAGTCAGATTATCCTGTACCTGGGTTTTCTCTACTGATAATTGTTGTTTATCTTTAGTAAGCTGACGATTATTAGATGCCAATTGCTGATTTTCACCTTTTAGTCTTTGAATCTCTGTAAACATATCATCTATGCGCATGTTCAATTGGTTAATCAGACCTTTAGCTCTCTCCAGTTCGGCGGCAGTAGCCCTGCTTTTTCCGGTAATACTTTTAATTTCATTTTTTAACCGGTCAATTTCAGTTTTTCTTTCTGCTAAATCACCTTCTAATTTTGCACTATCGCTGGCAATTTGATCTAAACGGGCAAGAGATGCATTAAATTCATTCTGAATTTCATTTCTTGCTGAATCAACATTGGTATATTGTGTCTGAAGTTGGGTTATTGCATCATTCGTTTTATTTTTATCATAAATTATGTAACCCCATGTTCCAAGAAGTGCTGCAATAAGAACACCGTAAATAATTTTCCGGTCATCTCTTTTTGTTGGTTTCTGGGGGTTGGTAGCAGAAAAATCCTGATTGTAACTCATTTTTAGATAATTTGTTTTAAAAAAATAAAGAAAGACTATTTTGAACAATAATCAATCACTTTTAGACTTGTTTTTTTTGGATATTGAAACCGTTCCTCAGGCTGACAGTTGCAATGATTTGCCCGAGGAAGGTCGCAAACTTTTTCATGATAAAATTTCAAAAACAATGCCAGAGGGCTTTGATTTAGAAGCTGCTTATCACCAAAAAGCCGGGATTTTAGCTGAATTTGCTAAAGTGGTATGTATTTCTACCGGTTTTTTTTACAAAGATAAAGCCGGAAGGTTATGTTTAAAAATAAAAAGTATTGCAGCCCATAATGAGGTTGATTTATTGGTTCAGTTCATTTCTTTGATTGAAAGAATGTATAAGCATAACCCCAATTTTCAGTTTTCCGGGCATAATATCAGGGAATTTGATATACCATTCCTCTGCCGAAGGATGCTGATAAATGGATTAAAACTGCCTGCACCTATGAACATTCATGGAGCCAAGCCCTGGGAAATAAAATGGGTAGACACACTACATTGGTGGCGGTTTGGTGATTACAAAAATTATACGTCTTTGAACCTTTTAGCTTCTATTTTGGGCATTCCCACCAGTAAAGACGATATAGACGGCAGTATGGTACAGCATGTATATTACAAAGAGAACAACCTGCAACGAATAACTAATTACTGTCAAAAAGATGTTATAGTTGTTGCCCGTATTGTGCAGAAATTTATGAATTTACCTATTGTTACTGATGAAAATATATTTTATGCGGATAAGTAATTTTGCATTAAAAGTTCATGGTATTAAACCGTAAGGATTAAGAAATATCACTCCTCTCTGATTGCACATAATTCTTTTTAAACCAAAAGTAAAACGGTACACCGGTAAGTATCAGTATCATTCCAATAACAGCCTCTCTTGGTCTTGTATAAATTGTGTTAAAAAACAGGCAGATGCAAAATAGAACTACAATACCCGGGATAATTGGGTAACCCCAAACTTTATAGGGACGGGGCGCATCGGGCATTTTTTTACGCAATATGAATACCCCAAGTGTGGTTGCCCCATAAAAAATGAATACAGCAAAAATGATCATGTCCGTCAGTTGGTCAAACGTGCCGGACAATACAAGCAAACAGGCCCACACACATTGAAATAACAAAGAATTTGCCGGGGCGTGTGCATTGTTTAGTGTAGCCGCTCTTTTGAAAAATAAACCCTCCCTTGCCATGGCATAGATGGGCCTGCTACCTGATAATATGGTAGCATTTGTACAGCCCAAAGTTGTAATTAAAATGAGTATGGAAATGAACAACGCACCTCCATTTCCCCAAAAAAGCTTTACAGCCTCTACTGCGGCTATTTTATTCCCACTTTTGTAAATTTCTTCCAATTGTGGAATAGAAAGTATTGACAAATAAGTTGCATTAACTGTAAGATAGAGCGCTATGATAATAAATACACCTGTAACAATTCCCCGTGGAATACTCTTTCTTGCATCCTGAATTTCTCCGCCAACAAAACCAATGGAAGCCCAACCCTGATAAGCCCAAAACGCAGAAAGCATGGCCGTGAAAATTGCTGTAATCGTTATTGGTTTATCAGGAATGGAAGTAAAATCAAAACTTGTTGCCAGATGTGAATGACTGCTGCCAACACCCGCCGCTACTATAATAAAGATCCCCCCAAAAACAAGCAGCAGAATAGCCATACTAACGTTGGCGCCGGTTTTAATGCCTCTGGTGTTAATCCATGTGAGAATGATAATGAGTACAATAGCAGTAAGTTTCACATTCAAATCTGCGAAGGGAAAAAATGCACCACCAATACTCCAACCCGCCATATCAGCCATTATAGGAGGTAATCCAATAACACTATGTAATGATTGGGCAAATACATAAGCCAATGCCGAAATGCCCGCCGTTTGTACTACTGCAAACATGGTCCACCCAAAAAGGAAAGCAAAGAACCGGTTGTATATCTTTTTAAAATAAGCATACTCACCACCTGTATCAGCAAGTAAACCTGCAACCTCTGCATTGCTAAGTGCACCAAACAAAGTAATAATGCCCCCCAGCAACCAACAAACCAACACCCAGCCGCTGCTGTGCAGTTCAGCCGCCATAGGGGCAACTTTTTTATATACCCCCGAGCCAATAATGTTACCAATTACAACAACTACCACCAGCCTTATACCCAGTGATTTATTAAGGTGCTTAGTACTCATGGCGACAAGATAATAAGAAAATGAAAATATTGTCAATATTCAATAGACAAGCCTTGCAATTATTATTTTTATGTCGCCAACATATTAACAATATTCAGCCGCATTGGCTGCCAGCCCCGACCGTAGGCGGGGTCGCACACTGCATCTTATACCAAATAAAATTTTGAATACACCAATATCAAGGGGTATAATGCTGATTTGATAGCTGTTTAGTACAATGAAATTGGACTATTACGGATACCCAATCGGTATTAGGGAATATTTAGGAGCTTTTTCACCCATTTGCTGTAAATCTGACTTACATTCATTTTACTAAACATCAATTTATGAGAACTCTGATAATAATGCTGATGATTGTTATTGGCTTTGCAGGCTGCAATGATTTTGGTGGTAAGTCTAAGGAAGATGAGTTGATTGTTTTTAGGGAGATGAACCGGAGTTTGGAGAATTCTAATAAAACCATAGACCGCTCAAACAAAAATTATTTGATATCTCTCGAATCAAAGCTATATCAGGATTTTACAAAGACAAGGGCGGAAATTTGGAAACCTAAGGCTGATAGCATTCAAATTTTCTCTGACGAACTAAACGAATACATCGAAGAGCTAAAGGTAGAATTAATGAAATTTAGTGGACAAAAAACAACTGGTGGTTCCTTCGATGAAAATAATACTGTCGCAACAAAAAAGGTTTTGGTTGGAAGAGGGAGAGCAAAAGAGCTTTTAAGAAAAATAAATGAATACAAATTGAGTATTTTGAAAGTTGACACCCTAGTTAAAGAAGAATTTCAAAATAATACAGTGTTAGATTCCTCATTGAAAAATATTTCACTATTAATAAGAGATAGTTCCCTGGAAAATTATTTCAATAAATCATCTTCTATTCAAACACTAAACAAACTTATAAGATTTCAAAATGATATTAGGAATGCCGAAGCGGCAATATTAGATTTTTGTGATCGAAAGGTTTCAAATATCTGTATTGATTGTACTGGGATAGATTATTTTATTGGAACCAATGCTTTATACTTTAAGCCAGGACAAGACTTAAATATAACTGCAGGTATTGGAGAGTTTACCAAAATATATCATCATGTAATAAAGATTGATAATAAAAATATTGAAGTTGGTTGGGATGGAACAGCACAGTATATAACCAAAGTAGGAAAGCCTGGTAAGTATTCAAAGAAAGTAGAAATCAGTTTTACCAAACCTGATGGTACACCTTCTACACTTACAAAGATTATAGAGTACGAGGTTGCAGATTGTCCGAAATAATAATAAAAGTGGAGAAGTTGCAATGCATGTTTCATGGTGCAAGCTATAGTTGAAATTTGCAGCATAAAATACAACCCCGAAGGGGTTTTATTTGCATAGCCACAGGTGCAACCTGTGGTTGAAAAGAATTTTGGGAAAAGCAACCCTGAAAGGGTTGCACAACATTTTATAGTTCAACCCCTTCAGGGTTGTTCGACTAATGCCAAATCACCTTACCGTGGGTTGCACCCACGGCTATTGAAATGAAAGCCTTTCAGGCTTTTTATCCAATAATTACCCGCATCTAATAGTTTAAAATTAACAAAATGTAATCACCCCG
>JANMMU010000091.1:0-10150 GCA_031373555.1 Segetibacter sp. | reverse complement strand
ACCCAAAGATATTATTGAGATCAGCAAATCTATTTACAAACTCAAAATAGGCGATTCCTGGATATTATCAGAAATCACAAAGAAAAATACCGACCTCTTCAAGTCTATTAAAATAGACTACCTAAAATAGCGGAGTTAGGGTTTAATGAGGCTTGGAAAAAAGAAAGAGCATTTAATTGGGAAAAGGTCTTGACCTTTTTCCAGACATATATTGACAATGAAAATTTTAATTCAGGCGAGTTAAATTTAGAAAATGATAGCTGGGGAGCAACAGCTGATTGGGTAAGAGGTGCTATAGGAAATCTTTTAGCTGTAGGAATGCAATCAGACAATCACGCATTTGACTTATCGTATTTACCAATTGCGAAAAAGATTTTGAAATCGCTTGTCTATAGCTTGAAAACCGTTGATGATTTTAAGCGAACAAATATGGATTTCCCCACGTACTCTCTTAATTCCGTTGCAGGAAAAGTGCTAAGATCCTTGCTGCATTATTCATTACGAAGTACAAGAACATTGTCCCCAGAACAAAATCAACCTAAATGGGAAGAGGATGTAAAAGTATTAATGGAACAGAGCTTTAGGAAAGAAATTGTGGATAGTTATATCCTTACTGGTTGGTATTTTGAGCAGTGGTATTTTTTAGATCAAACTTGGATAATAGATAAAGTCAAGGAATTTTATCAACTTAAAGAAGATAAGTGGATTGCCTTTATCAGTGGTTTTTCCTTTGGTAATCCGCCTTTTAACAAAGAAATCTATCAGCTTTTTTATCCTCACTATGAAAGGGTTATTCAAAATGACATTCATATAAAAAAAATTCATCAACGTGGAATTGTTAATCATATCGTGGCATTTTACTTTTGGGGATTTGAAGATTTGAAAAAGGGAGGGCTGCTCTTGATGATTCTTGAAAAGAACAATCGCTCAACTATTGTCGAACTAATTAATTTTGTTTGGCGGCAGAATAAGTATTTCGGGAATTCAAATAGTGATGAAGCTCAAAAGTTTCAAAAGATTATTCTTGATTTGTGGAAATATCTAGCAGCAAAATATGAGAATGCAACTGAAGAGGAGGATCAGAAAATTTTAGCGACACTTTCTAATTTGCTTGAATTTGCTCCAGAATTAAACGAAGACTATACAGAATTAGTTCTGAAGTCACTTAAAATACCTATCAGAAATTTTTACTCCTATCATTTAATAGAAAATCTTGCAAAACTCAAAGATGAGGGAGAGCAAAGAAAAACTGCAAAATATCTTGGAGCAATTTTGAACTCAATTCAATTTCCAACTCACTTTTTCTCAAGAGATAATAAAAACATCGGAGATTTGGTTGAATTTCTTTACCAAAATCAGCAAAAAGAAATTGCGGATGAGTTTTGCAATAAGAGAGTTAGGCAAGGCGATGAATTCCTAATGAGTATATATAATAAGTATAAAGATAGTTAGCAAGCCTATATGACACATTGCATCCGTAGATACTCAACTAACAGCTAGTGTAAGTGTTTCTTATGCTTGTTGCCCAGCTACCGTAAGTGTTCGTTGTGCTTGTTGACTTTTTGCGAAGCGAACTTAAATATCAAATGAAATGCAGGACTCCAGACCGGTAAACTAAGGAGAAATTGAATATCAGTAAAGTTCTTTCAAATCAGTCTCAAAAAAATAATGGCATTACCTACTGGTTTGGAAACCTTTGTGGTAGAATTTTTATCATTCTGTTACTACCTTAGAATAAGCAAAAAGCCATAGTTCTTGTGTCCGGAAAAGCGAGTCTAAAAACCAGCAGTAAAATAAAAAACGCCATCCAAAGACAGGGTTTCATTTTTTTTCTTTTTATTGTGTGTTATATTCTTTTCTGAATGTAGTTCTTGCCATAATTGTTATCCCAATATTCTGCTCCATTTACTTTGTAGCGAATAGCATATTTAACTGTAGTAGCAGCAAAAGGTAAAGTGATCGAAACAGTCCACTTTTCAAAATTCTTTGATGACGGATTGAGTGAATAATTTGAACCTCCAAATCCATAAGTGTTTGCATAATTGAAATTGGCATAATTAACAGTTTGCCAATTATTAGTAGTGTAAACCAATGAGACCTCCTTGGCATATGCTATGTTTCTGATGTCAGCATACACCCTTAAAATATTGTTAGTGGTAGCAGCCGTAAAATTGCTGTGGTAGGTATCTGCACTTACATTTAAACCATCCTGCATAAACATTCCGTCTGTAACTAACGGGTTAGAAATGCTGTAATTTTTTCCATAATTATTATCCCAATAAACCTGGCCGTTTACTGCATATTTCACTACAAATTCATCGCTAAAACCTACGCTGGCAAAGGTTGAAGCAGCAGGTGTACCAACGCCATAATTTAATTCCCATCCCCAAATCTCTGATTTGGTATTTGTAGAACTTATTTTCTTTAACGGGAAATTTCTCCAGGAACCATCTGACATTTTATGGTGAACGATCACTGACTTGCTATAAGGAATGCTATCAACTTCTACATAAAAAGCCTTTTCACGTATGTATGAACTGGCATAATAAGTAGCAACTGTTCTTGCTTTTAATAATTTTACCTTTTCAGTTCCAGTTAATTTTTGACCTGTTGTATTAGTTGAAGATTGTACAATTTCATCGGTTTTATAAGTTTGTTTGTCAATCTGTTTGGTGCAAGATGTGAGGGATAATAAAAGTAAAACGCCGGCAAGAATTTTTCTCATAAATAAATAGTTTTTGCAAAAATAGAAATTAATGTGTAAAAAATACACATTAAGTCGAAATTCTTTTTTCGCCTGCAGTTTTCTATAAGAATCAATACGTAGATAAAGTGTTCTGTTGTCTAAGTTGAAGATTATTAAGGTATAACTTTAGTACAAGATAAAAGCAAACTTAAATATCAAATGAAAAGCAGGTCTCCATACCGGTAAACCACGGAGTAATTGAATAACAGTTAAGTTCTTTAAAATTATCTTTACGAGCAACTGTTTATTATGAAATTATTCCACTCCTGCACGTGTAATCAGAAATACAACACCTTCAAGAGTGAAAACAATAAAAGATGGCTGTTGGTGAAAAACAACTAAGGAAACTTCCGTAACTGAAATAACTATTCCACTAACAATTTTTCTGTTTGAATAGTACCATCATTACCTTCTATTCGTATAAAATAAATGCCTTTCGCAAGCCCTGAAATATTTATCCGGTTATTTTTATTGCTCATAAGGGTTTTACCAGTAACATCTGCAATGCTTATTGCTGCAATATTATTTCCACTCACTACAACAAAATCTTTTGCGGGATTCGGCATTATGAAGTACTTAGAATTGCTTTGGACCTTTACACTTTTCACTTCACTGTATTTGTAATGGCCATCATTATCTATTATTTGTAAACGGTAATATATAACCCCTTTTATCTGGTTGGATAGGTGGTCATAAAATTCATATTTTCCATTTCCGCTACTGCTAAAGGCTTTTAATTTACCAATGTTTTGAAAATTGTTTCCGTCAAGGCTTCTTTGAATATTAAAATAGGATGTGTTTACTTCGCTTGCTGTTTTCCAGTTCAGGTAAACTGATTCATCTGATTTGACTAATGCAGTAAATGACATAAAAGTTAACGGTAATAAGGAAGTGTAAAATTTCTTTACGCTTATTTTGTTTCCATTATCTGAATCCGGAAAGACTACATAGGGAACATTCATAGTATCAATAGCTAAAGCACTCTTATATGTACCAAATGTTGTGGAAAATCCGCGATACCCAACAATATTCCAATTTCCAGTATTGGTAAAATTCATAACTGTTACCGCTCCATTTTGGTAGTTATCAGCTAGAAAGGCTACAATGGGTAAATTGTTTTTATCAATGGCAAGAGAAGTTGTATAAAACGAATGGCATTTAGAAAATCTTTCTGAACCTACAATATTCCAGTTTCCGCCGCTAAATTTATAAGTACTTATTCTTTCAAATTTATCATCATCCTGGAACGCAAAAACCGGATCTCCATTTTGATCAATTTTTAACGAAAGATAATAAATCCCAATAGATGCATTGGTAAAACCGGCATTCCCAACAGTAACCCAATTTGAACCGTTATATTTTTTTGCTGTAGCTTGATAATTGACGGCTTCATCAGCATAAACCACATAAGGAATGTTATTGACCTTATCTACCGAAAATGAAAAATCAAAGAAAGGTTTTCCAATTATTCCTAAATTAGTCCATGTAGTGCCATTAAATTTATAAACTGATAGATTTTGAACACCTCCGCTAATTGTATCAATTAAAGCTGCATAAACATTATTACTACCATCAAGATCAATAATAGGATTAAAACCAAGATTTTGCACTACCGGGGCAAAACCGGGGTTTCCAACAATTATCCAGGTGCTTCCATCAAATTTTCTAATAGTTAGGTTTCCATTGTAAGATGAATCGCTGTAACAGATATAAGGAACCTCATTATTATCAATTACTAAATCTATAAAATTTACTTTACCAATTAAAAAAGATGGGGGACCAACATCCATCCAACTACCGTTAATAAATTTTTTAACTCTGGCAAAGCGTGTAGACGAATCCATGTATACAACATACGGGATATTGGTTTTAGATATTGCCATATTAGTTGAATAAACAGGCCCGGATGAAAATGCGGGATTACCTACATATTGCCATTGATTTGTATCTACAACTGGCGGAATAAAAGTAAATGTACCTATTGAGTCAAGGCCGTTTGAGGCTGCTACAAATATTTTTCCGGTCTGTCCATTACCCACTATTGCTTTTACTACACTATCCGATACTACATAAAATGAATCAGCAGCCCTATTTTGAAAATTTATATTATTCATTGTAGATAAATTACGACCAATAATCGTAATTTCTGTACCCAAAGTCCCACTTGTTGGAGAAAATGAAGTGAGTATTGGAGGAGGAACCAAAATAAGCTTTTCATATATTTGTCTTGAAAACCCAGCTTCGTTTGCTGATCCCACACCATAGCCATAATGCAACCAAAAAGTATGTGTTAATGAATCATAAGTATTGTTGTAGGAGGCGTGGACGTATGGGGCAACCCCGGGCAGCTGACCTGAATAGGTGAACCCACCTGGATTATCATAATTCATGAAATTACTTGAAGGTAATTGTGGCGTAGAACCTACAGGTAACCAGTTTACCAAATTATTGTTTGGGTCTATTGTAAATTGAAAACTATAGTTATTTCCACCTAAATCTCCTAAATAGACCTGGTACGTGTTAGTGCTGATTTTGATAAGTGTTTTTCGAGGTGTAAATGCCCTTGAAGCAGTTGGATGAAAAAAAAATCCATAAGAATCATAATTCCCCTCTAAATTTTGAGACTGCGCACTCGTTAAAAAATAACTTCCTAACAAAAGAAAATGTAGTAATAATTTTTTCATAGCAGTGCAATAATAACCCTTTTTAATTAAATGAGTTTTTAATAACATAATTAATTTGCAAATTTCAAAATTAGGATTCCCCTGCTAGAATAAGTATTGTTGATGCTTGTTGAGTTTTCCGAAGCTAACCTAAATATCAAATGAAAAGCAGGTCTCCCTACTGAATTTGGGGACACGATCCGACTGGTAAACCACGGAGTGTTAAAATATTAATTAGGTCCTTTCAAATTATTTTATAACCCTTGCAGGTATTATCACAAATGCAATACCTGCAAAGGTGAGAACAATAACTTTTTCATCAGTCCTTTATACATCTTACTGACAATCCTGCTGCTTTGGGCCGGGTGCTTCTAAAAGCATTTGTGTCCTGCGCAAACAGGCGATGATATTTTGCTGAAGTAGGGTCAGATTCAGAGGTAGTCCAAAAATATCCATATATACCTATATTTGTAAATCCTGAATTTGTACTACTCCTTAATCCACCGGGAAGCGCTGTAAAACCACTACTATTTGTTGCTCCGGTATTTGGTGTTACCCAGTTAGCGGTGCCGGCTTCTTTTAATGCGCCACCTGCTGTTGTGCTTTGTATTGACAGTGAGGTATCTGCGGCAGGATCTATACATTTTACCAAAACATTCCATTCCAAATCTGTAGGAACATGATAACCGGTAGGAGCCAGGCCACGAGGGTCGTTGACGGCATACCAGTTATAGAGCCTTCCATATTTGGCAGCATAAATAGCAGAATCATTTTTGTACCAACACCAGGCTCCGGTTGTAAGCGTTAGCCATGCAAGTGAATCAGTAACCTGCGGAATGATATCGCCATTTTTGTATTTGCTTACACTTAAATTTTGAGTCATCCATGTTTGGCTACAAATAAGAACTGTAACTGATGGGGGATTGGTAGCAGCTCCTCCATCCAAACTTCTCCACGATGTACCATTGTAATATTGGGGTTGGCCATTTGTGCCACAATCTGTACAATAAACAATCAATCCTTGTGCAGGAGTTACGATTGCACTCCGCTGGGCATGAGTCATTCTTGGAGGAAGAAATCCTTGTGTGGTAGAGCTGATATCTACCTTGGCGGTTTGATTTGGGGATGTGGTGCCAATACCCACACTTTGCGAATTTGCAGCAACTGCAATAAATAGAAAAACGATCACGTAATATAACTGTCTCATAATTTGGTTTTAATGTTTAGGGTTTAAAGTTAATGTTTTTGTTAAAACAAGAATAAATTGATGGTAAAAATTTTATTTGGTTCAAATAGGTAGTGGAATTTTTGGGAGTTGTATTGCAATTATTTTATCTCCTGATACTCCATACCCGGTTTAGCTTCGCAGTAATAATAAATATCAAACCATTTAATGAATGAAGAAAGATAACTTTCTCCATTTTTTTATTTTCATCAATACATTTGCCCAAATCATATTCAGTAGCAAAACAAAGACATTATCACATTAGCACATTATCACATCAGCACATTTTCACATTTTCGAATTTTCACATTTTCACATTAACCATGGCTTCACTATCATTTGAACTACAGCATACACAACCCGGTTCCAAAGCAAGGGCAGGTACAATAACCACCGACCATGGTGTAATAGAAACGCCCATCTTTATGCCTGTTGGTACTGTGGGCAGTGTGAAGGCTGTAACACAACAGCAACTATACAACGATGTAAATGCGCAGATAATATTGGGCAATACCTATCACTTATACCTAAGACCGGGCACAGATATTTTAGAAGCGGCAGGTGGTTTACACAAATTCAACGGATGGAACCGGCCTATACTTACCGACAGTGGCGGTTACCAGGTTTTTTCATTAGCGGCAAGCCGAAAAATTAATGAAGAAGGGGTTACTTTTCAATCGCATATAGACGGTAGCAAGCACTTGTTCACCCCTGAAAAAGTAATGGACATAGAACGGACAATTGGTGCAGATATTATGATGGCTTTTGACGAATGTCCGCCATATCCCAGCGAATATAAATACGCAAGGAACAGTATGGAACTTACGCATCGTTGGTTAGACAGGTGTTTTCAGCAATTCAATACAACGCCTGATAAATACGGCTACACGCAAAACCTATTTCCGATAGTGCAAGGCGGTACTTACAAAGATTTAAGAACAGCCTCATGTCAATATATTACTTCAAAAAATGCAACAGGTAATGCAATTGGAGGCCTTAGTGTAGGCGAACCGCCGGAGATGATGTATGAGTTTACTGCCCTCTGTTGCGATGAACTGCCTTTGGAAAAACCACGATACCTTATGGGCGTTGGCACACCGTGGAATATTTTGGAGTGCATCAGCCTTGGTATAGACATGTTTGACTGTGTAATGCCCACCCGCAACGGCCGCAATGGGATGTTGTTTACCACAAAGGGTGTCATTAACATGAAAAATAAAAAGTGGGCAGACGATTTCTCGGTTATTGATGATGGGTTGCCATGTGAAGTAAGTCAATACTACACCAAAGCATACATGCGGCATTTATTTGTAGCCAAAGAATTTCTTGCACTTACATTAGCAAGCATTCACAATCTGGCGTTTTACTTATGGTTGGTAAAAGAAGCCAGGAAACAGATTCTTGCCAACAACTTCACCACATGGAAAGCTGAGATGATGGAAGTGTTGCAGAGGCGATTGTAGATGCAAGAGATTAGATGTTAGATTTTAGATACTAGATAAATGCAAAGGGACAAAGCCATAAACTTTGTCCCTTTGTATTCTTTGTCTCGTTGTGTGAATCTTATTTTTTCATTTCTGCAAAAAACTGATGGAAATAGGGAATGGTTTCTATTCCCTTGTAAAAATTTGCGAGATCATATTTTTCGTTAGGGCTGTGCAGGTTATCGCTATCAAGCCCAAATCCTAAAAAGACAGTTTTTAAACCCAATACACTTTCAAACAAAGCAGTAATAGGAATGCTGCCACCACCTCTTACAGGTATGGGGGCTTTGCCAAATGTAGTTTCAATAGCTTTGGATGCTGCCCTGTATTCAATACTATCTACAGGTGTCAGGTATGGGTCGCCACCGTGGTGTTCAGATGCTTTTAGTGTAATACCTGCAGGTGCTGCTTTTTCCAGATGTTCAATCAGTAGTTTGGTCATTTTTGCACTTGTCTGGTTAGGGACCAACCTGCAACTGATTTTTGCAAAAGCCTTTGAAGGCAATACTGTTTTAGCGCCTTCGCCGGTGTAGCCGCCCCATATTCCGTTTACTTCCAATGTCGGTCTTATGCCTGTTCTTTCATTGGTAGTGTAGCCCTTTTCGCCCCATAGCGTTGTTACGCCAAGGTCATGTTTGTACTCGGATTCATCGTAAGGGGCTTTTGCCATTTCAGCCCTTTCTGCTGCTGAAGATTCCAGTACATCATCGTAAAACCCTGGAATGGTGATGTGGTTATTTTCGTCGTGCAGGCTTGCTATGATTTGTGCCAATATAGTAATGGGGTTGGCTACTGCACCACCATATACACCACTGTGCAGGTCGCGGTTGGGGCCGGTAACTTCCACTTCTATATAACTTAGTCCACGTACTCCAACATCTATGCTAGGTGTATCAAGGCTAAGCATTGCGGTATCGCTGATGAGAATTACATCAGCCTTTAGCATGTATTTCTTCTCTTTGATAAAAGTTGCAAGATTGGGGCTTCCTACTTCCTCTTCACCCTCAATAATGAACTTAAGATTTGTTGGTAGTGAATCTGTATTCACCATAGTTTCCAATGCTTTGATGTGCATGTAGAATTGACCTTTGTCATCACAAGCACCACGGGCATATATTTTACCGTCTTTTATTACCGGTTCAAACGGACCGCTGTGCCACAATTCTAAAGGGTCGGCAGGTTGTACATCATAGTGACCATAAACTAAAACAGTAGGCTTTGATGGATCGGTTATCTTTTCTCCATAAACAACCGGGTGTCCTGCTGTGGGGAAAATTTCAACTTTGTCTGCCCCTGCTTCCAGCAATCTTGCTTTTACAGCTTCGGCACATTTGATCATATCGGCTTTGTTTTCAGTACGTGCACTTACACTGTGTATGCGCAACAATTCCAGTAATTCTTCTAAAAACCTATCTTTATTTTTAGTTTGGTAGTCGTTCCAGGCTTGCATATCGGGTTATTTTTATTGTTTTGTAAAAGTATGATGGCGAATATACCAATGAATTTAATAAGCGGTATTACTCTTTGTAAAAAATACAAAATAAAAAAGTGGCATTATATTTTATAACTTTATAGCTACGAATCAATTAATTAAAGCAATGAAATCTACAACAACTTCAATTTGTTTATTGTTTATTATTATTTTCTTTTCTCAATGTAAAAAGGAAAGTACTACTACTATAATTGATCCTCCCGTAACCGTTACAAAAGATTATTCGCCGGTAACTTCCGGCAGTACATTTACCTACAGCGACTCTACTAATGATCTGGTAACATCATTTACCCTGACTGCTACAGGAACCAATAGTACCATGTTTGGAAAAGCCTACAGTAAAATGACTACTTCTAATGGCAACACATTATTCAGGGGTAAAGCCGGGGCAAAATACTATCAATTGACATCTTACCCATCTATGAGTTCTAATGAGTTTGAGAATATTTATCTAAATGATAGCCTGCCGGTGAACAGTACATGGACGGTATCATTTAAAATTTTAAATGTGCTGGGCTTCCCTGATTCGCTTACTGCTGT
>JANMMU010000092.1:0-58635 GCA_031373555.1 Segetibacter sp. | reverse complement strand
CCATAACTTTTGATTACAGCACCATGAAGTGGTTTATATACTCCCCCCGCAGGGCGTATATGAGGGACCTACCCTCATCTTTTATACAGCATTGAAAAGAATTTACATCCTTCTCATTCATGACACACTCCAGCCCCACTTATCTCGTCTGTCTTCTCTTGCCCATTGATAGAAAACCTATACCCACCCGCATTATACTCTCTCCCCGGCATACTCATCCCAAAAGGATAGTAATCATTCGCACTCACCACGTCAGCCTCATAATAATCTATGGTACCGCTTCCGTTATCATGGCCTATCTTTTTGTCACTCACCGTTGCCATTACATTGCCAAGGTGGTTGGTCAGTTCGTATATCCGCTTGCCTATGTCTTGTGTATGGTCTTCGGCGTTTTCAATAAACCCTGCATTTGGCAGATGGTTGCTAATATCCAACTTGGGTGTCAGCATACCCAAACGGCTGCTGCCATACAGGTGTTGCTCTGTCCACTCGCCGTGGGTAAGGGCTCCTGCTGCATTGGCTTTGTATTCATACACACCCAATACATTACCTTGTGCATCACGTACGTAGTGGGTGGTAGTAACCACGCCCCTGTCGTCTACCTGCTTATTGATTCTGTTGCCACCGGCATCGTATCCGTAGTGGATAGTCACGCCTGTTTTTTTGGTAATGGTGGCTATTTTGCCATACACCGTCCAGTCTATTTTTTCTATGCCTTCCTGTCTGTCCCATGCTAAGTTACCTGTTTTATCGTAACGGTAGTTATCGTTCTGTTGGTCAAATATATCTGTGCCGTGCATCACCACTTCATCATTTACATGGCGCAGGCGGTTGTTAACCAGTCGGCCACGGTTGTCCAGGTTGTAGTTGTAGGTCAGGTTGTCCATGTCCATTGCTGCGTGGTTGGCAAGGCTTTTATTGCGCAGGTAGGTTAGTATATTGCCATTGGCATCGTAGCTTATACGTTCCTTGTATTCATCTATAATGGAGTTGTTGTCCCATCCGTAAGGTTTTGGTATGTTGTGCCTGTCCATTGCAGTCAGTCGGTTAAGCTGATCGTAGCGGTAGGTATAGCCGGCTGTGGTGCTATTCTCTATTTTGCCTATGGCATAGGTGGCGTTGCTAATATTGCCATTGTAGAGTTCGCGGCCACTTTCGGTAGAGGGCAGGGTGGGTGGCACATAGGGAGTGTGGAAGGCGGGGGTTTAAGATAAAAAAATGGGGACCAATAATGGCCACCAAAATAACTTTTATAATGCTTTTTTTGTATTGAAAAACTGGTTCTGTTATTGCAAAATAGCTCAACAACAAGTCTGGAACACTACCAAAAGTTTAACTGATTAAAGATTTATACAAATCTTTAATTTTAACCTTTACTTCTTCAGGTACATTAATTTTTCCTAATTGTTTTTTTTGCTCTGTATAAATATTAATTAAATCTTGTTTTACTTTGGGGTGAGTTGTCCAATAGTTCGGCTCGTTAGTTATTTGTAATAAAGAACAAAGTAAATCACCTGGATACAAATCCGTTTCTATAAAAATATCTTTTATTAAAGCAATAATTGCGATTGGTACTAAGTATTCTAATCCTTCATTTTGTCCAATCATAAATCGTAAATCTGACAAAGTGTATTCTTTGATTGGTAAATTGTGCAATCTATAATAATTTTTTACAACGAACGAGTCACCCTCATTTGGAATTTCATTTTTCCATTTCCAGTTGCCTAATTCACTTATGCTTTTATTTTGTATTTGCTCCATATTCTAAAACTTTTTGGCTGCTTTCTTTGCACTTTCTAATGTGTTTGATATTTCATTGTATTGATTTGAAACATCCTTTAAAATTCCTTGTGCCGCTTTTAAAGCATCTCCTTCAAATTTTCCAGATTTAATGGCTTCAGTTAAATTACCTATTTGAGTTTTCATTCCTGAAAGGTGTTCTGTTACTTCTTGTAAATGTTTAAATGGTACACCACTCGCTTTTACACCACTGCTTAAACCATAAATTTCTTTTACTGCACCCGCTAAATCATCTTGTGTTAATCCTTTTCCCCGATTATTTAATTTCGTTGTAAAATCTGCAACTAAATCCGCACCTTTACCTACTAATTTATTTGATCCTAAAGTTTTAAATGCTTTTCCAGCCGCTTTTGTAGCCCATTCTCCAACACTCTCAAATTTTTGAACCATTTTCCAAACGTGGTATTGTTGCTTAGTAAACTTACCTGTACTATATGCATCACCAACCCAAGGAATAAATTCAACTCCATACTCCCACCAAGATTGTGAAGTTGCAAAATCAACAGCATCAATAGCATCACCTATTAATTGTTTAGCCCAACCTTTTGACATATAAGCAGATAATCTTTTCTTAATTTGATTTTCTACCACCTCTTTAGCTGCTTTTTTCAAACCAGCTTTAGCTGCTGCTTTAATAAGCATTGAGATTGGACTTTCTCCATCTGGGTCAATAAAATAAAGAGGATTATTATTATAAACTTCATAAGGCGAAATTGAAGCATTGAAAACTGGATCATTTCCAAAACGCCTCCCTAATCTAACGTCCAAACCATAATCATTAAAGCTTACGTATTTCCCATCACCCATTACCTCATTATCCTTCTCGTGCCCTCCAAACCCATACCTATAACTCCCCGCATTATACCCCCTCCCCGGCATAGTCATCCCAAAAGGGTAGTAGTCATTCGCACTCACCACATCAGCCTCCCAATAATCAACTGTTGAGTTGTCTGTAGTGTGCTGTACTTTTCTATCATTTACAGTCACCAATACATTGCCCAAATGGTTGCTTAGTTCAAAGATCTTCTCACCTCTGGTAAAGGTACTTAATGTAGCAATATCACCATTTGCCAAAGTTATATTTACATCTGGCACTGTATGCGAAGTTTGCAAGCCCAGATGGCTGCTATTTATATTTCCTTTTGGCTCTTTTTCACAGCTTCATCGTATGAGTTATTTTCCGTGAGTAACGTTTAATATTTTGCAATCTTTTTTTTGAATTTCTATATATGCTACACCACCAATTTCTACTTTTTTTTGAACACCTGTTATAATCCATAAACTATCTCCTTGTAGTTTGACATTAAAAGGTTTTTGCTTTTTAATTTCTTGCCCATAAATGGAAATTAATATTACTTCCGCCACCTGCCGTGCGACTTTTTCATTAGGAACATAATCAATAGTAGATTGTGTTTTTATTATTGTTTGTGAATTACAAATAAAATAAAAAGCAAGAAAAAGTAGTGTTGAAAAAAAATAATTTTTCATAATTTTAGTTTGTTATTTTTATTGTTCCGCCTGTCTTAATTTTTGTGTCTTTCATTCCGTTTTCGGTTTGAATTGCCGATACGGTAGTTTTATATCGTTGGGCAATTTTGCTTAGTGTATCTCCTGATTTAATAGTATAAGTTGAAGTACTTGGTGCTGAAGTTCCACCTACGCCAGTACCCGGACCAGAGTCCGAAGGCATAGCAGTTGATAATGTTGTAATTGCTTTTGTATTAATGTCGTAGTTCTGTAGTGAACCACTTGGTGTAGCCACATATCCATTCCATCTATTTCTTTCTGAAAAGCCAATATCTCCACCAGTACCTGCTACTGCTGGTGTTGTAGCAGTAGCAGGTGTACCTGCTGTACCAGAAAAAACATTATCTCGGAATCTAATTCGAGCACTTGCTGTTGAAGCACCATGGGTATGTGCCCAATCTGTTACGGTTGCTCCAGCTGGAATAACCAACCCAGCCATTTGTGGATTTGTTATCCCAGCTGGTTGTCCAACAACTGGAATAGCGTATGAATATTGAATAACAGTACCAGAAGTTACTCTGTAAATTTTTGTTCCATATTCCCGATTAGCCCTAATTGAATTATCATTAAATAATTGGGCAAAATCCCGTGCAGCAGCATTGGCTGAACTGAACAAAACTCCAGGCTCAAGTCCTTCAAGTTCAACAGCATCTATAACTCTGTTGCCACTAAAAGAAAAAGGACTATAAAATGGATATTTTTTTGTGAGTGGGTCAATAGAAAAAAATCTACCTAACCTTGTATCTTCAACTCTTTACTTATAACTTATTGCGTTTCCTTCCCCATATATCTCATTATCCTTTTCTTGATTTTGAAACCCATACCTATAACTCCCCGCATTATACCCCCTCCCCGGCATACTCATCCCAAAAGGATAATAGTCATTAGCACTCACAACATCAGCCTCATAATAATCTATAGTACCGCTTCCGTTATCATGCCCTATTTTCTTATCACTAACCGTAGCCATTACATTGCCAAGGTGGTTGGTGAGTTCGTATATCCGCTTGCCTATGTCTTGTGTATGGTCTTCGGCGTTGGGTTGGTAAGCATCATTATCCAGGTGGTTGCTAATATCCCACTTGGGTGTTAGCATACCCAAACGGCTGCTGCCATACAGGTGTTGCTCTGTCCATTTGCCCTTGGTTATATTAGTTGGTGTATTACCAACATACTCATACACACCCAACACATTACCTTGTGCATCAAGTACGTAGGGAAGCCCCCCCGCTCCCCAAAAGGGGGTTTTTTTTCAAAGAACTTTACTGCATAAAATTACTCTGATTATTTTAAACGTGTTAGCAGAACTTAACTGTTATTCAAACACTCCGTAGTTTACCGGTCGCAGACCTGCTTTTCATTTTGTATTGAAGTTACGCTTCGCTAAACTTCAACAAGCTTCAGGAACACTTACGCTAGCAGGGTAAGATTTGAGGGGTTAGATACTAAAATAAACCCAAAAAATCAAACATTAAACCCTAAACCCTAAACATAAAACAACCCTAAAACAGCCCGTTTGCATACTATTTGCCCACAGATTAAAAATACGGGCTAATTTTATGCCCCCTAAATAATAATTATTTGCTTAAAGATATTGTAATAGCCGTACAGGCATATGGGCAGGCACATTTGTTTATTAAACAGCATAAACTATGGAAATGGATTATAATTCCCGGCCTAATATATATGATACTATTTTGTATTAGCATGTACTTTTTTGCTAATAGTGCCACAGAAGTCATTGATTTTATAAGCATAAAAACCGGTCTTCATAAATGGGTAGCGAGTTTACAAAGTAGCATTGCAGGTTTTTTATTCACTATAGCAGGAATGATTTTGTGGTTATTGCTCATGCTTTTTTATTTTTCCTTATTTAAGTATTTATGGTTGATTATTGGTTCCCCCATTTTTGCATGGCTTAGCGAAAAAACTGAAGCAATCCTTTTAGGACAAACCCATACTTTTAATATGGGGCAATTTTTAAAAGATATAGTAAGGGGTATAAGTATAGCATTAAGAAATACACTTTGGCAAACAGTCTATGCAATAGCTATAATTTTATTGTCATTTATTCCGGTTTTGGGTTGGACTGTACCGCTTTTCGCTTTGATCATTGAATGCTACTATTATGGCTTTTCTATGCTTGATTATAGTTGCGAACGACACAACCTGACTGCTGCTGAAAGCATATATTTTATTGGCAACCGCAAAGGGTTAGCTATAGCAAACGGACTAATGTTTTATTTGATGCATCTGGTACCGGTTGTTGGTTGGGTTTTCGCACCATCTTATGCGGTAATTGCTGCAACATTAAGTATCAACAATTCAGCAACAAAGCCCGAAGATTCAACCATTTGACAAATAGTTTAACTTAGGCTAAAAAGAACAAATAAGTATGAGTAAACCTCAATCGGATTTAGCACCTTCAACAGTTTATCTTATTCCTTCTTTTCTTTATGAAAATGCTATGGAAACAATACCATATTATGTGGTAGATGCTGTTAAAAAATGCAATGTTTTTTTTGTAGAAAATGAGAGAAGTGCCCGCCGTTTTCTAAAAATGATTTGGCGGGAAATGGTAATAGATGATTACAAATGGTTTACCATACATAAGGCTGAAGATGAGGTAAGGCAGGCGTTTACACAAATATTAAGGGATGGAAAAAGTATTGGAATCATAAGCGAAGCAGGATGCCCCGGAGTAGCCGACCCCGGACAAATTTTGGTACAGTCTGCACAAAATTTAGGTGTAAATATTAAACCACTTGTAGGTCCAAGCAGTATTTTACTTGCATTAATGGCAAGCGGTATGAATGGACAGCAGTTTGCATTTTGTGGTTATTTGCCTATTGAAAATCTTGAAAGAAAAAACGCAATCAAGGAGTTGGAAACCAGTTCTGCAAAAAAAAACTGCACACAAATATTTATAGAAACACCTTACAGAAATAATCAACTTATAAAACAAATAATAGAAACCTGTAAACCTGATACCCGTCTGTGTATTGCTATAGACATAACATCACCTGCTGAAAGTATAAAGACCCAAACCATTGCCGCATGGAAAAAGCAATTGCCAGACTTGCATAAAAGACTGGCAATATTTCTACTGCATTCAACCTGATGTTTATGGCATAACTCTTACACTATCTACAATATACTCCGAATCGCCACGCCATGAAAGCGGTTTGTTTTTTTGCTCATAATGTAAAATAACACGCTGACCTTCCAGGGTGCTAAGTTTATTTGCAACTGCCCTATTTTCTACTGAAAAATAAAATTTTTCTGCACTAAGAGGTCCGGCCGAGTTGGCTGTAAGGCTATTTAAAACTAATTCGCCTTCGTAGGTTTTAAACATGTTGCCCTTATGTGAAAATTTCTGTAATAATCCGCTTCTGTTACCATCGCTATAGGTAAAATAATAACTCCAATAAAACCAACCCGCAAAGGCGAGAATAAGTAACAAAACGGTAATGATAATAGTCTTACGCATAAATTATAATTTTAAAGGCCATATTTGTCAACAAGATATATCAAAGCGGCAATATTGACTGCACCAAGATGTAATTCTCTTTTATTTACGTTTTCAAATACATCAGATTTTGCATGATGGTAATCAAAATAGCGCTGACCATCCGGGTTAAAACCTGCTACTGTTAGATTTGTAATATCTCTAAGCGGACCAATATCAGCACCACCACCACCTTCGGTAAATTGTGATCCAAAATAAGGTTCAAACAAATAGCTCCAGCTTTTTAGTTTTTCAAATTTTACTTTATCGGTTGTAAATGAAAATCCACGTGGCGTAAAACCTCCTTCATCTGATTCAAGTGCAAATAATTGTTTTTCATGGTTTTCTTTTGCTTTCTGTGCATACATTTTACCACCCCGTAACCCGTTTTCTTCATTTGCAAACAAAACAAATCGTATGGTATGCTTGGGTTGGTAACCCAGTGTTTTTAATACTCTTAATACTTCTATGGTGTGCACCACTCCTGCCCCATCGTCGTGTGCCCCTTCGGCCATATCCCAACTATCAAGGTGACCACCCACAGTTATTATCTCTTCGGGATGTTCTGCGCCTTTTAATTCGGCTATGATATTATGCGCAATCGTATCTGTTAAAAAATGGCCGTTGGTAGTAATACTTACCTGTACGTGTTTATTGTTATTACAGATTGCATACAAAGAATCTGCATCTCTTAACCCAATTGCTATAGCAGGTATTTTAGGAAATGAGTCGTTATAACCCATTGCTCCGGTATGAGGAAAATTATCAGCAGCCTGTGATAGGGATCTGATAATACATGCTACTGCTCCATATTTGGCTGCTTTACTTGCCCCTGCATATCTATACTTACCTGCTTCACCATAGGCATTGCCCGGTTGTATATATTTATCGTTAAATGGAAAATTATAAAAGATAACTTTTCCTTTCACTTCTTCTTTTCTTGCATCAAGTTCTTCAAATGATTTAACCGCTAAAATTTCTGCCTTAACAGCTTTTCCCCCTGATCCTATGGAGTTGCCTAATGCTATAACAGCTAATGGCCAACGAAACTTTTTTCTATCAATAGATTCTATTGTCGCCTTGTCTTGCCCACCCCTTACCCAATGTCTTACCGTACACTCCTGTTTATAAACGGTATCTGCACCTGATGCTTTCATTGTCTTATATCCCCATGCTTCAGCTTTGTAGGTTTGTGGAGAGGCGGTTAAACGGCCACCAATCTTTTTGGTCAGGTAATGGAGATTCTTATAAGCCTGCCCGTTTACCATTATTTCGTCAGCAATTTTTCTTATAAAAATAGAATCCTCATTTTGTGCAGTTGAGTATAGAGGTAAAAGCAATAAAAAATATAGTAGTTGTTTCATTATGCCATTATTGAGGTGGCAAGTTATATAATTGTTGTGGCACAAACATTTTACAAATTGATGTCTTACAAATAACAGGAATTATTGTTACTTGCATAACGTTAATGCTAATCAAGGGTTAGTCGGTCATTGCGAACCTTGCGAAGCTTGTTGAAGCAATCTGCATTTAATTTTCAAGGTTTCAACTATTTGTGTGAGCAGATTGCTTCGCTTTGCTTGCAATGACGGGTTTTAATGAATAATTTTACAATTTTCAGGCTTTAGGCATATCACATTCCAACCCTTGATTAACACAGTAATTAAAATTATTGCGGGAAAAGCAGAATAGGGTTACTAACCTTGAAGTGTGCGACGCAACCGCAGCTTAATGGATAACCTACCGCTTGTACCCATAAAAAAAACAAACTGCTTTACCATGCGTATAGGAATTGTTTGCTATCCCACATTTGGCGGAAGCGGGGTTTTAGCTACAGAATTAGGAAAAGCCCTTGCTGACAAAGGACATTTTGTTCATTTTATCACCTACCAACAGCCTGTAAGGCTAAATGTATTTAGTGCCAATATATTTTACCATGAAGTAAGGGTGCCTACATATCCGCTTTTTGATTATCCTCCTTACGAAGTTGCCCTGTCAAGCACCATGGTAGATGTGATCATGAACCACAAACTAGACTTGCTACATGTGCATTATGCCATACCACATGCTTCGGCGGCTTATATGGCCAAACAAATTGTTGCAAAAAGCGGAATAAAAATTCCGGTGATAACTACACTGCATGGCACGGATATTACTTTGGTAGGTAAGGATAAAACCTATGCTCCGGTTGTAACTTTCAGTATAAATGAAAGTGATGCTATAACTGCTGTGAGCGACAATTTACGTATGGAAACCTACAACTCATTTGCAATTACTAAAGATATAGATGTCATCTACAACTTTGTGGATGTTGCTCGTTTTAGCAAAAAACCTATTGATGCATTCAGGCAGGTTATTGCCCCTGCCGGGGAAAAAATACTGGTACATGCCAGCAACTTCAGAAAAGTAAAACGTGTACAGGACGTGGTGAAAATATTTGCCGGGGTACGCAAACAAATGCCTGCAAAACTCTTGATGGTAGGTGATGGTCCTGAAAGGCCTGTTATGGAGGAAATGGTAAAAGAACTGGGATTAGAAGATGATGTAAGGTTTTTAGGGAAACAGGAGCAGATGGAGGAAATACTTGTTGTTAGTGATTTGTTTTTGCTAACTTCTGACTACGAAAGTTTTGGATTATCTGCGCTTGAAGCTATGGCTGCCCGAATGCCCGTTATTAGTACCAATGCCGGAGGATTACCCGAAGTGAATATAGAAGGCAAAACCGGCTTTATGAGTAATATTGGTGATGTTGAGGAAATGACTGCTAATGCTGTAAAACTATTAAGTGATGAAATATTACTGAATCAAATGAAGCAAAATGCCTATGAACAGGCATTAAAATTTGATATAAAAAACATTATACCAGTCTACGAGCAGTTGTACAGCCGGTTTTGTACCATGGAATGTGGAGGCAAGTATTGAGAATTTTTGCAAAAAAACAATGCAAATATTTAATACTCATCTAAATTAAAAAATGTATAGGCTGGCTTTTTATCAGTTTATCTTAGAATAGAGGATATTATCTACCCTTCTAAATAGCAACATAACTTGCCACATCTGCAGCCGTAATAGTTTTTCCGGATAATATTACAAGCCGCTCAACTACGTTTCTTAACTCACGAATATTACCGGTCCAATTATGCTTTTGAAGGGCATCAATTGCTTTTATATCTATTTGTTTTATGGTTTGCCCATAATCATCTGCTATGTCTACAAGAAATTTATTGATCAGAAGAGGAATATCTTCTCTCCGCTCATTAAGCGATGGAACATGAATGAGTATTACGCCAAGTCTGTGATATAGGTCAAGTCTAAAGTTTTTACTCTCTACTTCTTTTAAGAGATTTTTATTAGTTGCTGCTATAACACGTACATCCACAGATATTTCTTTTTCACCTCCAACACGGGTTATTTTACCTTCCTGCAATGCCCGAAGCACTTTGGCCTGTGCACCCAGGCTCATATCCCCGATTTCATCTAAAAATAAGGTGCCCCCGTTTGCCTGTTCAAATTTGCCTATTCTTTGTTTTATAGCTGATGTAAATGAACCTTTTTCATGACCAAATAATTCACTTTCAATTAGCTCACCGGGTATTGCTGCACAGTTTACTTCAACCAATTGATATTCTGCTCTCTTACTTTTTTCATGAAGCCAACGTGCCACCAATTCTTTACCACTTCCATTTTCACCGGTTACCATAACCCTTGCATCTGTTTGGGCAACCTTCTCTATTGTATCTCTGATCTTTTTTATTCCTTCACTTTCACCTATCATTTCCTGCACCTTATTCACCCGCCGCTTCAGAACCTTGGTTTCTTTGACCAACTTGGTTTTATCCATCGCATTGCGAATAGTTATGAGTAGCCGGTTAAGATCGGGTGGTTTGCTAATAAAGTCAAATGCCCCTGCTTTTACAGCTTCTACGGCTGTTTCAATATTTCCATGACCACTAATCATTATAATAGGAACATCAGGATTAATAGCTGCAGCCTTAGCAAGAAACTCAAGTCCATCAAGTTTAGGCATTTTAATGTCGCACAAAACAAGGTCATAAGTAGAAGACTGAAATTTTTTAAGTCCCTCCTCCCCATCACCCGCTTCATCTACCTTATACCCTTCGAACCCCAAAATTTCAATAAGGGTTTTCCTTATAGCTCTTTCATCATCAATTATAAGTATGGTTGCCATGTTTACATTTTATCAGGATGCTAAGATAAGCGTTTGTAAAAATTTGAATTGAATAAAAATTAGAATACTTGCAATTGAACAAAAAAGAAACATTTACCAATACCTCAACTAAAACTGTACAATAATATCAGTGCCTGTATTTAGAAAGGTTAGGTACATTTATAAAAAACTTTTTAGTACAAAAAAGGCCGCTTATGAAGGCGGCCTTTTTTATATCAATAAAAATATCAAACTTACTGTACCACTATTTTGTCATTGTAAACCACTTTGTTGTCTTCGCCAGTCAACTTAACCATATACATACCACCACCACTTGTACGTGGAAGTGAAATTTTCTCTAATTGACCATTGAAACCAATTTTTAAAGAACGAACTAATACAGCTCTTCCTGATGCATCAGTCAACAATAAATTATATTTTCCTGCAGGAATTTTATCAAATTGTACGTTGAATTCTTTGTTGGGAACAGGATTAGGATAAATAGAAACCTGGCTGTTTCCTTTTACTTCTGCCTGTGCTATTGCTTTGGTAGTTTTTGTTTGATAAAGCAAATTGCTGCTTGCCAAATCTGAACAATTATAAACAGTTTCTTCTTTTTTGTTAATTGGAGTAGCTTCTAAAGAAGACATGTTGATACGATAGTAATTAGTTGTAACAGTAGCACTGCTTACTAAAACTTCGCCATTGTCATCTACCACCATTCCGTTGCTTGTAAAATCAGCCGGAAGACCCTTGATTTGACCTACATAATCAGTAACACGGGTCTGTGGGTTAATTTTATAAACATGGTTGCGATAAGTAACCAAATAAAGGTTGCCATAAATATCGCCAATTAAATCACCACCCCAGCTACTGCACTGACTGTGTACACTCATTGACCCGTTTTTCTTACCATCAATCAATTCGCCCAGATTGGTTATAGATGGTTTTTGATCTGTAGTAAAACGGATCATGCTTTTACCATCATTTGTTATAGCGTATCCAAAACCATCAGAACCAAATGCCATTCTGGTAATTACATTGCTTTCATCAAATTTAACCCCTGTATTAAACTTAGGATTATTATCAACAACAACACTAAGTTCATTGGAATTTAAATCAAAATACATTAATTCATTGCCACGCATATTCGTAAAGTAAAGACGATTATGTACAGCATCAAATGCAGTTGCTGCAACACCATTTCCGGTTGCAGAAGCCGGCATAGCTATCTTGCTTACATCTGTTCCGGCAACAGCTTTGTAGTTAACGGTTTTATTTGCCAATGGACTATAAATAGTCTTTGTTATTTCACCTGTTGACAAATCTACTTCACGAACTACATTCCAGGTAAAATTGCCTTTGGTCTCTCCTGTAACTGCAAAAGCTCTGTTACTCTGGGCATTTGAAGTTGAAGAAATTAATAAAGTGGCTACTGCGATGAGGGGTAAAAAATTTTGTTTCATAAGTTTTCTAAATTTTATTGTTTAAAGGTATGAATAATAAATATTACAAAATATGGTAGCTAAAAGAAATTTACATTTTTTTTAGCTTTTATTTTTTTGGGTAAAAAATCAAGCCCCTTTAAAAAACTTACAATAAAAGATGTAAAGTTTAATAGCGACTACAGAAATTATTTATAAGTAACGAGAGAAATTGTATGATATTGCAATTCTCTGTACTAATTAAATAGTTTTATTAATTTTTAAGACCCCTAATCAATTACTGCTTTTGCTTTCACAAAAGGATGATAATACTCTTCAAAAAATTGCTTTTTTGAGTCCCGATAAGATATTACTGCTCCAATTGTGTGCATAAATTTTATATAATACCAGGCCAGGTCTACCTGATACGCTTTGAAGCCTGATCTTGCACTGTTAGGGTACAAGTGGTGGTTACTATGCCACTCTCCGGCTACAAATCCCGGCCACAATTGGTTGATACTCTTATCATTTTCGCTAAAATCATTTCCCGCTTTTCGTTTATCACTTCCCTTTCCGTGACCTTCGTAATTAAATGTTCTGACCCCAACAGCCCATACAAATGCACTACCAAATATGGCACAAGCCAATGCATGACCACCAATTAGATAAAATACCGCATACCAAAATGCCCAATTTAATATTAAAAAGAAAATAGTATTCAATGGTTTTGCTACTGATCCCCATTTTTGATATTCTGCATAGTTATTTGGGGCAACACCTGTATGTCGCATTAATATTACCGCTTTGGTATATTCGCTTTCGGTTAGGTTACGTGCTATGGGTTGATGATTAACATCTGCAAGAAAACAATAAAGAAAACCACCTTCAGCATTGTAAGGATCACCGGGTCTATCGCTTTTAGCATGGTGGACATGGTGAGATAGCACATAAATTTCTTCAGGTATAGCTTTAATTGTAAGATTTTGAGTAATAAAACGACAAAAGCTGTTCTTGAATTTGTAAGCATTATGTGTACAATAACGGTGGTGCCAAATAGTACCATGAGTGCCCATAATAATCATACTATACACAAAAGCCGCAATCAATAAAGGCCAGCTGAAGTAATAAAAGATAAAAACGATTAAAAAAGGAAATAAACAAATAACTGAAAACCAGCTAAGAAATGGCAACCAATTCTTTTTATCCTTAAATACATTTAACCTTGAAAAAAACTCTCCGAATAACTGACGGGGTGCAGGCTTTATCAAATTGCCTTGAGTGTCTTGCCAACCATATGTAGGTGGCTCCAATAGAATGTCTAATAATCCCATATTATGTTTGTATAGGGTGAAAGGTAATTATTAATAAAGTTTTTGCCTATTAATGTTAAATAATCTTACAGATATTAACAGTTTTTATTCCCTTATAAGAAAAGTGAATAACAGAATTGGTATGCAATTGTTTTGCCAATAAAATAATTATTTGAAGTTTTAAAACATGACAAATATTATAGCTACCAATTATTTTTTGATAATGATTCAGCTTTTTCAACAATTGCAGCAATATCCTGTTTGTTCATGCATTTGAAATGACCCATTGGGCATCGGTCATAACCAATTTTGCTGCAGGGTCGGCACCATAGACCTTTCACTTCAAACAGATCATTGGCAACCATTGCATTGCCATAATAGGGTGTCATACCAAAACGAGGAATTGTATTACCCCAAACACTAATAACCGGTCTTTTGAAAGCTGCTGCAATATGCATCAAGCCTGTATCGTGAGTTATTATTAATTTGGCTCTCCGCACCAGATCGGCACTTTCATTCAGGCTAAATTTTCCACAGGAATTATATATTTTAATGGGGTCTATTGCTGCTATCTCGCTACCTAATATTATATCGTCACTACCTCCCAGCAAAATAATTGGATGATCAATACTTTTACAAAGCTCCTTCAATTTCTTTAGGGGTAATTGTTTTGTCTTGTAGGCAGCACCTATTACTATACCAACAAACCCTAATGATTGCGCCGCAGGAATATCAGCATCAGGTACTATATCTTTTTGTGGAATAAAATAATCCAGCCCTTTGCCATCGTTACTAACACCAAATTGTTTTATAGTATCAACATATCTGTCAACAATGTGTATGTTTGGCAGCACATTTATTTTCAAGGCTGTTTGTAACCATTTTTGAACATTCAACTTATTGAAAGAAATAGATTTTACACCTTTCAATGCTTTTTTAACCTTTAGCGTTCGCAGATTGTGGTGAAGGTCAATGATATAATCAAAATTTTCAGCCTGTAGTTTTTCTACTACAGATTGCAGATTATCTTCCAGAACATGCACTTTGTCTATATGGGGATTGCTATCTATTATAGCACGATAGGTACTTTTAGTAAGATAATGCACCTCTGCATTTGCAACCTGTAGTTTAAGACAACGCACCACAGGCGTTGTTAATACTATATCACCAATAGATGAAAAGCGTATGATCAAAAATTTCATTGGGCTAAGATAGGATGGCTTATTTAAAGTAGTTAAATCCCGGCAAAATGTTAAGAAATCAATTCATCTTTTACACTATAAATTAAGTCTTATACAGGCTCTATATAATTCAAATCTTTGTGAAAAGTTTCTTCGGTAAAATAATAGGCAGTCAATGTTATAACCATAACAACAACACCGGTTACAATAGCACTTTGTGTAAGGCTCCATTTCCATGACTGCTGAAACAAATCTAAAAACATTAGATTAATTAATGGTAATGCACCTCTTACCACATTTGGTATAGTTGTGGCAGCAGTTGCCCTTAAATTAGTACCAAACTGTTCGGCCCCCATAGTTATAAATATAGCCCAAAACCCGGTACTGAAGCCCAATAAACCACATATGGCATACATGCTTGTGTCGCTATTATTCAACGGACTAAAAAATAGAATCAGAGCTATAATACACGTAATGTAAGAGCAAAGCAATGCTTTCTTCCTGCTTCTGAAATATTGACTTACAAAACCAATTAATATATCCCCAACAGAAATGGAAGCATAAGCAAACATGATTGCTTTACCGCTTTCAATTTTATTTTCTCCATAAAATTCTTTTGCAAAACGGTTGCTCAAATTTACCAAAACCCCGATAACATACCATGTAGGAAGTCCTATTAAAATTGCCAAAGCATATTTTCTAAACCGGGACCACTTATTAAAGAACATAAGGACATTCCCCCTTTGTACATTCAGTTCTCTTACTTGCTGAAACATACCACTTTCTGCAACCGATATGCGAAGTAAGAGTAAGCCTATACCCAGCCCACCTCCTATTTTATAACAAAGCCTCCAATCATAATTTGTAAAACGAAAAGTATAATAAGCAACAACTGCCCCAAACAAACCTACACCGGCTACCAGGGATGTACCTAAACCTCTTTTGTCTTTGTGTAGCAGTTCGCTTACGAGGGTAATACCTGCACCCAACTCACCTGCAAGGCCAATACCGGCTGCAAATCTGGCCCATGCATATTGTTCAACTGTTTGTACATAACCGGTAATGAAATTTGCAACCGAGTATAAAGCGATTGACCCAAACAACACACTTAACCGTCCTTTTTTATCACCGAGGATACCCCAAAAAAAACCACCAATCAACAACCCTATCATCTGATGGTTAATAATACTTGTACTCGCTTTTATGACTGCAGTTTTATCTGAAAGTATAATACCTAAACCTTGCAAACTAGGTTCTCTCACTATTGTAAAAAGTAACAGGTCATAAATGTCTACAAAATAACCAAGCGCAGCTACAAGAACGGGTATAGATAAAATGCCTACCGCTTTTTTGCTCATTCTATATCAGTTGTTGATTCAGCTTTTTTAGTACCCAGAAATAATTTTGCTAATACCGGAAGTGTGGTAATTAATATTATCCCAATTACAATAACCTCAAGATGCTTTTTAAGATCAAAACCAAATTGGTTGTAAATAATTTTTTGAAGAAAGTGACCGGCACATAACATAGCAGCCACCCACGCTACGCATCCAATTACATTATAAAAAGCAAACTTCTTTTTATCCATGCCAACTACACCGGCAATAATTGGTGCAAATGTTCTGACTATAGGTAGAAATCTTGCAAATATGATTGCAGCACCTCCATGTTTTTCATAAAAATCATGGGCTTGATTCAGGTACTTACGTTTAAAAAAAAATGAATCTTTGCGATGATAAATGAAAGGACCACTTTTTTTTCCAAACCAAAAGCCAACAAAATTACCAAGGATACCTGCAATTGATATAAGCACCATTAATACGAAAAGATCGAGAAGATCATTTCCTGTAGGTATAAATTCATTAGCCAGCTTATCGCTATAAATACCTGCAACAAAAAGCAGACTATCACCAGGTAAAAAAAACCCGGCAAACAATCCTGTTTCAGTAAAAACAATAAACAGCATTACCCAAAGCCCTCCGTGAGTGATATAAAATTCCGGATTGAGTAAATCTTTGAACTGAATAAATAGTAATTGTGTCAAGTGGTTTAGTGTTTAATGTTTAGTGTTTAAGCTACTTTTTATTGTTACTGTTTATTGATAATCTGGAATTTTTACAAACTTATCAAAAATCATGACTCATGTTCAAGGGAATTTTCCCACTTGCTTACTACAGTAGTGGCCAATGCATTGCCTAAAACATTTGTACCGGTTCTAAACATATCGCAAAAATGATCGATTGGCAAAATTAATGCAATCCCTTCCGGAGGAATTTTGAACATAGCACAGGTGGCAGTTACCACAACCAAAGATGCACGGGGAACCCCCGCAATACCTTTGCTGGTCAGCATCAGCACCAATAGCATCGTTATTTCTGTACCTATATCTAAATGAATTCCATAAGCTTGTGCAATAGCAATACTTGCAAAGGTCATATACATCATACTGCCATCAAGGTTAAATGAATAACCAAGTGGTAAAACAAAAGCAACAATTTTGTCTTTGCAACCAAACCTTTCAAGTTCTTCCGTTAGTTTGGGAAAAACCGCCTCACTACTTGTAGTGCTGAATGCTACCAACAATGGCCCTGAAATTCTCCTAAGCAATACCGGCAATCTTCTTCCCAATACAATAAAACCAACTGCAAGCATTATTATCCAAAGGAGAATAATGCCAATCACAAATTCGCCAAAGTAGAAACCATAAAACTTAAATATCTCAAGTCCGTTAGTGGCAATAACTGCAGAGATAGCACCAAATACCCCTAATGGAGCAAAGTTCATAACATAAGTCACCATCTTAAGAATTACATGGGCAACTGCATCTAATGCCTTTACTATAAACTTTCCATAATCTCCCAAAGCGGCTGTGGCTATGCCAAAGAAAATACTGAAAACTACAATCTGCAGTATTTCATTTGTTGCCATTGCTTCAAAAATACTTTTTGGAAAAACATGTTCTACAAACTTTTGCAGAGAGAATCCTTCTGTTTTACCAATGATATCTTTTGCTGCATCGGTATTTGCAGAAGATAGGTTTATTCCATAACCGGGCTGAAAATAATTGACCAACAACATTCCCAATGTTAGTGAGATCAAAGATGCCGAAACAAACCACAACATTGATTTACCTCCTACTCTCCCAACAGTTTTAAGGTCGCCCAATTTAGCTATTCCAACTACCAAAGTGGAAAAAACAAGTGGTGCAATAATCATTTGTACCAATCTTAAAAAAACGGTTGTTAACAGTTTTATATTGGTAGAAAAGGCTGCACGTGTTTCTTGTGGATAGTTTTGGTTTATGATATAACCTGTTACAATTCCCAAAACCATAGCTATCAGAATGTACAGCGTAAGCCTGTTTGTTGACCGGGGGCGATTTTTATCCATTTAGTAAATAGCATTTGGTTTTAAAGATGCAATATAAAACCTTAATTGGTCAATTCAATTTGAAAATGATGAACAATTGTGTACTTATTGGTATCGAAGATAATGACAGTATTAAGTAAGAGTTTACAATAACTACAAAAACTGAACACTATTCAATAAAATCTGTATTTTTCCACCTCGTTAAACAAAACAAACTATGAGTCTATTTGTCAAAAAGCCCATGAATGTTTTAATGGCCGAAGCTGCTGATACCGAGAAAGGGTTGAAAAAAACCCTAGGTGCCGGTTCATTAGTTGCTTTAGGAATCGGAGCTATTATTGGTGCCGGATTATTTTCCATAACAGGATTAGCAGCCGCAAATAATGCAGGCCCTGCAATTACTATTTCATTTATAGTTGCTGCCTTTGGATGTGCATTTGCAGGTTTGTGTTATGCAGAGTTTGCCTCTATGATTCCTGTTGCAGGAAGCGCCTACACCTACTCATACGCTACCATGGGTGAATTCATAGCATGGATCATAGGCTGGGATCTTGTATTGGAATATGCAGTTGGCGCAGCTACAGTTGCCATAAGCTGGAGCCGTTATTTAATAAAATTTTTAGAAGATTTTGATATTCATATCCCCGCATCATTGGCTACAGGCCCCTGGGACGGTGGTGTTATTAATGCACCGGCAGTATTTATTGTAGTCATTGTAAGTTTGTTACTTATTAAAGGTTCTAAAGAAAGTGCTTTTGTTAATGCCTTGATTGTATTGGTAAAAGTTGCAGTTGTTCTTACTTTTATCATTTTAGGTTGGAAATATATCAACAAAGGAAATTACACACCGTACATTCCTGATAATACGGGAAATTTTGGTGAATTTGGATTTAGCGGTATCATACGTGCCGCTGCAATAGTCTTTTTTGCTTACATTGGCTTTGATGCGGTCTCTACTGCCGCACAGGAAGCTAAAAATCCCAAACGAGATATGCCTATAGGCATTTTAGGTTCTCTTGCTATATGTACTGTTCTCTACATTCTGTTTGCACACGTTATGACCGGTGTAACAAGCTATACTTCATTTGCAGGAAAAGATGGCATTGCACCGGTTAAAGTTGCTATAGACCACATGGGTACCATGAATGCAGCAGGTGTTATTCAGCCTGATTACCCGTGGCTTAACCGTGCCATTATAGTTGCCATTTTAGGGGGTTATGCCTCTGTAATATTAGTAATGCTCATGGGTCAAAGCAGGGTATTCTTTTCAATGAGTAAAGATGGATTGCTTCCTCCTGTATTTCATCGTGTACATCCAAAATTCAGGACACCGGCAAAATCTAACTTGTTGTTCATGGCATTTGTAAGTTTGTTTGCTGCATTTGTACCAGCAAGAGTTGTAGGCGAAATGACAAGCATAGGAACATTATTTGCCTTCATATTGGTTTGTATTGGTGTATGGGTATTAAGAGTTAAGCAACCCGACATTCAACGAGCTTTCAAAACGCCATTTGTTCCATTGGTTCCTATTTTAGGTGTATTTGTTTGTTTGTTTATGATGGTTTTTTTACCGTTAGATACATGGATTCGGTTAATTGTATGGATGCTGATTGGCTTTGATGTTTATCTGTATTATGGCATTAAAAACAGTGCATTATCAGATCATTTACCTGCGACTCATTCAAGAGGCCGTAGAATTGTTTCAGTAATTGGAATATGCCTTGTTGCATCATTATTTATTGTAGCAGTTATACATCATTTAACAACCGAAGAATCAGATTGGGGCTTGTTTATATTCTCACTTGCATTTGCAGTGCTACATTTGATTTTATACGCACTTAAATTAAAACCAAAAGTTCAATAAATTTCAAACCGCCATTTTTAAGGCGGTTTTTTTCTGCTTCTAAATATCCATCAATAATTCTCTCATGAACAAATTAGGAATACTGTTTGCCTTTGGATTGTTGATTACAATTTCCTGTAGCAAAAAAACAATAACACCTTCAGATAACACCGTAATAACTCCCGACACTTTGGTTATTCGAGGTGCGGATCTTTCATTCCTTCCCGAAATAGAACAAGCAGGAACTTTTTTCTACAATAAAAACGGAATAAAAAAAGATGCGTTATCCATTTTAAAAGAAAATGGCTGTAATACAGTCAGAATAAGGCTTTGGCATACACCTTCCAATTCGCATAATAGCCTGTCAGAAGTCACAGTTTTTGCAAAAAGTATCAAGGCAGCAGGACTCAAAGTTTGGTTAGACTTTCATTATTCAGATACCTGGGCCGATCCCGGCGCTCAATCAACTCCGGCTGCATGGCAGTCAGCAAATTTCATTACACTTCAAGACAGTATTTATAATTACACTACAAGGGTTATGTCAATCATTCAACCGGAATATGTACAGATAGGCAACGAAATCAACGGTGGTTTTTTGTGGGATTCAGGAAGGATAAACAATTCCACCAAATTTATTTCCTTACTCAAAAAAGGATGTGCAGCAGCAAGAAGCAGTTCGCCTTCGGCAAAAATTATTATTCATTATGCCGGGTTAACTAATGCTACTTCATTTTATGATTTACTTAGAAATAACAATGTGGATTATGATATAATTGGCCTGTCCTACTACCCCGTTTTTCATGGATTGAACCTAAGCAATGTAAAAACAACAATAGATGGTTTAACAACTGTAAATAACAAGTCTATCCTGATGGCAGAAACTGCTTATCCATTTACATTGGGCTACAACGATTTTACGAATAATATTGTAGGCCTTCCCACACAATTGATATCGGGCTATCCTGCAAGTGCAGAGGGTCAAAAAAACTATTTACTGGCATTAAAAAAAATCATTCAGGACAACAGCAAAGGCCTTGGCTTTTGTTATTGGGGAACTGAATGGGTAGCATTTAAAGGCACCACGGCTACCGATGGCTCTTCGTTTGAAAATCAGGCCCTGTTTGATTTTACAAATAAAGCCTTGCCTGCAATGGAGGTTTTCAATAAATAGAGAAATGCGTTTGTATCTTTACCACTTATAGTTTGTTTATAATGAAAGAAGCGTTAGAAAATTGGGAAAAGAAATCAGCGGAGAATCAAAAGCAATACAAGCAGTTTCTACAAAAAGCTGATAAAAATAAAGTATTGAAATTGCTTCCAGATTTGCACCAAGAAGCTTTTGAAAAGATTGATTGCCTGCAATGCGCCAACTGTTGCAAACACTATTCACCACGTTTCAAAACACCCGATATTAAGCGCATCAGCAAGCATCTGAAAATGAAGGAAAGCAACTTCATAGACACCTACCTAAGGTTAGACAATGAGGGAGATTATGTTGCCAGAACTGCACCCTGCCCATTTCTTGGTGCAGATAAATATTGCAGCATTTATGAGCAAAGGCCCAGTGATTGTATACGTTTTCCTTACACTGACGAAGATGTATTACTAAAACGGCCACAGTTGACTTTAAAAAATTCAACTTTCTGCCCCATCACTCATTATGTTTTGGAGCAGTTGATAGAAAAGACGAAGTAGGTTATTCAATCGCTCTTTTATTTACCGGACGCTACCCTCCTGTACTTGTTTCCATTAAGTTGTGCTTCGCTTAAACTTAATGGAGATGAGGATTGTGCAATACGGTGTTTTTTTACCCCGGATTGCACAATATATTCTTCCAATCTTTTTAATGTGAAAAGTCCAGATAATTTTTTGCGAATAGTAAAATCAGCTTAAGCTAATCCCTAAATTATTTCATATGGTTTTCATCAAAATTAACCATCCAATTAACGCCAAATTTGTCTACAAACATTCCAAAGTAGGCACCCCAAAAGGTTTTCTCCATAGGCATAGTAATTTGTCCGCCTGCGGAAAGCCCGTTAAATAGTTTATCCGACTCATCTTTGCTCCCGGCGTTTATAGATATTGAATAATTATTACCTTGTTTATAATTATCACCCCAACCTCCACCTGTGTCACTACCCATTATAATGGTTTCTTTACTTATGGGTAGCGAAACATGCATTATCCTATTTCCTTCCGCTTCAGAAATGGGTGCGCAATTTTCTTGTGGTGGCATGTCCTTATAGCGACCTATATATGGAAATTCTCCACCAAAAACTGACTTATAAAAATCAAAGGCTTCTTCACAATTGCCATTAAAAGTGAGATAGACATTTACTGTTGCCATATTTGTTTATTTTTTTATTAATATTAAGAAGATAAAAATAAACAATTTTTAAGCAAAAAGAATAAACAATGACTTATTAATGATTGTCAAAAGATCCTAACAGGTACCTTTCTATAAAACCGTAGCGTACCTGAAGTCATTAATCTGAATCGCATTGGCTATACATCTAATAAAACTCCAAGGGTGTGGTGTTTCAATCACTCTTTTGCTTACCGGACAAAATCCTGCTTTTCATACTTCATTTAAGTTTCGCTTTGATTAAACTATGTAGTTAATTTCTATTTCAAGTATTGTATTTTTGACTTCATAAAAATGAAATAGATTGGAAAGAATTACTAAGGAAATAATAATTGAATTTATTCGTAGAAATGAAGTTGAATTAAACCCTACACATACAAGACTGTGTCTGTCTGTAATAAACGTTTAAATTTGCTTATTATGTTATGCTTCTTAGACATAGATGGCGTTATGGTTTCTGCCAAAGGTTGGAAAAATCCTGAAATACTGAATGATGGTTTTCCTGCCTTTAGTAGTAAAGCAACAACTACGCTTCAGAAATTAATTTCTGATGAGGTTACGGTTATGCTTACAACTTCACATAAGTCAAAGTTCAGCATTGAGGAATGGAGGAACATTTTCAAGAATAAAGGTATCAACATTGAAAATATAAAATCCTTACCTGAAAATCTAAAGAATTTAAGTAGGAAAGATGAACTTATCAATTGGTTTAATGTCAATAGTGTAGATGAAAATTTTGTGATTATTGACGATGATACATCTTTAAATGAACTTCCGCAATTCTTAAAAGAGAATTTGATTCTTACCAGCCCTTATATAGGCCTTACTGAAGAACATTTGCCAACTATAAAATCTATCTTAACTAAGGGATTGCAACCTGCAAAATAGATTTCAGGTAAATATATTTACACCTCACTACTCACATAGTGGGGTGTTTCATTTTAAAGCAGGCTTATCTGAAACTCCACAGGCAACAGCAAACAAATTATTATTCAATCACTATTTTGCTTACCGGTCGAAGTTCTGATGTTCATGATTCATTTAAGTTTTGCTTTGATTAAACTTAAACGAAGTAGGGGTAAATTGACTCTATTTTGTTGTGGGTAATTTTGGTAATTTGGCATTAGTAAGCATTTTATTAGCTAAAGCTAATTTTTCAGGAAATAACACTTTTCCCCTAAAACGTTCAAGGCTTTTATCAATTTTCACAATTGGTACTTTTGCTTTATTTAATTCATCAATTTTCATAAATTAATATTTTTATCTTTTCTTGTTACTAAGAAGCCCAAATAATCCTCGCCAATAATAAACTCTTCAAACGATTCATCTATTTTCATACCATAAACATAAAAATCTTCTTTAAGTTCCTATAAATTATTACTTATTCCCATTCTATATAACCTTGTTCTAACTTCGGTGCTACCTGTTGCAAATACCCAGGCATTTGGATACCTTCCAGTAAATGCATAAAGAGTAGAAACTACAGTTGCTAAAATTTTTGTACTATCTCCGTTGTTAGTAACAATTTTATCGTTTAACGTATCTGACCGACTGTCATAATCTCCAAAGGCAAGGTTATAAATGTTATCTACACTTACCTTTGTATATTCAACAATCTTTTTGATATCTCCTTTTGGCCCAATGCTTGTAAACTCGAAATAATGTAACTCATCTTCTGTCTGATATTCGTATCTTGTATATTTCATATTTTACAGGTATAAAGATACAATTTTTCACAATTTATTCGTAGCATTTGGTGTTACTTTATCAACAGATTAGACTTTCACCAACAGTTTATGTTGTATTGTATGATGCAGGTGAAATTAGTTCAAGTTTATCGGATCCCAAAAGGCAACAGCAAACAAACAATTACTCAATCACTCTTTTGCTTACCGGACGAAATCCCACTATTCATGTTTCATTAAAGTTTCGATTTGTAAGACTTAAATTAGCTGGATTATTCTGCGTATATATAATTACGCTGTCGTCCGTTCTTCCAACTTAATTCCGTTGATTCGCTTGAAATGATTTGTGTTGTTAGACGTTAATAAGATATTTTTTCAAAACGATTCTATTTGTCTGGAAGAAACTCTGCTGTTACGGATTTCTTCAATAATTTCTTCGGCAGATTTTTTTGATTCAAACGCACCAAAAGCTTTTTTGAATGACGATTTTTTGTTAGTCAAATCAGTCTTGACCGAAGTTGTCAACTTTGATATAAGATCAAGTTTGTTGTTTGTACTTAAATTATCTAAGAGACCAACATACCCGTCAACAATTGTAGTATTTACATCAGGAGCTTTCATGGTTTCAAATTTAATGAAAAGAACTGAATATTTTATTTTTTCACTGCTTTTGGTGTTTCCCGAATAACAAGATTAGAGATTCACAACAACTTATGCTATGTTGTTTGTTGAAGGTGAAATTAGTTCAGTTTTATCGAAACTCCACATGCAACAGCAAACAAACAATTACTCAATCACTCCTTTGCTTACGGGACGAACCGTGTCCCGCACTTCAGTCGGGAGTCCAGCATTTCATGTTATATTCAAGCTACGCTTCGTTAAACTCAACGAGCACAACAAACACTTACACCAGCAAGTGATCCCCGGCAAGAAAACAAACGTTCAAAAATAAAAAACCTTTATTGTATAACAACAATAGAGCTACCCGAAACAATAGTTCCCGCACCAGCGGGGGCAACAACAGTATCACCCTGTCTGGCAGCCGGTACATAATTGCCCGAACCTGTACCTATTCTTATTTGAGGAGAAGTTACACTTGTTTGTGAAGTTCCTTGTATTATTGCGGCTCCGCCTTTAACATTTACCAAAGATGAACCTTCTAATGTTGCAAGAGGGGCAGTCACTTTTACTTGTGATAAACCTTGCAGTGTTGCTATTGTTCCTTTTATCAATAGACTGTTATCCGAAGTTATATTTGCAGTAGTACCGTCAACGTTTACAGTACCGGCTGTTGCAGTTAAAGATGCATTTCCGGATTGTGCGGTGAGTGTAAGATTTTTTTTGCCCACAATGGAAGCAATACTATCTGCAATCGTGTTTACATTATATCCCTTGACGTTCACTTAACCATGGTTAGAATACAAAGCTGTGGCCAGGTCACCCGAGAGGCTTAATGAACCATTGGTAAGAAACGAGCCTGCCGATGCACTTGCAATGGCAACATTATTTCCGGAAGTAATATTGGTATTGTTAGTTGTGTTGATGTTCACATTGGCCCCTTTCAATGTCACATCTCCCGTACCCCCGTCTATAGTAATACCTCCCCCACCTGCTGACTTTATTTTGACAGCACCATTAGCTGAAAGGACAATAGTTGTATTGCCCGCCTGTAGCACTACACTGTCACTTACACTTGTTATGTATATAGGCTTTACTGACTGTATGGAATCTTCTGCTATAATTTTTCCTTTTACCCGCAAACCATTGGCAGGCGCTGATTCTGCTGTACCTACAGACAAACCTCCATTGTTTGCAAGTTTAAGTTTAGAATTATTATCAACGGACACTTTAAGGGGAACCGAATCAGCAGAAGTTGCTTTTATATGAAGCTTACTGTCAGGAGATTGAGTACCAATACCTATGTTTTGCGCAATTAGATTTGTGCATAAAAATACTGCGATAAAAAGAGTGGCTAAGCATTTCATAAATTTAGTTTTTTTGAAGAATAAATTTATGAAAATATGGGTTAGTATTATGCTTTTTGATGAAACAGAAGTATGGATATTGCTATTCTATATTTTAAAGCTAACACTATAAAACAAACCATTAGTCAATCACTCTTTTGTTTACCGGACGAAGTCCTGCAATTCTTGCTTCATTTAAGTTTTACTTTGATTAAATTTAAACAAGCTGGCTGGTAGCTGGTAAGCTCATTAATTAACTTCGCTTTTTTAAACCCCAGAATTGCCGGATAGAATCTGTTAAAGTTTGGGGATAGATCTTTAAGATATTGGCGCTTGAATCTTGCTTTATTAGGGCAATACATCTTGAAAAGCCGTCTAGCAAATCATTTTCATAAAACGATATAAAATTTTTATTTATAAACAAAGGATATGCTGGACTGACGGTCGACTTTGTAGCAATTTTGCGAATGAAACCATTCCCATTGACAAGATTCTTCACGAAAATACTGTCTTTGAACCTATAGGTAATCATATTTCCATCTTCAGAAATATCATAGCTACCGTAACCGTTTTTTTGCATTTTATTTACAATTGAATCTCTTTTATTTGTTTTTAGATCAATTATTTTTATTTGCAGAGCTGTATCTAAATAAACAAATTTTTTTTCATCAACATAATTCATATATTGATATCTTAAGTTTAAATCTTTTACTGTAATGGTGAAACGATTTTTAGTGCGAATGTCATAAAAATTAATTGTAGAATCCTTCAGTTTAATCAGATTGTCGAAATATTGGGAAAATGGTAGAGAAACAATAAAGTGATTCATAATCTGACCATTTTCGAAATTGATATCTAATTTCTGCGGAATAATTGTTGCGGAATTTACATCTACTAAATAGGTTTGTTTTTTAGAATCTGTATAAAAAAAGGTGTCACTATTATTGTAAATATCATCCTGACTAAAATTAATAGAAAAAAATGCAGTTTTAAAAATAGGTTCTTGATTTTTTTGTCTTAAATCATAAATAATAATATTATTTTTATCCTTTTTATTATGAGCTTTAGAGTCCACTAAAACTATTTTATTTCCATCATCTGAAATATAAAAACTAGAGAAATTTTTATTTAGTAGTTGTGTATTAATGTACGGAATTGCACGAACTCCTTGAAAAGAAAATATTCTTAGCGAATTGCTGATATCTCTAAAGGCTACTGTTGCACCGTTTTTAGAAAACTCAAGGGTTGAGATTGAGGGATATTGGTTATTTTCAGACTTGAAAGACAATGATTTTTTATAAATACCATTTTCTCTATTATATACCTCAACTATACTATCAAAATTTACAATTGCAAAGGAATATCCTGTTTTGTCCGACTCAAAGCCTCTTACTTTAGAAAACCTTGTCAAAAGTTTAAACGGAGTTTGAGAAATGTCCCAAATAGTAAGCGTAGAATCTTTTCTAATATTATATACAATTTTGCCATCATCATTTGTCCTGAATACAATACCTTTAAAAATATGATTATTAAAACTCTCAACCAGAGAGTCACCCACCTCATTTGGTGATAATTCTTTTGCAACCATTAACAGGCTTAATGAAGCATAAATATCTTGTTCATCAGTTTTAGCTTTCGCTTGGTTTACTAAAATTTGAGCGACCAAATTTTTGTTTCTTGCATGTTCATTATTTGCTTTAGTTATTAACCACCAGCCTATTATTCCAAATAAAATGCCTAAAACCGCAACAGTTATACTTAGTTTTTTTGCCCTTTTTTGAGCTTGTTCTGCAATTCTCCTTGCATCCACGGCTTCTTCTTTCAATCGTTTTTCAGATTCAAGTTGAGCCGCCCTTATAAGAAGTTCTTCTTTGTTTTTTTTGTCTTGTTCTTCAAGTTGCAATTTTTCCTGACGATCCTTATAGTCTTTTAAATCTTCAGAGATAGGGATCATTAATCTATCATGGCTCAACTGATAATAGACTGTCCTGTTTTCGCCGGGTATTTTACGTAAAAAACCAATTTTTGTAAGTTCTGAAATTATTTTGCACGAATTCGGATCAATTTCAACAGAGTAAGAAATAACCAGTGCACGTTGTCCGCCCACAACTAATTGTGAAATAAGTTTATATTTTAGATCGGCAATTTCCTTGGCAGATAAATGAAGGTTGTCCCTAAGTTCTGTCCAACGATCTTTGTAATAGGCATCTATTATATTTCCAATTGCCGGTATGTCTGCTTCATTAATGACTTTTTTTTCCTTTCGTTCCGCGGGTGTCACTCCTTCCTGTAATATTATTTTTCGTTCAAAATTTTGGGCTACGATTTGTAACTGAACAGGATCTACTAAATTTTTATCTGCAATTTTTTCTATTAAATCATCTACATTTTTGGTTGATTCGAATTGAAAACTGTTGGAAATAAACCTTATATCTTCTAATTGAGCTGGTTCTACCAAGGCTTTTTTTGCGTTGTCTGTTGATAGTGCTGAAATGGTAAAATCGTTTTTTAAAATATCAGGAAATAAATCTGATAAATTGCTCATTACCCCCAGCTTGTCTTCGCGTATAATGAACACGACTTTTGCAATGCCAGGTTTTATTAAAAATTGGTAAGAAGCATTCACTTTTTTTGTTATTTCCGTATCGGTTTGGACGGCATCTATTATTGGTTCTATTTGAGAATAAACATTTTCCGGAATTTTTAAATCAAGCATTTCAAACAACTGCCTTTTAAAAAATTCAATTTGATCTGCATTAAAATTTAATAAGCTCTCAAATTGGTCAAAAGCCAATACCAACGTTTTACCTTCCAACTCCAGCTTTTTGCTTAGTGACCACAACGAATTTTGAACCCCCTCCAATAAATAGGTTTGGATACTAAGCGTTGAAGGGTTTTCCTTAATAATTCCATTAATCACTTCGCGTATCAATAAATCTGCTGAATTATCATCTTTTATATCAGAAAGATTAATTATTGAGATAACATAGTTTGTGTCTGACTTTTCTAGCAATGGTAATAGCCCGGCACGTAACAGGGAGCTTTTGCCAATGCCAGATTCGGCATGCAATACCAGCGTTTTGTTCAATTTTATATGAGTAAATAGTTTTTCAGCATCTTCGGTTCTTCCTTTAAAGATGTCTGCATCTTCCTTTTCATAAGCATACAACCCTGGATAACGATATTTAGTTTTTTCATGCATTTTAGTCTTCTTTTACTTTTGATACTAAAGCATCCATAAATTTAATAAATTCGAATTCTTTTGTGGTACTTAATTTATTGATAGTATTTTCCCCTTCATTATAATCAGCATCGCAGATACGAAACGATTTGTAATCATCAATCTTTCTAATGAAATCGTCTATAAATTCAGATATTTCAAAATAGTTTTCTAACCTTACTTTATCTTCACGCTTACTTTTACGAGCTTGTTCCGCATATAAATTTTTCCAGTGTATTTTGTACCCATTTTCATCAATAACCATTTTGCCATTTTCCTCGTTAGCCAGCATTAATCTATCTTCTATCAAAATGATAAAAACACGCTGATCTTCATTATTGTATTTGTAAACCCTTAATGCTTCGGTCATGCAATAAACCGATTTTAAATATTTATCGCTTACTATGAGTACTGCTATTTTTCCAGTTCCAATACGGGTCATGAAAGAATCAATACTTTGACCATATTGCAAGTCCCGTTTATCGTAAATGGTGTCAATAATATCTCCATTTTGATTTTTTTGGTTTTCCTTATCAATACTGTCCAAAAAAATATCAACCATCACCTGGAGATTAGGGCAGTTTTCATTTTGGTGGGAATAAGAGAGATAAGTAAAATATTGCTTTTTCTTTTCAATATTTCGGAAAATATTAGCCATATTTCCAACGATTCTGGCTTTTTTTATAATCCCTTCTAAGAGTTGTGCCGGAGATTCATTTCTAAATTTAATTCCTGCTGCGGCTGTCATAATTATATTAACCGGATTTTCAAGGGAATACATTGTAGAACTCAACCGAATATTGTTTTGTTGGTCACGGCCTTCATTTATATCTAGTATCTTGTAACTCAAAATCTGATACTTCCAGGAATCGAATTTAAACCCTAAAAACAGGAAAGACCCTGCTTTACGAATGGTTTCATTAATTGCCAATGGAAATGAGTCTTTTGGTAAAAGTAGTGTCAAATGCTTGAACATTTCTTCATGATTAATTATTAGACTCTGCCGTTTATCTACCCTGCCGAAAACATTATAAATAACAGGATGCTCAATATCGCATATCAAATTTTTCTTCTTGTCAATTTCGCCTTCAAAATACTCAAATGCGGCATTTGGCTCCCGAGGTCTCAAAAAGTTTTCTAAGGAGATATCGGGAGAGGTATTAATGATTAACGAAAATCTGATACTTGCAATCAATTCAAGCAATTTAATATCGCTATCGGTGTTGTAATAATCTTTTACTTTTCCGGCTATAGAAAGGTAATTGTCTTTGTTAGTGCTAAATAGTTCGTCGTTGTCAGCAAAAAAAGAACCCTTATTATCTGCTTCAATTTTTTTAAAATATTCTGTGCGATTCCAAATCTTGCCATCTATATAGTTTGCATAAAGATCTGGTCCAAGTATCAATACAAATTTATTGGCAGCTATGTCGTCAATGATAGGCTCTAAAAATTGGTCTAGTGCATTTGGCATTTGAGTATTTTAATTTTGTAAGGCTTCTAAAGTTTAATTTGTATCATCTAAATGTTTAAAAGCATCTAACACTTGCGATATTTCGTTATCAGTTGCACCTAATCTTTTTAATAATTTCAAGGCTTGATTTCTGGTAGATTCGTGACTGCCAAAGGATTTTGGTTCGATAAGAATTGCTTCTACATATATTTCCCCTGCTTCTTTATATTGTTTTTTTATCAGCATAACTTCTGCTACTGTTGCGGTTTTCCAATAATCATTATCGATCGGAGCTGTGCCAACAATTTCTTGAACTCTGTCGGCATATTCATATCCTTTTGCGATATCTTCAGCTGTTCCAATTAGTAAACTCTTTGTAGCTGCATTAATTCCTGTATAATAATCATCTGGTGATTTTTCAAAAGCTTCAGCATATAATTTCCGTGATTTTTTTAAAGCATTTATATCTTTTTCGTGACTTGCATTGTAACGATCCATGCATGTTCTGGCATAAATACCCATTGATTCGGGATCTAAATGGTTTTGCTCATTCAAAACCCCCAATATTTCCTCTGCATCCTCAATATCTTTAGCTGTGCCTTTTTTCGCTAATGCGAGGGCTTTTAATTGTTTTGGCCGTAATGATTTAGGAAATTTATTTGTTAGTTCGTTCAGTACATCTATTGCTTCAGTATATTTCTTTAGACTAATCAATCCATTAGCTGCTTTACATCCAAGCGCTGCAGTTGTTTCCCAGGGAAGCCCACCTTGCCTATACAATTCTATCAATCTTTCCCACCTGCCATTTCTGATAGAAGCATTTATTTGTGCAAAGGCCATTTCAGATGACTCGTCAAGTTCATTCGAAAATTTAACGGCCTCCGGACTTAAAGGAATTCCAACAATTGCATGAAGTAGTCTAATAAGATCACCTCCATTTGGTCCATCCGGATAAGCTGTAAAATCTATAAATATTCTATTGTCGGCAAAAGGAGGTAAACTGACTTTATTTATCCGAATCGGAATAAAATTAAAATTTTTATCCCTGGTTGCTTTTTTTTCGAGTGTGTAATATTCCTTTTTGACCCAATCAGAATCCCTTGCTTCCGCTGACCAAATAAGTATTCCTGCCTGGCTTTTTTCAAGTGCTTCTTCCAATTTTTCTATGAGAATATTTCCAGGTATCAGAACATACTGATCTAAAAAAACTTTATGCCCTAATTCAGTTAGAATATCATAAAGATTTAAAACCCAAGGTCGGTTTATGGAGCGATAAGAAAGGAATACATTCCATACATTTCCATTTATTAGTGGAGCTGGTTTGGGTGCGAATTTCAATAAGTCTGGATGTATCATGAATATTTAATTTAAGTTACTTATTTTTTGCATTGTTTAACGCCCCGACAATTCCATCTAAAGTAAATCCATTTGTAATAGAGGTATAATTTGGCAACCCTGAAGGAAGGGAATTACTTGATTTAATTCTAACAGCCGAAAATTTTAATTTTGTATCTTCTTGTTGTGCTCTATTAATTTCCCACTTCATCCATTTGCTGGAATATGATTTTTCACCAATAAGTACGAGGATGTATTCTGATTCCTTCATTTTCTTAGTTAATGAAGCCTGAATCACACTGGCATCGGTGCTATCGATTGCCACGTTGGGAGATCGCAGATCGAATTCAAAATCAAAATCTGTATTAGCATCCCATGCTCTCAATAATTCTTTGTAATGAACGTCTTCACTATGGTCATAACTAACAAATACTTTCTTTGTCATAATTTATATTTTATTAATGTTAATGATATTGATCTTAGCTCCTTTTTTTTTTGCTGAATTGATCATCTGTTCAGTTCCACCGTTTCCATCCCCTTTTTTTCCATCCCACAAAGCAATCAGTGTAGTATTTGCTCCTCCAATCATAAATGCCTGGTTTAACATCCATAAGTTTGTTGTGGCCCACACATTGTCTTTGGAATTATTTCTTTTCTGGGCGGGTAGTATATGAAAGGGTAGTTTATTAATGAGCCTATCAAAACGGTTTTCCCATGACTTACCTGCGTATGAGACAGATTTTTGTTTAAACTCTGCAACTGGTAAAGCGAGGTATAGTTCAGAAGCAATGTTTAGTTCTTCGCACAATTCATGAAAAAGAATGTCACCGCCACATGCCCCTCCAGCAATGCCGGAAAATAATTTTTCTGATGTGCCTTTATTTATAACTAGTTGTTTTTGTAATTCCACTTTAACAGCCATTTCTTTGCTTGCAGGAAAGCGAGACTTTTCCCTATCGTTTTTATCAATCATATGCCCTGTAAATACTATTGGGTGTGTCATAGAGTAAATGGATAGGTTAGCCTGCTAAATAAATTGTTTAAAATGTTCTTTGACGTTAACCTGTATTTTACCAACAGCGTTACCAACTTCACGTAACTGGGGAATGTATTTTACGGAATCCATTTCCCGCACTTCATCAGAATCAATGTGATCAAGGCCGACATTTTTTAGGCCTTGAACGCTCAAATCAGCATTGTAACGGGCATATCGAAAATGTTTGTTTGCATCAGCATCCATACTAAGCGGATTACCATTTGAGTCAAGCGGGATCATATCGTTTAGTTCGCGATCAATAGGCGCTCCAAAAATACAACGGCCAACTGTGCGGCAATTGATATCCTGGTCTATTTGCATTGCATACATCAGGTTTGTAGGTAATTCCTTCAAGGTGTCCAACAAGTTATTGTAAACACCGGCGGTAGGTGCAGAGCCCGTACCAACTGAAACGATCAAAAGATCTTTCTCACCAGTTTTCCAATTAAGACCATAGGCCGCCTGAGTAGCCATACGGTATAAAAGAAAAGAAGGATTGTTATAAGGTGTTACCCCACCATCAACAAAAACAAAAGTTTTTTCGGGATCAGAGGGATCCCATTGCAATGTTTCCGGACGAAAATAGGCGGGTGCTGCTGTACTTGCACGCACAAGTTGATAAAGAGGGATTCTTAAATTGCAGTCTTTTCTATCTTGCCTGTTGTATTTGGCGTTTGGATTATTACTAATAGGCCAGGGAGAATCAGTAGATCGGTTCATTGTTACAACCAGCAGTAAAGTCTTAAATTTCCCTGACGAAATATCAATATCTCCACCACCAAATGTATTCTTTAGCTCTTTTAATAGAGGTCCATCATTGTAAAAATATTTTACCCTCTTTAATAAAAAAGACTTATCAAACATAGCCTCACCTTTTTCTTCATAAAAGGTCAACAATTCGCTCACCGATTTTCCCAACGAAAGTCCTGCAGCGATAATTGCACCTGTGCTTGTGCCACCAATATAATCAAAGTAATCACTTAGTCTGAAATCATCACCTCTATTCAATTCAGCTTTCAGTTGGTTTTCAATTTCAAGCAGAATTTCTAGCGTAAGAACGCCGCGGATACCTCCTCCGTCTAGTGCAAGAATTTTACGCGGTTGTTCTTTTTCGTAGCGTTGTGCCAACGAGCCCCAATTTGACATGTTTATGAATTTTACAATTAGTAAAAAATTATTTACGCTTGAATTAGTCAAAACTTTCTAGTGCACCACAATTTTCATAGGAATATAAATACACCTATCACACACAAACACTGTCTTCTTTAGGGGGGTAACGGACAGCAATTCGTTTCAGAGAAACATTAAAGAATTCAAATTTAAAGAGAATTTATTCTATTTTCAAAACTTCTTATGCATTTTTTTTAAATTTTATTTTTTCTTTTTGTCTGGGTCAGAATGATTGGGACTAATTTGAACAATTTTCAATTAAGTATTATCTGGAAAGGAAATTTTACTCACACTTTTACCAAAAAAATCTACTTAAATTCATAAATCAACAAAGTATCCCCCCACCCCCCTCTACCATTTATCCAATACCTTTATCAAAAAATAATCTATGAATCAACAGACAGATAAATACACTTTTGGTATGATAGGGCTTGGCACTATGGGGCGCAACCTGTTGCTTAATATGGCCGACCACAACTTTGCCGTGGCAGGGTACGATAAAGATGCTGCAAAAGCTGCCCTGTTAGACAAAGAAGGTGTTGGCAAAAAAGTACAATCGTTTACCACTATTACTGCTTTTGTGCAAAGCCTGCAAACGCCCCGTTCTATTATTATGTTGGTGCCTGCGGGCAAAATAGTAGATGCGGTTATAGATGAACTCACTCCGCTTTTAGACAAAGGCGATATTATTATAGATGGCGGCAACTCTCACTTTACAGATACCAACCGCCGTGTAGAACAGTTGGAGGCTAAGGGTTTTCACTTTTTCGGCATGGGCATTTCAGGCGGAGAAGAAGGAGCACGCCGTGGCCCAAGCATGATGCCCGGTGGCGATAAGGCCGCTTATGAAATCATGCAACCCGTGTTTGAATCTATTGCGGCCAAAGTAGATGGTGCACCTTGTGTTACCTATATTGGTCCGGGTTCAGCAGGTCATTTTGTTAAGATGGTACACAACGGTATTGAGTACGCTATTATGCAACTGATAGCCGAGACTTACGAGATAATGAAGAAAGGCCTGCAAATGGACAATGCACCAATCGGTCAGGTCTTTACCCAATGGAACGAAGGCCGGCTGCAATCTTTTCTGCTTGACATTACCAAAGATATTTTTGCCTACAAAGCACCCGGAGAAAATGAATTGCTGTTGGATGCTATAAAAGATGAAGCACGTTCAAAAGGTACCGGCAAGTGGACATCGCAGGTGTCTATGGATTTGGAAATGCCGTTGCAGGTAATAGACACCGCCGTTGCACTCCGTGATTTGTCTAAGTATAAAACCTTGCGTACCGAAATGGCTGCATTGTATCCTTCAAACGTGGCGTTGCAGGGTGACAAAGCTGCTTTACTTACAGCATTGGAACAGGCTTTTTATTGCAGCATGGTTATAACCTATGCACAGGGTATGCACCTGTTGTCAAAGGCTTCCAAAGATTATAGTTACAATCTTAACCTTGCAGAAATTGCTAAAATATGGCGTGGTGGCTGTATCATCCGTTCGTTGTTTTTGAATGATATTTATAAAGCTTACAGCAATGACAACAACCTTCAACATTTATTGTTAGATAAAGATGTAAAAGGCATTATTACAGAAACATTGCCGGGTGCTAGAAGCATTGTTTCTAAATCAATTGAGGCAGGAATTGGTGTATCTTGTTATGCTTCTGCCCTCACCTATTTTGATACATTGCGCAGCGAAAAAATGCCTTCTAACCTGATACAGGCACAGCGGGATTATTTTGGCGCTCATACGTATGAGTTGATTGGTAAAGAAGGTATTTTTCATACGGAATGGCAGGGGTAATTTAAAATCTATATTTCTTTAATGCTGTATAAAATGATTAAACCAAATTACTTTGTGCTCTCTGTGTTGCCTTTCTCTCCGTGTCCTCTGTGGTTAAAATAGTTTCTAAACCCACAAAGCAGCATCACAAAGACACACAGAGAATATTTATAAAATAGAGAACCACTCAAATTCAAACTATGCCCGTTCAAAAATGTGACCCTACAATATTTGTAATCTTCGGCGCTACCGGCGACCTTAATTTTCGCAAACTTGCACCTGCACTTTACAACCTGTTTTTAGACGGTTGGCTGCCTGAAGAATTTGCTATGATTGGCACCGGACGTACAAGCTATACAGATGAAGCATTTCGTGAAAAAATGAAAGAAGGCGTCAATCAATTTTCGCGAAGCGGAAAAGCAGATGACAGCAAATGGGAAACGTTTTCCCAACACTTAACTTATCAGGTTGCTGATATAAAAAATGCTGAAGCTTTTAAAAATTTCGGAATAAAGATAGAAGCTTTAAATACCCAATGGAATGCAAAAGCAAATGTTATCTACTACCTTGCTGTAGCCCCTGACCTTTTTCCTCTAATAGCTGAAAACATCTCAAAAGCAGGACTAATAAGTGATACAGAAAAAACACGCATTGTAATTGAAAAGCCTTTTGGCCACGACCTGGAAACATCTAAAGAGCTGAACAAATTGCTCTCAAACATTTTTAGCGAAAAACAAATCTACCGTATAGACCATTATTTAGGTAAAGAAACGGTGCAGAATATTATGGCTTTTCGCTTTGCCAACTCTATACTTGAACCACTCTGGAACAGAAGCTATATACAACATGTGCAGATTTCTGTAACAGAACAATTGGGTGTAGAAGACCGTGGCGGATACTATGAAGGTGCAGGTGCTTTGCGGGATATGATACAGAATCATTTGCTGCAATTGGTTTGCCTTATTGCCATGGAACCGCCTGTAAACTTTGATGCAGATGAAGTCCGCAACCGCAAAGTAGATGTGCTACGAGCCATAAGAAAATTTGATCCTGAAACGGTGCGTATGTCATCTGTAAGAGGTCAGTATGGCCCCGGATGGATGGAAGGAAAACAAGTTCCCGGCTACCGCGAAGAAGAAAATGTAGCCAAAGATTCCAACACTGAAACCTTTGCAGCAATTAAGTTTTTTATAGACAACTGGCGCTGGCAGGGTGTACCATTTTATGTAAGAACGGGTAAAAGAATTCACCAAAGTTCTTCGGTCATCAGCATTCAGTTTAGAGATGTGCCACATTTTGTTTTCCCTAAAGAAGCCGCCGAAAGCTGGCAGCAAAACAGGTTGGTCATAAGCATACAACCGGAGATGAGTGTAAGGTTGCAGGTGCAGGCCAAAAGGCCCGGACTTGATATGGTGCTGAATACTGTTGATATGGTTTTTGATTACAAAGGCACTTACACCAATCAGGGCCCTGAAGCTTATGAGACACTCTTGCTTGATGTTATGATGGGTGACCAAACGCTCTTTATGCGTGGCGATCAGGTAGAAGAAGCATGGGGATTACTGATGCCTGTTTTGAATTCATGGACAAACAAAATCAGCCTCAACTTTCCTAACTATTCCGCCGACTCATGGGGCCCCGAACTTGCAGAAGCATTGATTGCAAGGGATGGGTTTCATTGGTTTACGTTACCGGTTAAGGGGTTTAGTGTTTAGAGTTTAGGGTTTAGGGTTTGGAGTTATGAATTATGAGTTGTGAGTTATGAGTTGTGAGTTAGGAATTATGAGTTGTGAGTTGTGAGTTGTGAGTTATGAGTTATGAGTTATGAGTTATGAGTTATGAGTTATGAGCTATGAACTATGAACTATGAACTATGAGCTATGAGTTATAAACTTTTGTACTTCGAACTTGTGAACTTGTGAACTTGTGAACTTTTGAACTTTTGAACTTTTGAACTTTGAACTATTGAACTAGAAGTCATGAGCTATCTCCCATCTAAAATCTAAAATCTAGTATCTAGTATCTAGTATCTCCTCTACCATGAAAATAAACATCTACAATAGTCCCGCAGAAACGATACAGCATTTGGCTAATTATTTTGTCACTACTGCGAAAGGGTGTATTGAACATAAAGGCCGGTTTACAGTTGCCTTGTCAGGTGGTAGTTCACCTAAAAAGCTTTATGAATTATTGAGTTCGGAAGTGTATAAAAATGCTTTGGATTGGGAGAAAGTTTACTTCTTTTTTGGTGATGAAAGATATGTTCCTTTAACAGACAAAGACAGTAATTACCTGATGGCAAAGAAGGCTTTATTTGAGCCTTTACAAATTGCTGATGATCATGTTTTTGCGGTTGACACAAGTTTACCTCCTGACGATGCTGCCAAAGATTATGAAAGCAGCATGAACGTTTTTTTTGGAAATGAATCCATCAGATTAGACCTTGTCTTACTCGGACTAGGAGACAACTCACATACAGCGTCATTATTTCCACACACAACAGTTTTGCATGATAAAACCCCTGCTTTCAAAGCTTTGTTTGTTGAAGAAATTATGGCATACCGAATTACCATGAATGCACCATTAATTAATGAAGCCCGGCATGTTGCTTTTCTTGTTTATGGAAAAGAAAAAGCTGTAGCTGTTCATCATATTCTACAAGACAAAACTGACGTTGAAACATATCCGGCACAACTTATAAACCCCACAAATGGAGAATTGGTTTGGTTTCTTGATTATGAAGCGGCACATTTAATTAGTAATCAATAATATTGCAATAAACAATTTTCAAGCAAATGTCACTTATAAAACGCACAACATCCGCTGATATTGACTTTCGGAATTTAGTAACCTTACTTGACAGGGATCTTCAAATTAGGGATGGAGATGAACATTCTTTTTATGCACAATTCAACAAGATTGATTCCATAAAAAATGTAGTAGTTTATTATGAAGAAAATGAACCCATTGGTTGTGGGGCATTTAAACAATGGGAACCATCTATTGTTGAAATCAAACGGATGTTTGTAAAGCCCGAACATCGTTCTAAAGGAATTGCAAGTATTATTTTAAAGGCGTTGGAGGATTGGGCTGCTGAAATCGGCTTTACAGCCTGTGTATTGGAAACCGGCAAAAAACAACCTGAAGCAATAAGGCTATATACCAAAAACAATTACATCATTATTCCCAACTTTGGTCAATATGAAAATGTTGAAAACAGTGTTTGCATGAAGAAGGAATTGGTTGGTCAGAATTGAAACCAATAGTTATCGTTACCTCAATTACTTACCCGATATATTTTCCAGATGCTCTTTGTATCGTTTCAACGCCTTTACAATACATTTTGAAATTTCTGTCTGACCTTTATCACTGTTCAGGTATTTTTCTTCGGTTGGGTTGCTGATAAAACCTGTTTCTACCAAAATACTCGGCATTGCAACTGCCTGCAAAACCCATATACCTACCTGACGTTGCTGTGCTTCGCGGCTTATTCGTCCAACTTTTTTAAACTCCTCCTCTACAGTAAGCGCAAGGTTTGCACTCCGGTTAAAGTATTGTTGAGTTTTTAAAGAATACAACACCATTCTGTTGGGGTCATTTGGATTAAAATCTCTAACAAAATTGGCAGTGGCACTATCCAGGTACAATGATTCATTTTCCCGCATTGCCTTTTCTTTCATTGCATTTTTTTGAACGCCCCATATATATGTCTCGGTTCCTTTAGCTTGATTGGGCGTAGTCCAGGTTTTGTATTTTGGAATATTTTTAAGATGCTTTTTTTTCTTTTTTCCTTTACCGGTATAATAAACTTCTTTGGTAAACCCATCCTGCTCTTTGTGTTGAACAGGTGGTGCACTATTGCAGTGAAGGCTTATAAATAAATCCCCTTTACTTGCATTTGCTATGTTTGCTTTTGTTGGTGGAGATTGGTAAATGTCCTGTGTACGGGTAAGTACCACTTCTACATCGGGCATTTCTGATCTTATTATTTTTGCCAGTTTCAACGCTACTCCCAAGGCTATATCCTTTTCTTTGGAGTACTCTCCTACAGCCCCGCCATCGTGCCCTCCATGACCGGCATCAATAACAATCTTATGAAGTTTTGCTTTTTTATTTTTTGATTGAAAACCGAAAGACATTACTGCAGGTATGCAGCAAAGTAAGAAAACCATTAATACAACCCCTTTCCAGAATTTCATCATTGTTTTGGTATATATAACTCTATGTCTTTGGCATTTATTTTATCTAACATTTCCAAACCTATTAAACCTATTAAACCTTTTGAACCTCTTGAACCTTTTGAACCTTTTGAACATCTTGAACATCTTGAACCCCTCCAACCCTAAAACTTACTTCCCTGTACTATCACTAACAGCAGAAGAACCTGTTTCCAACAACTGCTTGTATCTCAATACCGATCTCATAATTGAATAGGTAATTTCATTCTGACCTTTCTCACTATTTAGATAATCTTCGTCATCAGGGTTACAAATAAAACCGGTTTCTACTAATATGCTCGGCATGTTGGTAGCCTGCAATACCCAAATTCCCATGTGGTTCCGTTGCTTTACACCATAGCTATTTAAACCTACTTTTTTAAATTCTTCTTCAACTAAACTTGCAATATTCAAACTTTGGTCAAAAAACTTCTTGGTGCGCAGTGAAGCCAAAATCATTGCTTCAGGCGAATCGTTGTAAAAAAGGGAAGAATCTGCGTGTTCTCCAAATTGGTCGTCATCATCTCTGTTACCCACCGATCGTTGTTTTTGATCGTACTTATTAACCGCCCATATATAAGTTTCCGTTCCATGTCTTTCGCAGGGAAGTTTGTAAGACTTATAGATAGGCACAGTTCTTACTTTTTCTACTTTGTGTCTTTTCCGCCCTTTGCCAACCGTTACATAATATGTTTCGTCCCTATAACCTTCAATCTTTCGTGCATAATGCTCCTCCATAGAATTTACGTGAATAGCTATAAATAAATCACCATGGTTTTCGTTGGCAAAATTTGCCCGATATCGGTTTGCTTCGTCCTTATTGGTATAGCCCGCCGGCAGGTATTCATCGGTGCGGGTCATGAGTATTTTTGTGTTGGGTAACACTTCTTTTAGTCTTTGAGCCAATTTAATGGCTAAAGCAACAGTAATTTGAGATTCTGTGCTATACTTGCCTCCGGCACCGGCATCGGGCAAGCCGTGTCCTGCATCTATGATTATAGTTTTAAGGGGCTCTTTTTTTGCAGGAGTAGGGCTGGGTTTAAATGAACACAAAAGAAATATAGAAAAAACTATGGCTATTCTGACATTTAGTCGTTGCAACATACTTGCTTCCTTTAGGGTTTTATCAAATTTTTAAAGGGTCAATCTTCACACATCATTAATGCTTTAAGCACTACTTTTGTCCATATAGTTATGGTCAATCGGTGTAAAGTTAGGGCAAAAAGGTTTTCTGCATTGTGTGCATTTGCTATTGTTTTCATAATAACACTTCATGTTCAGGCCGGCTTTTACACACCACCACATATTAATTTTCTGCCTTCGGCAAATGTTGACACGCCGCCGCCTCCTAAAAAAATCAATACAATAAGCGATTCATCTAAAATAATCAACAGGCCAAAATCAGATTCATTAAAAGTTTTAACTGACACAACTCAAAGGGACAGCCTGATACAAACAGTAGATTCATTCAACATAAAACTTTCCAAAGATTCGTTGGATGCACCGGTAAATTATGAGGCAGAAGACAGCGGGGTGCTTATTATTCCCACAAAGGAATTTATTCTTTATGGAAAAGCAAAAGCTAAATACACCGATTTAGAAGTTACCGCCAATACAATAGAGCTAAATCAGGAAACCCAAATGCTGAAAGCATACGGCTCTACTGACACATCGGGCAACCCACTAAATAAACCAAAACTGGTACAGGGAGAAACAACAAGCATAAGCGACTCTATTTTTTACAATACCAAAACACAAAAAGGGCTTACCAAAGGTTCTTACCTACAGGAAGGCGAAATGTTTGTGTATGCACAAAAAGTAAAAAAGGTAAATGAAAATACACTTTTTGCATTTCGTGGCCGCTTTACAACGTGCAATCTTGATACACCGCATTTTGCCTTTAGAACCAGGAAAATGAAAATCATCAACAACAAAATGGCTGTAGCAGGTGCTACCTCACCGGAGTTTGAAGGTGTTCCTATTCCTATTGGTATTCCATTTGGCATTTTTCCTCTCAACCGTGGCCGGCATTCGGGTTTGCTGCCTCCGCAATTTGCCAATAGCGAACAGTTTGGTATTGGCCTTGAAGGATTAGGCTATTATGAAGTATTAAGTGAACACCTTGACCTTACTGCACGAACAAACCTCTACAGCTATGGTGGTTGGTACCTTAGTTTAAATAGCCGATACCTGAAACGGTATAAATACAATGGCAATATTAATATAGCCATTCAAAGTACCAAATTGCTAAACAGCGGCGATTTGTCTAAAACTGAATTTACCACCAGCAAAAATTATTTAATCACCTGGAGTCATAGCCGCGATACAAAGGCAAGACCGGGTTCTAACTTTTCTGCCAATGTAAATTTTGGCAGCACCCAATACAATAGATACGTTACAAATAACCCGGTACAAAATTTTCAAAACAGTCTTAATTCATCCATAAATTATAGCAGAGACTGGCATGGCAAATCGAACTTATCGCTTAATATTACCCATAGCCAAAACAACATTTCCCGTTTGGTAAACCTATCGCTCCCTACAGCAACCTATAATGTTGTAACCTTTTATCCTTTTCAGAAAAAAGAAGCTGCAGGCACCCCTAAGTGGTATGAAAAATTGGGTATAGGTTACAATGGAAACTTTATTAATAAAGTAGATTTTTATGACTCGGCTTTTAGCTTAAGGCGACTCATTGATACTGCACAATATGGGGCAACACATAGTGTACCTATCTCCTTATCATTACCACCTCTTGGTGCTGTACAAATCGGGCCTTCTATTTCTTACGAAGAAAACTGGTATGGTCAAAAAGTATTGTTGAAATGGAATGAGAATACCCAAAAAGTAGATACCAGTATTTTCAGAGGAATATATACTGCAAGGCAAATGGCATTTGGCGTTTCGGCCAATACCCGCATATTTGGTACAGTACAGTTTAAAAAAACCAAAAAAATACAGGCCATTCGTCATGAAATAAGACCAAATATTAGTGTTAGTTACCGTCCGGATATGAACAGGAAATATTACTATAATGTCCAGGTTGACACAAACAAAAATGTCTATCGCTTATCACAATTTCAGGGCAGCATTGTTTCACCGTTTGGCGAAGGCAGATTTGGTGGTGTAGGGTTTGGTGTAGATAATACGCTGGAAATGAAAGTGAGAAATAAAAAAGACACTTCAGAAGGTGGAATAAAAAAGGTGCGAATATTAGACGGGTTTGGATTTAATGGTAGCTATAATTTATTTCCCAGCCTTACAGATAGTTTCCCATTGTCAATTATAAGCTTATATGCAAGGAGCAATTTGTTTGAAAAAATAAACATTACCGCTACAGCAAATGTAGACCCATACATAGCAAACGAAATTGGCAGAAGAAGGCCGGAGGTTAAACTTCCCGGCCGCATAACCAATGGTAGCCTTGCTATCTCTACTTCTTTTCAAAGTAAAAGCAAGGATGGGAAAAAAGATAAAGACCGGATAGTAAAAGATGAATTTCTGACACCCGATGAACAACAACGCCAACTGGATTTTGTAAGAAGCAATCCCGCTGAATATACAGACTTCAACATACCATGGACTGTTCAACTTTCTTATTCATTAAACTTTAACCGGGCTTTAAACGAAGCCTTTAAATATGAAACAAAGAAATTCAGCAACATTAGTATAAATGGCGACTTCAGCCTTACGCCCCGTTGGAAAATGGGCGGCAATACCTATTACGATTTTACCACCAAAAAAATTCAGACATTGACCATGTTTATTACCCGTGAAATGCATTGCTGGCAAATGGCCATAAACATAACACCTGTTGGAACGTTTCGGTCGTTCAGTATCAGCATCAATCCAAAATCCGGCATACTCCGCGATTTAAAAATAAACAGGTCGAGGTTTTTTTATCAATAGGATTCTTGGTTTAGGGTTTAGAGTTTAGGGTTGCTTGGTTTAGGGTTTAGAGTTTAGGGTTTAAAGTGTTCAAGTAATTTGAGAGGTTTAAAAGGTTCAAAAGGTTCAAAAGGTTTAAAAAGTTCAAGAGGTTCAAGAGGTTTAAAAAGTTCAAGAGGTTCAAAAGGTTTAAGAGGTTTGAAGTTGACATTCTTACTTTCCTATTATTTACAACAACTTATCAACAAGGTTATATGAAAATACGAATCCTGTATTTTTGCAATTTTATCAATCCAACTAACAACTAACAATTAACAATTAACACCTAACTCGAATGAAGGTTTTCAAATTTGGCGGGGCAAGCGTAAAGAATGCAGATGGAGTAAAAAATGTTGGATCTATCATAAACAGTTTCAAAAATGAACAATTGGTCATTATTGTTTCTGCAATGGGAAAAACTACCAATGCTTTGGAGAAAGTGGTGGAAGCATTTTTCGAAGGAAGAAAAGAGGAATCACTTGAATTATTCAGGGTTATAAAAGAGAATCACCTGACCACTGCCAAATATTTACTGGTAAAAAATTACAACGAAACCTACACACACCTCAATACATTCTTCACAGAAGTAGAGTGGCTGTTGCATGATAAACCTGTTCAACCTTTTGACTATTATTATGATCAGGTAGTGTGTGTTGGGGAGTTACTAAGCACAAGCATTGTAAGCGCATGCTTAAATGAAATTGGCCTTACCAATAAATGGATAGATGTAAGAGACATACTACGCACAGACAATAATTTCCGCGATGCAAATGTTGATTTTGATTATACCAAACAGCAGGTAACCTCCCTGATGGATTTTAATGAAACATCCATGTATGTAACCCAAGGGTTTATTGGCAGTACCGACCAAAATGAAAGTACAACCCTTGGCAGAGAAGGGAGCGATTATAGTGCGTCTATTTTTGCAAACCTGCTCAACGGCGAAAGCCTTACTATCTGGAAAGATGTAGATGGCGTAATGAGTGCAGATCCTAGAAAGTTTCCTACAGCTACACTTATAAACGAATTAAGCTTTTACGAAGTAATAGAAATGGCATTTTATGGAGCACAGGTTATACATCCTAAAACAATAAAACCGCTACAGAATAAAAAAATACCTCTGCTCGTAAAAAGTTTTATAGACCCAACCCTGCCCGGCACTATCATCAGTAGCAAACCAGTCAAAAACCTGCCACCCGTTATTGTGCTTAAAGAAAATCAGGTATTAGTAAATTTGCAAACGGGAGATTATTCTTTTGTGGGAGAAAAGCCCATGAGCAAATTGTATGAATTGTTTGAGGAACTAAATCTAAAACCAAACCTGATACAAACTGCTGCAATAAACGTACAATTGTGTTTAGATGACAGATCCGAAAAAATTGAACTGCTTGCAGCTAAGGCTAGTGAAATTTTTGAAGTGCAGATCGAAAGAAACCTTACCCTTCTCACCATAAGACATTACAACGAGGCTTTACTAAGCGAAATGACTACAGGCAGGAATATTGTACTTACACAAAAAACCAAAGAAACAGTTCAGGTATTGTATCATTAATCAACTTTTGAACTATAACCATTTCCCATAATTGAGCACCCCGGCAAAACAACGCTGATGATGACACAAAAAGGGCAAACCCTCCGTTACAGCATACAAAATGCTCAAAGAGTTTGGCATGTATTCCAATATACAGTTTCAGATACATACCTGCCGTACCCATCACATAAGGGTAAATGCCCAATACCTAGGCCACCCCATAGTTTGCGATCTCTTATATGGCGGTAGACAATCTATTTTACTGTCCTCTTTCAAAAGAAAATTCAAACTCAGCAAAGATGAATTTGATAAAAGACCATTACCCAACAGAATCGGTCTCCACTCCCACCAACCAAACTTTATAAATGCACAAGGCATCCACCGCCACCCCTAAGCCCCGTTAGCCAAAGACATGAAGGCGCTGCTACAGCAGTTATACCATTTGGAATTATAAATAGTCCAATCTGGTTTTGGTATAATGCCGGTGTGATAGCCGTTAGGCCAATGAAATTGGACTATTACGGATATCCAATCGGTATTAAGAAAAAATGCAAAGAAGTAAAGGGCAAAGTTAATTGCAGAGACCGTATCTGAAAGTGCAGAAAGCACATCTGAAAGTGCAGAGAGCACATCCGAAAGTACATAGACCACATCTGAAAGTGCAGAGAGCGTATCTGAAAGTACAAAGACCACATCTGAAAATGCAGAGAGTACATCTGAAAGTACAGAGACCACATCTGAAAATGCAGAGACCGCATCTGAAAGTGCAGAGAGTACATCTGAAAATACAGAGACCACATCTGAAAATGCAGGAAGTGCTTCAAAGGTAGTATAGACCAGACTGTGTAAACTCTAAGATTGCGGAAACAATTAATACTAATACCCACAGAAATAAATAAATAGTTTTAAAACACCCACACATGCAATGGGTTTACTATATAGCGATGCTTATTTTATTATTATTATTATAGAGCAATATTTTTCGAAAAAAATATTTTGTAGTAAAAAATATCCTACTTTTATGATAGAAAACATCCCCCGTTTTCTGCGCTATCAAAATATTGTATAGCGGTATAGTTAAAGCCACCTTGCCTACACCCCGGTGCAGGCAACACTTGTAAGCATAAGATAGCAGTAGTAGAAACAAAATATTGACGATGAATGGTAAAGGTAATGACAGCACCTGTGATATAGGTTACTTAGCTGTTAAATAATAATAAGTTACACAAAAACATATAATAAAAGGGGCAATAGGACATCATTAGGTGACTACCAGTATATAATAGCTCCGGCACTTGCATTAGATGGCTTGGGGGATGGTATGTGATAGGTTGGGTTGTTGGTTTTAGTGAGGTGAGGTGCTGATTGTGTTGTTATTGTTTTGATTGTGACTTGTAACTTATAAATTATGATACGGTGTGCAAGTGGGAATAGGCTTATTGATTTGTGATTTAGCTAATGAGAGGAATGTTAAGTTAATGTCTATGAAATTTTAAAAATCGTACTACTTCTTTTAACTTTAAAAAATATGCCATGAAAAAATTAATTTTAATCACTGCAACATTCATTCTGGTTTCAAATACGCTCTTTGCACAGCAAAGCCAACCAAATGAAGATCCATTTTTTTATCAAATTTCAGGTTTGGTTTATGTCTACGAGTTTGATTTAACTAACAGAGATAAAACAGACACGCATAAAATTCCAAAAGAACCATTAAAATTTAAAATTGCTAGTAAGGAAACGGATGCAAATGATAATTCCACTTATTATGTGATTAAATTTATAGCAATTACCCCTGAAACAGGAACAATAGCATCATTGATCGGAAGTAATACTTTCGTAAATAGTTCTGATAATGACAAATATTTTTGGTTACGAAAAGATGAACTTGATAATTATTTGGCAGATGGGTTTATCAAAAAAAGTTACAAAATTCCAAACTTGAATGCAACCTATGGTGCAAACCTTGCTTTACCTTTTAAGCTAAGACCTAAAACATCAGGACAAAATATTAAACTTATTCCAGAACTTACTTTAGGCGGATACCTTGGATTAAAGTGGAGAATAAGCCATTCTGAACCATTTTATTTTTCTTTTCCGGTTATCACTTTAGGACTTGCCACTCTTAATATAAACGACAATAACAGTACCGCAACACCTGATAAAGGTGATGGAACTGTTTTAGGAATCACTGGTAGTTGGGGAGGAATTTTTCAATTGAAAGATTTCCAGTTTGGAGTAATGATGGGTTGGGATAGGGCAGCAGGCGAACTTGGCAAAGAGTGGATTTACAATGATAAATCCTGGTATTCATTTAGTATTGGTTATTCATTTTTAGGAAATACAACTGCAGATAAAGAGAAAAAAAATAGTAACCCATAATAGGTTCTCACCCCCCCCAATTTAAAATTTAGGTGTTTGTGTTACACAGGTGTTTCAGATAAGTCTAAATAAAACTTCACCTGAAAAATTGTAGTACATAATATCAGTAGGTGTTTAAAAGTTTTCACAAAAAAACCATAATAAATACGAAAATTTGTTTAGCTGCAGTATTAAAAGAAATAATTTTAAATATGAAGTTATTTGTTGATAGTTATTCAACTTATCAAATTTACAAAAATTGATTATTTAGTGATTTCTGTAACCGAAATTTCTTAATATAACTTGGCTCAAAGTGTAAATTTATAATGACAGACATTTATCAAACTTTTTCAATACAAATCAATGAATAATGATTTAATCAATAGCATCAAGGAGAAGGTAAACTCAAAGTTCGAACTTGGTGGATATAAACTTAAAAACACACACTTTGAGAATGGTCGAAATCTTCACAGCGAGCAGTATTATTACGCAAAAAAAATTTTTCAAAATACAGACAATTGTGATGAGATAAATAAACTTCTTTTATTAAAACTTAAAGAATTAAATTTACCTGATTCTACTACCCTTATTGGATTTCGTAATTATATAGGATTACTGTTAAACAAAGTAACTCAAGAATTAGGGAAATATAATTATGCAATAATTGAACATGATAATTTTAACTTTATTTGGCAACATCTTCCTATTCTTAAAGATAATCTTCTAATTGTTCTTCCAATTACATGTACTTGCTCTACCTATATAAAATTGAGAAAATTTATTGTTGATGACGTTACAGAAAGGTTCAAGCGAAAAAATATACATATCAATGAACATTTTATTAATATTTTTTTAATACTTGAAGAAGCAATCGAAACTCTAACATTACCCCTCTCAATAAATTTACTTGAAAAAAACAACAATTTATATCAAATATATTCAGCATTTAATTGGGTCGAAATAACAGAAAATTCAATCATTTTTAATAATAAAACTAAGAACACTTTTACTGCTCATCCACTTGTTAGGTTATATTCAAAGTTACATTTGCCAGAATCATGTGAATTGTGTTTCCCTAATAAAGATAATGGTTGGACCGAAAAACCATTATTTCCAACTCACGACAATTTTGAAACACCAAATTTAATTTTTGGCTTTCCAAATTTTACTAGTGTTAATAAACAACAAGACTTGTTTGAAGCTTTTAGCTCATATTCGGACAAACGGCATTGTGACATACATCTTTATGGGCATACAGTAGTTAATGAAAATCATGCTTTGGTGAATGAAAGCCATTACATGAATTATATCCGAGGTGATCAGTTTTATGAAAAAAACAAAGATCAAATACTTGCATTCTTTAATACAGAACTCTCAAACCAATTAAAAACTGATGACAAAAATATAATTTTCATTACCGCAGAAAATAAACACAATTGCAACTTTCTTGAAGATATTTGTTTAGAAAATTCTCTTAAAAAAAAATCTATTACAATTCTTCGCTTTGAACCCTCAAATGAATTCATCGATAATTTTATATCCCTTCATGGTAAAGCATTTAATCAAGACAAACTAAAAGTAATTTATTTTGAAGAAGTTATTTCGGCTGGAAAAACTTTTAAACTTATTAGCGATTACATTAAGCATTCAAGAAATACTTATCCAAAAGTTACAGGTCGTCATGGGTTTGATTTAGTTCTCTCTTTAGTTGACAGAACTTTACTTTTTACTAGAGATGAAATTATAAAAAAAATTTATTCTGAACGCAACAAGGAAAACCCAGAAGAAAAATTTATTTCGTATTTCAAACTAAATGTTCCGATTATTTCTGCTTCCCACATGGGAAATCCATTGATTCAAAGAAATAAAGACTTGACCAAAATGGTTGAACAATGCCATCTGGACTCACTCAAAATTTATATTGCAAATGAAATAAAAAAGCAACAACCTAAAAATATTCATGATTTGCAGAGTTTTAATGAAAAAAATATTGACCTAAATTATTTTCCATTTAAAAATCTTGAAGGAAAGTCAGGCAATAATATTTACAACCTTTACAAGGAAAGATTTAATAAGACACAATTAGACCTATTAAAACTTTTTTTAGCTCATCAAATTAATTGCGAACTATCTGATCCTAAATATCAAAACCCAGAGTTTTTTAAACCATATGAAAATAACCCAGAAATCTTTATTATAGAGCTTATAACTATTATAAAAAAGAAAATTGAACCGAATATCGGAAATTACTTTGTTGTGCCGAAAAATAATCAATCAGAACTCAGAAACAAAATTGTTGAAACTGAAATTATTGAAGACACCATAATAAAAACCCTTACGCGACATCCATTTATTTATTATAAAAACATTTACGAAGCAATTTTTGCTTTTAATCTTCATAACCTTGATATCCATCATGGGGAAGTTGAAAAGAATTCAATAAGGCAATTTGAAGTATTCAGAAGGTTAAAGTTTTATATTAGAAGGTCAATAGAACTAAACTCAAATTTTATTATATCTGAAAGATTTATTAAATGCCTAAAAAATCAGTACAGCAAGAATAGTATTAACGCTATTATGTCTAGATATATCACAAAAAAATCATCTCTTAGTAAAGAGTTAAACAATGAAGAAATTACTAAGGATTTTTTTGATAATGCAATAACCAATATTGATTACAAAATATCCCAAGTTGCCACTTATTTTTGGTTTCTACTTTACTGCTATAAGGAGTTAGTTTATAAAAATCCATATAGATCAATTAAACTTGAAGAGTTAATAAATTCTCCGTCACTACTCCCTTATGAAATTGCGAATCCGATTGATACGGATGAACATTTAGAAAAACTTGTAACCAATCCTTATTTTCATTTTACTGGGATGTTAAAGGCAGAAAATATTTACCTCTTGCATGAGTTAAAAGAGCTTCACAAGCAAAATTTAAAAAGACCACATTTTAAAGGCATTGCCAATTATTCTCAATACTACTTTGGGAGTAGCAAAAAACATAAAAAACATCATGACCCAATAATAATCAATGCACAAAAGTTATTAAAACATTCAAGGTTTTCTCATATAAAAAATGAACTTGAACGTGGAAAAAAAATTAATGAAATAAAGCTAGCAATAGGCAACATGCTTAATACTATTAATATTCTTGAATCTAAAAAGATCAGAATGGTATTAACCGATAAAGAAATTAAAGCTAAAAAAGATTTGAATTCTGAAATAAAAGAAATACTAAAATCAGTTTTAACTATTCTTCAGCCAGGTCTTAGAAACGACTCATTAAAATTTGGCTTTTTTGTTGAGTTTAGGGAGAGGAATAAAGAAAACAAAAATTCCAATAACATTTATTCTATTTTCTCTGATGAAAATTCTGATAATCCAGAAACAATAACACTTAATAGAGATGGCTTGATTTATAACATGCTTTATGGTATTTATGATAATCAAAAATCAAAAAATGAACAAGCACTAATATCAGCTCTAAGATTAGGAAAAGATAAATACGTCTCTTTCACCGATAAATATTCATTTATTTCTTTTCCCGAGGGTAAACTAACTGAAAAACCATTTATAGAATTATACAATAATGATTTGTACGATAGCAAATCTGGGAGTGGATTAAAACTGCTTGAAGATGCTAATATGTGTTTGATGATTCGATTTGCGGCATTGTCTAATCAATATGAAAAAGAAAATAATTATTCTTTAAAGGGGCAAGCTGTTTTAGTCATTACTAGCAGTGAACAATGTAATACTAGCAATTTTTTAAACTTTATGAGTAATGAAAAAGTTAGATTGCTTCTACTGATAAAAGAAGAGTTGCTTGAATACCTTCAAAAGCAATTTGATAATGACACTTTCAATGAGGTATTAGAGAATCGCAAACGGGTTATTTATCAAAAGCATCTAAGACATGGGTTAAATCAATATCTTACCGCTCAAACTGAACTACTTGATAAAATATGGAAAGGTGTTAACTCAATTGAAAACATGGAAGTTTTCAGGATTGTTTCAGATGCCATACGAGGACAACTAAAAGCAACCAAACTTATTGATATTAATGAGCACAGCAACATTAACAAAATGATTTTTGTTGAAAAGATAAAGCTAATAGTTGAATCTGATATATTAGGAAGCAGACAGATTTCGTTTTCTGAAGTTGATATTTCGGAGCTTGATTTTGAATTTATTGAGTTACACCCTACACTTTATGATGTAATAATACCTGAACTAATTATTAACATGAAAAAATATAGTCCTCGTATTAATGAAAAAGGATTATCAATAAAATTTGAAAAATCTACGAGCTCTTTAGTTTTTAAAAACTTAATAAACTCCAATCTTTCAAGCGAGGAATATGGCGGTGGCGAGGGTCACATAATGTGTAATCACCTTTTGGAAGATATTTTAAAACTACAATCATTAAAAATTCTAAGTAATGATAAAGAACATACCATAATCCTTAAAATTAAAAATCATGATTAACATATTAATTGTTGAAGATGATGCATTACACTTTGAAATAATTACCAATGCAATAAACAAAGACTTACGCCATCTAGTAAAATTATTTCCAATAAATATACTTGATAAGGATAAAGATTTAAATGATTTAAATTTTCTAATCGCCAAATTACAAGAGGAAAAATTTCAAGAGGTAGGTGATTTTTACAAAAATATTGATTTGTTCATAATTGATGCAACGCTAACCCCAAAATCCGATAAGTTAGGAATTAAGTTCCTTACACACCTTCAAAAAAAATATTCTCAAAACTTTCAAGCAATTGTTATTAGTAACACTGAAGAAGTGGGGCAGCTTGTGGACACTCGAATTTTCCCTTTCATTTCTAAAATAAAACACGGAATTAATGATAACTTTTCTATCGAGTTAGCTAAGACAATCAAAAACATTTTCAAGTTAGGTAGCCCAGACACAACAAAGGAATTACCATTTAAAAAATTGTTTTTAAAATATATACAGTTATTTGGCTGGAAGTATGCATTCCATTCTCTTTGGATTTTTCTTACCGAAAATATTCAAAGACATATAATTGACAAAATCGTTTTGCTTCTTTTTTATATTCTCATGATTGCAACAATTGCTTACGGTGGATACAATATTATGCATTCGATTTGTAATGCATTTGTAAATACAAATGATGAAACAATGATTCTAAAAATTGCAGAGCATATTTTTTTGAATTTGCTCCCTATCTTTATTGTTTTTGGATTTTTTCACTACTACAAAACGAATATTAGAGTTTTTCTATTAGATGGCAACACATTTAGTGTTGATGATGATGTTTCTACAAAAACAATGAATCTCACAAAAATTCTTTTTATCTCATCTATAATCTCTTATGTTTTAATTAAAATAATTGAAGAGATATTCATTAATAAAACTTCTGACATAACTAAATTGATTTCTTCTGGTATACTACTTTTAACTTTAATGAGTTACTTTATTTTACTTGAAAAGAAAAGGCATTGAAATGAAAATAAAGGCATTTGAAAATTTTTCCTTTTCAATGCTAGCGCAAGTTGTCGTTGTGTTTGTTCTTTGCCAAGCAAACTTAAATACAATAATAAAAACACGGCTTGTCATCCTGACCAGCATTTGGAACCCCAAAAAAAATTAACTGGTGTAAACTTACCAATCTGGCATCCACTAATTCTTTAAACCAGGTTCTTAATAGTTTTCAATACAGGTTCTACCCGTCTGACTTTCTTTTTAATGTTATTATTTTTTTTACCATTGTATTTATTTATATTATTTTTATGTTCATTTAATTACTGCATGATACCCAAACAAGAGGCTTACGATACAATAGGCGAGTTAGTAGAACGGTTCCACGAACAACTTCCTTCTTATAAAAAGAGCGATTACAATGAAACATTGGTACGCCGCGACTTTGTTGATCCATTTTTCAAAGCTCTTGGTTGGGATGTTGACAACAGCCAGGGATATGCAGAGGCTTACCGTGAAGTAATACACGAAGACAGGGTAAAAGTAAGCGGCGCTACCAAGGCGCCTGACTACTCTTTCAGGCTGCCGGGCGGCAAACGGTTGTTTTTTGTGGAGGCAAAAAAGCCGAGCATTGCGGTAAAGACCGATATACTGCCTGCCTACCAGGTTCGCCGCTATGCATGGAGTGCAAAACTGCCTATATCTATACTCACCGATTTTGAAGAATTGGCGGTGTACGATTGCAATAAGAAACCCAACCCGACAGACAAAGCCTCGGCCGGTCGTATAAAATACCTGACCTACGACCAATACTTAGGAGAGTTCGATTTCATTTGGAATACATTTTCGAAAGAGCGTGTACTAAAAGGTGGACTTGATAAATTTATAGCCGGCGACAGTTACAAGAAAGGAACTACAACAGTTGATAAAGAATTTCTTGCTTCGCTGGATGAATGGCGCATACAACTGGCTTACAACATTGCCCTTCGCAATCCTGCCTATACAGAAGATGAACTGAATTTTACCGTACAGCAGACCATTGACCGCATTATCTTTTTGCGGATAGCAGAAGACCGTGGTGTGGAGGTATATGGAAGGTTGCAACAAAGCATAGCTGCCAAAACCAAAGGCGCAGGCTATGCCAATCTCTTTGACTATTTTAGGGAGGCCGATGAAAAATATAACAGCGGTTTGTTTGACTTTGACAAAGACAAAATAAGCGCCTCATTGGTCATAGATGATAAGGTGCTCAAAGACATCATTACGCAATTGTACTATCCCGTAAGTCCTTATGAGTTTAGTGTGTTGAGTGTTGAAATATTGGGCAGTGCTTACGAGCAGTTTTTGGGAAAGCAGATAAAGCTAAATGACAAACACAAAGTTGTCATAGAAGAAAAGCCTGAAGTACGCAAGGCAGGCGGCGTGTACTATACACCGCAATACATAGTTGAGTATATAGTGGAGAATACGATTGGCAAATTAACTGCCGGAAAGACACCTGCCGAGGTTGCCGAAATAAAGATTGTTGACCCTGCATGTGGTAGCGGCAGTTTTTTGATTGGTGCGTTTGATTATTTACTAAAATGGCATCTCAACTACTACAAGCCAGAGTTTATTACATTAAGTGAAACAGCCGCCAATACTACTGTAACAACTAAGGTGCGTGAAACTGCCATAAAACAACGGAGTAAACTACCATTGACCCCTGACGGCAATCTTACTACCTCACTCAAGAAGCAGATACTGCTCAACAATATTTATGGGGTAGACCTCGACACACAGGCAGTGGAGGTTACCAAGCTTAGCCTCTTGCTCAAGTGTATGGAAGGTGAAACAGGCAGCAGCATCAATGCCGAAATGCGCTTTGGTGAGCGTGTATTACCAACCCTGGACAATAACATAAAGAGCGGCAATAGCCTGATAGACCTTGACTTTTATGAAACAGTCCAATCCTCCCTCTCCTTTGGAGAGGGTCGGGGTGAGGTCAAGATAAAACCATTTAGCTGGCAAAAGGCATTTCCTACCGTGTTTAACCCATTGCGAAATAGTGACAAACCTTCGAGGAATCCGGGGTTTGATGTGGTGATTGGGAACCCGCCTTATGTGCGGCAGGAAATGCTAAGCGACATAAAACCTTACCTGCAAAAAGCATACAAGGTTTATCATGGTATGGCCGACTTGTACAGTTACTTCTTTGAGCGAGGTATAGGGTTGTTGAATGAAAATGGTTTGTTTGGAATAATAGTAGCCAACAAATGGATGCGGGCCAACTATGGAGAACCTTTGCGCAAATGGTTTAAGCAACAGGAAATACAACAGATAATTGACTTCGGCGATTTACCGGTGTTTCAAAATGCAACTACATACCCTTGTATTGTAATTTCTAAAAAAGCTGGAAAACGTACAGGAATCGAACCCGTGACTGCTCCGTATGTGGTGGATGTAAAGACTCTGGAGTTTGAAAGTTTAGGAGATTATGTAAGTAAAAATAAGCAAAGTTTAGTTCAGGATAAATTGGAAGATGCAGGGTGGCATTTGGGAAATGAAACGGAACAAAATTTAATTCAAAAAATAAGGCAGGCGGGAATTCCTTTGGGTGAATATGTAAACAAGAAAATTTTTGTAGGCATCAAAACTGGTTATAATGAAGCCTTTTTAATTGATAAATTAACAAGAGATAAGCTTATTAAAGATGATGCAAAGAGTGCTGAAATAATAAAACCTTACATAGTTGGTAGGAATATTAAGAGGTATTGCCATCTGGAGTCTACAAAGTTTATAATATTTCTTAGAAGAGGCATTGACATAAATGAATATCATGCAATCAAAAAGTTCTTATGGAATTATAAAGACCGATTAACACCGAAGCCTAAAGACTACAATGGAAGTGAATGGGGTGGAAGAAAAGGGGGTGCATATAAATGGTTTGAGATTCAAGACCCAGTAGACTATTACAAAGAGTTTGATCAACCTAAAATAGTTTATGCTGAAATTTCAACAACTGGAAATTTTACACTGGATACTACCGGCATGTATATAGACATGACTGCGTTTACTATTGGCAGTGCTGAATTATATTTACTTGGTATACTAAATTCTGCACTTTGCAAGTTTTTCTTTTCTACGATAAGCTCAGAAATACGAGGTGGTTTTCTACGATGGAAAAGGCAATACGTAGAGAACATTCCAATTAAAAAAACTGATGCAAAAAATAAAATTGAAAAAAATCTCTACAATGAAATTACATCCTTTGTAAAGTCGCTCCTTGACCTAAATAAACAAAAACAAACCACAACTCTTTCAGAAAAGATAGAGCAGCTAAACCAACGAATAGCTTATACAGACGAAAAGATAAATAAGCTTGTGTATGAGTTGTATGGGTTGAGTGATGAAGAGGTGGGGATTGTGGGGGGGAGGTAGGCGGTGATGAGGTGGTTGAAGGGAATTATGTAAATTGAAAATATTGATTCATGATACATTTACTAACACAAATTTGGAAAGCCATTGAGTCGGTGTGGCAAGCCGGCGATGATTATTTCAAAGACAGACCTATAAGCTTTGATATAATTATGGCATTTGTAATTGCCTTGGGTGGTATACTCCGGGCAAAACTTTATACAGGTAAATTGTATGGTATATCCCGTGAAAGTATTAAAAATGCAACTAAATATTTTGTTCCAAACCATATAGCTGCAGATGATAGCAAAAAATTCAAAAAAACACTGCTTTTTTATGGGTCAAAAGGCCATAAAGAATTTGTAAAAAGGGTATTGCGTGGTAAACAACAGGAACGAATTTTACTGGTTGCGCACAGTGGGGTTGGTAAGAGTACTTATCTGGCAAATATTTTTAATTATTATCAAAAGAGATATCGTTGGCGACCTTTTAGGCCAAAGCTTGTGTTTGCGCATATTCACAATTCAGATTTTGATAAGGCATTAACAAAACTGGCCAATAAAAATAGCATCATTTTGTTAGATGGTTTAGATGAGTTTGTGCCGGGTTCTGGACTCCGTACCTCAACCGAATTTTGGACAGCTATTATAAACCGTTGGAATTACATTAGTAAATCCCTTAACTATGCAAAAGTCATAATTACGGTTCGGGAGCAGTTTTTACAAACTTCAAAAGAATCAGGCGATTTTTTTAATTTAAACATCGGTCAACAGGCGGGCAAGCATTACCATCTGCAGCCTTTTAGGGGTGACCAGATAGAGCAATATTTGCAAAAAAAATACAAGCCTTCATTAAGTATTTGGAAAAAAATTACACAAAAACTATTTCGAAAAAAAGCTTTAAAACCGCTGATTACATACGAACAGGCATTAGATATGGTTGACAAAATAAACGGTAAACCATTAAAGACATCCCTGTCAGATGAAAACCTGCTATGTGGCACTCCGCTTATTTTAAGTTTCATTGAATTACTATCACCAGAAAAATTAAAAGAAGTAGCAAACAAGCGTAGAGAATTATTAAAAATACCCAATGACTACCATAAACATTTTGTAAACAAATTAGATGTTTATACTGCAATTGTAGAAAAATGGTTTGAACGGGAAGAAGACGATACACAAAAAGTGGATGAAGAAAATAAGCAAATTAAACAAGACAAAGGATTAGGTGTAAAAGGTGGAATGTTAAGAGAACACATAGACAAGTCTATTGAATTTTGTGCTCAACTTGCCTGGGAAATGGCAAAAAATAACCAGGATTTTATAAGCCAGGATGAGTTTACTAAACTCGAAAAAAATAAGCTAAAAGCCCCTATTAGCCGATTAGGGGACCGCTCCCTGCTAAAAAAAGATTCCGTTACCAAAGACGTACAGTTTGCCCATCGTGTTCCGCCGTGGCAGGTGTTCTTCACCTGCCACAATTAGCAAATCGTAAAAAGCTGTGGGTGAAGAACACCCACAGCGGTTAAAGCATTAACAGCGGGGAATTTTTTTCTTGCGATTTAGTGATGAAATATAACACACCAAACA
>JANMMU010000089.1:0-2593 GCA_031373555.1 Segetibacter sp. | reverse complement strand
CCATAACTTTTGATTACAGCACCATGAAGTGGTTTATATACTCCCCCCGCAGGGCGTATATGAGGGACCTACCCTCATCTTTTATACAGCATTGAAAAGAATTTACATCCTTCTCATTCATGACACACTCCAGCCCCACTTGCAGCAAACCCCATGTTGCCTGCAGTTTTATTTTAAGAGTGCTATGAAGTCATGGATTGGTTTTAAAGACTCTTTCGATATTAAAATACTGCCAAAACATTTTTCACATAACAAAAGTTCTGTTTCAAAAAATAATTCATAATCAGCTCTTTTAAGACGATTGTTGTGGTTGCAATTTAAACAATCGAAATTCAAAACGTCTTCCAAAGTCTTCATTAGCGTTGTATTTCTTTTTTTGGGTTCTGTTCTGGTTTTTTCTGTCCACAATAAGAAGCCTACAATTCGTCTGAAAGCCTTTACAGCTTTTAAATTTTGGAAATCTTCTTCGGGAAGAAAACTAAAAATTATTTCGTCCACAACTGCGACTGAATACATGAGTAGGTAAGGAACAAAATAATAATAATGGTCTAGATAATCCTGATGGTCTTCGTCTACAGAAAACACAAAGTTTAAGTTTTGATTGCTTGTACGATAGTTCTTGTCCGTTGTTACAATATGTAAAGCATGATTGGAAATTCCGTTTATTCCTGCTGCACAAGATTTATCATATCGAAGTTGATAAATAAGGTCTTCCGTAAAAAAGGCTTTCGGATTTAAAGCATCTAAAGCATTTTTGATAATATTTTTTTTGTCCAAATTGCGGCTACTTGGGTCGTAATCTATTGGTTCTCCTTGATGATAAAAGCGTTTAATAAAATCGTCTTTGTCATACAAAATTTGTTCTAATAACAACAATTCATCAGTTAATGGTTTTCTAAGTAAAGCGTATGCAACCGAAAACTTGCCATTTTTTGCACAGTTCATTGATTCATACATAAAATTTACAAAGTCAGATACAACAGATAAAACAATATGCTTTGTAAGGACATTTGTAAGTTCTTTGTCAAGTTTATTTTCAGCTAACCAATCTAAGGCATGTAACTCCCCACTTTCAAATTCGTCAATTAGAATTTGTGTTTTTCTGTCAATTGGGATGTCAGTACTAGTTAATTTCTTATAATGCTCTTGAGTAAATATTTCAGTCAACTGGTCATAAATGTGAGCACATAGATTATTAATGGGTCGATACTTTCTTGGCAGTCTTGATTTTTCTCCTTTGTTAATGTATAGCATAGTAGGGTGTGTCGAAAAAATTGCAGGCAACGAACAGGGCTTTGTGCAGGTTGGGAAATAGACTTCCTTCCGCCCGGAACCACTGTTAATTGAAAATATAAAATCGAAGTTAATAACTAAAGTTCAGCGATGTACTTCCAGCCCGAACAAAAGCCAATAGCATTACAAATACTCATTGTTTTTCCTTCCGCCCAACTTGTACAAAACCCCATGTTGGTAGCAGTTTTTGATTATTTATTTTCAGGTTGTTTATAGAAAGTGTAGTAGTATTCACCTAGAAGCGTCTTCTTATTATCTATAGTCTGATACAGTGCCTTAACCAGTCCATTTTTAAAATAAATTGTCTCTGTTATAACCGATAATATTTTCCTCCCGTTTTCTATTTTACTTGATATACCAATAGCTTTATTTTTCTTGTACTGATATTCTACCTTGTTATAAAGGTTAGAATAATAGCTCCTTGTACTTTGGTCAAATGAATAATTGTAACGTGCAGTATAACTTTCTTGGTATTTCGAATTGTAGGAAACAGTATCAATAAACAAAATGTCCATCGGAAGTTCAGGATGAGCAAACCGATACCGCTTTTTTATTCTTAAGCGATTTGGAACATCATAGAAAAAGCTATCCACCATTGGGTACTCATTCATCTCGTTAACATATACATCTATAGACATGCTGTCGGTGATTTTTTCAGGAATAGGATAATTCCAACTTGAACTTCTTTCTATCCTCCTTAAAACATGACCAAAATTATCAACGTCATATTCTATAACCCAAAATGCTGTTTTATATATTGTGTCTATAATCTTCCCAGTTAAGCCATTTCTTGCTCTTTGGTCATAAAGTGTTCCTTTATAAATTAAATAGCCTTTGTTGTTAAATAGAAGGTTTTCCTTACTATAAATATCCGAACCCTCCATCATATAGTTGATGAGTGTATCTCCTTTTTTTACTGATTTTCTTTGAAAATTTTTCTCATGCTCAAAGTACATATTTCCTGCACTATCGAAAATGTTAGAACGATGGTAACCTGTCGAATCTATTTTTGTAAAAACTTCTTTAACCCTTAATTTTTTATGTAAACTAAAATCATTCAGATAAGCAACATTGTAAATTTCGTGGCTATCGTAAACTGGTCTATTAGCACACGAAGAAAAAATTATTAAGCTAATTGTTAGTAATAGAAAGCTTTGAATTTTCGTAACTATTCACTCCCCAAAATTCAATTTTTCGGGTATTTTTTATAAAACCTGGAAGTTGTGCACATTTTTTTGATGGCTTTTGTAAGATCTGATTTTTATGCACTTTTTTGCTTCGTATTTCTTAGTTTTTGGGG
>JANMMU010000064.1:0-31617 GCA_031373555.1 Segetibacter sp. | reverse complement strand
ATCCCCAAAAACTAAGAAATACGAAGCAAAAAAGTGCATAAAAATCAGATCTTACAAAAGCCATCAAAAAAATGTGCACAACTTCCAGGTTTTATAAAAAATACCCGAAAAATTGAATTTTGGGGAGTGAATAGTTACATTTTCTTTATAAAAACGCCTGTAGTTTTTTACCACTTGCCTTCCACTGTAGTAACCCAACAGGGCACCCGGTAGTATATCCATTGCCCAATGCCTGTTTTCGGTCAGCCTGCTTAGGCCTACAAGGGTGGCAATGCTATAGGCAACAATGGGTATCAACGGTTTGTTTTTGTATTGCATGGCATACACCGTGGCCACAGCAAACGCAGAATAAGTATGACCCGAGGGAAACGAGCCATAATTGTTTAGCCTTAGTGGCTCTCCGTCAGGTGTTTTTTTAAATACATAAAATGGTCCGCGAAAAGCAGGTTCAATTTGGTGGGTAAAAGGGTCAGTATAAAAAGGAGCCTGAACGCCGGTCAATATTTTTATTGCTCCACCCAATATGTTTGAGATAAAGTAAGCCTGACTTGCCAGGAGTGTGGTGGTTTCCAGTTTTCGGTCTTTTGACAACAAGCCGGCAGCAAGACCTGCGCCTAAAATGTACTTTATATAAGGGTCGCCAAACCGGGTCACATACTTACTCACGGAGGCTAGGCCCGGGTTGTTTTGTTTTAAGTTTATAGCATAGGTTTTTATGGGTTGATTAGCTAAGGCAATACTTGCTGAAACTATCGTAAATGCTCCTAGCTTTAGCCAATCATTGCCCCGCAAATAGAAAAGAAACAAAGCCTGTCGTTTAAAATTGTCTTTGCCCAAAATGTAATAGTTTCTAACGCCCAACCTTGCATTTTGGTAGTCAACTATGTCGGTGGTGCTTATTGGTGTATATGCTTTTACCGAACTGTCGTTTTTTAATAGTGAAGTATCAGCAATTATAGTCTGGGCGCAAACATTCAGCGGAAGCAGTATAATTATAAGAAGTAAGCTTTTAATCACAGGCATTACGAGATTGTTTTGGTTTATTTTCCAAAAGTGGTTGTAAATATCCTATTTCTTGTTCAAAGCTGGCGTGAGTGGTTGTTATGTAGTTTGCCAATTTTAGTCAAATGAAAAAGCCGCCAATTGTTATTTGGCGGCTTATAATGAGTATCGGTAAGATTATCTTAATTAAACAAATACCGAATTCCTAACTGACCTTGCCAACGACTGAATATGCTCGTATTGTCCTGAAAACTGTTTACAAATGGTATTTGGTTAGCGGCATCCTGATATAGGAATGAGTAACGAGGTTTACCCAAATTAACATCTGTAGGATCAGTAACAAGTCCTTCATATTTCAGGAATGCAGTTGAACTGAATGATTTTGCACCGCCCCAGTTTTTATTAAACAGGTTGCCTATGTTTATTACATCAAACGAAACCCTTAAAGTGTGTTTTGTTTTTCCGCTTTTGAAATAAAAATCCTGGGTCACATTTACATCAAGGTGTTTGTAGTAAGGAAGTACAACGCCATTTCTAGTTGCCACTTCGCCTCTGTGTTGACTCATGTATGGATCCTGTTTGATAAAGGCATCCAACTGATTCCAGATTTGTGTAGTTGTCCGTTTGTCGCTTATGCTTCCACCACCTGTATTTACAGGAACCAATACTATCTCGCTTTGATCTCTTGGTATGTAAATAAGGTCATTGTTGCCACCGGCACCGTCATTGTTTACATCGCCGTTATAAATGTACGAACCTACCCCTGCTGGTGCAGCTTCAAACACTAAACCAAACGATGTTGCAAAGTGTTTTTTGTATTCAATTCTATAACTGGCCTGCGCAATAACCCTGTGTGGTTGGTTAAAGTTCGAAAAGCCTAATTCTGCTGCATTAGGGTCACCTTTAGATGGTCTGTCTCTCCATGTGCTGGCAGCAATACTTCCTCCGTCATTTATAGATTTGCTGTTACTATAGGTATAGGCAACACTGGTATATAAATTTTTGAAGCTTTTCTGTGCCTGAAGTGTAGCTAAGGTAGAATAACCTTTGTTATAGTTCTTCATCAGAATGGCATTGGTGATATTAGGATTGGTGACAGATGCACCACCCGCACCACTGTTAATGCGGGTAGAAGAGTACCTGATTCTGCCATCAGGACCTGCCAGCGGTGTACCTGCCGAAGGAAGATTTACATTCTCAAAATTAACCGCATTGATGTCTGTGTTGTGGGTATATTCAAAAGTTAATATTACACCGCCCGGCAATTTCTGATCTACACCAATACTTGTTTTAAGTACTTGTGGATATTTGAAATTTTTATCAATGAATACCAGGTTGTAAGATGTATTTGCAGCGCCTCCATTTGGTTTGTAGGTATTAATGTCTGCACTAAACACATAAGGAAGTCCTGTAGCAGGGTTTATGCTGCCGGAAAAGGAACCAAACTGCACTCCATTGTTACTAGCCTGATTACTGATATAAACAAATGGGGGAGGACCGGAGAATGAACCAATACCACCTCTAAGTTGTGTTTTCTGGTTGTTGAATATGTCCCAGTTGAAACCTAATCTTGGTGAAATTAAAGCATTGGTGCCGGGGCGTTGACCAACATCATATTGTAAGCCATCTCTAAAGAATAGTGTTGTAACTGCAGGATTTGATTCAAAACTATTTTTGAAAGACGGGATGTCTAATCTAAATCCATAAGTAATATTCAGATTGGTTCTTAACCTTACTTTATCTTGTGCAAAGAAACCAATTTCTGTAGCACCTGTTTTTGCATAGGGAAATGCACCATCTTTTGTTGCAGCATATTGTAATTGATAGCTTTTAGCATTAGCGGCACCATTTAGCGAAGCGTAAAAATCCTGGAAACTGCTGAATACGTAAGCACCTGCATAGTTAGGTGCAAAGCCGTTTTCAAATTCCTTTTTATAAATCTGAAATCCACCTGTTATTTCATGCTTACCTGCATAGAGCGTTAACACATCTGATGCTTGTGTAATATTTGAGAATAATCGGTTGTTGTAGGTGAATGGTTCATAACCAAAGCTGGTTGCTGTTTGTCCCTGTGGGTTAAGTATATCAACCAATGGAAAATCTGCACCACCTAAAGAAGCTCTGAAATCACGCAATGCGGAGTACCCAAATTGCAATTTATTGCTTACTCTGTTACTGAATTTGGTATTTAACTCTGCAATAAATATGTTGAAATTGTTGTTGATGGTATATCCGCTGCCGCTAAATGGTAAGCCATTGTTGCCGGGCTGACGGTTGTTGTTCGGGGCACCGCTATTACTTGCGTTAATATCTCTGAAAGATTTAAGATAATTGTATTTTAAGGTAAGTCTGTTGTTGGTGTTGATGTTCCAATCTACACGAACAGTAACTTTATCACTATTTGTACGGTAGTTGTATCCCTCAAAATCACCCGCATTGTATCCAAAACGACTCCTTAAAGTATCTTTCAGTGCACTTAAAGAATCGAAACTAACCTGTGAGACTACACCCGGCACGCCTGATTGTCCGTTTCTTGCAGCAACTAAAACCGTAGCAGGTTGACTTACTCTTTCCTGTTCGCCACTAATAAAGAAGAAGAGTTTGTTTGCAACAATTGGTCCCCCAAAGGATGCACCACGAAGGCTGTAGTCAAACTGTGCTTTAGGCAATTCATTTGTTTTTACTTTATAGCCCTGTAAATCAGGATTACGAATGTAAGTATATACCGAACCTTTAAAGGTATTGGTACCGCTGCGGGTTACAGAGTTAATGCCTGCACCCGAAAACCCACCCTGACGAACGTCATATGGTGAAACACTCACCTGAATTTGCTCAATGGCATCAATGCTGATGGGTTGCGAGTTTGTCTGTCCTCCTAAGGTGGAAGAAAGCCCAAATGCATTGTTGAAGTTTGCACCATCTACCGTTACATTGTTATAGAGGTTACTACGGCCGCCAAAACTAAGTCCATTGCTTGACGGGGTTAGTTTGGTGAAATCCTGTAAACTTCGGTTAATAGTTGGTAATCGTTCTATTTGCTGACGACTGATTATTTCCTGGCTTCCTGTACGATTGCTGTTAATTACATTGTTCTGACGAACACCAACTACAACAACATCTTTCAGCTTAGATGATGAAGATTTAAGGATAAATTCAGCTTTGTACTCCTGGCCCAAAAGCAGGTAAACACTGTCTTTTTTCGCCTTTTCAAATCCTACATAACTAACTGTTATAGTATAAGGCCCACCAACTCTAAGGTTTGGTATGTTAAATCGCCCACCACCACGTGACGTAGTAGAAGATTGTGTTCCACTTGGAATATTAATTACAATAATTGTAGCACCTGTTAATGGGTTTTTACCGTCTGAAATACTACCCACAATTTCTGAAGTAGTTTCCTGCGCTAATAATCCTAAAGGAAATAATAGCAATAAGGCAGACCTGATCATGTTTCTAATTAGCATAAATCTTATTTTTTTGATGTTGCAAAGAAAATACAAGTACGGTTAAGCAATTTTTTTTGTAGTGTTATTAAATTGTAAACGACTGTAATAGCAAAAAAGGAAAGGATTGAAATGCAAAGTTATTTGATTAATTAGAAACCTATACTCTTTTTGTTAACAAATGGTAATAAGCTGTAACACCTACTGCAACTGTATTCTGTAAAGTTCCTTTACTGATTTGTTATTTACTATGTGCATTTCTTGAAGAGGGTATTACATGAGAAAACAAATTATCTTCACCGCTTTATGAAAAATGCTTTGATAAAATTGCATACAGCAGTTTTTTTATGGGGGTTCACAGGGGTACTTGGGCGGCTCATTTCATTGAACGAGGGTTTGTTGGTTTGGTATAGGATGGTAATTACTATTTTGTCCCTTTATTTTATAATGCGGTTTACCGGTCAGCTTCAGAAAGTATCAGCAGCACATAGAAACCGGCTTTTTTTTATTGGTGTAATAGTTGCACTGCATTGGTGCTTTTTTTACGGAAGTATCAAGTACTCAAATATATCAATTGCGCTGACCTGTCTTTCATCAGCAGGATTATTTACCTCCATTTTAGAGCCCTTAATGACGGGGAAAAAGATTAATCCGGTTGAAGTGCTATTGGGGTCAATTGGTATTGCAGGTATAATGCTCATTTTTCATTTTGATCCACAATATAAAACAGGTATAATACTCGGTCTAACCTGCACCTTGCTAAGTTGTATTTTTTCTATTTTAAATAAAAAGCAAGTAGCACTAACCGCATCAAAGACAATGATGCTGTATGAACTTACAGGCGGTTTTATCTTTCTTACTTTAGTGATGCCAATTTATTTATACATTTTTCCGGCTAAACAATTATTGCCAACAGCACCTGATGTTTTATGGTTGGTACTCTTAAGTTGGGTTTGTACTATTCTTGCCATGGACTTATCCTTACAGGCATTGAAAAAAGTTACTGCATTTACTCAAAACCTGACACTCAATCTTGAACCTGTTTATGGAATTGTACTTGCTTTTGTGGTTTATCATGAAAACAATTACTTAAGTAAATGGTTTTATGTTGGGTTTGGGTTAATTGTAATTGCCGTTGTATTACAAATGAGCCGTATTGTTGCTGGTAATAGATTAAAAACAAATGCTGCCAATAATACCTGGTAGAATGCTCCGGAATACTTGCTCTTGGATTATATAATCTTTACTAATACCCTTTTAATCTAATCTGGTAGATCAAAACTTATCTTTTCTTCCATATTTTAATTCCACTTTCTCCTAATTCATAGTTGAAAACTGAAAAGAGAAAAAAGAGGTGTATTGAAACTAATAATAAAATTATGATTGAAAAAGCATTTTGTATTTTTTTGAATAACTTTCTTCCGGGTTCTTTTGTGAACTTTATTTCAAGTGCTCTGAAATAAAAAAAATTTGAAAATACTCCTTTACTATATATGATATAATGAATTATTTTTATTGCTAATAATGGAATGTAACAATAATGACCTGAACCACTATACCAGAATACAAGTTTATCCATTTTACTCTTATTTAAATACATTAAAAACTCAATAAGCCTGCCATTTTTCGAAAGTTGTAAAGAAATTGAAATTATTCCTATTGGCAAATAATTAAAACTAATAGGCAAACAACGTAACCATTACCAATATTCTTATATTTTTACCTAAAATAATTTTTGTATTGAAGACTATATTAACTGAACAACAAATTCAATTAACAATTAAAAGATTAGCACACCAGATATTGGAGAAACACTACGATTTCTCCGATACTGTTATAATTGGGTTGCAACCGAGAGGTATTTACTTAAGTGATAAAATAGTTGGAGAAATACAAAAAGCAATTCCTGCGCAAAAAATTAAATATGGTTTGCTAGATATTACTTTTTATCGTGATGATGTACGTCGGGAAATTAAAATGCCAAACAAAACCAATATTAATTTCGCCATAGAAAAAATGAAAGTCATTTTGATAGACGATGTCTTATACACTGGTAGAACCATAAGATCCGCATTGGATGCTTTACTCGATTTTGGGCGACCGGAAAGTGTAGAACTTTGTGTACTTATTGACAGGAGATTTAGCAGGCAGTTACCAATACAGCCCGATTATTCTGGCAAAGTGGTAGATGACCTGGTAACACAAAAAGTAAAAGTTTGCTGGAAAGAGAAAGATTCAGCTACAGAAGTAATTGTAACAGAATAATGGTTGCCTATTAAAATAGTTTGTATTATTTAATAAAAGGAATAATTAGCATTACACAAGTCTAAAAGACCGGATGGACAAACAAAAGCCCCAAATGAGAAAAGAAGCAAAATGACACTTTCAACACCCCATCTTCTTGGTATAAAAAATTTACTACCTACTGATATTAGGCTAATATTAGATACAGCACAACAGTTTAAGGATGTACTACAGAGGCCGGTTAAAAAGGTTCCTTCTTTAAGAGATGTTACTATTGTTAACCTGTTTTATGAAAATTCAACCAGAACACGTATTTCTTTTGAATTAGCCGAAAAAAGGCTTGGCGCAGATACCATTAATTTCACCACCAGTTCTTCGTCTGTAACTAAGGGAGAAACGCTATTGGATACAGTAAATAATATCCTAAGTATGAAGGTGGATATGGTTGTAATGAGGCATGGTGCCAGTGGGGCGCCTCATTTTTTGGCTAAGCATATTCAGGTACCTATTATTAATGCAGGTGATGGCATAAATGAACACCCAACCCAGGCACTTCTCGATGCCTTTTCAATAGAGGATGCCGTGGGAAATTTAGAGGGAAAAAAGATAGCCATTATTGGCGATATTATGCACAGCCGGGTAGCTTTGAGCAATATTTATCTCCTTACTAAAATGGGTGCCGAAGTAATGGTTGCAGGGCCACCCACCTTGATTCCTAAATACATCGTAGAAGCAATGGGGGTAAAGGTTACTTACAATATAAAAGAAGCTTTAGCATGGTGCGACATTGCAAACGTTTTACGTATTCAGTTGGAGCGTCAGAATCAACCTCTGTTTTCTTCTCTTAGAGAATATAATCTGGCATTTGGTATTAGCAGAAAACTGTTGGATAGTTTGAATAAAAAAATTGTTATCATGCACCCCGGGCCTATAAACAGGGGCGTAGAAATAGATAGTGATGTGGCAGATGGAAATGAAAGCATTATTTTACAACAAGTTGAAAACGGTGTTGCAGTCAGGATGGCTGTATTATATCTGTTGGCAAATCGCGAAAACTAATTTTAAACAATTTCTTTAATTTTTTTAAATGATAAATATGTCTCGAATTTGCCTTTTTCCCGGCACCTTTGATCCAGTTACTTTAGGTCATGTGGATATTATAAACCGTTCTTTAGGTTTGTTTGATAAAGTGATAATTGGTATTGGTAAAAACGCCAATAAAGTACCAATGTATCCAGATGAAAAATGACTCGAATGGATAAAGGAAATCTATAAAAAAGAACCTAAGGTAGAAGCATTAGTGTATGAAGGATTAACAGCAGAGTGCTGCAAAAAGGTAGGAGCAAAGTTTATTTTACGTGGCATTAGGTATGTCAATGACTTTGAATATGAAAAGGCAATTGCAGATATGAACAGGGCTTTAGACCCCTCTATTGAAACAATTTTTCTAACCTGCCTTCCGCAATATACTTCAGTAGCATCTACATTAGTCAGGGATGTTATAAGAAATGGGGGTGATGTTAGTCAGTTTTTACCCGAAACTGTTTTAAGAGATATATGAATTTTGTGTATAATTTTTAGGAGTATTATTTTCCATTTTTAATGTAATATTTTACATACTTTTCTTACTTTTGCAGCCCGGTATAAAAAAAGCCGGGCTATTTTATGTCTGAAAACGAAATTGTTAACCCAAACGCTGATGCACAGGAGATTGCACCGGTAGCAGAAACAACTGCTAACGAAGCAACTACAGCGACAACAAATGCACCTGTAGAAGAAACACCGGTTTCTTCTGAAACCAACCAAACTAATCATACAGACGAAGCTGCTATGCCCGAGGAAGTTGCAGTAGAAACTGCAGTAGCTGAAAAGCCACGCAGATATGAACCGGCTGTACAAACTCCGCATGACGACTTTGACTGGAGTATTGACAAACGCAACGTAAGTACTTACAAAAAAGAAGAAAGAGAAAAGTATGACAGTGTTTATGATAACACTTTTGTACAAATCAACGACGGCGAAATTATTCATGGTAATGTAGTTGCACTTACAAAAACCGATGCTGTAATAAATATTGGTTTTAAGAGTGATGGACTTATTTCACTGAATGAATTCAGGGATTTGCCAACCCTTCAAATTGGTGACAATGTAGAGGTAATGGTAGTTGAAAAAGAGGACAGACAAGGGCACTTGCACCTTAGCCGTAAATCTGCAAGAATTTTCCGTGCCTGGGAAAGAATTGTTGAAGTACATAAAACCGGTGAGGTTGTTACAGGTGTTGTTACCAGCAAAACCAAAGGTGGCCTTATTGTAGATGTTTTCGGTATGGAAACATTCTTACCGGGATCTCAAATAGATGTTAAGCCTGTAACTGATTACGATCAGTTTGTTGGAAAAACAATGGAGTTTAAGGTAGTTAAGGTTAATGAAACTATTAAAAACGCAGTTGTATCTCACAAAGCCCTTATTGAAAGCGATATTGAAGCTCAAAGAGCTGAAATTATGTCTAAGCTTGAGAAAGGTCAGGTACTTGAAGGAACAATCAAAAACATCACCGACTTTGGCGCATTTATGGATCTTGGCGGCTTAGACGGTCTATTATACATTACCGATATCAGTTGGGGACGTATCAACCATCCAAGTGAAGTTTTGAAACTGGATCAACGCCTGAATGTGGTTGTATTAGACTTTGATGATGACAAAAAACGTATCAGCCTTGGTCTTAAACAACTGACTCCACATCCTTGGGATGTATTGGCAGAAGGTGTTAAAGAAGGTGAGGTAGTAAAAGGTAAAGTAGTAAACATTGAAGATTACGGTGCATTTCTTGAAATTATGCCGGGTGTAGAAGGCCTTGTTCACGTGAGTGAAATTACCTGGGCAAATACCCCTATCAATGCTAAAGAATTCTTCAAACTTGGAGATGAGTATGAAGCTAAGATAGTAACCCTTGATAAAGACACCCGCAAAATGAGTTTGTCTATCAAGCAAATGACAGACGATCCATGGAGCAGTATCGAAAATAAATTTCCTGAAAACAGTAAGCACAAAGGACTGGTAAAAAACATTACTCCTTATGGTGTATTTGTTGAGCTGGAGCCAGGTATTGGTGGTATGATTCATATCAGCGATTTAAGCTGGTTGAAGCGCTACAACCATCCGGGTGAATATACCAAAGTTGGTGAAGAGATTGATATCATCATCATGGGTATAGACAAAGAGAATCGCAAACTTCAATTAGGACATAAGCAATTGGAAGAAGATCCTTGGAATACACTTGAAGATACTTTTGGTATCGGCACTACTCACGAAGGAACAGTAACCCGTAAAGATGATAAAGGAGCTACTGTACAATTACCTTATGGACTTGAAGGTTTTGCACCTACCCGTCACCTGATGAAAGAAGACGGTAAGAGCATTGCAATAGACGAGCATGAGCAGTTTTCTGTTATTGAATTTGACCGCAATGAAAAACGCATTGTTGTAAGTCATACACGCCTTTGGGAGCAGGCGCAGCATCAGGAAAAAGAAGCTGCTAAAAAAGAAGAAAGAGTTGAAGCAGAAAAAACTGCTAAAGCTGTAAAAAACATACAGACTAAGGTAGAGAAAGCTACTCTGGGTGATTTAGGTGCTTTGGCTTCTATTAAAGAAAAATTACAGCAGGAAGAAGGTGGTGAAAAGACTGAATCATAAGATAGATTTATAATTTTTATTAGACTTGTAAAAAAGCCTCCCGATTTTTCGGGGGGCTTTTTCGTTGTAAAATCAAATACTAAATTAACCAATTTACAACTACTACATTTGCACAACACAATCTGAACAATGAGTGCTCCTTCACGAAAAATTTCTTTAGCAGGTTTAGTAATAGCATTAGGAATAATATATGGCGATATTGGTACCTCTCCACTATATGTGCTGAACGCAATAACTAATGGGAAGGAAATCAGTAACTTATTGATTTTGGGAAGCCTCTCCTGTATTATCTGGACTTTAACACTGCAAACCACCATTAAATATGTTTTCCTTACTGTAAAGGCTGATAACCGTGGAGAAGGTGGAATATTCTCCTTATATGCTTTAGTAAGGCGAAGAAGAAAGTGGTTGGTTTTTACTGCAATGATTGGAGGTGCAGCTTTACTTGCCGATGGAATGATAACACCACCCATTTCCATTACTGCAGCAATAGAAGGTTTGCGCAACATTCATCAGTTTGGGTTTATTTCAGACACTTACATAATAATTATAGTTATAGTCATTCTTACAGGATTGTTTTTTATGCAACAGTTTGGAATGTCTTCAATAGGTAAATTCTTTGGGCCTGTAATGGCTTGTTGGTTTACAATGCTTGCTATTTTGGGCTGTTGGCATTTACCTGATTATGTAAGCATTTTTAGTATACTCAATCCCAAATATGCCTTTCAGTTACTAAGCGAATATCCTAAAGGCTTTTGGATATTGGGGGCCGTATTTTTATGCACTACAGGTGCAGAGGCACTTTACTCTGATTTAGGATATTGTGGGCGTCAGAACATTCGCATATCCTGGATATTTGTAAAGACCTGCCTTTTGCTTAATTATCTTGGTCAGGGGGCCTGGTTGCTGAAGAATTATAACGGACAAAAGATAACACAGGAAATGATTAACAACGGGTTTAATCCTTTTTATGGCACCATGCCTGAATGGTTTTTAGTACCTGGAATTATCATTGCAACAAGTGCTGCTGTCATAGCAAGTCAGGCACTCATTAGCGGTTCATTTACACTTATTAGCGAAGCAATAAGGCTCAATTTATGGCCAAAAATGAAAATAAAATATCCAAGTGAAGCAAGGGGACAACTTTTTTTACCCGGCATTAATGCATTATTGTTTGTCGGTTGTATTGGCATTGTATTACATTTTCAAAAGTCAACCAATATGGAAGCCGCTTACGGACTTGCAATCACAATGTGTATGATTGCTACCACTATTTTATTTGCAAATTTTTTAGTGTTGAGACGGGTTCACACATTCTTTGTATTCATTTATCTTTTTGTTTATCTGGCTATTGAACTCTCGTTTCTTGCAGCAAATCTTGTAAAATTTCAACATGGTGGCTATGTTACTTTGTTGGTAGGTGGCATTTTGTTTGCCGTAATGTATGTATGGCACCGTGCAAGGAAAATAAAAAACCGGTATCTTGAATTTGTACCGCTTGAAGATTATCTCGGCAAAATGGAAGATCTGCGAAAAGATAAATCTATTACCAAACATGCTACCCACCTTGTGTACATGACAAGTGCTGATAACCCTAAAGAAATAGAACATAAAATCATGCACTCTATACTTAATGGGAAACCTAAAAGGGCGGATATTTATTGGTTTGTACATGTTCATACAGTAGATGAGCCATATACAAGTGAGTATAGTGTTATCCATATTATGCCTAACGATATTATTAAAATAGAATTCAGGCTTGGCTTTAGAAAGCAGCCCCGCATTAATCTTATGTTCAGGCAGGTAGTGTTAGATTTGGTTGCTCAAAGAGAAGTAAACATAACAAGCAGGTACGAAAGCCTTGAAAAAAATAATATAGTGGGCGACTTTGAATTTGTGGTAATGGAGAAATACTTAAGCAATGACAATGAGTTACCTTTTTTTGAAAAAATAATAATGAAAATTCATTTTTGGCTTAAGGTGCACAGTTTGAGCGAAGCAAGAAGTTTTGGTTTAGATACAAGTTATGTAACGGTAGAAAAGTTTGCATTGGTTGTAGCGCCTATATCAAACCTTAACCTGAAAAGAGTATACAAAGCAGAGGAACAGGATTAATTTTAATACAGTGAAAGTCATTTTGTTCTCCGTTGTCATTTTTCAAAATATCAGATAGCTTATTTTTTCCCCGGTTGTGGATGCAGTTTTTTAGATTTATTAATTCATTAGGCTTTACTTTTGTCCCCTGATTTCTATGAAAAAATAGGATTGTAATTTTTTGGTTTTATGAAGTTATTCCCCGAATCTGCACTGGCCCAACTCGAGTTTGATAAGGTGAAATTATTGCTGCACGGACATTGCAGAAGCGAATACGCTAAGAATAAATCTCTTCATCTTCGTATTCATACACGCCTGGATTTTATACAAACAGAAACACAACAAACACATGAATTTAAGTTGCTGCTTACAAATGCACAATATTTTCCTAATGACTTTGTGGCAAGTATTGCCAAAGATTTAAAATTGCTTTCCATTCCCGGTGCGGTGCTTGTGGGCGAACAATTTATTCTGATAAAAAAACTTGCAACCAATATTCAATCCATATTTCGTTGGTTTGATAGTGAAAGAAGATTAGCTTATCCGGCATTAACTAAAGTTATAGCCAATAGTTATTTTGAAAAAGCAATCATAGAAATTATAGATGAAGTGCTGGATGAAACCGGTACTGTTAAAGACAACGCAACAGAAGACCTTAAGCAAATACGAATGTCACTCTACAGAAAACGCAATGAACTAAGGCGTGTTTTTGAAAGGGTGATAGCACGGTTAAATAAATCAGGATATGCTGCAGATATTGAGGAAAGCTTTAGCAACGGACGTAGGGTTGTGGCTGTATTTTCTGAACATAAAAGACAGGTAAAAGGCATTTTGCACGGTGAAAGTGATACCCGTAAAACTGCATTTATAGAACCTGAAGAAACATTTGAGCTCAACAATGATATTTACAGCCTTGAAAATGAAGAAGCCCGTGAAGTACAGCGCATTTTGCGTAAGCTTACTTCAGATTTATCATTATATGCACCATTACTAATAGAGTATCATAATATCATTGGAGAATATGATTTTATACAAGCCAAAGCACGGTTGGCACTAGAAGTAAATGGTGAATTGCCAGGCATTATTGACAAGGCATATATTCATTTGGTTAATGCCTGCCATCCTTTACTTCTGATTTATAATAAAAAAGCAGATAAGAAAACCATTCCATTATCAATTACCCTAAACGATAAAGACCGGATACTGGTAATAAGCGGTCCTAATGCAGGTGGCAAAACTGTAACCCTAAAAACAATCGGACTTTTGCAAATCATGTTGCAAAGTGGTCTTTTGGTGCCCGTACATCCTACCTCTGTTATGGGAATTTTTAAACAATTAATGATTCATATTGGCGATACACAAAGTATAGAGTTTGAATTAAGTACCTATAGCAGCCATTTAAAAAATATGAAGTATTTTATGGAGGTTGCCAATGGAAGAACCTTATTTTTTATAGACGAACTTGGTAGTGGAAGTGACCCAAATCTGGGGGGTGCATTTGCAGAAGTTATTATGGAAGAACTTGCCCATAAGCATTCATTTGGCGTAGTAACTACCCATTATTTAAACCTGAAGGTTATGGCAGGTAAGGTAGCAGGCATAATCAATGGGGCTATGGCATTTAATGAGATTAGCTTATTGCCGTTATATAAGTTAATCATAGGAAAGCCCGGAAGTTCATACACATTTTCAATTGCAGAGCGTATTGGACTTGCGCCCAATTTAGTTGCCAAAGCAAGAAAGCTGGTAGATGAAAATCATTTTAGCCTGGATAAACTGTTAAATAAAACAGAACAGGATTTAAGACTAATTGAGGCGAAGGAAAAAGCATTGCAGAAGGAATTAAAAGAAAACGAGTTGCTTAAAAAAGAAATGACCAATACTCTAAACAAAGAAAAGCATAACCAACAGCTTGAGTTATTACAACATCAAAATAAAATTTCTGAAGAAAAAATTGCCTACCTGAAAGAAATGGAACGGAAAATTAAACTGATAATTCTGGATTGGAGAAAGGCAGATGATAAAACAGAAGCCATGCAACAAATGCACAATTTACTCTTTAATAAAAAAAATGATGTCATAAAAAATAAATTGGCAAAGAAATTGGATAGCAGATACCACGAATCAAATTCTGAAGTTGTGGTAGGTGCAAAAGTGAAGTTGAAAAAAAATTATCAGGTTGGAACAGTAATAGAAATAAGAGGTAAAAGGGCAATAGTACAGGTTGGCTTGCTACCAATGAATGTGCAAATAAATGATTTGGTAGTTGTAGAAGAAAAAGTCGCTAACTCGTAGTATTGTTTTATACATTTACCGATATTTTAATTTTTTTGGGTAAACAAAATATTTTACTAATAATTAAATTCCGAATTTTTCGTTTAATATTTTAATTTATTAGTTTAATATGATTATTTTTCGTCTATCTCTATGATAAGTTCCAATATCGATAGCATTGATTCTGGAAAATTTCCTTTTTTGGTTTTGACAGAAAAAATATTATCGGAAACGAAAACAGGCTATTTAATTGTTGATAAGAATTATGAAATAATTGCTGTAAATAATCTTTACAAGCTTTTTCATAATCTATATAACGAAAAATCACTTCAGGTTGGCAAAATATTGACCGACCAGGATTTTTTATGCCTACCGGAAAGCGTATTACACAACTTAAAGAAGGTTTTTGCAGGTCATCTTGAAAGTGTAAATCTGCAAATTGAACACCTCTCCAGAGAAACACTTTCATATAAATTAACGATATCATATTTATCTGATATAGAAAATAATTTTGAAGGTGCTTGCCTCACTGTCCAGAAAAGAGAAATTGCAATTGTGCAAGGAGATAATTCCACACAAACCTCTTATCATAAACTTCTGATTGATTCTTCTTCTACGGTATATCAATTTGCCGATGCTGCGCTAGTTTATACTTATACAAGCAATGCTATTTCAAATATCTTAGGATATACCCCAAAGGAAATGAATGGCAAAAATGCCATCGAACTTGTACATCCTGATGATAAGGATAATGTCAGGGATTGGTTGATAGAAATAAGAAGAAGACCCGAAATCGTACTTACACTTGAGTATAGAATAAAAAATAAATCAGGCGATTTTATCTGGATAGAAAACAATGCCCGTAATATGTTGGCAGATCCAAATATTAAGGCTGTGATTATGAATTTCAGAAATATCCAGGCAAAAAAAGTGGCAGACAATGCACTTATACAATCTGAACAAAGGTTGTCTTTGCTGCTCAATAATACAGAAGAATCTTTTATTATTCTTAATAGCAGGTTACGCATCTTAACTTATAACAAAGCTGCACAGGACCGTTCACCTTTCTTCTACAATGCCCCTTTGCAATCGGGAATGTCTGTATTAGATTTAATAAGTAGAAATGAGATAAGCGCATACATTGAAATGTTTGAGTTGGTTTTTAATGGAGAAGAAATAGAAAAAGAAACAAAATTTATAGATTCTGAAGGAATGATACATGTGTATAGCCACACCTTCAGGCCGTTATTTGATGGACAAACAGATATATTTGGCGTATTTATAACCTCTACAGAAATAACAGAAAGAAAGAAATTAACAGAAGAACTTGCGCTAAATTCAGAAAGGCTTAAAGCTGCTCAAAAAATTGCCAGGTTAGGATATTTTGAATATGATTTTAATACCAAAATTTGTTATTGTTCAGAACAGTTTTGCGAAATTTTAGGTATCCCGGACGATTATTATTCGTGGCAGCAGTTAAGTTCTTTTCAATCAATGATTCATTCAGAGGATCATGATTCTGTATTACAGGGTATTCAGAAGTCTGTAGTTGATGGTAAAGATTTTAGCTTAGAGTTCAGGTGCCATACTAATAATGGAATTGAGAAAATCATATTAGCAATAGGTTCTGTTGAAAAAAATGATACGGATGTATCAGCAAAATTTAAAGTAACACTACAGGATATTACGGATAGCAAAATGGCAATATTGGCTATTCAAACATTAGAATCCAAGTTTAAATCCCTTTTTGATAATAGTATTGATGGCGTCATTCTAAGTAGTGAAAATGGAGACATAATTTCTGCAAATCCATCAGTGTGCCAAATGCTTGGGTATAGCCAGAGTGAACTTGTAGCCCTGAAAAGTTGCGATCTTTTAGATGTTAATACAACGTTGGTTAAAAAAATGTTTCAGATAAGAAAAGAAGACAATGGTGCATTCATTGGGGAATTATTGCTAAAACATCGCCTGGGTCATTTTGTACCGGTAGAGGTTACCTCTATTAGTATGAAAGACGGAAATGATAACCCTTATGTTTCTACCATTATAAGGGACATAACTGAAAAGAAGAAGATTGAAAGTGAACAGAAAGCGCTATCGGAAGAGTTGCTTAAAAATAATCAGGATCTTCAGCAATTTTCTTTTATTACTTCGCATAATTTAAGGGCGCCGGTGGCTAATTTGTTAAGCCTCTTGAGCCTTTATAACAACGAAAACCCGGCGGATGACTTTAATCAAATACTTGTAGAAAAGTTCAAAGAAGCTACTATGCAGTTAAATGCTACTTTGAATGACCTTGTCAACGTATTAGTTATCAAATCTAGCAATAATATTGAGCGGGAAAATATTAGTTTCACAGATATCTACCTGGTTGTAAAGAAAAATATTGATAACCTGTTGAAACAGCAAAATGGAGAAATTTTTGCCAATTTCAGTGAGGTTGATGAAATACAATATAATAGGATTCATATTGAGAGTATTTTTTTAAATATGATTTCCAATGCAATCAGATACAGTTCACCCGATAGGAAACCTGAAATTAAGATTAGATCATATAAGCAAAACAATTGGGTAATTGTAGAATTTGAAGATAATGGCTTAGGAATGGATCTAAAGAGATATGGGGATAGATTATTTGGCCTTTATCAAAGGTTTCATGGACATAAAGAAGGGAAGGGGTTGGGATTGTATATGACCCGAAGCCAGGTGATTGCAATGGGAGGAAAAATAGAGGTAGAGAGCGAAGCTGGGGTGGGTACAACATTTAAAATATTTTTTAAAATATAGAACGTAAATGGCAAAATTTTCAGAAGTCTTATTGGTAGAGGATGATCCGATAACAATATTGGTATGTGATAGAATGATTAAGATGACCTCTTTTGCTGATAAAGTGATCACCTGCGAAAATGGTAAAATTGCAATAGACTTTCTTGCCACCCTTGAATCAGAGCAGTTACCTCCCATTATTTTTCTTGATATTAATATGCCTGTTATGAACGGGTGGGATTTCTTAAACGAGTTTGAAATATTGAAATTAAAATTTACGCAACTTCCACGTATTTATCTCTTGTCTTCCACAGTTGACCCGGAGGATTATAAAAAGGCAAAGAAGTTTGAGCAGGTTGCAGACTTTATTTCTAAACCATTAAGTAAAGATACACTGAATGAGATAGTTTGACATTGTTTATTTATTTAATGCAAATAAGTAAAAAACAGTACTGATTTTTTAAAATATAACCCCTATTTTTGAATCTGTAAGTTTCTGAAAAACTAAATTTCAAAAAAATGAAAAAGATTATATTGTCCGGATTACTGTCAATTTTTGTTTTATCTGTTGTTACAAGCTGCAAGAAAACAGTAAAAGCAATTTTCCCTGGGGCAGAAACCCCGCTGCCTGAACTAATTTATACTTTACCTCCGGTTAATAATCCCATAATACCGCTATATACAACATTTCCCTTACCTAAGGTAGAGCAATCATTTAACCTTGACAGTATAGTAAAAGTAAACACTGGAAATAACTTCGGCTCTGGTGACATTACCTCTGTGAAAATTAAAAGTCTTACTATGAAAATAGTAGCAGGTGCAGATTCAGCAAACAATCTGTCAAATTTTGAAACTGCCAGTTTTAATTTTTCTTCAAGTTCCAATACTACACCTGTTCAGGTAGCCAATATTTCTTTTGAAAATGTATATTCTATAGAAAAAGTAATACCCGGCGATGGAACTCCGGAACTTAGAGGATACCTTGATGGCAATAAACTCTATTATGACATTAGCGCAAGTATTAGGCGCTATACCAATAAAAGCCTTAAAATATCTATCATTGCTACAATGATTATGAAATAATTTTTTCAAGGAATTACTTTCCAGTTTTTATAAACCCTTAAGCTTTTTGTATGAAAAAGGTTTTTTTCATGCACATACTATTGATTTGTATTTGCAAAATTTCTTACAGTCAAATCGACTTTAACAATATTGATCTGAATCAAATTCTTGGAAGTGTAATTAAGGTTGATAAAGGTTTTGAACCAAAATTCTTTATCGGAAATGTAAAAATTCCAAGTGTAAATAAAGTCGCGGAAATTTTAGGCGTTAAAAATAATACTGAAATAAATAAATTATTTAAAACCTATAAAACCGGTAGAACAATTTATAAAATAGCCTCCTTTACAGGTGCTGCTATTTCCGCATATGGAGTAATTCGCAGCCTTGATAAAGCAGCATTAAAGCAAGACTATCAGGCCGCTATTCTTTCGGGCATTAGTTCTATTGGAAGCGGGGTCATCGTAAAACTGCTGACTAAAAAAGCATCTTATAAAGCCGTAGATATTTTTAATAAAACCATAACCAATAAAATTAAAGACATTTTTCATATTGGAGCTTCCTCCCAAACATTAGGCGTAGGTTTATATGTAAGGCTGTGAAAAAAATTTACAGCGTCGTTTGTTATAAGAACATTTTACGCATTATTTCGGCATCATGTTTATAAACATCTCCCCTAAAATTGAGCACCCCGTTTGCATCTACCCATGCAGTATAATAGGTTATTAAGACGGGTATAGCAGCTTTTAATCTTACTACCTGTTCAACACCAGCATTCATAGCTTCATCTATCTTTTGTTGTGTCCATTCTTTTTGATTGCGTAACAAATAAGTAGCCATTTTGGTGGGATCGCTTAATCTTATGCAACCATGGCTATAAGCCCTTCTATCCATATTGAAAAGGTCTTTGGCAGGTGTATCATGAAAGTAAATATTATAACTGTTTGGGAAGAGGAACTTTACTTTGCCCAATGAATTTTTTGGCCCCGGTAACTGACGTATGACGGGGAGTCCGTTTTCGTCTTCACCGGTTTGTTCCATGTTATTTTTCTCCAAATAATTAGGATTTTTTTCAATTGCAGGCAATATTTCTTTTGCGATAATACTCGGGGTAACATTCCAATACGGACTAAAAACCACCTGATTTAAATTACCGGTAAATATTGTAGTGTTATGCCCTTCCTTACCCACAACTACCGGCATATTAAAAGCTTCTTTTTTACCCTCGTAAACATGTAAAATAAATTCTGGTATGTTGACTTCTATCAGGTTGCCTTCTGTATGATTAAATACCCAGCGCATTCTATCCATGTTAATCAATATTTGTTGAAGTCTTTGTAAAGCCGTTACGTTCAATTCTTTTAGTAAATCGGAGGTTACAATACCTGTGGCCGAAAACCCATGACTTTTTTGGAATATTTTTATAGCATTTTCTAAACCATCAGTAAAGAGGTCTGTAGAATCACCTGCCGGCATTTCGCCGCTAATCTCTAATCTCTTTTTAAGCAATCTTATTTCGGGGGCACTTGTACCTTTCTTTAATAAGCCTGACTTTACATTTATCATAGTCCACCCATTGTTTTTGACAATGGTAAAATATTTTTGAAGTTGAACTTTTAGTAGTTTATAGGGCTCATTTACATCACTATAGTATTTGTTGTCTTTATGCTTTTTTGTAAGTAAGGAATCGGCAATAAAAAGCGCATCTTGTTTTTTTAGCGGTATAAACCGCTCCATTTCTTTTCTTTTAATTTCACCATTTTTATAGTTTGTCAAAAGATATTTTATAAAATGCTCCGTAAGGGTTAGTTCTGTTTTTATAAAATTTTTATCTGATCCATTTACATTTATGTTCTCATCGGCTACCAAAAAATTCATTTTATTTTTTAAGCTTTTATCATTTAAAGATTGATCATTGCTGTAGGTAGTGTAATATTCATGAAGGTTCCAGAAATTAAAGGCCTGATACGTTAAACCCTTACTATCAAACCAGGCGAACTGAAAATTTCTGGCATTATAAAAACTCCTCATTCTCCGGGATAGTGTATCGCTTAAATTTTTGGAAACTATAGACTCCTCTAATTGCAGACTATCAAAAAATATATCAGAGTAGGCATTAGTTGCATTAATGCTGTAATCTCTTTTAGAAACTTTTTTTTCCGCTTCTGACTTGGTTTTTTCACTGTCATCACTAGCATTATTTTTTTGTTTACAAGAAACAACAATCATCAAATAGCAGATTACAAAAATTACTTTTTTCATATAGCACATTTTGCAAAAGCTGTGCCTCCTATATATTTTAATAATGGGTTATCCACCATCTGGATTTTAATATTTTAAATATAGAATAAATTGTTAATTAAACTTTTAAAGAAATGACAAAATCAATTACATTTTTCTTACACAATCACATGATATTATACAAGGTTTTTCCACCTAAAAAAACTACATTTGCCCACCGCACGAAACCACTCATTTTTAATGGTTTCGGCAGCATTTTTTTAATACATTATGGAAGAAAACATAGAACCCCTACAGACCAGCGATAACGATCGTGTAATACAGGTAAATATTGAGGAGCAAATGAAAACTGCCTACATAGATTATTCTATGTCGGTTATTGTCGGCAGAGCGTTACCCGATGCCCGTGACGGGTTTAAACCTGTACACCGCCGGGTATTGTATGCCATGAATGAATTGGCAAATTACAGCAACCGACCTTATAAAAAATCTGCCCGTATTGTTGGAGAAGTAATGGGTAAGTATCACCCACATGGAGATGCATCTATCTATGATACCCTTGTTCGTATGGCACAGGAGTGGACCATGCGCTATACAATGGTTGAAGGGCAGGGTAACTTTGGTAATCAGGATGGAGACCCGCCAGCAGCTATGCGTTATACCGAGGTGCGCCTGGAACGTATAGCAGAGGCTATGCTCGATGACATAGAAAAGGATACTGTAGATTTCCAATACAACTTTGACGATAGCCTGCAGGAACCTACTGTATTGCCTACACGTATTCCGCAGTTGCTCGTAAATGGTAGTAGCGGTATTGCTGTAGGTATGGCTACCAATATGCTTCCGCATAACCTAAACGAGGTTATTGATGGCTGCGTAGCCTATATTGACAACCATGATATCTCTATAGAGGACTTAATGCTTCATGTAAAGGCTCCTGATTTTCCAACAGGGGGTGTTATTTATGGAATGGAAGGGGTAAAGCAAGGATTTTTAACTGGAAGGGGCAGGGTAGTGCTAAGGGGAAAATGCCATGTTGAAACAAAAGCCAGTGGCAGGGAGCAAATCATAATTACAGAAACGCCTTACCAGGTAAACAGGGATGCACTTACAGACAAGATTGGTCAATTGGTAAATGCAAAGACAATTGAAGGTATTTCTAACGTAAATAACGAGAGTAATAAAAGGGAAGGTACACGTATAGTTGTTGACCTTAAAAGAGATGGAGTTGCAAATGTAATTATCAATCAACTCTTCAAATACACTGAATTACAGACTAGTTATGGTATAAACAATGTTGCGTTAACCAAGGGCAGGCCCAAAACCATGAACCTGAAAGACCTCATAGTTGAGTTCATAGATTTCAGGATGGAAGTGGTGACCAGGCGTAGTAAGTTTGAGCTAAAAAAAGCGGAAGACCGTGCCCATTTATTAGAAGGTTACCTAAAAGTAATTGGTGATAAAGATCATTTAGACAAAGCTATCTCTATAATCAGAGCGAGTGCTACACCAGATGAAGCCAAGAAATCGCTTATAGAAACAAGTGTTGCAGAAAATTGGCATTTACCAGAAGGTATTTTTGATGAATTAGCTTCCAAACATTATCAACAACTCAACGGACTTTCTGAAAAACAGGCTCAGGCAGTTTTGGAATTGAGGTTGCAGCGCCTTACAGGAATGGAGCGTGAAAAAATCATTGAAGAGTTTAATGAATTAATGAAAATTATAGCCCGTTTGAAGGAATTGCTTGCAAGTGAACCACTACGATACGATCTCATAAAAGCTGAATTAAAAGAAGTAAAAGATAAGTTTGGTGACGCAAGAAAAACAGAGATTTCTTATTTGTCAAACGAAATGAGAATAGAAGATCTTATTGAAGATGAAGACGTTGTAATAACTATCTCACATTTAGGTTACATTAAGCGAACTTCTTCAGATGAGTATCGCCAACAGAAAAGAGGTGGCCGTGGCAGCATGGGCGCAAAAACCCGTGACGAAGATTATGTAGAACAACTAATTGTTGCATCTACTCACCATACCTTAATGTTTTTTACCGAAAAAGGCAGGTGCTATTGGTTAAGGGTGTATGAAATACCGGAAGGCGACAAGAATACAAAAGGAAGAGCTATACAAAATTTGATGCAATTGCCACAGGATGATAAAATTCGTGCAATTATTGATGTTAAGAACTTTGAAGATGAAGAGTATGTTAATAGTCATTATATAATTCTGTGTACAAAAAGAGGGATAATTAAGAAAACAAATTTGAAAGATTTCAGTCGTCCAAGGGCTACAGGTGTTAATGCCATCAATATTAATGAAGGTGATCAATTGCTTGAAGCTCGTATGACAGACGGTAAGTCAGAAGTTATGTTGGCCATAAAATCAGGAAGAGCCATTCGTTTCCCTGAAGCAAAAGTAAGACCTACAGGCCGCGGGGCAATAGGTGTATTTGGAATAGAAGTAGATGATGAAAAGGACGAAGTGATTGGTATGATTTGTGTCAACAAAGAAGATACTGATAAAAATGTATTGGTTGTAAGTGAGAAAGGATTTGGAAAACGCACAAGTATTGATGAATATAGAATAACAAACAGAGGTGGTAAAGGTGTTAAAACCATTAATGTAACTGAAAAAACAGGAAGTCTTGTAGGCATGTTGGATGTTACTGGAAAAGAAGATTTAATCATCACTTGTAAATCGGGCATTACGATTAGAACAAGTACAAAAGACATAAGAGAGGCAGGTAGGGCAACGCAAGGTGTTAAATTAATCAGAATAGATGAAGGCGATGAAATTGCTGCAATATCTAAAATACAAGAAGAGGAAGAAATTGCTGTAGTAATTGCAACATCAGAAGGCCTTGACAACACTGATGAAAATAGTGTAGATGATTTGCCACAGAATGATACAAAAGAAAACACTGAAACCGGTGATGAACAATCTAAAACTGCAGATCCGGTAGAGGAATAAACAAATAAAAAACACCCACATGAAAAAAATAACGATTGGTTTATTGTTATTGTTGGTATCTAATGTAACTGTATTTGCACAGGATTTGAAAAATGCAAGAAACCTGCTTAAGATGTCTTTCATTCTAGGTGGAGATACTAAGTTAGAAGAAGCTAAAGCTGAAATTGATAAAGCACAGGCTGATCCTAAAGCATCTACCAAAGTAGAGTATTATCTGCTAAGAACAGAAATTTATGGCCTGCTTGCTGCTAGTGAAACGCTAAAAGGAAAGTATCCTAATGCAGCCAAAGAGGGTTTGCCAGCTTTGAAAAAATATCTGGAAATGGATCCTTCTTTCGAAAAATTCAAAGAAGATAATTATGCCGGAATTAATGGAATATATTCTTCTTTTTTCAACAATGGTATTAGTGATTTTAATGCAAAAAATTGGGATGCAGCTTTTGCTAACTTTAAAGATGTAGTGGATGTAAGCAATATAATGATAAAAAATAAATGGACAACAAGTGTTTTTGATACTACTGCTTACCTCTATGCAGGTATTAGTTCGCAAAATGCAAATAAAGAAGAAGAAGCATTAATCTACTATGAGAAGTTGGCGGATATGAAGCTAAAAGATAAAGATTACGAGCACATATACGTTTTTCTGCCGCAGTACTATACTAAAAAGAAAGATGAAGCAAACTTCAAAAAATACTTAAGTATTGGTAAGCAGGTTTACCCTGAAAAAACTTTTTGGAATGATATGGAGTTTGAATATATAACCTCAAATTTATCTTTATCAGAAATAACCAAAAAATTTGATGATGATTTTGCGGCTAACAAATTAACTTCTGCAACGGCGATGGATTATGGAAATTTTTTCTTCAATGATAAGAAAATAAAAGAACTTAAACCCGAAGAGAAAAAAGTGTATACAGAAAAAGCTACAGCCGCATTTAAAAAAGCTTCAGAATTGGATCCTGCAAATGTCTTAGCATCTTACAATGTTGCTATCAGTTACTACGTACAATGGGAAGAAGCTGCAGATGCTGCAAGCAATATAAAAGGTATTACGCCAGAAATTAAAGCAAAAAGAGCACAGGCAGATAAAGAAGCAATAGCTGTATCAGACAAGGCTATTGACCCGCTTGAAAAAGCTTACAAACAATTAGACGAAAAAGCGGATAAAAGCAAAATTGAAAAAAACAGCCAAACTACAACCGCAAAATTTCTTGCGGCAATTTATGCTTGGAGAAGGGATAAAGCAAAAGGGAAAGCTGCCGAATATGATATGTACGATAAGAAAATGCAGTTCTACGACAAGAAGTATTGATATTCATTTCCCCAAAAAACCACCATCTTTTTGGGGACATTATAAAATAAAAACGACTACCTGATTAGGTAGTCGTTTTTATATGAACAGTAATATAAAAGGAAATTTTATACCATTTTGAATTATAAATAGTCCAATGTGGTTTTGGTATAATGCCGATGTGATAGCCGTTTAAGCCAATGCAATTGGACTATTACGAATATCCAATCGGTATTAGAAATGGGAAAAGACCATACTTATAACCATTTAAAGTCAGCACTTTTTGGTAATTGATCAAATGTTTGTTTCACAAGCACTTCGGGTATAGTTAGTTTTCTCCTTGCTGTATCAATCCATGCCCCATCTACTGTAACCTGTGCAGCAATAGTTTCTGTATCTATTATAATATCGTGTTGCATTGTCCAACGGCTAAAGGAAGGTGAGCATTGCTTTAGCCAAAGATTTATTGAAACAATATCCCCAAATTTTATTTCACGTTTAAACAAACATTCCTCCCTGAATAATATAGGGCCAATTTGGTGGGCAGTAAGTACGCCGGCACTTAATCCATAATCAGTTAAAAAACTCATTCTTACATAAGCACACATATCGTAGTACACAGAATGGCGTACATGAAAATTTGGATCAAGATCGCTCCACCTTATCTCTATAGATTTATTATAGCTATTCACCTTTTTGAATTATGTTATTAAAGATAAGAGATGCATTTATCGGTTTTTTGCAGCCACATTCCCTTTCATTTCTTCTATTTGGGATTTGGTGCCTAACACAATAACTTTCATTTTTTGTTCAATAACGGTGCTTTCATCCGGGTTGATTACAAATTTGCCTTCTTCATTTTTTATTCCCAGGCAATTTACCCCTGTCTTGCGCCACATCATTATTTCAGCCAATGTTTTACCTTTTAATTCCTGTGGAAGGGATTCGTAAGAAACTGCTTCCAGGTGTATAGACTCACCCTCTTCCCCAGACAGGTAATCTATAAACTCAATAACATCTGGCTTGGTAACCAATGTGGCCATGTGCGTGCCGCCAATCTTATCAGGAAGGATGACATTGTCGGCTCCGGCTTTTTTTAATTTAGCAACAGAACCGGCATTGCTGGCCCGGCTAATGATTTGTATTTTATCGTTTAGCGAACAGGCGGTTAATACTATAAATACATTGTCTGCATCTTCCGGAAGTGCCGTAATAAGTGCTTTTGCTTTATTTATACCTGCCCTGATAAGGGTTTCATCCAGCGTTGCGTCACCTTTTATGTACAATAGCATTTTTGCATCAAATTCATTTTCAGCAATTCGCTTTTCGTCTTTTTCTATTATTACAAAACTAACTTTGTGTTGTTTCAACGTTTCTGTAGCCTGTTTGCCATTGCGCCCATAACCGCAAACAATGACATGGTTTTCAAGTTTGTCTATTTCTTTCATCAGTTTTCGGGTTTTAAAATACAGGTTAATTTCTCCATCAACTACATACCTTGTAATCATGGTAAGGGCAAATGCAGTAGTGGTTAAGCTTCCTACAATTAAAAAAATATTGAAAATACGGCCACTATCGTCTAAAGGCTGCACTTCGCTGTAGCCTATTGTACTTACAGTAATTATGGTCATGTACAATGCATCCAGGAAGTTGAAATCTTCGAGCCACATGTATCCAACAGTACCGGTAACTATTACCAGTAATATCATGAACATGGGAAAAAGAAACTTTTTAAGATTCAAGAGTTTGTTTTAGTGCAAATTAGGGATTTATATGATTGGGAGGAGAAGGGTGTTAGGCGATAATGCTGTATTCGTATTTAATTATTTTGCGTTCTAATTTTTTATTAAGAGTATTTTAAAAAAAAAGTAAAAACTATAATAATACTTTCATAATTCATGAATACCAGATTTTACAGCATAAAGGGCTAACGCAACCCGGGTTTTTACATTTAGTTTCTCAAACAAAGCATCGCGGTAACTCTCTACCGTGCGTGGGCTGCAAAACATTTTTTCACCAATTTCTTTGTAGGTTAATTCGGAGCAGGCAAAGCCAAGAAATTCTTTTTCCCTTTCGGTAATATTGATTTCCGGAGTAGGAGAGTGGCCATCTCCTGCTATAGATGCAAACACTTTAGATGCTGCCCAATGTGGGTAGTACATTCCTTGCTTTATCAGTGTTTGTAAAGCCTTTTCTAACTCTGCCGGATGTACATTTTTGTGCAAATAGCCTCTTGCCCCTGCTTTTATCATTTTTATGAGTGATTCATCATCGTCCTGAACACTTAAAGCCATTACCAATACCTGCGGATGATTTTCTTTTAACCACGCAGCCGTTGCAAAACCATCCATAACCGGCATGCTAATGTCAAGCAAAACAATGTCAGGGATGTTTTTTTCTATGGCAAATTTTTCCTGTAACACTTTTCCATTTTCTACTTCGTACAATACCTCAAATTCTGCAAAACCTTCTACAATGCTGCTGATGGCTTTGGCTATGAGTAAGTGATCGTCGGCTATGGCTATGGTGTGTTGCATTGGGATGTTTAGAGTTTAGGGTTTAATGTTTAGAGCGAAATAGTTACTTAGGGTATAGTATTCAATTCATAATTCATCACTCATAATTCATCATTATTTTAATTTCTGTTCCTTTTCCTTGAGTGCTTTTTAAAGTATATATCGCTCCTAATTCTTCTGCACGGCGTTGCATATTTTGCAGGCCTATTCCGTTTGATGGTGCACTGGTATTAAATCCTTTACCATCGTCATTTGCTGTAATTATTATTTTGTTCGTCTGGTATTCTAAGTTAATGGTAATCTTTTTACAACCTGAATGTTTAAGGCTGTTCTGAATAAATTCTTGAAGCAATCTGTATAAAACATTTTTGGAAGATTGAGGTAATGGTATTTCAATTTGATTGCTAATAATACTTACATGGCACACTCCGGAAACATTGATACGTCGGGCTTCTTCTTTTAATAGAAATAACAAATCAGCATTGGCCAATTGTGGATTGGTCAGTGTCTTACTTAACTGCCTTAATTCGTTCAATGATTCGTCTATAATTGTACTTATAGCAATTATTTTTTCATCCAGGTTATTGGTGTTTTTTATAGAAAGTTGTTTGGTATATAAAGATGCCAATGTAAGCTTTTGACCCACGTTGTCATGTATCTCCCTGCCTATATGCTGCATGGTTTCCTGTTGGGTGTCCAGTTGTTTTTCCAGCAGGTCTTGAATGTGTTTCTCGTTTAGCATATCCGTTTCTTTTTTGTGGTCTATTTTTCGGTTGCGATATTGAATAATGAAAACAAGTATGCAAGCAATCAAAATTGCCAAACCAATAGTAGTAGTTATCAGTGTTATTATTATTTCGCTTTTCCCCATATAAAACCTAGTGTAAAAAATGTGTACATGGTATAATTAAACAGAAATGAAATATACCAATAACCCATTGCAATGCTATGATAATTTTTAGAATCAAGTAAGTTATACATTGATCTGAAAGGAAGCATTATGACCATGTAAAGTATCAATCCTGCGGATACCCAGAAATGTATATCTGTTTTAAAGAAAAGTATATTGTCTTTTCTTGTTAGCAATATGAAATATTGGACTGATAAAATTAGTATCCCCACCGAACCAAACTGATATGAAAATACACTGTATTTTATTTTTGAGCCGCCAAACAGATATTCTTCTGTCAGAAATATGAGTATATACCCAATAATGAAAAACTGGCTGATTGTAATTATTTTTTTAGTTTCAAATGGTTTGCCCAAAATCCACAAAAGGAATAAAAAGTAAACAGGTATATTGACATACCGATACCAGCGCACATTGGTTCCGGGCACATAATTGGCTAAATATTTTCCAACCATTTCCGTTAGGAAAATAAAAAACAAAAAGATTGTAAACCATTTCCAATAGGTATGCTTCCATTTCTTCCAATAATACAGCCCTGTGTAGGCGGCGGTCAATTCAAACACATTTAAAACCCATTTTAACAGATGCTCTATTGACATAAAAATTATAAATTAAGGTGCTGGATCAGGACTGAAGCCGTCTACTGCATCTAACGTTACATTACAGTCTGAACTTGGCGGACACAGATCTCCCTGATTCATAGAAACACTGCTGGTTGATGTGCTACCCGTTCCCGATCCACTGCCTGTGCCTACAGTTCTGTAATGAAGCGGGGAAGTAGTGCCTGCAATCATAAATAAAGACTTATTGAAAAAATCAGGTTTGGGGTTCGCTTGGGTAACTTCCCGGCTTTTCCATTGTTCTTTCATTAAATCTCCCAAATCTGTCACTTTACCAGTAGCAGCACTTACCCTTGGTTCAAAGTCAACGTTTAAGCCATAGTCGTTTGCATAAGTAGCTGTCAAAAACAAGGTATGATGTATTTGTGATAACTCATCGCGTTTGTAAGTTATTGGGTAGTTGGCATAGTAAAACCTGACACCCAGTTTCGATGATTTGAGATCAACTTTTGCAGAATATTTTTCCAACAGGCAAATGAATTTTTTTAGGGTATCTACCGAATACCAGCAGCTTCTGGCATCTTTAAACTCTTTGTCAACTGCATAACTGGTAGACATGCCCGTTAGCTGGTTAGTTACATAAGCATTGTAAACCCTTTGGTGTGTATACCTGTATCTAGAGGTCACATCGGTAAATTCAGAAGCAGTTTCTCCATGTATATCATCAGTCACGCAATTGTAACAGGAAGAATAAATGGGTTCTTTATTTATCTGAAAGCTGCCGTTTCCATCTGTTACTCCACTGATTGTTTCACAGGATTGGAAATATAAAAAAATGAGTGTCATTACGTTTGTAACAATTAAAATCTTTTTCATAATAGTTGATTTAGGTTTTGTATAAAATAAATTCAACCACAAAGTAAGCATCATATTGAAGGTATTCAAATGTTTATTTCACTATTTCTTCTCCGTTAAATAACGGAAAAACAATTCAGTTAATCATCCTTTTGTTTTAGTGATTCAAACATTGACAACGGCTATTGCAAATCCCACTTTTGCATAGTGAGTTTACGTAAACACTTCACCCCCCAGGAAGCCATTTTTACCAAAGCAGCGAAGCCGAAAACTGTATAGAGTAGGCAAAACAAACAAAAGCTAATAATCATGTGCAAATGTTCAGAAACAACTGTAGGTGGTCGGGTTGACTACCAGTATGCAGTGAAAATAGTGTGCGGCACTATTGACAAACAAGCAAAAGACCAACCGCTGCCCCTGGGCAATTACAAAACCAAAATCAACATCCACAACTTCTCCCGTTGTGAATGTGTTACTTTTCGCTGGAAGGTGGCTGTAGGCTTTACACATTTGAAAGTAGGGCCTGTTTCAGATTTTTCTGATGCCACTCTTTGTGCCGATGAAGCCCTTGAAATAGACTACCATGATATATTGAGGCGTGTGGGCAGAGACATAACCGGCCACATAGAAGGGTGGGTGGTTATAGAAAGCCCAACAGAGTTAGACGTGGTAGCAGTGTATGGTACAGCAGCTTCTGCTGATGGAACCGTTAATGCTTTTCATACAGAAAGAGTGGCTGCCCGCTGCCTGCCCGTATGTGACGATTTTAGCCTCGACGTAAGCACCGGCGTATCAGCCTGGGAAGTGAAAAGCCCGGAAAATGGCGCAGTATTTAATATAGCCACGCTTGGCCAAAAAAACCCCGGATGGGCTGATGCACAACCCGGTTCTTTGTGGGTAAGGCCAGGCACTGATACTGCTGATGGTGACTATACTTACAAGCTGGAGTTTAAGCTCTGCTCTGGTTTCAGAAACCCGGTATTGGACATGCATCTGCTGGCTGATAATACTATCATGAACGTATCGCTGAACGGGCATACCATCTTAGCCTCGCAAGCCCCTTCTAACAACAACTTCAATATTCCTCCTATTCAGTGTACGGCTAACAGCTTTTTTAAAACAGGCAAAAATGTACTGACCATTACGGTTAATAATCAGGGGATGGATACAGGGCTTAATGTACATGGCTCCTTGGAAGTGGCGCATGGCTTGTGTGCCGGTGAACCTATGCCGCTGCTTTGTTGTCCCAATATTGAGTACAACGCTTACCTCCAAAAGTTTCCATGGGAATCCTCTTCGGCAGGCGGCTGGCAAGGCTGGAGACACGATGGCGAAACAGCAGGAACCACCGGTGAAAACCGTAGGATGGAGAAGGTGAAAATTCAACTCACAGGCTGCATTCCTCCGGGCATGGGCATAGCCTACACGGTGCGTAGTGCGCCATTAGTAGGTGGTGCACAATGGTTAGAAACCGTAACCAACGGTGAAGAAACAGGACATCTGCACTGGCGGATGGAGTTGGTGAAGGTTGACCTTGTCAATGCACCTATTAATTGTCACTTGTGCTACCGTGTTTACATGCGCCACAACGGCTGGGGCCCTTGGGTAACAGAAGGTAATGAGGCAGGTTCCTCGGGACATAACCGAAGGATAGAAGCCATAGAAATGAAGTTCTGCTAAAAGCAAAATAAACCGC
>JANMMU010000053.1:0-76224 GCA_031373555.1 Segetibacter sp. | reverse complement strand
ACAAGTCGGGAAAATTTCAAGGCTCAAGCCGCCGGGCTTCGTTGTTTCATCGGAGCTGAATTCTCTTGTTTCTGAAACTGCTACCCATGTTTCAGAATCCCGCCAAGGCGGGACCACAGAGAATAAGGCTCCTTATGCAACAACTGTTGTAAGGAGCGAATAATGGTTTTGCAATTTCCAATGACGTTTGCAAAGCCTTTTTAAAATTCAATAAAAGAATTTTAGGCGCTTTTTCTGATTTATTATGACCATGTCTTAAACAACTAAAAGAGTTGCAGCAACCACTCCTGCCGTTTCTGCACGAAGGCGGGTACTGCCCAATGCAACAGGTTTAAAGTTTGCAGCAAGCGCAGTGTTTATTTCTTCTTTAGTAAAATCCCCTTCGGGACCAATCAATATTTGTAGCGAGTCAGCATGCCTATAATCAGCAAGTGAACTTTTATCTTCTTCCAGGCAATGGGCTATTAGTTTGGTGGAGTATGCTGCGGACGAAATCGTTGTTTTGAAACTAACAGGCTCATGAAGTTGTGGTAGCCAAACCTGTTTGCTTTGCATCATAGCGCTAATGAGTATTTGCTGCATACGGTCGTAACGAAAATGCTGCTTTTCTGTTCTGTTGCATAGCAGCGGTATTATTTCAGTAACACCTATTTCTGTTGCCTTTTCCAAAAACCATTCAAACCTGCTGGCAGTTTTTAATAATGAAATTGCAATACAGACCTGCTGATTTTTCTTTTCTATAAAATCTTTCTCTACAACTTTAACTGTACATTTTTTCTTGTGATCTTCAATGATTTCAACCGCCACAAGGCTGCCTTTGCCATCGGTCAGTTTGAGTCTTTCCCCCGGCTTCATACGCAGTACCTGCACCGCATGTTTTGAGGTGTCTTCATCCAATGTAATCACATTTTCCGAAGGAATATTTTCCAGAAAAAAAATGGGGAAATCCAAGTTTTAAGTGTAAAGTGTTAGGTGTTAAGTTTCATCTATCAATATGTGATGTGAATCATTGTTCACTGTTCACTGTTCACTGTTCTTTGTTCATTGTTCACTAAAAAGGTGCCATATCATCCAAACCTTCATCAAAACCTCCGGTATTCATTTTACTTCCTTTTTGAATATAGAGTTTTGCGCCACCATCCGCAGGTGCAACAGGACCACTTCCTGATGGGGGTAATGGCTTCCAATTTCCACCACCTTGCGGAGGATTGCTACCGCCGCCACCAAAGTCGTCACTATCTTCTTCGACAAATTTTTGAATATGGAGCAATGCCCTTAGTTTGATAGTTTCTAAACTACCATTACGATGCTTTGCTATGCGTACGTGTGTCTCCCCACGGTTGCTTTCTCCATGTTCGTTTGTATTTATCTCATAATATTCAGGTCTATACAGGAACATAACCATGTCAGCATCCTGCTCAATAGCACCCGATTCTCTAAGGTCGCTCAACTGTGGCATTTTACTTTCTTTACGTGTTTCCACAGCACGGCTTAACTGGCTAAGTGCAATAATTGGTACCTGTAGTTCTTTTGCCAGACTTTTTAAATCTCTTGATATACGGCTGATTTCCTGTTCACGGTTGCTGTTTCTGTCGCCGCTTCCACTCATTAGTTGCAGGTAGTCAATAATAATAAGTGCTACCTTATGTTTATTAACCAGTCGTCTTGCTTTTGCACGAAATTCAAAAATATTCAGCGCCGCAGTATCGTCTATAAATATGGGTGCATCAGATAATTTCTGAACCCCTTTGCTGTATAGTTGCTGCATTTCATAGTCTTCCAGTTTACCCCGGCTTATTTTTTCGAGTAAAATACCGCTCTCTGCACTTAAGATACGCTGAACCAATTGTGCTGAACTCATTTCCAAACTAAAGAAGGCCACGGGTGTGGGTTTTGTAGGATGCAATGCGGCACTTCTTACCAGGTTAAGCGCAAATGCTGTTTTACCAACTGAAGGTCGTGCGGCCAAAATGATAAGATCGGTTGGTTGCCATCCAAAAGTTATTCTGTCCATGGAAGGGAAACCTGTAGGCACACCCGATATCTCTTCCTGTTTAGTTCTTAAATCATCTATACGCTGAATGGCTTTAACCAACACTGTACCAATATCATCAAAATTCTTTTTGAGGTAATTGTTCGTAATGTTGAACATTTTACTTTCACTCTCATCCAAAAGATCAAACACATCTGTGCTGTCTTCATAAGCATCACCAATTATTTCGCCACTTATGCGTATTAGTTCACGTTGTATAAATTTTTGGAGTATTATTCTTGCATGTGCTTCAATATTGGCAGTAGATACTACCATGTTGGTTAACTTGGTAATAGCATACGGGCCACCAACCATGTCTAACTCTTCACGCATTTTCAATTCCTCTACCACAGTAAGCATGTCTATGGGCAGGCTTTTTTGCGCAAGCGATTGAAAAGATCTAAAAATTCTTTGGTGAGCATCTACATAAAAACATTCGGGTTTTAAGATTTCTACTACATTGTCAAAAGCACTTTTTTCGAGCATTATTGCACCAAGAACAGCCTCTTCCAAATCTTTGGCTTGTGGTGGTACTTTGCCATACATCATGGTGCTTAGTTCCAATGATGGTTTGCGGCCTTTTTTTCTGTCTTTATTGATATTGGTAAAATCCATTTTTTTATTAGGTCTTAGGAATTGTAGGTAAAAATTACATCGCTTTTTCGGGTAAAAATCCTCTTTTTTGATTATTAAGAAATTGTTACCAAATATTAGCGGGACAACGAATATAGAGAACAGTTTTACTCCACAAAAGCTTTTTTTGACCTATAGTTATCAAGCTTTCGCTCACAATTTAATTTACATAAATAAAGGGTAATAATAACAGAGCACTAAGGCTTATTAAGACTATTTTACAAGATGTCCACAATTCAATAAAGTTTTCCGCCTATCAAGAAACTTAATCCACATAGCCTTGTGTACAAAGAAATGAGAAAAATAATTAGGTTTTCATCATCAAATTTATTAGCAAAAAATGCAAAAAATGAGCTCAAAAGCGGCAAACTTTGTAGCAGCATAGGTTTCAGCATTTTTTAGAAAGATTTTTACATACGTATTTCTTCTTAGTACAAATACGTGACCTTGTCAAGCGTATTTTTACTGTCTTTTTTTGCCATTATTTTTTAGTTTTTTAATGCAATTTTCACACCTTTCACCAACAAAAAACTGCTAAAGAAATTATATATTCCTACTTCTGTTATCCACTAATAATACTTGTTAATTCAAACGAAATACAGTGGTATTAATTGCATTGATGTTATAAGAAAAGAGATAGAATGGTACAGTTATAGCTATTAAAAGAATATTGCCATTGCAGTAAATGGCAAATAGTAAATGGTGAATAGTATTTTTGCAAAAAAATATTACCTCAATGACTATTAGCTACAAATGGCTTAGTGAATATTTTCCCGAACGAATTGAACCTCAAAAGCTTTCTTCTATACTCACATCTATTGGTTTAGAAGTAGAAAGCCTGGAGCAGTTTGAGAGTTTAAAAGGAGGTCTGGAAGGGGTAGTAGTTGGTAAAGTAGTGGAAGTAGTACAACATCCTAATGCTGATAAACTTAAGCTTACTAAAGTAAATATTGGAACAGAAACTCCCCTGAATATTGTTTGCGGTGCAGCCAATGTTGCAGCAGGACAAACTGTATTAGTAGCTACAATAGGAACAACAATATATCCTACAGGCGGAGAACCTATGACCATGAAAGCTGCCAAAATACGTGGCGAAGAAAGTCATGGTATGATTTGCGCCGAGGATGAACTGGGTCTTGGCAGCAGTCACGAAGGCATTATTGTTTTGCCCGATGGTATACTGGCAGGAACAAAAGCCGGCGACTATTTCAATACTTATTCAGACTGGATTTACGAGATAGGGCTAACCCCTAACCGTATGGATGCTATGAGCCATTTAGGCGTAGCAAAAGACGTTTGCGCATACCTTAGTCATCATGACAATAAAGAAGCAAGACCTGTTAATCCTCTTGATGTCAATTTCAAATCGGACAACAATAACCTACCTGTAAAAATTGAAATAGAAAATACTGCTTTGTGCAAAAGATATGCTGGTATTTCTATTAGCGGTATAGTGGTTAAGGAAAGTCCGCAATGGCTGAAAGACAAGCTGAAAGCTATTGGACAAAAGCCAATTAATAATATTGTGGACATCACAAATTATATTCTTCATGAAACAGGTCAACCGCTTCATGCATTTGATGCAGATGCTATAGATAATCAAACAGTCATAGTAAGAAATGCAAAAGCAGGGGAAGTTTTTGTTACACTTGACGATAAAGAAAGAAAACTGGACGAAGCAGATCTTTTAATAAGTAACACCAACGAAGCAATGTGCATAGCCGGTGTATTTGGTGGTGCTAAAAGTGGAATAAAAAATAACACGACTAATATTTTTCTTGAAAGCGCATGGTTCAACACCGGGTCTATCAGAAAGACTTCTTTCAGACATGGATTAAGAACAGAAGCTGCAACAAGGTTTGAAAAAGGAGTTGATATTTCTAATGTAGTCAATGTGCTGAAAAGAGCTGCCTTATTGATTAAGGAAATAGCAGGCGGGGAAATATCTTCTGAAATAATTGACATTTATCCAAATCCTGAAAACAAAACAGAAGTAACACTTAAATATCATTACCTCAAAAAACTTAGCGGAAAAAACTATCATCCCGATAATGTTAAACAAATATTATCTGCATTGTCTTTTGAAATAATTAAAGAAGATTCAGATCAAATAAGTGTAGCTGTGCCGTTTAGCAAACTAGATATCTCTTTGCCAGCTGATGTTGTGGAAGAAATATTGCGAATAGATGGATTAGACAATATTGATATTACAGGTGCCTTTATGCTTACACCCTCTGTAGATACCAACATACTGAAAGAAAACCTGAAAGAAAAAATTGCCGGTTATCTTACAGGGCTTGGATGTAGCGAAATAGTTACCAACTCTATCACTAACAGCCGCTATTATAATCAGGATGAACTGGCATCATCTGTAAAAATGATTAATAGCCTTAGCGCAGATTTAGATGTTATGCGGCCATCTATGAAAGAATCCGGGCTTGAAACCATTGCTTATAATATTAACAGGAAGAACAAAGATTTGCTGCTTTTTGAATTTGGGAAAACTTATCACAGTACCGAAATAGGCAAGTATTCAGAAAATGAACACCTTACACTTTACATTACAGGCAATGTTCAATCAACATCATGGAAAGCAAAAGAGATAAAATCTGATTTTTATTTTGCAAAAGGAGTTGCGGATGCTATAATACGGTTATGTGGGCTGCCAAATCCAACTTATAGTCAGCATTCGGATACTAATATTAACAGAATAGATGGAACTGTTGCAAAAAAGGATATGATCTCTGTTACAGATATCAGCGCAGAAAAGTTATTGATGTTTGATATAAAACAACCTGTTTACATTGTAGATATTGATTGGAATACTCTTCTAAAACTCACCTCTAACCAAAAAATAACTTACCAAGAAGTTTCAAAATTTCCATCGGTGCAGCGGGATTTATCTATTGTGGTTGATAAGCACATAACTTATGAGATGGCTGAAAAAGTGGTTAAGAAAGTAAAGTTGAATACCTTACAGGAAATGCAATTGTTTGATATATTTGAAAGCGAAAAACTCGGCAAAGACAAAAAGTCTATGGCTGTTAGTTTTCTTTTTTTAGATGAAAACAAAACCCTAACAGACAAGGAAACCGATGAAATGATGGGAAAACTTATTAAAGGTTTTGAAACGGAACTTTCGGCAGAAATAAGAAAATGATTAGTTTAATTTTTTTTGAAACAATAATTAAGCATGAACGATCAGGTTAAAAGAATAGAAGAAAAGGTTCAGCAATTGCTGAAAAAATATCAATTATTGCAAAAAGAAAATGAAAAACTGAATAAGGAAAACGAAAAATTAAAAAGTCAGCTACAAAATATTTATGAAGATAAAAACAACCTTTTGCAACAAGTTGATGTATTGAAAATGAATGTGGCATCGTGGGATGAAACTGCAAAAAAGGATCTGGAAAAACACATTAACATTTATTTAAAAGACATAGAAAAATGTCTTGCATTGCTTCACACATAATTTATGAAACCATTGCTTATCCCCGTCAATATAATAATTGCAGACAGAAGCTACCGGCTTAAAATTGATGCAGAAGATGAAGAGATGGTGCGCAATACAGTGAAAACCATTAACGAAAAAATCATTGACTACAAAACCAACTTTGCCGGCAAAGACATGCAGGATTACGTTTCGATGGCTTTACTTTGGTATGCTACCGAACAAAAAAAACCTACTGTTGAACAAAGTAACAATGACAATAACAACAGCAAGCTCAATAAAATAGAACAATTGTTGGATAAAGCAATTCTGTGAAAAAGAACAATCATGAAAACAAACTTTTTCAGGTCAACAGTTTTGCTTGTTATGATCCTTATCATTCCGCTGCTTGATGCAGGTTGGCAAACCTTGCAAAAATATAATTTTGACAAAACCAGGTGGCCTTATATCCTAATAGCAATTATAGTAGGAGTGTTGATTTTTGGTCTACTGATTGGCTTTTTTCTCCTTTTCTACTCATTTTTTCTTTCAAGAAATGGTCAAGGCAAAAAAGAAACCGAAAATTAGCCACACTAATTCAAATTTATTTTTTCAATATAGTTAAACAAAAGTTGAGTTATTACAACTTGTTTTTGCAATTATTGGCAAAGGTCTTTTAACTATTATGCTGTTTTCTGTAAATGATTGCAATACCCCAACGTTTTGTTGTTTATATATAATTATCTTCGCAAACTTGCTACTTGAAGTTTTTATTTATTAAAAATGAGGGGATGCTACTAAACGATAAACTTTTAAAAACAAATACACAAACGAATGGAGATTGTCATATACGCCATCATAGGAGTTGTAGTCGGAATGGTAGTGGGTAAATTTGTCTTTGCAAAAAACACCACTAAACAGCTTGAAGAAGTTCAAAAAAGAGAAGAAGAAGCCGAGCAAAGATCTAAAAAAATAATCGGAGATGCTCAAACCCAGGCCGAAACATTAAAAAAAGAAAAACTATTAGAGGCTAAAGAAAAATTTGTTCAGCTTAAAAGCGAACATGATAAAGATGTAAACGAAAGAACCCGAAAATTAAGTGATTCCGAAAATCGCCTCAAGCAGAAAGAAGTTTCAATTAATCAAAAAGAAGCGAGTCTCGAAAAACAACTTAAAGACAACGAAGCAATAAAGGAAAACCTGAACCGTCAATTGGAAGTTGTAGGTCAAAAGAGAACCGAACTTGAGAAACATCAGGAAGAACACATCCGCCGTCTTGAAAAAATTGCCGGTCTTACTGCCGATGAAGCCCGTAATCAACTGATTGAGAGCCTTAAACAGGAAGCTCAAAGCCGTGCACTTAGCATTCAGCAGGAAATTATTGATGATGCCAAACAAAAGGCCAACAAAGAAGCCCGTAAAATCATCATTCAAACAATACAAAGAACTGCCGCTGAACAGGCAATTGAAAATGCAGTTTCAGTTTTCAACCTTGAAACTGATGAAATAAAAGGTCAAATTATAGGCCGAGAAGGAAGGAATATCCGTGCAATTGAAGCCGCTACAGGTGTAGATTTAATTGTAGATGATACTCCTGAAGCAATTATACTTTCCTCATTTGACCCGCTACGTAGGGAAATTGCACGCCTTAGCTTACAACGCCTTATTTCTGATGGCCGTATCCACCCTGCCCGTATAGAAGAAGTGGTAGAAAAAACCCGCAAACAACTGGAAGACCAGATTATGGAGATAGGTGAGCGGACAGTAATAGAATTGGGCATTCATGGTTTGCATAAAGACCTGGTAAGAATTGTTGGAAAAATGAGATTCAGGTCGTCATACGGTCAAAACCTGTTGATGCACAGCCGTGAGGTTGCCAACCTGTGCGGGCTAATGGCAAGCGAATTGGGCATGAACCCTAAACTTGCAAAACGTGCCGGGTTGCTGCACGATATTGGTAAAGTACCTGATGAAGAAACAGAATTGAGCCACGCATTATTAGGCGCAAAACTTGCCGAAAAATATGGCGAACATCCATCAGTTGTAAACGCAATTGGTGCCCACCACGACGAAATGGAAATGCAGTTTGTCATTTCCCCAATTATACAGGCATGTGATGCAATAAGTGGTGCAAGACCTGGTGCACGCCGCGAAATAATGCAACAATACCTGCAACGTATTAAAGAATTAGAAACATTGGCGTTAACTTATCAGGGCGTTGAAAAAGCTTATGCTATTCAGGCCGGAAGAGAACTTAGAGTCATTGTTGAGGCCGATAAAGTAACTGATAACGACAGCGATAAACTAAGCTTTGAAATTGCACAAAAAATACAAACAGACATGACCTATCCGGGTCAGATAAAAGTGACAGTAATTAGAGAGAAAAGAGCGGTGAACATAGCGAGATAAATTATTCATACATTTTTCAATAAAGGCTACAACGTAAATTTCAAATTTAGTTGTAGCCTTTTTCTTTGGGTAATAATCCAATTCAGAACCTTTACAAATAGATTACATACAACCCCGTAATTTTGCATAAAATACATAGTATGTTCATTAAACAATTATATACCAATTGTCTTGCCGAAGCAGCTTATTATATAGAAAGCGAAGGTGAAGCAGCTATAATAGATCCGTTACGGGATATTGAGGAATACCTTTTATTGGCAAAGGAAAGAAACGCTACAATCAAATATATATTTGAAACGCACTTTCATGCAGATTTTGTGAGCGGTCATCTGGATTTATCTAAAGTAACAGGTGCCCCCATCATTTTTGGCCCTCAAACTGAAACTCACTTTGAAGCAACAATTGCTACAGATCGTCAAATTTTCCTGTTAGGAAAAGTAAACTTTGAAGTATTGCATACTCCCGGTCATACCATAGAAAGTACCTGCTACTTGCTTAAGGATGAAAATGGAAAGGATACAGCCTTATTTACCGGAGATACCCTTTTTGTTGGTGATGTTGGCAGACCCGATCTTATTGGCGGAAATGTGACCAAAGAGGAAATGGCATCATTGCTTTATGATAGTCTTCAAAATAAAATTTTGCCTTTGGCAGATGATGTAGTGGTCTATCCTGCACATGGACCGGGTAGCAGTTGTGGTAAAAATATTGGTGTAAATAAACAAAGCACTATTGCGGAACAAAAAGCAACCAATTACGCTCTACAGCCGCAAAGCAGAGAAGAATTTGTAAAGGCCGTTACAGACGGACTTGTTGCTCCACCCAATTATTTTCCAGTAAATGCTAAAATAAATAAGGAAGGATACGATAGCCTTAATGATGTTTTGGATAGTGCTTTAAAACCACTTACAGTTGCTGAATTTAAACAAGCAATTGATGATAATGCAATCATTCTTGATACAAGAAAGGGTGAATTGTTTGCAGACGGTTTTATACCCGGATCTATATTTATTGGTTTAGAAGGAAAATTTGCAGAATGGGCCGGAAGCCTTTTGCCCTTTGACAAATCTATAATTCTGGTAACAGAAGAAGGAAAAGAAAAAGAAAGCATTGTAAGATTAGCAAGGGTTGGATTCTCTAAAATTGGCGGATACCTGCAGGGCGGCTTTGAAACATGGACACAAAGCGGTGAAAAGATAGATCTAATCATTAATGTAGAAAGTGATGAAGTGGCGATGGATATACCATTTGACCCTAAAATGCTGATTGTGGATGTAAGAAAAGAAGTGGAGTATGCAAATGGTCATGTAAAAGGAGCAGTAAGTATTCCATTAGTAAGTCTTTTAGATCCTGCAAGTATGACTAATATCGAGGACACGGACAATCTGTATATTCATTGCCAAAGTGGATATCGCAGTTTGATAGCTACTTCTATTATGAAAAGTCATGGCATACACAACCTCCGCAATGTATTAGGCGGATGGGTAAAATTAAAAGATCAGGAAGGTATAGAAACTGAAAAAGAGGCAGCAGTACTTAATTAATTCGGGTAATATTTATAAATGATGTTTTTAGGCATTTCAATTTAACAATATGAAAATTACATTGATGATTTTGGGCACTTTGATGACACAAAGTATTATGGCACAGTTACCAACAGGTCATTATTCTTTTAAAACTGATTCCACAATTGTTACTACAAAAATCAATTATCAATATAAGCCATTCAATTTCCCCCTATACCGTACAACAGATTTTAGCAATTATCCGCTTACATCTGCTCAAATAAGGCAACGGGAAAATCAAAAGAATTTGTATAAACGTACTATTAACACCATTACCAATCGTAATCGTAATGGCTTAGTGGGAAACATTATCAGTCTAAGCGGCTGGGAATTGGAAAGATATAAGCCAAAGCCTTAGGTGAAAACTGGTAAAAAGGGTTTCACCGTTAGGATTACATAAGATTTCACATAGGTTTTAACCGCATAAAAAAAGTTGCTACCCTATTTGAAGGTGGCAACTTTTTTTGATTTAGCGGTAATGTATTAATTCAAATACCGCCTCAATGTCCATGCTATTGTTTCATGTTTTTCCATAAGTCCGGTAAGAAAATCTGCGGTGCCTTTATCTTTTAGGTTGTCATCACATTCGTCAATAAATCCACGCAGTGCTTTTATAACCGATTCGTGATCGTTGAGCAATTCTTTCACCATTTCCTTAGAAGATGGGTATTTGCCGGGAGTTTCCTTAATGCTTCCTTTCTCCAAAAACTCACTCATAGTTCCAATTGCAGGCGAACCCAATTTGTTGATGCGTTCTGCTATTTCGTCAATGGCTACTTCCAATTGATTGTATTGCGCCTCAAACAATTTATGAAACTCCATAAAACTTTCGCCATTTACATTCCAATGGAATTTGCGGGTTTTGGTATAAATGATAACCGAATCTGCCAATACAAGGGAAAGCAAGTCAGTAATCTTTTTGAGGTTTTTGTCAGAAATGCCAATATCTGGTTTCATGTTTTTTTGCTTTAAATGATTGATACTTATGTGTATGCAATTGGTGTACCACGGGGGGATCTACTTTGTGCTTAGAGGAAAGGGCATGTTCCTGTTTTGGAATTTTTTTTGGAATGTGTAACTCTTGTTTAGAGTAGATTTTATTAGCAATAATAATAGTAGCCCAAGCATTAACTGAAATGAGGTACTCAGAAACAATTTACAAGAATGAAATACAAATTAATCACATTAATATAAATTAAAAGCTAACCCAGTAATAAATTCCCGAAACATAGGCTCACATCCGACCTGATAAAGAATTTTTTCAAACACAACTGTAGATCCAGGTCTACAATCATTGAGAATTTTAATTACTTCTGGCGTAAAAAGGGCTCCATCATTACCCGCAGCAATTAACCTATCTTTTGAAGTAACAGTTACTTTAAAATTAATAACCTTACAAATAACACTATCTCCTAAAATGTGATTTTCGATACGTGCACTTATCCCTTTTTGCATTTTCAAATTTACTGGTGCTCTTCAACTATTATGGCCTATCGATAACACAGCATCAGGAAGGCTAAGCAACAAAAATGATATTTCTTTTATAAACTGCTTACCACAATAGATTTTAATCTTTGCCAGACTATCATTGCTTTCGCAAATAGTCCACTTGTATTTGCCAGGAACTGTGGTTTTAGAAATATTTCCGGTGCTTACTTTTACGATAAGTTCAGCGGGTTTGTAGTGGTCTACCCGCACTGTTACAGGGTTGTCTGCGCCTATGTACAATACCTGTGTAGCATCATTTTTTACAATCGTTGGTTGGGCAATACAAACCTGTGTTGCCAGCAATATGATTAGTAAAAAAAGGTGCTGTTTCATTTTTTCTACAATAAAAATTCAGACCGTTATATCAATTGCATCTTAGCCACTTTAGGATCTACTTCCACAGTATCGTGTTCAAAGTTGAGTTTTATGCGCCATTTCTGCATGGTGGCTGCACCTATAATGGCTTCTTCGCTTAGGCCGGGAACAAGGAGAAACTCATCGCTTAACAATACATCGTGCAGGTAAAAATCTAAGCGGATTACTTCTTTGATTTCTATGTAGTGACCCTCGCTGGCTGTAGAAATTAGACGGGTTCTACCAAGGCTTACGGGAACTTCTAAACCCTCTACAAAATCAGGATTGATGCAAGACAGGTTCGCACCGCTATCGAATAGTGTATAAAGGTTCTTTTCGCCTTTAGAGCCTGCAAACAATAATGGGAGTTTTATAACAGACATACTTTTGTTTTTGTAAAAATACGAAAAGAGTTTTGTAAGCTTTTGTTATAGGTATTTGTTAGGATTCCCAGGAAATACGACAGGCTCTCCCGTCATTGGGTAAATCAATCGGTTGAATTTTCTGTAATCGTTCATACTCAATAAATTCAGGCATCAGATTGGTTCGTCCTCCTACGTCGTCCTAGCAATGACATAACAAAACATAGAAAAAGTCAAATAGCATTACAAATCCAGAATGGAGTCCCGATTGAAAAAATCGGGATAGACTGTCGCCAATGAAGCCCAATCACAGCTCAAATGCCGGTTAAAAAAAGAAAAATACTGGTCAGGAAAATATTGAAGCATTGCAGTCAGCTTTACACCTTATTTTTGCGGCTAAATATGCTCATATGAAAAATACCCCTTTCACAGAAAAACATTTGGCCCTGGGTGCTAAGATGGCGGAGTTTGCTGGTTACAACATGCCGATTAGCTATACTGGCATTAACGATGAACATGCGGCTGTGCGTACTAATGCCGGCGTGTTTGATGTGAGCCACATGGGGGAGTTTATGCTGAAAGGGGAAAATGCTCTGGCATTGATTCAAAAAGTAACAACCAACGATGCAAGCAAACTTACTACTGGTAAGGCGCAATATAGTTGCCTGACCAACAATAATGGCGGCATTGTAGATGACCTTATTGTTTATTGCATAGAAGAAAACAAAGTGTATATGCTGGTGGTAAACGCCAGTAACATTGACAAAGACTGGAACTGGATCAGCAGCCACAACACGGACAACGTAGAGATGCACAACATCAGCGAGAAGACTTGTCTGCTGGCTATACAAGGACCGAATGCTACTAAAATTCTGCAATCGCTGACGGATATTGACATTATGAACCTGAAATATTATACGTTTGTCCGTGGAAAATTTGCTGGTGTTGACAATGTGATTATCAGCGCTACAGGATATACAGGTAGCGGTGGTGTAGAGATTTATTTTGAGGATGGTGCTGATAATGCTGACAAAATATGGAACGCCATTTTTGAGGCAGGTAAAGCGCAGGGCATAAAGCCAATTGGCCTTGGAGCAAGAGATACATTGAGATTGGAAATGGGCTATTGTCTTTATGGAAATGATATAGACGATACTACCACCCCGTTAGAAGGTGGGCTTGGCTGGATTACAAAATTCACTAAAGATTTTACTGCTAAAGAAATACTTGAAAAACAAAAAGCTGAAGGTATAACCCGCAAGTTGATTGGATTTGAAATGATAGAAAAAGGAATACCCCGCCACGACTATGAAATAACCGACGAAGGAGGCAAAGTAATTGGAAAAGTAACAAGCGGTACACAGGCACCTTCGTTGGGGAAAGCAGTAGGTCTTGGTTATGTAGAAAAAGAACATGCAACAATAGACAGTAAAATCTTTATAAAAATAAGAGATAAACAAATAGAAGCTAAAGTGGTTAAGTTTCCGTTTGTGTAGGTTTTATTTTTTTACTTGTAAACCAAGAGTAACAATTACTCTATAATAATAAAAGGCTGCCTACAAGATGGCAGCCTTTTAAGTATGCGAAATGTTTAAGAATTAATTTCCTGCAACCACCATTTTTTTGGATGCAATCATTTTACCATCTACAAACAAAGTGTAAGTATAAGTGCCGCTGCTTAATCCTTTGGTATCAACATTTAAAGTTCCTTTACCGAAGTTGTTTAAAGCAATTTGCTTAATGGTTCTGCCTATATTGTCGGTAATCACCATTTCTGCTTTAGCAGCACCGTTAGATATGCTGTAATTTATTTTGGTAAAATTATTTACCGGTGGATTAGGCATGTTTTGACTTAATGAAACTTCTGCAAAACTTACATTTTGTTCTGAAATAGTAGAAGTGGTTTTGCTGTTACTTGTTGATAATTTGGCTTCCAGTTGTTCCACTTTTGTTGATAATTCTTTCACTGCATTAATTAGCATATAAGTCATTGCACCATTATCTACACCCAAATATTCTGTTGTATGATTTTCCTTGTCTTTGTAACTCCAATTACCCACCATGTATGGTGCTACCTCTTGCAACTCCTGTGCTATTACCCCCACACCGGTTTCTTTAGGCATGCCGGCTTTACCATTGTAAGTAAACCATACCGGATGAATCTTTTTAAGTGTTTCAAGACTTTCTGTATAGTCTTTCACGTTTGTTTTCAGGCGGCTGTCAGATGCTACGGTCCATGTGTTAGAGGTAGGTTTGGCTGCCGAGTTGCTGGATAGTTGCAATTGATAAGCAGGGGCTGCGGTACCTAATCCCATTCTACCATTCTTTAAAACTGTCAATGCGTTGCTTCTATTGCCAAAGCTTGGCCCATTGCCTACAATGAACACCGGGTCTGCACCTACCCATGAGGTTGTGGAAGCAGCAGTAGTGTCATTATATTGCCCTATTACCAAAGAGGCATAAGGTTTGGCATGTGTGTAGTAGCCGAATGAAGTAGAAACTTCACCACTAGCTTTAGTATAATTACCTGTTGCTATTGAATTTTGTCCATTGGCAATAGTATAGTTACCCATAGAGGTGGAATTTTCTCCGTTTGCTTGTGTTCTGAATCCCATAGCGTTTGAAAAACTTCCACTTGCAGCAGTTCCAAAGCCAGAAGCAGAGGAAGAAAAACCGCCAGCAACTGTTTCTTTGCCTATAGCGGTGCTATTCTCACCTCTGGCCACGGTGGCAGACCCTGTGGCAAATGAGTAATTTCCTATACTGTCTTTAGTCCACGCATTATAATATGTATATCCAGCTCTAAACGCCCCTTTGTCAGCGTACCACAACATTTGGCGGTTATTATTAGTTACAGGAATATTACTTGGGTTAATAGTAGCAGCACCACCTGCATAAAAAAGCACACTGCTATCCCGTACATCCAGTTTGGCAAGCGGGTTAGCAGTACCAATACCAACTCTTCCGTTTTTTGCAACTAGTATATTTTTAAAATAAGGCCCCACACTCCATGTCCACTGATCACCTGTGACGTGTCCAACCGTAGAGTCAAAAGTGGCTTTCGCCTGTCCTGCCATATTTAAAGGTGTCAAAGGAATAGCAAACACAGTTCCGAAAGTAGCACCACTATCACTGCTTATTTGAATAAGGTTGGGTTCAACACTTCCATCTTGTACGCGGATTACAAAATGTGTAGTCTTGGTGAGGTTGTAGCTGGAATTATCAACAGATAAATCATTCACACCCGTGCCGGTAAAAGTAACTCCGGCGAAAGCAGAACTTTGACTTACATGCAAAATGCCTTGCGGATTAGGTTCACCTATACCAACGTTTCCATTGTCAACAATGGTTCCATCAACAAGGGTAGTACCATTCCATTTAGGAATCGTGTTGGTGACCGATGAACTTACTTCCGGGTCAGTCTCTGTAACTACAGGAATACTTTGCCAACTTGCCATACCATTGGAATCGCTGGTCAGCACCTTGCCTCCTCCTTGCGTACCATCTGCTATTTTTATGTTGCCGACAATGTCCATTTTCGCCAATGGCAAATTATTTCCTACACCAATGTTACCCGTGCTTTGCTCCACAAAGAACTGTTTGTTGTTGATGGAAACATTTCCCGTGTTGCCAATTTTCAAACGCTCTGCACGGTTGCCACTGTTGCTGCCTGTAACGAAAGAAATGCGTGTAGGCACATTGCCCGCCGAAGGCGTACCGTCTGCATAAAAATCAATGGCAGCTCCGTTTTGAAAAGAACTTCCATCGTAGCCGGAAGAAAGGAACGACATTAGATAATCGTTGTTGGCAACTACTGTCGGTGCTGCCAGTGTCCCTTTACTTTTACGACCTATAAAAACCGGCCTTGCGTTAGCCAGGGAGGAAGCCATACTCAAGACGTAATCTGCATTGCCAACGGTTTGTTCTCCAAAACCCGTAAACAATGGATTGCCACTGTTTACCCAGGCAGGAGCAGGTGTACCGCCACTTCCCTTTACAGACAGTATGTTGACAGGGTTGGTAGTGCCAATGCCTACACGACCCAATGTATCAATCACCAGTCGAGGTGTGTTTTTGGTAGCCAGCCGCAGCGGTACCGAATTAGTAGTTCCCAATAGCGAAGTAGAAATGGCGTTGCTGTTACCAGTAAGGCTCCATTGCGCATTGGTTGTTTTGGCACAGATCAAAGCTATCATAGCCAATAGTGTTGCAGTAATTTTTTTCATGGTTTAAAGTTTTTGTGTTGTAAAAGTGAAAGAAATACTGCCTGCTCTAAAATTTTATAGGGCCAAGTGAAGTATTAACTATTTAAAATGTAGCGGATTCAAAGTAAGATGCAGAACGGAATCATTGCCTTTGTTAATTGGAGTAATAAGGGTACATCTTAATTTATAGAAAAAACATTGGCATTGCCATACAATAAAAAAAGACAGGGGTAGCCCCTGTCTTTTTTTATTGCTATTTGATGTAGGATTATTTTCCTGTAAGAATCAGCTTTTTAGTGTCAATCAGTTTTCCATCTACCAGCAAAGTGTAGTTGTATGTTCCACTGCTCAATCCTTTTGTATCCACATTTAGTGTGCCTTTACCAAACGTGTTTAAAGAAATTTGTTTAATGGTCCTGCCCATGTTGTCAGTAATCACCATTTCAGCTTTAGCTGCCCCGTTGGGTATGCTGTAGTTGATTTTGGTAAAACCATTTACAGGCGGGTTGGGTGTGTTTTGGCTGAGAGAAGCATCTGCAAAGCTTACGTTTTGCTCGGAGATGGTTGCGATTGTTTTGCTGTTGTTGTTTGTCAGTATGGTTTCCAAACGGGTCAGACGTGTTTGCAGGTCGGCTATTGTTTTGTCTTTGCTATCTGTTTCCATCTTCAACTCTTTTACCGCATTTACCAACATATAGGTCATAGCGCTATTGTCCACCTGCAGGTAAGTTCTTTTTTCCAATTCATTGGTGTTTATGGATTCATAACCTGTAGAACTGTTTTTGTCTTCTTTCAATGGCTCTTTCTTTTCTACTGGTTTGGTGAATTCTGAAACCATGTAAGGAGCCACCTTTTGCAAGTCTTGTGCTATAACGCCTACATATTCAGGCTTGGTATCGTAGCCCGATTCTTTGTTGTAATGGTATTTTATGGGGTTTATTTTCATCAGCTCCTGCAAGCCGTCTTTGTATTCGTTTACACGGTCTTTCAGGCGTTGGTCAGAGAAAACGGTCCATGAACCGCCGCCGGGTTTGTTGGCCGCACCGTTTACAGAAAGCAAGGCTGTGGGGGTAATGTTCCCAATACCTACAAAGCCGGTAGCATCTTGAATGACCATGCGGGAACCACCACCACCGAGTTCAAAAATTTCCAGATAATTATCGGCAGGTCTGTTGCGAATGTTCCATTGGTTAACACCAGCTTTTTGAAATCTTATGGCGGCATCTCCACTGGCAGCGTCATTATCTATCGCAGAGAACGAACTGATGGATTTTACATACAAGCCTGTAGTACCTCCATGTTCTACATGTAATTTGTAACTGGGGCTGTTTGTACCAACACCCATAAAATTAAAACTGTTTACTGTTAAGGCAGGAGTAGATGAATTGCCAAGCATAAACTTTTTGTTACTTCCCGGTTTAACAATCAGATCACCGGCAACAGCACCAGTCATCAGGCTATCATTACCACCGGCAATGCCAATGGTAGCTTCTGACTTGGTTCTTCCTATCAGTATTTTAGCATTGATGGAGTCATAACCGCTCAATACTCTGCTGGTTCCCTTCACATCCAAAGTATTTTCAGGGGCTGTGTTTCCTATGCCCACTTTGCCGTCTTTGGCCAACAGCATATCATAGTAACTCACACTCACCTTCCATGTCCAGGTATCTCCAAAAGTGTGTCCGCCGGTTGCTGCGAAAGACGCCGTAACACCATTGGCTAATACAATTGGATTGGCAATGGCAATAGGCGCACCAAAGGTTTTGCCGCTATCACTGCTTACTTCAATTATGTTAGGGGTAGGGCCACTGTTTTGTATGCGGATAACATAGTAGGTAGTGCTATCGGCGGTGTAGCCGCTGTTATCTACTGTCAGGTCGTTGAGCCCGGCACCGCCATGTGTTACACCTGCAAAATTGAAAGGCTGGCTAACATGCAATGCACCCTGTGGATTAGCTTCACCAATACCTACTGCAGATCCTGTATTAACCATAGCGTTGGAAGCAACCCAGGCTGTTCCATTGTTTCTGAGTGTCTGGCCGCTGGTTCCTGATGGCAATAAACCATTGCTGCTCCAGGTAGCCAGGCCACTTGCATCACTCGTCAATACCTTGCCAGCTCCGGGAGTCCCTCCAGTAATTTTTACCTGTCCCGCTACATGTAGTTTAGAACCCGGGGTTGAAGTGCCGATGCCAACATTGCCTGTACTTTTCTGCACAAACAGTTGGTTGGTGTTCATGGTAATATCTCCGGTACTGCCAATCTTCAACCGCTCTGCCCGGTTGCTACTGTTGCTACCTGTAACAAATGATATACGTGCAGGAACATTGCCTGCGGTGGGTGTGCCATCTACAAAGAAATCAATGGTAGCAGGGTTTTGAAAGGCGGTGCCATCGTGAGCAGATGCCAGCATGGACATAATGAAATCGTTGTTGGCCATAGCTGTAGGTACTGCCAGAGTGCCACGGCTTCTACGGCCTACAAAAACAGGCCGTGCATTGTTAGAGGTAGAGGCTAACGCCAAAATATAATCTGCATTGCCAACTGCGGTTTCACCGAAGCCTACAAACAATGGTGCCCCTGCGGCTACCCAACTGGCGGCGGGTGTGCTGCCTGCACCTTTCACGGTTAGCAGGTTGATTGGGGTGGAAGTACCGATACCTACACGACCCAATGTGTCAATGACCAATCGCGGGGTGTTTTTAGTAGCCAGCCGAAGCGGTACCGAGTTGGTAGTTCCCAATAATGATGTTGCTGTAGCGTTACTGTTGCCTGTAAGGTTCCATTGCGCATTTGTTTGTGTGGCATAGATTAATGCAATCATAGCCAATAGTGTTGCAGTTATTTTTTTCATGGCTTAAATTTTTAGGGGATAAAAGTGACAAAAAGGTAGTTGTCGTAAAATTCTTATTAGGCCAAATGAAGAATTCTTTATTTAAAGTGTAGGATTTTTGAATTAAAGTGTAAATGAAAATATTGTTCCTTATAATCAAAATACTATTTCAGAATTGTAATTAAACTTTATTAAAATTACTCAATGCATTTCGTTTGCATTTTACTACATCTTAATTTATATTTCAGCATTTCGGCATTGCAAAGTTGTTCAGTATAGTTGTTTTGTTTAGTTTGCTTTACTAATGAAAAGACTTTTCTTTTTTGTTATTTTTTGTGTGTCAATTGTTTATAAAACAAATGCACAGGAACAGCAGTTTACGTTCAGTAACCTGAATGAAAAAGATGGCTTAAGAAATAATATTATTTTCTGTTTTTTAAAAGACAGCCACGGCATACTTTGGATAGGCACTCAAAATGGACTCAACAGATTTGACGGCTCTCATTTTTATACTTTCAAAAAAAACAGAGATTCGATTTCTCTACCCAATAATTCTATTGAAAGTTTATGTGAGGATAAGGATGGGAATATATGGGGTGGTACAGATAATGGAGTCTTTTGTTTTACACCTTCAAAAAGCATTTTTACAACTTACTACGCACCCAAAGATTGTTATGATAACATTATTTCTAACATACTATGCGATAAGCAAGGAAATATTTACGCAGCTACATCTTTAGCTCTTATGAAATTCAATAAACAATCTAAAACTTTTCAACTTGTTATAAAGTTTACCAACAATACCGATTCTGTAGCAAACTATATCATTGGAAAAAACAAACTGCTAAGAGATGATACAAATGATGGGTTTTGGATAACGTCAAGAAGAGGACTTATGTATTATGACAACAAACAAGGTAAAATGATAAATTATCTTAACAGCCCTCATTCAACCTTGTTTACTTCAAGAAGAACATCTGCATTAGCCAGGTCGCCAAAAGGATATTTTTGGTTTTGCGATAATGATGCTAAAGAACTAATAGCCTTTGACCCTACTACAAAAAAAATACTCCAGAATATTAGTTTTAAGGATCTAGCGCCATATGCTAATGGCTCAACAATATTAGAAGATAGCCAAAACAGATTGTGGTTTAGTAATTGGAGCTATGACTTGCTTACTATAGACCTTGCAAACCATAATAAAATGGAACGCATTGACAGTAAAGAAGGAAATAGCAATACGATAGCTGCTAACTTTTTTTGGGCAGGATTAGAAGATGAAAACGGCACTATATGGTTGGGCACAACTAATGGTATTTCTATGTGTAACCCGGGAAAATATGTTTATAAAGCATGTCACTTACCCGACAAAATACCGGCGTTAAAGTCAACAGCCATTTATTTAACAGAAGAAGATCCAACTGATAAATCGTGGTGGATTGCAACAGAGGATTTAAGTATTATTCATTATTATCCCGGGTCGGGTAAATATGAAACATTTACACTTAAAAATGCATTAGCCAATAACAACAATTTACTTCCTCAAAACATAAATCAACTTAGATTTTTAGATGGGAAAGTATTTGTTACAACAGCAAATGGAACCTGGCAATTAAATGGGGCAGCAAAAAAATTTATTCCTTGTAACTTGTTACCCAAAGAATATTCAGAGTTTATAATTACAGATTTTATAGCTGCAGATTCGGTTGTATATTTTACTAATGGGCAACTAATAATAGCTATAAATAATAAAACTAAAAAAACAGTATTGCTACAACAGGATATTCCTCATTCCAAATTAAATAAAAAATTAGACGTTTATCATTTAATATGGAAGCAACAACAACCTTTATACTTAATTTCATTTACAGACTATATTACAGCAGTAGATGTAAAAAATAATATCAACATTATAAAGATTGTAAAAGATGCCAAAGCAGAGGGGGGAGGATATTTTCATGCAGTTGATATAGATAAGGACGGTAATGTATGGATAACCAATAAAGGTGTAGGACTTTATCGCTACAATGCTACAACCGGGCAGACCAAATACTGGACAGAATTAGATGGTTTAGTAGATAATCACTTACATGCTATAAAGGCTGATAACAATGGTTGTATATGGTCTTTATACTTTAACAGAGGTTGTTATTTCAATCCAAAAGAAAACAGCTTTATACATTTTACAATACCCTATTCAGAAAATAATTTAAACTATTTCAATAATTTAACGCTTAGGTCAGACGGGGTTATAATGGGAAATGTAAACAATGATGTATTTGAATTTCATTCAAACAATGTTAATATAAAACCCATAATAAAAGAACCTGCTTTTAGTGTAATTAACATTTCGGGCAAAGATTATTTTCTTACAAACGAAAAGGAACTGTTTTTAAATCCAGATGAAAATTCGTTGAGATTTAAATTTGGGTTTCTGACAGATGCTACACTTTACCCATATGAATTTGAATATATACTGGAAGGGTCTGATAAAAAATGGGTTCACTCATCTATAAGTAATGAAGCCAATTATAATAATCTTGCACCGGGAAAATATACTTTTAGACTGATTGCAAAAGGAAGAAACAATGCCTGGCAATCTGCAGAGAAAATAATTACCATTACCATCAAAACCCCCTTTTATAAAACCTATTGGTTTGTATTGCTTGTATTGTTAGGCATTACTTCAGCTATTATTTATGTATATCGTATGCGGCTTTTACAAAAAGAAAAATTATTTGTTTTAGAAAGTAAAGCACAGTTGTTAGAAAAAGAAAAAACAATGGTGATGTATGAAAGCCTGAAACAACAGCTGAATCCACATTTCTTATTTAATTCGCTGACCAGTTTATCAGGCTTAATAGAAACAGACCAAGCACTTGCAGGCCAATTTTTAGAACAGATGTCAGGTATATACAGGTATATATTGAAAAACGGAAACAGTGAAACCGTTACGTTAAAAAATGAAATTGATTTTGTAAACCTATACATCAGCTTACAACAAACCAGATTTAAAAAAGGGTTACAGGTAAATATTAATATTCCTGCTGATTATTTTCACTATAAAATAGCACCTGTTAGTTTACAAAATCTGATAGAGAACGCCATTAAACATAATGTGATGGATGCAGAATCGCCTTTAGTGATTGATATATTTATTGAGCATGACTACGTGGTGGTGAAAAATAATCTGCATAAAAAAAATATGGTTGAGACCTCTAATAAAAAGGGTCTTGCACAGTTTGAAACCTTGTACAAATATCTTTGTGAAAAACCGATTATTATTGAAGAAACGAACCAATACTTTATCATCAAAATTCCTTTGATTTAAATTTTTATTGTATGAAAGCAGTTATAATAGAAGATGAAGAAATAATAGCTAACGTATTATTGAACAAAATAAAAAAAGTAGCTCCTGATGTACAGGTTATTACTACTTTACCCAGCTTAAAAACTGCACGCCGGTGGTTTGGCGAAAATGCCGAACCAGATATATTATTTATGGATATTCAGCTAAGTGATGGCGTAAGCTTTGACCTGTTTAATAGCTTTAGCCTCAAGTGCCCCATCATATTCACTACAGCATATGATGAATATGCAGTTCGTGCTTTTAGGGTAAATGGGGTTGATTATTTATTGAAACCTGTAAAGGAAGCAGAGTTGTTGAACGCTATTGATAAATGCAGAAACTTACTTGAGCATACAGAAAAGCCACCTTTGGATATTGATGCTTTAATTAAATCACTGACAAATCCTGTTGCATCATCAAAATACAAAGAAAAATTTATCGTAAATATTCGCAATCAATGGATGCCAGTTAATACAAATGATGTTGCGTGCTTTTGCAAAGAAGTGCTCAACTATATATATCTGTTTAACGGCGAAAGATATATAATAGACTATGTAACACTGGAAGAAGTGGAAGAGCTATTGAACCCTAAACAATTTTACCGGGCCAACAGGCAGTTTATTGTTAACATAGATGCCATACAAACCGTAAAACCGGTTGAGAACTCTAAGCTGATAGTTAAATTGAAAGAGCCTAATAACAAACTGGAAATTGACATGAGCAGATTGAAAAGCCCCGAGTTTAAAAAATGGATGGACAGATAAAAACAAAATGAAAATAGGGTAATCAGAATTATCTACATTTCAATTTAAAATGTACGCATTTCGCCTTTGTTTATTTTTGTAAATCCATAAAATCCTAAACCTTTATCCTATTAATGAACCGATATGACCGAAAGACAAATACTTCTTGTTAAAAAAACCTGGCGTCTATTTCAGGGCATTAATCCAACAACTACAGGTGATGCATTTTATAGCAAACTCTTTGCAGATAAACCCGCATTGCGTAAAATGTTTCCTGCAGGCATGAACGAACAATATAGAAAGCTATTTGATATGCTTACCGCAATTGTAGTTCGTTTAGATAAGTTAGATCAAATGTCAGATGAAATAGAAGCTATGGCTAAGCGTCATGTAAAGTATGGAGTTAAAGCTGCACATTATCAATATGTTGGCAATGCTTTATTATGGACATTAGAAAAAGGCCTGGGCTCCGATTGGAACCATGAGGTAAAAGGAGCCTGGACAGTTTGTTATAACCTGATTTCAGAAAAGATGATTAAGAGTGCATATGCTTAATTAGTTGACCGGTATTGTATGAACAACAATTGAACTATTTATACTTTACAATGTATTTACCAATAAAATACGTGATATTTTAATGGCGAAAAATTTTTGTAAGTTTGTTCAGACCATGCGTAACAATCTCCTTTTATTTATCATTTTATTTGTATCGCCATCAAGCTTACTGATTGGTCAGGCAAAAGATATTTATATGCTATTTACTCCCACTTTTAATAGAACTCCAATCATTTTGGAAGAGGAGTATTATACTATTAATGAGACAGACAGTATTAGATTTAACGGTTGCAAATTTTACATTTCTGACGTACAGCTATTACATAATGACAAGATTCAATTCAAAGAAAAAAACAGTTTTCATCTGATAAATGCAAATGATGTGGCATCCATGTCGGTGAAGCTTATAATTCCAAAAGATATTTCATTCAACCAAATTAAATTCAACATAGGCATTGACAGCCTTACCAATGTATCGGGTGCAATGGGTGGCGACCTTGACCCCACAAAAGGTATGTACTGGACCTGGCAAAGTGGTTACATAAATATAAAACTTGAAGGGCAGAGTAACTTGTGCAAAACCCGCAACAATGAGTTTGAATTTCATTTGGGCGGTTACTCGCCTTATCCAACCTGCAAAAGTGTTGTGCTTAACGTAACACAAAAAGATAACATTCAGATAGAAGTGGATATCTCTAAATTTATAAACAGCATTAACCTGTCAGAACAACATCACCTGATGACTCCCGGAAAAGAAGCTGCTTTATTATCAGAAAAGTTTATTCAAGTGTTTAGCATTGTTCAGCCATGAAAAAAATTACCCTGCTGATAATGCTTATTGCTGCTGTTATGCTTGGCTTCAAAGCTGCTGATAGAATACATTTTGCAGTACCAAAAAAATGGCCGAAACCGGTATATGATTTTTCTAAAAATCCATTGTCTGCTGCAAAAATAGAATTGGGCAGGGCTTTGTTTTATGATCCTATAATATCACTGGATAGCACTATTTCCTGTGCAAGTTGCCACTCCCAATACACCGCCTTTACTCATGTTGACCATGCACTTAGTCATGGTATTGAAAACCGGATTGGTACCAGAAACTCTTCTGCACTTATGAACCTTGCCTGGGGCAAATCTTTTATGTGGGATGGGGCTATCAATCATTTAGACATGCAGGCTTTGGCTCCCATTAGCAATCATTTGGAGATGGATGAAAAGATTGGCCATGTGGTGAACAAACTGCAACACTCTAACATTTACCCAAACCTTTTTTACAATGCATTTGGGGATAGTTCAATAAGCGGTGAACATACTTTAAAAGCCATTTCGCAATTTCTACTCACATTAGTAAGTGCAAACTCAAAGTATGATAGTGTTATGAATCGGCAATCCACTTTTACCTTACAGGAGCAAAACGGTTATAAGCTCTTTCAACAGAACTGTTCTAGCTGCCACAAAGAGCCATTATTTACCAACCAACAATTTGAAAGCAACGGCTTACCAATAGATACTACACTCAACGACTACGGCAGAAGCAAAGTAACCAGCGAGGCAAAGGATTCTTTCCTTTTTAAGGTGCCGACCCTGCGCAATGTGCAATTTTCAAACCCATACATGCACGATGGCCGTTTCAAACGATTGCAGGATGTTTTAAAACATTACACAACCGGCATAGTAAAGACTAAATACCTTTCTAAACAATTGGCAAATCCAATTGTACTAACCTCCAACGAAAAGGTAGATTTAACGGCATTTCTCCTGACTCTGACGGATAAGCCATTTCTTTTCAATCCTTCATTCTCCTATCCAAAAAATATTTTTACGCCAAATGCGAAGGAATAACTTGTGACAGACGTCTATTATTGTCAGGCCTTTTCAGGAAAAAGTTGATGGTAATTAAGTTCAATTACCATTTCCTTTCGGAAATACCGACAGCGTTTCCGGCAACGTTATTGGTTGCCATTTTTTAAAATTCACTAACAAAGAACAAAATCGGATGACAATCATTCAATAAAGGGCATTAATTTTTATAATTAATCCTTATTTAAAATTTACAATAGCTAGGTTTTTTAAATTAATTTCCAACCGTTCAGAAATAAAAAGAGAGAAATAATCATGAAAAAACTGTTTACAATTTTTACTTTGGTATTATCGGCATTGTTTGCAAATGCTCAAACTAATCCTGTAATAACAGGTTGGTTACAAAATACAACCGGTATAACAGGTCGTCATTATGTTAGAAATAACTACACACCTATAATTGATGCCGACTCCGCAAATGTGCAAACTGTATTGTACTCAACCAATTGGGTATATATAAGAACAAAAGGGATACCCGCTTATATTTCCGGACCTTATTTAGATAACAATCCTTCTGTTGCTACCAGCCAGAATGCCATTTTTAAAATGACCTTGAACCCGGTTAAAAATACGTCCGGCACCTTTACTTCAACCACGGGTGGTAATATCGGGTTGTTTATAAATGGCGTGGCATTGTTTGATTATAGAGATGGCGTATCCTGGAAAAGTTCAACTAACTCTTTGTGTGGTGGACCAATTATGCCGCCTTGTATGGGTGATGGAAAATGGAATAGGGATGCAGTAGTAGGCGAACGTGGGGGGTTTGATTGTTCCAAAGCACACCCTGCTATGGGTAACTATCATCACCACCAAAACCCAAGTGCATTTAAACTTGACCTCAATGTTATTTCTAATGTTTGTACCCTTTATAATTCCGATGGATTGTATGCTATAGACAGTACCGTTCACTCGCCTTTGATTGGCTTTGCCTATGATGGCTTTCCTATTTACGGTGCTTATGCTTATAAAAGTGCTGATACAGCGGGGGGCGAAATTGTAAGAATGAAATCAAGTTATAACTTGAGAAATATTACAACCCGAACAACGTGGGCAGATGGTACCTCTGTATTGGCGGGACCTCCCGTTAGCAGCACGTATCCTTTAGGCTATTTCAGAGAAGATTATAAGTATGACACTACAACTGCAGCCACCCCGGATTATTTGGACGAACACAATGGTCGTTTTTGCAAAACACCAGAATATCCTAATGGCATTTATTGCTACTTCGCAACTGTAGATGCTAATTGGAACTCTGCATATCCTTATGTAGTGGGGCCAACTTTTTATGGAGTAAAAAATGCAATGAAAGTCAATGCAATTCTTGAACCTGTAACTGTTTATTTAACGCCATTACCTGTAAACTTACTTTCACTTACAGGAACTGCTGTAGAAAAAACAAACCTCCTTAAATGGTCAACGGCACAAGAGTTAAACAACAGCTATTTTGGTGTAGAAAGAAGCACCAATACTATAAACTTTGAAACAATTGGTAAAGTAAAAGGTACGGGTAATAGTTCTGCGCAAACCAACTATTCATTTACAGATAACAAGCCAGCTGCCGGAACAAATTATTACCGCTTAAAACAAACCGATTTCGATGGGAAGTTTCAATATTCAAAAATCATTTCTCTTGGTAAAAAACAGGATTTTGGTCTGAAGATTTTCCCCAACCCAACTGCTGATTTAATTGTGCTACAGATTGGTGATATTTTGAAGAAAGACTTACACGTAACCCTTACCAATCTTAATGGACAGGTAGTTATGAAAAAGGATTTCTACCAAGGTACCACTATTTGCTTTTTAGAATCGACCACAATTTATGATGGTACATACATCCTGACCGTAACCGGTGATGATCTTAAAAATTCGTATAAGGTGGAAATAAAAAGATAACCAAATCAGCGTTAGCTTTTGGAATAAAAAATCAAAATGATAAAGAAAATAATTGGCTTTTTTAGTGGAGCCATATTGACAATAAGCGTTTCCGCCCAACGCAATGTAATGGTCATTATAGCCGATGATTTAAGTCCGGATTATTTTGGGTTTTATGAAGACCATCAGGACACGGTTGATGTTCCGAACCTTAGGTCATTGGTTCAAAAAGGGATCAGATTTCAACATGGGTATGCAAATCCTGTATGCTCCGCAACAAGAGCAACTATTCTATCAGGGAGATATGGATTTAGGACAGGCGTAGGTGGCATTGTCGGTGGCATCGGTGGATCTAACCCGATAGATACGGCAGAAAAAAGCATTTCCAAGCTACTTAAATTATATAACCCCAATATTGCCAAAGCACAAATTGGTAAATGGCATTTGAGTAATGCATCAGTGCAAAATCTTTTGAACCCAAATAGGTTGGGTTATGACCACAATGAAGGCCCATTTATTGGCACCCTTAATAGTTATACGAATTGGACTAAATGTACAAATGGTGTCAATAGCACAGTAACAAACTATGCTACATCAGAAAATGTGAACAATGCTGTTAGCTGGCTGAAGTCTCAAAATAATAAACCATTTTTCCTTTGGCTTGCTTTTAATGCGCCCCACGACCCGCTTCACCTGCCACTTGCAGGATTACACTCTTACACTTCACTAAGCGGAACTACAGCTGACATTAGAAACAATCCCAAAGCTTATTTCAAGGCAATGATCCAGGCAATGGATCATGAGATAGGTCGTCTCTTTGACTCACTTCGCGTCCTAAATAGATACGACAGCACAGATTTTATTTTTATTGGAGACAATGGAAGTTCTCCGAGAACTGCCCAGACAACTGATACCAGCAGGGCAAAGGGTACACTGTACGAATATGGCATTCATGTTCCAATGATTATTGCAGGCCCATCAGTTGTAAATGGGGGAAGAGTAAGTGCTGCATTAATTAATACCGCTGACATTTTTGCCACTTCCTTGGAGTTGATGGGACACACCAATTGGCAAACCCAAATACCGGCAAACAAACCAGTTGACAGCAAAAGTATATTGCCAATCATTCAAAATACAGCAACGCAAATTCGTCCGTGGGCATTTACGGAAATATTTAAATTGACCACCGACTCGTCTGATGGTAAGGCCATGCGCAATGCCGACTATAAACTCATCAAATTTGACAATGGCACCCAAAGATTTTACAATCTCACACTTGACCCCAATGAACTCAACAATCTACTGAATGGATCATTGTCTCAAACAGACATTGTCAACTATAACTACCTGTGTAGCGAAATGAGTACACTACTTGGTAGTAGTACTATTTGCAGCATTATCACTCCCATCAAATTGCTCTCTTTCACTGGGCAAAGAGTGGATAAGAAAACCATCCTAAAATGGTCAACAGCACAGGAAGAAAATTCCAGTCATTTTGATATTGAGCGAAGCAATGACGGTATCAATTTCATAAAAATCGGAACACAAAAAAGTATTGGAAATGCAACCAGCAAAACGGACTATTCATTTGCTGATAATGCTCCATCAAAAGGCACAAATTATTACCGCCTGAAACAATGGGACAACGATGGTAAATTCAGTTTTACAAAAGTTGTTAGTGTAGTTTTTAACCCTTCGGGAAATGGGTTTGCCATTTATCCAAACCCTGCAAAAAACTTCATTAACCTTCAACACAATGAAGCATTGAAAGCCAGCATTCACGTGGCATTGGCAAATGTGCAAGGGCAAATTGTTTTGGAAAAAGAATTTTCAGCAGGAACAATAAACTGTGTGTTGAACACAACTGCAATTGCTTCCGGAACTTACTTTCTTACAATCGTTCAAAATGGATTTAAGCAGTCATTCAAAGTTTCAATAAGTAAATAAATAAGCCTTTATAAAATAACAATCATATTTTATGTCCCTACTTTCTAACAAAAAAAACGTGTTTGCTTTAGCATTGCTTTTTGTGATTTCAGCAAATGTAAAAGCACAGTATAACACATTGTGGATTCCGGATACCTTGTCTGGCACAACTTTCAATCTTAATTTGAAAGACACCTTTTCGCAAATGGTGAACCCTCCTGGCAATCAGACAATTACTGCAGGTATCAACAACAAATTTTGGGGGCCTACTTTGTTTTTCAAAAAGGGCGATACCGTTCACATGAACGTTCATAATTTTTTGAACGATTCTACAACGCTTCACTGGCATGGCTTTCACCTTCCTGCGGTAATGGATGGCGGACCCCACCAGGTCATTCCTCCCGGCACTGTATGGCAACCTTATTGGAAGGTGACCAACAACGCAGCGACTTATTGGTACCACCCCCATTTGCATGAAACTACCATGGAACAAATCACTAAAGGGTTGGGAGGATTAATAATAGTACGAGACGATGTCGAATCTGCTTTGCCTCTGCCACGCACTTATGGTGTTGATGATATTCCGATGGTGTTAACAGACAGAGATTTCAATACTTCAGCGCAATTCTCCATAGTGCCTTATGGCGACAGCATGATTGTAAATGGAACACTAAGACCACAATATACAGTGCCGGCGCAGATTGTGCGCTTTCGCATATTGAATGCAGCCATAGAAAGGTCATACAATATTGGCCTTAGTGATAACCGTAATTTTTCTGTCATCTGCTCTGACGGTGGATTGCTCAATGCGCCGGTTTCTGTAAACAGGTACCTACTCCATGCTGGGGAACGTGTAGAAATATTGGTGGATTATACCGGTAAAACCGGTCAAAGTTTTGAAATAAAAGCTTACAATTCTACCCTTGGAAATTTTGTCGCCGGAGGTGAAAATTTCACCGGCGGTCCGTTTGCAAATTACCTTGGTAAAAAGGATTTCAACATGCTTCATGTAAATGTTGGTCCACAAACAAGTTCACCCATAACAACCCCACCAACGTACGTAACTACCAATGTTTTGCTGGACGCAGCTACGGCAAATGTTACCCGTTACTTAACCATAAGCGATAGCGCCGGTGTTACCAATCCACCCATTCTTGGGCCCAATGCATTTATCATCAACCATAAACTATTCGATTCTAACTATGTGGAATACAAGGTGCCTTTGGGTAATACTGAAATCTGGCAGATTACCAGTTCATCCGTTTTTGGTCATCCGTTTCACATACACGATGTGGAGTTTAATATTCTTTCTGTAAATGGAGTAGCACCCGTTCCTGCACAAGCAGGATGGAAAGATGTTGTTTTCATCCCTGGAAAAACCGGTGGCGGTCCTGGCGGTGGAGGCACACCAAGTGTAGTAAAATTCATTGCGAAGTTTGAGGATTATGCAGACAGTCTTCATCCGTTTATGTATCACTGCCACATATCGCTGCACGAAGATGAAGGTATGATGGGGCAATTTGTGGTAAAAGGTTCAGGCACATTTCCATTGGAATTGCTAAGTTTCAATGCCGTACTGGTGGAGAAAAAAGTACTCCTTGATTGGGTAACCGCCAACCAGGTAAATACTAAATATTTTTCTGTGGAAAGAAGCGATAACAGCATAAAATGGAGTTCCATCGGCACCATGCAGGCCAAAACAGCTGCGGGAGAAAACAAGTATTCATTTACGGATTACAAACCATTTTTTGGTGTCAATTATTACCGGATAAAATTTGTTGACAATGATGGCAAGTTTACTCACTCTCCGGTTCGTGCTGTCTCCACCAGTGCTTCTGCTTTTGATTTCACGGTGTATCCTTCGCCGGTAAAAAACAAGCTCTATTTCAATTTTACAGACCCTAACTACCAGGTTTACTACATGAAAATATTGGATCAGTTAGGTAGAACAAAATACATGCTTCCACGTCCACAATTACAGAATGGGTTTGATGTTAAAAGCCTTGCAGCCGGGGTTTATTATCTGCAGGTGACCGATGAAAAGACGAAGAATACAGTAACCAAGAAGTTTATAAAAGAATAAAAATGAGGAAAGCAATTCGCCTTGCGGCAATGTTGACCATGATCGTAACTGTTGGCATTTCTTCCTTTGGTTTTAAAAATGAAGGAGAAAAAACAGTAGCAGATTTTAAATTGCTCAATGTGAATGGCAAGATGATTTCGCTAAAAGATTATAGCAACGCAAAAGGGTTGATGGTTGTGTTTACCTGCAATCATTGCCCTTTTGCAAAGTTGTATCCCAAACGGCTCAACAGTCTTAATAAAAAGTACAAGCCGCTTGGCGTGCCCCTTATAGCCATCAGTTCAACGGATACTATTTTGTACGAAGAAGACATGTATCCGCGAATGGTTGCGACGGCAAAAGCAGACAAAATCAATTTTCCCTACCTGTACGATGGCACACAAAAAGTGGCCAAAGATTTTGCTGCACAAAAAACACCACACGCCTTTCTTATCTGGAAAGAAAAAGACCAATGGGTGATCAAATACAGCGGTGCAATAGATGATAATGGCATGGAACCAAAGTTGGTTCAAAAACACTTATTGGCCAATGCTGTTGATGCAATGCTTCATGGACAACCAATAGAAGAAAAGGAAACAAAGTCTATTGGGTGCCAGATTATGTTTAGGAAATAGCTCACTTATCAGAAAGTAATGACTCAGACATTTATTCCATGCTTTTTAATATTAAAATGGAAACGAATCAAATTTTGCAAGGGACTATTTGCAGCATTTTCCTACATTAGTTAAAGTAGTTGCTAACAAGTTTCAGGTTGATTAAAAGGCATCGCCTGAATTAAAAGGATCAATTGCTTTGTGGAAAAAGAGCGTTCAAGGCATTTTTTTGCACAGCCTCTTATTAAAATTGTACTCCCCCTACCAGATACTGGCAAGACCATCATCTATAAAAATACAACCGGCGAGGAGGAAGATTATACTATTAATTCACCTTTTTCAGTAAATGGAAATAGCCCTGCAACCCTATACGCTTTAAAGCCTGAAGTGGCACTAAACAGAGGGAGGAGAAATAATACAGATTGAACTATTAATAAGTAAAATGGTATAGGTGTAGAGGTGTAAAGATATACTAATGCATAATTTGACATTACTACTTACAATGAAAAATACATTAGGCCTTATTTGCTTTGTGTGAGAGGAAAACAAAGTATACTTGCAAAATGCCATTTATCAAAAGAAACTTATAAAGCAATAGTTATTTTGGCTAATGGTGAGATTAATAGGAAGCTGATTGTAGAATAATCACAATAAAGTGTTGCGATGACCAAATGTTTAAAGTGTTGCAATAAATTCCTTTACTTCCTCAAGAGATTTTTTAAAATGAATTGTTTCTGGTACATCTTTTTTATAAGATAATGTTACCGGACCCGATAAATAAACCGGAGAGCCGTGTATATGTACTTTCACATTATTTAAGAACCGCTCCATATTAAAGTTATGAGCTAAGGAGGTAAGGTGCGTATAAATAAAATCAGGTGCTTTAGCTTTTATTACATAACCCAAATCTTTCAAAGGAACATCTGCCCCAAGGTAATATACTTTTACACCTCGTCTCTTCAATAAATAAAAAACATACAGCAGTCCCACTTCATGGTGTTCACCCTCCGGTAAAAATAATAGTGCTGTTTTATCAAGAGATAAAACAGAGGATATATTTTCTATTCCCACCAATATTTTTTGCCTGATAATATTTGTGACCAAATGTTCCTGTGCAGGATTAATGTGATTGGTTGTCCATAAAATTCCAACTTTTTCGAGAAAAGGAAAAATTATTTCATTTATAAAAACATCAACATCTTTATGTCTCAATTCATCATTAAGTATTTGTTCAAAAGAGTCAATATCAAAATCAACCATGTAACCAACTAACTTATTGATGATTCGCTCCTGTTGTCCTTCAGGATAATTAAGCTCAGCAATTTTTTGAAAGATTTCTCCCTCTGACATTTTATTAATATGAGAAATCTTAAAGCCCGATTTATTTAATAATGCGATATTTAATATCGTCTTCAGTTCATCGTTACTATAGAACCTGATATTTGTATCTGTTCTATGTGGTTTCAAAAAATTATAACGCTGCTCCCAAATACGGATGGTATGGGCTTTGACACCGGAAAGGTTCTCTAAATCTTTAATAGTAAAGGCATTCATAAAAAATGAAACAAATCAAACTGAAAAATTGTTTGCAAAATCGATAAAAATTGTATGTATAAGGATATTCAATTTATTATTGAGTATCCTTACCCCCTCTTATAAGATAGACATTAATGCAAATATGCAAATAAAAAACCGGCTTTCGCCGGTTATATCTTTAGAATAATTTTCAATAAAATTTTGGGTAAATATTTTCTACTTTTTGGGGAGCAACGAAAAATATAAATCCCTGGTAGCAGCTATCTCATTCTTTTTAGAAAATTTTTCTGAAACAAATGCAAATCCTGCTTCTCCCATTTGCACCCTCAAATGATCATCATTAATCACTTTCTTTAATTTTTCTGCAAACCCTATTTCATCATTTGTTGCTGTTATGTATCCACTAATATTATCCAACATTGTATCCTTTACACCACCTGCATCAGTAGATACTACGGGCTTCTTAAAAAACTGTGCTTCTATAACTGACAACGGAGTACCCTCATTAAGAGAAGTAAGTGCTATAATGTCAAGGGCATTCATAATACCATACATGTCGGTAATCCATGAGGTAAACACCACCCGGCAAGTATTGGTTACCCCTGTGCTATTAAATTCAATATTATTATTCTGCAAATCTTCTTCTACCTGATGGCGCAAATCACCATCGCCAATAATGAGAAAGACCGTTTTACCAGCTTCTTTAGAGGCCAGAATATTTTTTATAACTCTTACAAAAAATGCATGATTTTTTACTGCAACTATTCGTCCTACAATACCTACTGCAACATCTGTAGGTTGTAAGTTAAATTTATCTCTAAACGCTTGTCTAAGTATAGCTGCATCATTTTCCTGGTCAAATGCAAAACCGAGCTGAATGACTTTAATTTTAGCAGGCGGCAATATTTTGTACACCGCAGAAAGTTCATCTTTTTGCGCCTCGCTTAGGGCAATTGCAGCAGTAGTTATTTTGCCAACCAACCGTTCTATACCGGCAATAAACAGGGAGATGTTTTTTGAAAAATAAGAATGAAAAAAATGCCCGTGAAATGTATGTATGATTACCGGCACGCCATATATCCACGAAGCCAATCTGCCCGTAAATCCTGACTTAGCACCGTGTGTATGAACAATATCTGCCTTATAGTTTTTTATTGCTTTATACACCTGAAAAAAAGCCACAACATCGTTAAGGGGATTTATGCTACGGCGTAAGTTTTTTATTTTCTGCAACTGTAAACCGGGATATTTTTCCAGTAAAAAAACAGGTTCTATTTCATCCTTTTCCTTTTCTCCATACAGAATAAGAATGTCAAAATAACTTTGTAAATGCCATGCCAAAGGAATGGTATCTACTGCCTGCCCGCCTATTACAAACCTGTTAAGAATTATAAGCAGACGGGGTTTATTACCTGTATTTATATTAGATATCAAAAGTAAAAGATCACTTTAGGAGCAATAAAGAAGTAATTCAAAACCAATGATGTTTTAGAGGCTTCTTTAGAACTAAAAAAGATACGGAGCAATAAAATGAAGAAAGTTATGTGATTAAGAAGGGTTTGCCTGCAGAACAGGTTTTAAAGCTGCCTGCAAAGGTTCTTTTTGGTCTTCAATAATGCTTTTAATAGTTATCTCCAATCCCTTTTCTAAAGAAAAAGGTGGTTTATAACCTGTTGCCTGTATGGTAGATGAATCAAATTGTGTGGTAGCACAAAATTTCTTAACCCGCACTGCACTTATAGGATTTTTCCTTTTCAAAAGACCCAATACAACATCTAACATTTTTGCAGTGCTATATCCAAATACGTAGGGTATTTTTATTGGTAAAATGCGTTTGCCTATTGCTATTTCGGCTTGGGTAACCAACTGCCTTGTGCTTAAATCAGGTTTATCTATATAATTAAAGAGATGAAACTTTTTATAATTGGCATTAAGGCAATGGTTGATAAACCCTGCAACATTTTCTACGTAAGCCATAGACTTGCGGTTATTCCCCTTACCCACCATCATAAACCTGCCTGAAGATATTTGCCTTAGCAGATTATAAACATTCCCACGGTTACCAGGGCCAAAAACCACAGTTGGCCTAACTATAATAAGTGATTTGCCGTTTTGATCGTTTTCGAACCAACGCTTCAAAATTCTCTCGGCTTCTAATTTGCTTTTGCCGTAATGATTGAATGGGGCAGTAGGAGAAAACTCATCAGGTTTATTTTTATTGAGCCCATAAACCGAAACTGAACTGGTAAACAGGATGTTGTCTATGTGCTTCTCTGTCATTATTTTCAGCACATTATGGGCACCTTCTACATTCACATCGTAATATAAAGATGTAGGAGTTACATCGTCTCTATGTTCGGCAGCTAGCAATACAATAAAATCTGTATCCGCAGGAATTACATTGTTGAGCTTTTCGTAGTCCCGTATGTCACACTGCTCATATTTTACATCAGGGTGCTTGGGGCTTTTATTCTTATCAATATTTAAAACATTGTGTTCCTGCTTCAGTATTTTCATTAAATACCCGCCTATAAATCCCGATCCTCCGATTATGCAAATGTTCATTTTCCTGTGCCGGTTAGTTATAAATGTTAAGCAATATAGTAAAAGACCTGTAAGTGAAGGGAAAAAAATTAATAAATGTGAAAAAAATATTTATCTAATTAATGCCCTTTTATCTTACTATTTATTTTTTTTAAGAATAGTTTTTGACTAATGTCCAGATTTCCACTTCTATAAATACAAATATCGAATGTTACAACACCATTTTGTTTATTACATTCAGCCAGATAATTGGCAATTTCGCTTTCCGAATACCTGAGACCCGGTTCCCCCCAATCAGCACCTAAAAATGCAATGGCGTGCCATTGTACACCTTTTATAAACCGACTTTTTGGGAAACTTTTTATATGGTACATCTCGCCAGCAGTATAATCATCAAATTTAGTATAAAATGTAACTGAATTACGGGGAGCGTGGTTAAATGCCACTATTGAATTGTGGTTTCCTACTTTTAATGACTTACTTAAAACGCTAATCAGGCTATCGTTGTATCCAATAAAAGGATAGGCACCATCTACTCACCATCCCTTTATTTTTGATTTATACCGGAGGCTTATGTCTTTAAGTACTTTGGACCATGGGGTAATGAGTGTTTTCATAGAACTATCATTGAAAACCTTCTTTATTGACTGATCTTTATAAGGGCCATTCCCCGTTACATATAGCATTAGTTTAATTCCCCTGGCTTTTAAGGCTAAATATATTTCATTAATCAAATCTCTGCGTGGGGTGGCAGTGCCTCTTTTGTAACCACTTAGTTTCTCAAAAGTATCATTTGGACAACTAAAAAACTGATCGTTTTGTTGTGTTGTAAAAATGACATAACCAGCTCCGGTTTCCGCTACATCTTTCGCAAATTTCTTTACATTAAACCCCATTATACAACTATCCCAACTCGTTACTTTACCTTCATTCTGGGGCATTTTGGCATTTTGAAACCTATTAATGTAATGTATAAGGATCCCATATTTTTGATTTTTAAACCAATCTGTTTTATGCCAATCCTGGGCATAACAATCTTTGTAAAGAAAAAGTATTGCCAAAAAAATGATGATTGGTTTATTAATTAAGTGTAGCAAAGTATTATTTAAACTGGGATAAAATTTGCTTATTAATTTCTCTTCTTTCCTTGTCAAAAAACCATCCCCATTTGTTGAAATACTTAATCATATTTACAATGTGAATGTATAGCAATTTGAAGCTTTTATATGACTCCCTTGCATGCCCATGAACTATTTGAGCACCGGGAAAAAACATCGTTTTATACCCATTATAAATTCTCCTTGTAAGATCAATATCTTCAGGATACATAAAAAACCGCTCATCAAACAAACCTGCTTTTTTTAGTGCAGCAACCCTTAAAAACATAAAGCACCCCGAAAGATAAGGCACTTGCATTTCTTTGTCATAACCAGAGTTGCGCAGTTCAAAATATTCCATCCTTTTTTTGGTAAAACTTTGAGGCAGAAAACGCCTGAAAATAAGGTCGGCAGGTGTAGGGAGTAGTTTGCAGGCATATTGTATGTTGCCATCAGGATATATAATTTTAGGCATTACCAGCCCTACATCGTTATGGCTTTCTGCATAGTTGAACATCTTTTCCAAAACGTTTTCACCAAAAGAAACGTCTGGATTTAAAACGAGGTGATAGTTAGATTGGTCTAAAATTTTTCTAATCGCAATGTTATGGGCAGATCCAAAACCAATATTTGCATTATTAAAAATATACTCAACACGGGAATCTGCTATGAATTCTGCAAGGCTTTGCCTCAACTGATCTGTTGGCGAATTGTCAATTAGGAATAATTTTACGGGCATGGTACTTTGTAAAAAATCCGTAATTGTTTGATGGACAGTTTTGTCGTTTTTATATAAAACTATAGAAGATGTTATTAATTGCAAAATTTGTGAAAATTAATTATATTGTAAAAAAACAACGTTTTGAACGCTATATAAACTAAAATTCTTTCTTTTAACTTAATTGTATTTAAATCGGAATTAGCATATTCATAAAAATACTTTTGTTACAAAAAAGATATACTTCCCCTTTTGAAAACATATAGAAATTTCTTACTCATCATATAAAAATTAGTTCCGTTTCCTTAGCAGCAATCAAATATTAATGTAAATATCCTTAGAACTGTGAAAATTATACAATTTTTTCATTTTCGGATTAGTTTCTATATTTATGCCTCGACATGATTTATTATAAAACAATTGTATGGGATACAAATTTGCTCAATATTAAAAAAGTGAGTTTAAAGATGTGCTCGAAAACTAAATCTTCTCTATATTGCTATTAATAATTGTAAAAGAATAATGTGGTATGTTATTTTTTAAAGCGATTTTTTTATTTGAAGTTTTACCTAAATTCTAAAATTTACTTGAAAATATTAAACAAATAATATAAATAATAAAAGGTAAATTAAATAGTTGATGGCTCAACAAAATACCAACCACTTAGTTTTACAGTTGCAGGAATGTTTAAGTTCGTAATTGCACATGGTTGATTATTGGAAGAACCTTGATTAAGTTTCAATAACAATATGGTAAAAGTATTTGGGACTGTATACGCAGAGAAATAGGTTGTTGAAGCATTCCCAGTTATCCCATCAAGGAATCCAATTGTAATTGCACATTCTGGGGTCAAAGTATTATCTTTTACTTTAAAAGGCAAATCTGCGATAACTAAATTTCCAGTAGCCCCAGAAATTCCAGTAATTGTAATGAGTAAAGAAAAATAAACAATATCACCAAACTTTTGATAATAACCCCTTCTTACACCATTTGTATAATTTTGAATTCCAGGTAAAATGCTACCACCAATAGTTGGATAAAAGGTTCCTTCGATTGCTATTCCAGTATTTTGTAAAACTCCTAAATTAGCAGCACGTGTATTAAAACTTCTTGAAGATTGGGCAATTTTTAAAGCCGGAGAACTATAATAACCTTGAATAGTAAGACTTGTGTAATCGTTTTTTGATGGAAGTTGTCCTGTTGAAGACTTTTCTTCAATTGCATAACCTGGAAGCAGACGAGTATCACTTATATGATGGGTATTATTTGAAGCTGAAATTGTATTGGTTCCGTAGGTAATTCCTTCAATTAATATGTCACTATAATAAACATTTGTATTTGTAAATTGATTCGCCCTATTATTATTTAAAAATTGATTCCCCACAATTCTTGTAAAACTACAATCCTTAATATTAATTGCACCTTTGCTACAACGCTCAAAAGTATTTCCCATAATCAAATTTGACACATTATTTTCACAGACTATGCCCCAACCAGAGTTTATTGAATCATAACTACCATCAAAATAACAGTTTATTATACGTGAAGTAGGGGCCTTTTGCAGTTAAATAAATACCTCCTTTGTCAGGGGATGGAATTATTGCAGTATTTTCAATTGACACATTTGGCCCATCAATCTTTATAGAATATGATAAAAGATGTCCATAAACATACCCGCCTTTTACCCAGGAATCTGATGTAGTAATATCAATAAGGCCACCTTGAATATTACATGAATCAATTGAATTTAAAAAAGTATTTGGATTAGGGTTATTTGATGGGCCGGTAAGTCTTTCAAAAAAAATTCCTCCTTTTAAAACAGGATTAAATGTATTATTGGAATATGTCCAAGTGTAAACATTTATTATTTTACAACTTTGGGGGTTTTTTAATCTAATTTGATGGGATGTACACCCAACTAATGATACATAATTCGCAACTCTTAAATCTTTGATTTGAACTTCAGCTAATAATTCATTATCAGCATTACTAATACTGTTTGTTAAGATGTTAACATTATTCTTTGTGCATATTTCAGAAACAATCCCCTGGCCAAATATTGTAAGGTACGACCTTAATAGTAAAGGGATACTAATAAAAAATTTACCTGTTGGTACATAGATAAAAAGAAAGTTATCAATTGCTTTCTGAAGTGCAAGGACATCATCTGTTCCAGTTCCAGTTGTTCCATCAAAATCACCTTTAGCACCAAACCATCGAATATTAACGGCACCGTTATATATTCTCTTCCACCTGCCTGTGGTAATACCTGTTTTGGCAAGAATAGTTCCTCCATTAGTTGGTTCATTAGAGATATTGTCCCAATAAAAATCGCCACCCCCGCCATCACCAGGGTTGTAATATCCTAGTAAAGTCGAGACATCATTAGCAGGGGGGGTAGCTCCAGCAGCCACTAAAAAGCCATATTAATGTACGTTGCCATAAAATAATTTTCTATAAATCTACACTATAATCCTGAATATATTTCTTCAAACTCGTTAGCCATAATTTCAGAAGTAAAATTTTCTTTAACATTATTGATTGCATTTTTGCTAATAGTAGAATAATCTGCCTTTAAAGCATCGCTCATTGTGTTTTGTAAACTTTTTGAGTTACCGGTTTTAAACAAATAGCCAATATCAATTCTTGTTTTAAAAAATTCTGCATGTTGTGGAATATCCGAAAGAATAACTCCCATACCATGATTCATTGCCTCAATCACTGCAACGGGCAAACCCTCGGACAAGGCAGCAGAAACATAATAATGCCCAATCTGCATGTAAGGTGAAACATCAGCAACCTTACCAGGGAATTGTATGTTTGGATTGTTTGCTGCAATCTTCTTACATTGTTTTATTAACTCACCATCGCCCAAAATAATTAGAGCAATATTCTTATTTGTATTTTTTTGCAAAAGATTGAAAGCCTCAACAATAACTTGCGGCTGCTTTCGTGGTATTAGGTTACCGGCAAATAAAAAAACTACACTCCCTTCCATTATACTTAGTTTTCTGCGAAACTCATCCAACTCTTTATTGTCAAATTTTTTATATCCGAAGATGACTCCGTTAGAAACAACAGGCAAATTCTTGTTGACTATTGCTCCTATCTTTTTTCCGATGTAGTGAGAACATGCTACGATAATATTAAGACGTCTAATATATTGAAGTTGAAGGTACGCAAGGACATAACCGGGTTTACCATATAACATAGAATAGTCATCGTAAGGATAATTTTGTTGGTATGTGACTCTTTTATATTTCTTTGCAAAGAGAGCACACAAAATGTCTGGCCTAACGCCACAAGAGTTTATGACATCAGGTTTTATTTCCTCAAGTATTTCCTTAAACTTTTGCCTGCCATTTAAAATCAAATTAAGCCTTGAAAGGTTTAAGCTATAAACAGGAACTCGTAGTGTTTCAAAATCTTTTACCCTTGAAAATTCACCTTCTGGAGATAGTGTAAGAACAACTGGTTCAAATGATTCCCGGTTGTGTGAATAAATTATGTTATAATAAAGATTGACAGGACCTGTTCTCTTTAGTGTAGAGATGACATATAGTACTTTCATTTATACAAGGGCTGTTTTTATTTTCTTTATAATAAAACTCAAAGCTTTGTTAGGCGAAAAATGATAACACATAAATTCCTTCATTCCTCTTAGATATTCGCTAAAACTAGGCGTTTTTGCATTTGTCATGTACTTATAAAAGTTTTCATTTCTTTTTGACAAAGATTTTAGTTCAGAACAGGGCTGGTTAAAAGGTATTTTACTCCACATCTCAATGCCACATTCATACAATTCTTTATAATTGTTGCTAAAATTTGAACTATGAATAATGGCGTAATACACGCATTCCTTTACATAGCTTAATTTCATAAAAGGATGGGAAGTAAAAATCAATATCCAGCAAAACTTATCATCGCATCCACAATGCCTTTGAGGAACAGGGAACTTATTTTTTTTTATAACCTCACTCCTGACCACTACCTGCCCCGGTGAACGAATAATATCGTTCAAAGCAATATTTTTTAAACTAATGCTCGGCTTCAAATAATATATCTTTATCCGAAAGTCTTTTTCTATAAAATGATACATTCCATTGCATAAAATAAAGTCAGAACCTGAATGCATTAATGGTAAAATCTTTTGAAAAAACTCCGGTGCAACCCTATCGTCCTGATCAATGAGATATATATAGTCTCCGGTAGCTAAAGACAATCCGCGGTTTCGGGTGGCAGCAACACCTATGTTCGTGTCATTTTTTTCGACATACAATTCTGGCAGGTTAAGTATCTCCGCTGCAATCAATTCTTTTACTAAACTAATGTCAGTTTCTGAATCAATAATTATAAAAACTTCAAGATTTAAATCCGCCTTTACTCTCTGAAAAGAAGAGAAAATGGAATCTACACAGCCACTAATAAAGGCTTCCCCTTTGTAAAAAGGAATAATAACAGAAATTTTAATCACGATTCTGTAAGCTTCAAAGAAGAATGTTTAGATGGCTTTACCCATTCTAACATGGAATAAATGACCAGGAATACTAGAATAAGAAGTGGATAAATTAGAAAAGCATTGTTGAAATATGCCAGTGCTAGCACCGGGTCAACTTCCAACGAAGGAGCATTTATGAAAAGAATCGTAAAGAAAATTCCGACAATGAAATTCTTGTTACAAAACCGGGGTAATACATTCCGGATGAATGAAAGGCCTAATCCCAACAGAAAAGAAAAAATGATGGAGCCGTAAAACTTAAAGTAAACCAGTCCAAACACGTTTTGACGGGCATTTGGCCCATAGTTTCCATCAAGCGTGTGCTGAAGCTTTATGAGAACGAAACCTAAAGATTCCGGCAAATCAGACCAATTATAAATCCGGAAGAAGCCCATAGTGTCATTAAAAAGAGCAAGGAAAGGATGACTACCGTCAATCTTTGCGTACATATTCCATGGATAAGCGTACCAAAATGTATCGCCGCTATGAACAAGTCTCAGCAATAGACCTATAAAGGGATTTGCCAGCGAATCGGTTATATCAGACTGCACTTTTATTACAATTAGAACAAGAACGGTGGCAAAACTTAAAATGTAGATCATTCTTTTCCGCAGATTAAGAACAAAAGAATTTTGCATGATCAACTGATTATTTTTATGCAATCGCAAAAAAGTAAACAGGACATATGGAATGACTAATAATGCCGTCTTACTGCCAGAAAGAAATAGGAATAAGAGGACTAACAATAGAACAAGATGATAGAACCATGTAAAATAGAGAGACTTTTTATAAAAAAATAAGACGAAATACAAGTAAATAATTGCAATGTTCGAAATGTCTATAAACCGTGAGTATACACCAAAACCACTACCACCAACGAATGTATCTAACCTTGAGAATTGAAATAGTGGAATTCCCCTTTGTGCGTATACAAATAATTGGGTAAGGATGAGAATGATGGAAAAGTAAACAAACGCAAGTTTTATTTGCCTAACAAATGATGGCGAGATATCTGATACGGTATATTCAGGCTGAACTGTCTTTCTACTTAGGGTAAAAAAGCCTGCAAAAAAAGCCAGTTGGGTAAAACAATAACTGGTAAAACAGATATTCGTTATTGTATTGTTAAGAAAGAGTAATAAAACGGTTGTTGTGCCAATGGCTGAATATATCAGGGGTAATAGTAGCGGGTCAATGATAGTGGTGACAACCCTTTTAAATATAAAAAAATAAGTAAGAAAGACAAAGAAAGTTAAAAGAAAGTACAGGTTAATATTCTCAAAAAGCAAATCATAAAACTCATAATTATTCATCTTTTTATTGGGGTATTAAAATTTTCTTAATTATTCTTCTTAGCCTTGCATACAAATAAGGGGTTATGCCTAAATTATCTCTGATTAAAACGAATTTATCAGCCTCAAATTTTTCATCAATTGATCTGGATGAACTTGCATCATCATTAAATATAGAAATTGACTTTTTGAGATAGCTAAATTTGTGATTTTTGTAGATTTTCAAATTTGTTGCATAATCTGACAGCAGCGTATATTTCTCGTCAAATCCATATTTTTTAATAATTTTAGCCGGGTAGAATATTGTCTGATGGCACAAATTGCGCAAGGCGAACTTGTATTTAGAAAATATCCCATCATATAATTTATTTCTTTTCTTAAACAATGCATCTCCGTAGTAAATGGTATCAGCATCTAACAAATCGTCACTAACTATTTTAAGAATATCATGATTTAAAAAAACATCATCGGCACCTAAAAAAAACACCCACTTACCTTCTACTTTCTGGAGACTCTTGTTCATAGCGTGGTAAATACCATTATCTTTTTCACTAATGAAGTAAGTAATCTTTTCCCTGTAATTATCAATAATATCCAAGGTTCTGTCTGTTGATTTGCCGTCAATAATTAGGAACTCGTAATCAGAGTAAGATTGATTGAGCACACTTTGGATTGATTCTTCCAGTGTTTTTTCAGCATTAAAGACGACCATGACAATTGAAAAAAGGGGCATTATTTAGTCAGCAGAAGTTTCAATTTTTTTTTGCTCTGTTAACAATCGTTTTAAAATCAAAAAGATGCCGAATAAAAAGCCGAATAAAAAAGCGGAAATAATGGATGTTTTTAGTCTGCCTGGTTTTTCCTTATCCAAAGGAAATTTTGGTGCATCAATGATTTGTATAAATGGCGTTTCCCTGCGTAGCGCAATTTTTGACAACTCAAGATTCTTCACTATTTCACCATAGATTGCACTGCTTACCTGCATGTTTACCTGGCTGCGCTGCACACCGGTTCTGGCAACTTGCCTGATAGGGTTAACGTTTAAATCGGTGCCAGCCGCAACCTGTTCAATGTTGCCATACAAGGTTCTCCGCACTGAGTCGGCCGTATGTTGCAGTATCTCCACATTCTGACGTGCCTTTTCGCTCTTGTAATTCACGTAGAAAATAATGGCGGTTGAAGTAAGACTTTCTAAAAATGTCTTTGCAAAAAATTCATCGCCGTCTTTTATTTTGGCGGAGTAATAATCAAGCTTCTTGTCCTTTTTATCAATTGTCAGCTCGGTCTTAATATCTTCTTCAATTTTTGTCAGCACGCTGTCTCTCACCCGATTTGGAACCTCCATTCCGGAATGAAAGTTGACCTGACCCAATAATTTTTTTGCAGCTAATGCTTTGTCAATTTGGTTTGCGTGGAGATAGTAGTCTATTAGAAGCATTTCTTTTCCTTTGAAAACTATATTAGACAACAATGCCCTTTCAACCGAAGCACGGCTTTTTAAAAATTCGGCAAGATTTTCACCTGTAAATGCACCATTCCCCGACATTCCCATGTCAAGGCCAAATTGTGCAGCAATCCCTGCATAGCCCCCCAGAGTACCTTGATTATCGTTCTCTGCTACGTACACAATCTCTGCAGTGTAAACAGGCTTTTTGAGCCATGCATAAAGCACACCGATACCTGCGCCTGCTGTTGCAAATACTAATAATAGCAGCCATTTGGAAAGAAGGAAGCTAATCCAGTATTGCACGGTAGAGACTACATCTAAAAGGGTGTAGCTATTTTCAACCTTTGTTTCCATGAAGGCTTATGGTTATGTTGTTATTAAAGTATTAGCTTGGTTAAACCGCATCTCTATCCAGCAGCTTATAAAAAATTGCTTCAACATTACGGCTGTACATTTTATCCCACGTCATTGCGCTAACATGGCTAAAGGCATTCTGCGCAAGCCTGTCATATTGAAGCTCATCATTCACCAAACTGTTTATTTCTGTAGCTATCTGTTTAGCATCTAAAGGTGCTGCTATTACTGCATTGCTATCATCCAACAATTCTACAGCACCAACAGATTGTGACACAATAATCGGCAGTCCGTAATTCATTGCCTCAAACACTGCAAGCCCCCAGCTTTGGTCAATGTTGAGGAAAAGAAAAAAATGAGCTTCATTAAACAAAGCATCTAATTCGCTGTCGGTTACTTCACCAAGCACTTGCGCATTCAATCCTTTTTGCTGAATTATGTTTTTAATTTCCTTTCCATAATCAGGAGCAAGTTTGGTTGAGCCGGCTATTGTTGTTTTTACATCCAGCCCATATTGCCTACTCAACTCTTCATGAACCTGTAAAACCGTTTCATAGTTTCTATACCTGAAAAAGACCCCAACAGATAAAAGATGTATCGTTTTCTGCTTGTTCAGCATGTGTTTAACAAGGCTTTGATTTTTGATGTCCACCCCGCAATAAATTACTTCAGCATTACAATGCAGAAACTGTTGTACCCTCTCTTTATTTTTCGTAACGTTAACTGTAATGACATCATTCTGTTTCGCTACCCACCTGTTTACCATTTTCACAAAGCCATTATACCAATTGCTTGTACCATCTTTACTGTTGCCTATTGCAAATGCAGGATGCAAATCATTGATTTGCCAAACTACTTTTTTTGATGGCGAAAAGATTTTGATGTAAATGTTCGGGATAAGTAGCCAGTTGTCGTGTATGTTCACAAGCTCAGCCCAGTTGCTGATATCGCTTCCCATCCTGATGCTGCCCAAAAAAAAGTTCATGTATTTGGTAAGCTTGCCTGAACGGGCAGTGAAAAATTTTTCATAAGAAATCACTTTTACATTCGGCAGGCTGAGAGGATACATTTCAGGGGAATAATGCTTGGTATAAATTCTAACCTCGTGCCCGCTGGCAGATAAGTAATGAGTTAGATTAATGAGTTGCTTATGCGTGCCTCCTTTTATGTTAAGTTCATTAATTACTAAGGCAAGCTTCATTTAAAGTAATTTAACCAGTTGTCCACTATTTTTAATTCATCATCGTTCACTATGCTGATGGCATGAAGTGCCTGCCATGCTTGCCTGATTTTAGATTCAATAGAACCTTCTTTGAAGGAAAGCGACTCCAGCGCATCTATGATTGTATCATTTTGCAGGTAACCGACAACTTCATCGGAGAAGTCTTTAATGAGGCTATGCTTATTTCTTTCCTGCCAAACGGTAGCGCTACCAAACAACAGTTGCGAACCCATTTCTCTCAAAAGACGCTGTGCCACAAAGGCTCTCCAGATGTCCGTCATCCTGAAGCTGACATGGCATGGAAGATAAAGAAGTGGAAATGCCTCTTTAAAGAAAACAGTGTTTTGGGAATTGAAAGGAACATACGTTCCTGGTTCAATAAAAAACTTTGCTTCTGTTTTTTCAAAAGTCAAAGGCTCCTTAAATAGAAGTCGATATATGGCATCTACATCGGGATCGCTGTCAGCCAGAAATTGTTGAATAAGTGCTTTCCTTTCCACTATACCGCCAACCTTTCCTTTCTCATGAATGTATTCCAATGACAATCCTCTTGGCCATATTAACCGGTCGGTGTAGTAGCTATAGATATTTGCCCATCTTGCTCCGCCAACAACCTCACCTTTTATATTTGGCGTAATGCCTTTCCCAAAAAAATCATAAGGAAGATTATCATCGTCGGTGTCAATTATTATGTCGGCTCCGTTTTTTATAGCATGGAGGTAGCCAATGTTTTTTCTGCAATAATGTTTTACCGGAATCATTGTTGAGAAAGTGCCATATAGTTCATGCTGCTTTTCTATTGACAGGTATTCTACATTTTCGCAGTTCCAGTCGGCGGGTGTCTTTGTGTCTCCTACAACCAGTAAGTGCCAACCCCTTTGATTTGCTATTTCGGCGAAAGCCAATATAGCATTTGTTGGCGGATTAATAGTGGTGATAACAATCCATGTTTGCTGTTCTTTCATTAAACGCTCTTGATTAATTGATAAGTTAAGTGCCTTGAATAAAATAATGAGGGAAGAATAGACAGCGTGCTACCAACAATCACTCCCGTATTCCCCAACCCCAAATTTTTTGCAAGCAGAATTGATAAAGGAATATTGACGGCAGCAGCAAATACGCTCAGGTAAACTTGCCATTTTATTTTGCTGATTCCGTTCAAAAAAAATACATACACATTGGTGAGAGCATTCACTAAAATAAAAGCCATCATAGCCAATGAAAGAATGTTGGGAATATATACAGCTTCATTCAGCCATAGTTTGTAAATCCATTTGCTACATATAAACATTAGAACAGCGCATAGCACAAACAGAAGCCATAATTTTTCAAGCCGGTGAATAGTTTTTTTTAGCCACAAAAAATCTTGCTTGATGTAGGCTTCGCTGAAGGCAGTCCACAATGGCGTTAATATAATCATCCACCCGAAGGTAAGCACACTGAAATACCGGAATGCAATATTGTAGCTTGTAACATGCTGATATCCTAAGATGCGGCCAATAATAAGATTGTCGGTTGCGAATACAATCAGCACAGCGATTTGAATTATCAGGAACTGGAAGCCGATTAGGAAAAGGTCGGAGAGAATGTGTTTGCTGAAATACTTGAGTGACGGCGTTAAAGATGAAGACGACCCTTTAAATAAGTGGAGGTGGGCTGCAACTAAAACAAAAAGGGGGATGACGAAGTAGGCTATGCCATACTGCAGGAGTTGCTTACTTTCGAGTACATACTTAAGATAGATAAAAGCAGCTAAGGTGATTAGTTGAATGAACATTTGCAATGCCGCCGCATGGGCAGCCCGCTGCCCTGCCAGCAGCACTGCATTAATGAGATCGCCGGTCATACGAAGACAGAAAAGACACAAAGCCCATTTAACAAGCCCATCAACCGAAGCGTTTGATGCGTGTGCGCCAAGTATAAGCTTAGCAAAAGGAATAAAGGGAAAGATAAGAACAAATGCAACGAGAATCAAAGCCACCAATGCTGACATAGCAATGTAAGCCGTGCTGATGAGCGTACGTGCCTTCACAGAATCCTGCTCCGCTAAAGCTTCGGACAGCTTATTCTTTAAACCATTGCCTAAACCCAAGTCGAGAAAAGTAAGCCAGCTGGTAATTGAAATGATCGTTACAAAAATTCCGTACTCCTCATTTTTGAGTTGAGTGAGCAATAACGGAATAATTATGAGGCTGCATCCCAGTCCAATAATTCTAAAAATAAACGAGGCGTAAATGTTTTTTAGCTGCAGCAGCGACCTCTTATCTCCAAAACTTTTTTTTAAAAGAAACAGCATTTTTACTTATTAATATTAATCAACAAACTTAACAATACCCCCGCAAACGAAGTAATCGCCGTTGCAATTCCAATAACCTCACCAGTCGAAAGACGTCTTCTTTCTACCTCATTTTTCTTTGGTACAATAATTTCCGAACCTGCGGTTACTATTGGGAATGTCCTGAAAAATAAAAACTGTTTTGTACGGGCTGCATTACCATTGGGGTATAAGACATAAATTTTGCCTCTCCGTGCATTGTTAGCAGTACCACCTGCCCGGCCCAGATAATCTTTTAGATTAAGCGTTTCGTCATATACTACCCTTGTTGGAAAAAGTACTTGTCCGCTTATTCGTACATCCATTTTTTCTTTGGGGATAGTTATTACATCACCTTCCTCCAAAATTAAATCGTTTTTACCTCCAGGGTTTTGTAGTATGGTACCAAGGTCTATTGCAATCTGATCTACGGTACGTTCTACTTCAAGTCGTACACCTTTGGTAGTGTCTTTGAGTGTTTCCTGAATTTTATTTACCTTTTGGGTATTTAGTTCATTAATAATGGTTTTACTGTTATTCGTCCGTGTAAGATACCCCCCCTGATTATATGCCTGTGGTGTTAATCCGCCTGCCCGTTTTATAATATCGCTCACCCTTTCATTTTTGGTTTTCAATACATAAGGGCCGGGAAACGCTACTTCGCCCATCACCTGCACATTAACCTGTGCCTGATATCCAGGATTTTTACGAACCACTATAGCATCGTAAGATCTTAATGGCATATCAGCAATTGGAGACTCAAGTCCTTTAATGCCTGTAATATCAAACACCTGTGAAACTTGTGTGTCTTTTACATTAAATGAATCGCTTTTAATCCGCCGTGCTAATTCAATACGCTGTGGCAAGGCTGCATCTGTAAACCCACCTGCCAGAAGTATAAGGTCTTTTAATGTCATGCCCGATACGTAAGGATAAGCCCCTGAAAACCGGATTTCGCCAAAAATTGATACGGTCGTATTTTCCTTTACATCATTTACCGAGGATACTGTAACCTTATCATTAGGATGCAATGGCAGATTGCCGGTACCTTCCATTACTTCTACCGGACTAAAAGAAACATACTCTGGTGTAAGATCTGGTTTATTGCGTACAATTAATCCACGTGGGTTAAATACATCTTCTTTTAAACCCTGCGCCTTTTTAATCAAATCTTTTAATGTCATACCAGCTGTAAACTGATAATCACCAGGAAGATATACTGCACCTGAAATAGTTACCCGGTTTACATATCTGCCAACCATTCTTTTAACAACAAATGACTCAGTACGAATCGGTTTATATGTGTTAAAGTCTTTGCGGTCTATATCAATAATCTGTTTGTCAATATCCGTATTTCTATATGCAGTAATGCTTGCAGTATAAGCACTGTCAGAAAAACCTCCGGCAAATTCAAATAAGTCTTTAAGCGTTTCATTGGATTTCATTTCAAACAAGCCTGTTCTTTTTACTTGTCCTTCTATAGACACCCTTACATCATAAGATGGTATTCTGATGACGTCCTGATCCCTTAAAACAATATTATCTCTTTGGTCTCCCTTTACCAGAAAATCATAGATATCAAGGCGTTCAATGATTTTACCATTTCTGACAATCTGTATGTTGCGCATACTTCCTATTTCTGTAGGCCCACCAGAAACATATAACGCATTAAAAGCAGTGGCCAAAGAAGGAAGCGTATAACTTCCCGGCTTTTTTACTTCTCCAAGTATAGTTACTTTAATGCTACGGATACGCCCCAGTGTAACACTTAGTTTTGTTAAACCCGTAGAAATATTGCTATACCCTGCAGTGCTTAATTTGCTTTTTATTTTGGCTGTAGCCTGTTCAATAGTTAATCCCGACAGATACATGACACCTACATAAGGAATATTAATGTCTCCTTCGGGGCCTACCTTAAGTGTATATTTTGCTTCCTGATAGCCAAATATGTTTATGTTCAATTCATCATCGGGGCCAATAATGTAATTGACCGGTGTGGCAATTTTAAGATTTGGTTCAAAGGTGAGCACACCATTATTGAATATTTCCAGACCAAATATTTTTTTAGGATTTAAAACCTTGATAGTTTTATTAGAAGTATCCCCCAAATATAAATTCTCTACGTTTTTAGAAGATTGATTTCTATTATCAGATTGTGCATCATTAGCATTTCCACCTGCATTAGTATTGCTATTTAATTCCTTTTCAATTCTCTCTTTTAGTTGAGATGCTTCATTTTGGTTCATCCCTCTGCGAATTACCAACTCATACGCCTGTTGGCTTGTAACACTGTTGGTGCGCATGTACGCAACTATTTGTGTAACCTGCTCATCTGTTACATCCGAGGCTCTAATATTAGATAAATTAGATGGAAGAGAAGGCAATTGCGCAAATGCTATACAAGATAAAAATAAACAAATCAACAACAGCACTATCTTATTAAACATAAACTTTTGGATGATAATTGAAGGCAAAATAAGCTTTTTTGAGAGTATGAAGAATCAAGTGTTAAGTATTGAGTAGTAAGAAGTATGTATCAAGATGTAAGAAAATAGAATAATTCAGTCGAAAAATGCCTAAGCAAAATCTAACAATGGTGCTATACTACACCTTGAAATTTATCCGCTACAAAATTTCTTATCTTTTCAACAAAATGAACTTCGTCATATTGTTCGGCATGGTGCCTTATAAAGTTAGCATCAAATTCTAATGTTTCAAAAAAATCAATTGCAGCAGTAAGACTTTCCACGGTTTGTTTGTCAAAGAATACTCCAGTAGCGTTTTTACTATTGCCTTCAGCAACGGGTATCATGGTATCTAATACCCCTCCCTTTCCATACGCAATTACAGGTCTTCCCGATGCATTGGCCTCAAGAGGTGTAATGCCATAATCTTCTAATTGAGGAAAAATGAACCCTTTGCAATTTGAATAGCAGGCAGCTAATTGTTCCGCATCCAAACCATTGAGAAAGGTAATATTTGCTCCGGCTCTTTGCTTCAGTTCCTTTTCCATAGACCCCTTGCCTACAATTACTAATTTTCTGTCCGGCATTTTATTGAATGCCTCTATTACCAAATCCACTTTTTTATAAGGCTCAAATCTTGAGACAACTAAATAATAATCTTCAACTTTTTCAGCTACATAAAAGTTAATGCATTTTACTGGTGGATTAATAACTGTAACTGTTTTTGCAGGATGATATGCATCAATAATTCTTGGTACAACCTCTCTTGAATTTGTCAAAAACCAATCTGTTCTTTCTGCAGATTTTTGATCTACTTTTCTTAAAATTTCAATTACCCAATTGTATAATTTTCTTTTAAGCCATCCTGCATTTGCTACCTCCTCGTAGGTTTCTGCACGCCAAACCAATCTAAAGGGAGTGTGACAATAAGTAATCACCAAAGCTCCTGGTTTTACATTTATGTATTTTGAACAATGTGTGGTTGATTGCAGTATGACATCGTATTCTTTAAGGTTCAGGCTACGCATAGCCCAAATGGCAAAAGGGAAAAAAAATCTTTTCAGGTTGTTTTCATCTTTAATAAACCATCCAAACCATGATGTCTTAATGTTACATGAACCAAACTCGGGATAGGTTTTTTGAAGATTATATGTAAGGGTGTAAATAGGTGCCTGCGGAAATGCCCGGTGAAAACTTAAGACAACCTGTTCTGCACCGCCTTTTCTTACCAGTTCATCATGTATAATTGCAATTTTCAAATTATGGTTCTGAAGATTAGAAGGTAGTACTTAGTATTCAGTACTTAAATATTAGATAAAGGACAATGGGCTTCTATCCAATTCATTTTTGTGTCAATACTTTCCTGCCAATTATATTTTTTTGATTGTTGAAAGCCTTTTTCTATCAAGTTAATTCTAACTTCCTCATCGTTAAGAATATGGTTAAGCGCTTCTCCAATTTCATTTGTATTTGATGGATTAAAGAACAAAGCTGCCTCTCCATATATTTCAGGCATACAAGATGCATTGCTTGATATAACAGGACAACCGGCAGCCATTGCTTCTAACGGAGGAAAACCAAAACCCTCGTAATAAGACGGAAATACAAATGCTTTAGCCTGTTGATACAATGCGGGCAAATCTTCATGCTGTACCCAGCCTGTAAAATGAACTTTATCTTTCAAAACCGGGTCTTGTACCATGGTATTAATTCCGGTATCACCTGTTATAAATCCTTCCCGCCGGCCAACTATTACAAATTTGACATCAGTAGTTTTTTCATTCAGAAGATATTCCTTAAAACCCAATAATGCATTGCGTAGATTCTTATGTGGTTTTACATTTCCTACAAACAATACAAACGGGAAATCAATACTGTAGTTGTCCAACACTTTCTGCTTTGCTTCTTTGTTAAGTATTGTATTGAACTGCTGAAAATCTATTCCGTTGTACACAACTTTTATTTTATCAGCAACAGCCCCTGTGTATTTGATTATTTCTTTTTTTGAAGTTTCGGAAACAGTAAAAATAATATCTGATGATTGTACAGCTTTTTGGTACATCAACTTTGCATATATTTTTTGTCCTGTGCTCAACGTATTGTAATGTGCTAAATGGAACACATCGTGAATGGTTACAACTTTTAGTTTTTTAGCAAAGTTCATAACCGGCACATTGAAATGTGGCGACCAGAAAATATCTGTATTACTTGTTTTGGCAGGCGTTAGCAATAATTCCTGTAAAGAATAAAGGGGTGCATTGTAAGGTATCAATTCTGCATTAGCAGCAATATTTTTAAAAAAAGATAATTCCTCTTCTTTGTATAAAAGTTTAAGGCTATAATTATTTAGCCTTTCACTTTTTAAAACATTTTGCAAATACACTCCAATTCCAGAACTATTTATGAGTCTTGCATCTATGGTGAGGTTCATACCTGGAAATGAGATAAAGTATTTTTTATCTGCACTTGTTTTTGATTAAATTTAAATGAGTTTATTAAATTCCAAATCAATCTTTTGTGATGTAAGCAAATTTTGACTTTAGCCTTAAAAACCAACTCTCAAAATAGGTGTAACTAACCCAACTGATAAATATACTTAACAACAAAGCAATTGGCAACTGCAACAACCAAATCTGCCAACTTTCATTGAGCAATGAATATTTTTTTAAAATGGTAATGGTAGCCAATACTGCAATACCATGCAGACAATACAAGCCGTAAGTATATTTTCCTAAACTGGAAATAATTTTCCAATTGCCCACTTTAAATAAAGACTTTTCAGCAAAATTCTGTTCGAGTATAACCATTATAAAAATGCCGGCCATAATTAATCTCTTAAGAATTTGCATTGTGGTAGTTGCGAAAATTTCTTGTTTAAAAACTATTAACGCAATTACCGATAGATACAAAATGAATATTGAATTCTTGGATAGGTTTTTTATTCCATTGAAGAAGCTGGAACTATTCAAAATTAAATACGCCCCTAAGCCGCCCATTGCCATATCAGAAATGACCCCAAGTGTATGATAATCTATTGTTGTTTTATGAATGTAAAAAACACGAAACAATGTAGATATCAACATTACAGCAATAAAAATGTACCTATAACTTTTAGAAGGGACCAGAAAAAATAGTACAGGCCAAATAAGATAGAACTGTTCTTCTATAGCTACACTCCACATAATAGTTATGACAGAAGCATCGGCATCGCCATTGTAAATACGGTCAAAATTATTTAGAAATGTAAGGCACAAAAGTGGGTTGGAAGTCTCATGAGGTACTTGTCCAAAATGGGCTTTTAAAGCCGGAAATATCAAAAAACCAAAAAGGATCACGAAATAATACAGAGGCCATATTCTTAAAATCCTCCGAATGTAAAATGACTTAACATCAATTCTGTTGGTCAGTTCCTTTTCTTTAATCAAAAGATAAGAAATCAGAAATCCGCTTAGTACAAAAAAGAAACTTACACCCAACTCTCCATCAGAAAACATTCTAACCTTAATGAGTTTGTACCAGCTAAGTTGCATTATTGCAGGATTGTCTGTAGATAAGGCATGGGTAAGAAATACAATAAAAAAAGAAAAAAACCTTAATCCATCTAAATTGGGGAAGAATATTTTACTTTTTTTCGTTTCACTCATTATCGACAATACACTTTTTAATTAACCCTGAAAATATTACTTGATATCAATTATGTCAGGCTTTTATCTTGTTGAAGCTCTTCATCATTATTACGATTATAATAATATGCTACAAATAACCCAAAAGAGACTGCTACTCCGTATAAATAGGTTGTTGCAATTGCAGAGTTTGTTATAACCAATATGCCTATAGCAACTATCAGTACCCGGGCATACTCTTGTTTTAGGTTGCGAACTGCCACATAAAACAACAATACCAGCCACGAATAATATAAGATTAACCCAAGGTACCCATATGATCTTATAAGAAAATAATTTTCGTTTTCAATCAAGGTACCTAAAGATATAGGTCCACCTAATACAAGACTTGCCAGGTCTTTATTAAAATAAAAAGCCTGCTGAATTTGGTTGCTTCTTAATTTTTCAGAAAAATCAATATCAATATCAGTTGAAACACTTTTTGCACCCCAAAGTGAAGTAGTAATTTTATTAGTAATAAATCCAATTTTAGTATCTAATAATGTTGGATAATTTCCCATTTTATCATTAATACCTTCAATAACTATTTTAGCCATAAAAAGTATAAACACAATAGTAGCCATATAGAAAAGGCTCCGTATTGAGAAAACGAAAATAACTTTTCCAGAAATAAAATAATATAAAATATAACTAATTAAAACTAATCCAATAGCCAATAAACCTGTAGCAGTAGCATTCATTACAATACCAATAATAAGTATAACTATAAAAATAATTTTTAGAACATTATTCACTATCATGTTGCTAAACACAATATAAGCTAACGCAAAAGACAATATTTGTCCATCTGACGTTGGATACCCAATAGAAATACGACCATACCAAGGTGTTTGAAAAAATGAAGTAGTTGGAAACCTAAAATATATTAACAGCGTGAATAAAACATATCCCACACATAAGTAAACAAAATAATTAAGTAATGCACTTATTTTTCGTCCTGTTATTTGTTCATAATGAATTAATACAAATACTACAATGAACGACTCAATATTTTTGAAATGCATTGCAAAAGGGGTTGGCAACTCCTTTCTGGTAAACATGGGTAGCAATGACCGGCTGACATCGTTGAATATTATTACGAACGTACCAAGTACAACAAGATAAATTATAAAAAAAATATTGGAAAAATAAAGTACGTTTTTGCTTACTGATTTAATGTAGGTAAGTAAAATGATTGTCAATAATGAAAACGTAGTTATTTCCTTAAAAACAGTTACATAATCTGCTATTGGTGTACGAGATCGTATACCATCAAATACAGCAAGAAAAATCATTAGCTTAAAAATGAACTCACAAGTATTTTTTAAACTAATGCTTAATTGTTTTACTTCCATTATAGACTACAGCTATGCAGCTTCTTCTTTAAGCATCGCTTTGGTAACAGATTTTATTCCAATTAAACGATTGTATTGTTGTACTATCACTGCAAACCCAAACTTATTCTCAACCTTATTTCTTGCTTCTTTTTTTATTAAATCCAAACTGTCCATATTATCAATAATGAAATTGATCATGGCAACTAATGCCTCTTTATTATCCGGTGCAAATAAAAAACCATTTTTTTTATGATCTACAAGTTCGGGTAGTCCACCCGTATCTGCTGCCATAACAAGCGTTTCACAACTCATTGCTTCATAAATTGTTGCACCAAAGGGTTCACTTCCTTTAGCCGAACTATTGTTTACAATTACGTCGCAGCCGTTGTAAAAATTAACCATCTTATCTATATGCCCTATATATTTAACATTGGGAAGTTGGCCTAATAAATTCTTTACTTTCTCATTATAAAGCAAATCGTCCGGTCCAAAATCCCCTGCTAAAAAAAGTTGAATGTTTATTCCCTTACTTTCAATTTCACCAAATGCTTCCATCAACTCCAATTGCCTTTTGCGGGGACTAATAATTCCCGCAATTGCAAATAATATGGTTTTATCCCCCACGCCCCAATGCTTTCTAAATTCAGAACGGGCATTCATATCCGGCTTAAAATAATGGGTATCTATTCCATTGTATAAAACCTCAACCTTGGGTCTGTTGCCATACTTTGCTTTTACGGCATTAGAAACCACCAATGTTTTATCATATAGTTTGCAACAAAGGCTAGAAAGAAAGTGATCAATTTTCTTAAAATAAACCATGTCATGATCGCTCCATATCCATTGCAATGACGGGTTAAATATTTTTGAATACAAAACTGCAGGTAGTAGATAAGATGCGGGAACTATTGTATTAGCATGCACTATTTTTATTTCATGTTGTTTTACGTACCTGATAACTCTAATAGAAATATTGAAATAGTTTTTTAAGGCTTTTATGTAAAACTGTAAATTACCATTTTTGCTCCTGTTCAGTTTGCGCAATTGATTAACCAAAGTGATGTGGTACGGCTTATTTTCTGCAATTAATTTTTCTGCAAATCGGCCGGGAGAAATAAACAAATGAGGAGTCACCATTTTCAGGTTTTTAGAAATAAGTGCCTCTATTACTATCTCTGCTCCTGATGACTGTTCACCACTAAAAACGTATAAGATTTTTGTATTCAAAAGATTAAGGAAAAATTCCTGCTGATTATTTACAGAAAAAAAATGAAGGGTTTAATATTTAATCATCTTCTTAATATGCCTTGTTATATCATCCATGTCAGACACTTTTTGAAGGAATGACTTGGGCAAAGGGTATTCATACTTCTCATTATCAAAGTTTTGAAGTTCGTGAAGCAACCCATCAAAATCTCTGATGATGTCGTTTGAGAAAACTTCTTCATACTCAAAATATGATTCTCTGCTTTTTGACAAATACTCTTCTTTGTCAAATGTATAAAACATAATTTTTTTATTTAGCAGAGAATAGTCAAAAATTATTGAAGAGTAATCGGAAATTAAAGCACTTGTATATGGTAGCATGGGATACACATCAATATTGCTATCTATCTGCATAACATGACCAAACTTGGATAAATCGGTACTGAACTTTGTAAGTATATGCGCTTTAATTAAAAATAAAGTATTTGTCTGCTTACACACCAGTTCTAAACTTTCAAAATCTGGTATTGCATTGTCCATAAAATCAGGATTGTCATCCCTGAATGTGGGCATGTAGATTACCACTTTTTTATATCTCCCAAATGAATTAACCAGGTTCTTAAATTCAGAAGTCTCATATTTATTTATGAAAGCTGCCAGGTCATTTGCTGACAAGTTAAAAATTTCGTTTCTTGGATATGAACCAATAAATAACTGATCGGGTGATACCTTAAACGCAGAACTATATATTGGTATCAGTTTTTCCGATGTTGTTAATACACCATCAGAATTTCGAAACAATTTAGGTTCAAATAAAAATGAAGCGATTTTTTGTTGTAATCCAATTGGGTTAAAAAAGCGTTTATAAAAACTTCCTTTTTTAATATCGTATTCTATTTTCTTAAAAGGGATACCATGCCACAGGTTAAAACAAAAAGCGGTACCTCTAAGGCAACCATGCACAGTATCAGTGGGTGCAGAATTATAAATATAAACTTTAGCCGTTAAAGCATACCAAAAGGCTAAAGGAGAAAATTTATGTACTGCTTTAAAACCCATGTTATTTACACTCTTAATTACATCTTTAGATTGACTAATCCAGATGTGATGTACATCAGTAAAGTGTGTGCTATTATGAATAAACAGGTACTTTGAATTGTCTCTAAAACTGCCCTTGAGATTACCATACAACCATACTTTTTTGTTTCGGGGAAATAAAAATGATACACTATAAGCAGCAAAACTAAACACCTGTTTAAATATCAAAAAAACATTAGACAGCAATCTCATTAAATTATCTCTTCTGTATTTTATAAAGTTTAAATCTAAAAACTCCGTACACCCTTGATACAAGTACCAAAGATTCTGTAAAAATAACCATACCCGCTACGGTGTATATGGTAAAGGTTTTTGTTGCAATTAATACTATTAACGCTATCAAATGGATAATTGATGGCCCAATCACCGTTTTATTAGCATAACTACTGTGCCCCAATGCACCTAAAAACGGGTAACCCAGCATTACTGATGGAACTATAACCAAACATGCAATCAGCAATAACTGAAAAACATGTTCTGTTTGAATACTGTCATTTTTATAAAACAATGTAATAATCTCATGGGAGAAAAAAAGCAAACAAGAAATCAATACTATATTGAAAACAACAGCAAGGGAGAATACTTTTTTATAAAGTTTCAGGTCCTTTGTTTTAGTCATAAATGGATACAATGAACTATTGATAGGAGAATATGCATTTTGCAATGCCTGAAATAATTTTTCTGCAGCGCTGTAGTAACCTACCGAAACATTTCCTGAAAACAAACCCAATGCAAACACATTACTTGTTGTATAAAGTGAAACGGAAACCCTCGATAAAAAGAAAGGGCTGCTTTCTTTTAATGAATCCTGTATTTGTGCAATAGAAAATTTGCCGGGAACGATTCCAAAATCTTTTTTTATTATATAAAGACTTAACAGGCCACATGCTATCCACGCTATTGTATTAAATATTGGTACATAAAGATAATCAGCTGGTGACTTCACCAAAATAAATAATGGAATAATAGCAACCAATTTTAGACTGATGGATAAAAAGGTAATGAGCTTCATTTTTTCCATTCCCTGAAAAAACCACACAGGAAAGAGAATGCTACCCAGCACCATACCATAAGAGATAAAATAAACTGATTTATAAGATGAGAATCCCGGCACAAAGAACACTATGCCTGTAAGCACTAATAAACCTACTAAAAACAATAAAATTTTTGAACCAATAACCCCATTAAATATTTGTTGGATTTTCTCTTTGTCATCTCTATGTTCAGCAATGGCTTTAGTTGCAGAAAGGTTGTATCCAAAGTCTGTGAGAATAATGAAGTATTGGATAAAAGCAAAAGAAAAATTTACCAACCCAAACTTTTCTACATCAAGTGTTTTGAAAAGATAAGGAATGGATAATAAAGGAATAATATAATTGGAACCCTGAAGAACAAAGAGTGAAATTACATTTGCCAGTAAATTTTTCCTTTCTTTTGATTTAATAACAAACATGCTTTGCTATTTACCTACAACCACAGGTTTGCTTACAATCTGTGGTTCGTCAGGTATTTGCTCTTTTACAAACAAACAGTATTCGTGGTATTTACTTATAAATTCATCCTCGGTTATAGTATCCAATACTGTAAACCTTCCGGGTCTCATACGTTGACTCAACTGATAAATGAGCCTTAGGTTTTCTATAATTTCACTTGCGAGATCATGAAAACAAAATGGGATATCTACATTTCTAGCGTATGCAATGGTTTCTTCATTCAGTTTATTTTGGAGAAACAAAGAAAACAAGCTTATTGACGCTACCTGTGTGCCATGCAACACACCATTTGTCAGTTTCATATAATCAAGTGCATGGCTTATAAGATGTTCACTACCACTGCAGGGACGGCTTTCTCCCGCAAGTGCCATTGCAAGTCCCGAATACAACTGCCCCTGGACTATTTGCTTTATGAATGGTTTATAACCAAAATCTACATTAGAAAAGTAAATAAGATTAAGTGCTGAATTTCGACTTAGGTGATAGGCTATATCATTTATTTTATCGCCATTATTTTCGTAAGCCAAAACCCAGTCGTTTGTGGCGGATAGGTTTGTAAGTATATCGCCGGCAGAAGCTTTAAGATATTTTTCAGGAGATTGGGCTATTATACTTAAATCTACCACTATACCCATTGGCATCTGTCCCGGCAGGCTTTCTCTAATTCCATCTGCATTGCGGATCACAGATATTGGAGAAATCAATCCATCATTTGAAATAATGGTTGGTGCCGCAATAAAGTTAATGTTGGTAAGAAAACTTATACGCTTCCCAATATCAATAATATTACCCCCACCCACCCCTACAATAAGGTTGTATCTTTCTTTTATTATTTCCTGGTTAAGCCTGTTTATAAGTTCATAGTTGGCATCTTGATCTATGCTTATGTGCTGCCACCCATTTTCTTCGCACAATTTTTTTGCTATGGGGTAAGAGAAATTTACACCCGACAAAACCACTACATTCTTAAAGTTTAGAAAATTACGTTTAAGATGAAATCCAATTTTATTAATATTATTCTCATCTAACTGAAAAATAATAGGAAGGTTAACTGTTTGTTTGTATAACATCAATAAAGGTTTACGAGTTCTTTATCTTTTTTATGAGATCACGTGAACTTACACCGTGGGTATATGGCAAAAGAATTAAATCAACATTGTTGTTTTTTAAATACTCTTCTGTTACAGCAATTTGCTTTAAGTAGCTACTCTTTTCCCAATCATCGCCATGAATTATAGCATCTATTTTATACTGTTCAATATACGGCTTATTGTCATATTCATGTACAACAAATGCATGGTCAACATATCTGCAAGCTTTTACAATTTCTAACCTATCCGTTTCGGAGTATATGGGTTTACGCTTGTATCTTGTTACCAGATCATCCCCATTTATAGCTACAATCAAGTTTTCACCCAAAGAGCTGGAATTTTTCAATAACTCAACATGACCACGGTGAAATAAATCAAATACACCTATAACGTAAATGTTTTTATATTTTTTCAATGATTAAAAAGTAAATTATGTAAAAATCATTGTGAATAATTTATAAATTAATGATCTTATTCCAAAGGTAATAATCAAAGAAATATCTCAACTAAATTAAAGTCTGTACTATCTTATACAATAAATCTCTCTTTTTCATATTTAAAACAACTACTTACCTTATAGAATAAATAAAGGAAAAAAGTATCCCCCCTAAAACATCCTTTGTTTTAGATTTTTGAAAAATAATGACAGACGGCTTTTCCGCTTTTCGTTGCCGCCATATCCATAGCCATAGTTGCTGTAGCCATAACTAGAATAGCCATAAGAAGATTCAAGATCTACACCATTAAACACAATGCCTACCTTATGAAATACTGCACGATCTATATCAGAAGCCATCTCTCTGAATTTTATCTTAGGCGTATAATTAAACCTAATAACAAACAATGAGCAATCTATGAGCGGAGAAAGGCTTTTTGCATCTGATACCATACCAACCGGGCTTGTATCTATGACTATGTAATCAAACCTTTCTCTTAGTATCTTAAACAGTTCCTTCATCTTTTCACTTTCAATCAACTCTACCGGGTTGGGTGGTATTGGGCCCGAGGGAATTAAAAACAGGTTATCATTTCCCGGCACCTTTTTTATAATTTGTTCAAGACTTTCCATACCTACAAGATAATTAGTAACGCCACTGGCATTACTTATACCCAACGATTGCGATAGCTTGGGTTTACGCAAATCAAACTCAAGTAATATTGCCTTCTTATTATTGTATGTTAGTGCATTTCCAAGATGAGATGAAATGAATGTTTTTCCTTCGCCTGACATACTACTGGTAAATAATATTGCTGGAGTATGATTTACACCCGCAAGCAAAAATTTCAAACTGTTTCTTAAATTCAATACCTGTTCTGTCAATACTGTTCGTTCACTAAATACTACTTTCTTCTGCGTATCATATTTATAAACTTCTGCTATTACCGGTATATCCGTAATCTTAGCTATATCATTTTTAGAAGTAATTCTATTGTTCAAAACATACTTAAGCCTGATATACAATGTGGTTAGAAACATTCCGGCCAATACAAACAACATAGTCATCATAAGCCTTTTAGGAGAAATAGGCTTTTCAGGAATAAATGCCGGTGCAATCACTTTGTTATCAACAATATTACTTGCGTAAGAAACAGCAGACTCTTCCTTTCTTTGCAGTAAAAAATTGTATAGGTTTTCTTTTATGCCCTGTTGACGTTTAATATTTATAAATTCCCGTTCGTAAGTTGGTATCTTATTTATTCTGGCTTCTACTTCATTAACCTTTTGTTGAATTCCGGCTTTTTCTACCATTGCATTTCTTCTATACCCGGCTACATAGTTCTTAATACTATTTCTTGTATTTACAATTTGATCTTCTACCTCTTTAAGCATTGGGTTGCCGGGTTGTAGCGAAAGTGCAAGCCTTGCTCGTTCTCTTTGTGCCTCTTCATACCTGTTAATAAGCGAAGTAATTGCGGGATCTACATTACCATAAATGGGTGCAAATGGCTTACCTGTATGGGGGTTGTTGAGATAAGATTCTATGTCGTTGTAAACTGATAGTTGAATCTGAGCTGCATTGAGCTTAGTATCTGCATCTCTTGCCTGATTTAATATATACTTGGCTGTTTCGTCTATTTCTGTAATTCCCCGTGTTTTTTTAAAGCCTTCAATCTCTCTTTCCAACACATTTAATTCATCGCCCAGCGAAGCAAGTCTTGACTCAATGAACTTGATGGTGTTAAGTGTTATTTCATTTTTATCATTTAAAGTGTATTTATTATAAGTTGATAAAATTGAATTTAGAAGATCAGCAGCTCTTTTGGGCATTTCATCTTCGTAGGTCAATTGAAAAACTGAACCCATTCTGTTAACCAGCGTAGTTTTTATTTCGAGAGATTTAGCATATACAAGCGGCAAAATAGAATCAACCTGTATTTCAAAATCCTTATCGTGGTTCACATTATAAGCTGGTAAATAGCTAATTACAAAACGGTCTTTACGTATCTGGAAAGGTCTGTCAAACTGTGTATATAGGGTTTGATAATCATCTTTCTTCTTACGGTCTTTTGGATATATAATCCGTAATTTATTATTGTCTAAAATTTCAACCTTTAAAACATAATCGCCTACTTTAGAACTATCTGTCAAAATTGTAAGTAGCAAAGGCCTGTTGTCATATATTTCCTGATTAAGCACCTTACCTTTGATGTAGTACCTTATATTAAACTTGTTATCGCGGATAACATCTTCAAGAATTAATGGGGACTTAATTACCTCCATTTCATTTTCCACAATTTTATTGGAATTGAACATGTCCAATTGCTCTAAAGCACTTTGTGCCCCTCCTTTGTTTTTATCATCTTTTATATAGATCTCTGCAGAAGAAGAGTAAACAGGCCGTGTATAGCGCAGATATATATAAGCTCCAAACAAAGAAATCATAAACATCAATAAATACAATGGCCAATGAAAAAGAAGTTTATTGAGCGTACTTCTTATATCCACCATATCAACATCAGAAACCTTTTTTAAATTTTGATCTTTATTCATAAAATGAATAGGAGGTTACTATACTATTTAATTACGTTGTTATATAAAACAAGAATAAGTGTGAGCCCCGTGGCTATCAAAGGCAATAATTGTACGGTGGCAGAAGAAGAAATTACCTTATTAACACCCGGTCTGACATAAACTACATCATTATTACTAAGATAATAAAATGGTGACGAGAGGATTTTGCTGTCATTAAGATTAATTGTTACATAGCTTTTCTTCCCTTCCCGCTCTCTGATAAGTAGCACTTCGTCTCTTTTAGCGCTGATGTTCGCATCGCCGGCAAGGCTTAGTGCCTCAAGTATAGAAATCCTTTCGTTGCTAACAGGAAAACTGCCGGGTCGGGCTACATCACCAAGTACCGAAACTTTAAAATTTAAAATACGGGTAGCTACAAATCCATTTTTAATTGATTTATCTAACTCTGTTTTTATTGCTGTGTTAATTTCATCAATAGTTTTACCCCTAACGTATATTTTTCCTATTTGGGGTAAATCTATATAACCATCATGATCTACCAAATAACCCTGTGCGCCGGTATTCGAATTTAAAAAATTTGCTGTAGGATTGTACAAGGCCGTAATATCCCGGTTAGAGGTAGAAATTGTTACCTGCAAAATATCACCGGTCTGAACCTGTAATGGTGACAAATAACTTATAGAATCAGTTTTGGCCATTGCATTAAAGTTGTTAAAATACTGAATCCTTTGGCGGCTTGCACAAGCTGTCAGTAAGAATAAAATAACAACTGTAACAGAAGTAAATTTCATTGTTTAAGTACCTGTTTTAAATTTCTAGATATAGCTTCGCTTCCCTCACTCACATGAGGTATGATGAGATTACCCAATACAATAAAAATATTGCATTGGTAAGTCTCTGATAAATATGATTTCTATACTTATTTCCAAAAATTAAAACAACTGTAAATGAGGTTTTCAAATTGTTTTAAAATGCGGGCAAAGATAATAGAAAATAGTATGGAATTTCAACATTAACAGCCTTAAGATACACGAATGGGATAGTATAGCAGAATCTGTTGCTTTAACTAAAATGTATCCATTTTTTCAACCCAATATTTTAATTAGGTTATTGGTCTGTTTTAAAGGTTTTTTGTTTTAGCGTTTCTATAGAGCTAACAAGATATACATATTATTAAATTTTATTCAATTTGGAAAATTTTGAATTTTAATCCTTGCAAAATTTCCTGCATGATAATTAGGGCTTTATAAAAAAGGCTTTCCTATTCTTATGTATTACTTACTTTAGTATCGTGAATCAAAGATATTACTCACTTGATGTTTTTCGTGGTGCTACTGTAGCACTTATGATTTTGGTAAATAACCCCGGTAGTTGGTCACACATCTATACACCTTTTGAACATGCTACATGGCACGGCTGTACACCTACTGATTTGGTTTTTCCCTTCTTCTTATTTGCAGTGGGCAATGCAATGGCATTTGTAATTCCCCGCTTTGCGGAAAAGGGAACAGCCGCTTTTATAAGAAAAGTACTCACAAGAACTGTATTAATTTTTTTAATCGGAGTATTCTTAAACTGGCATCCATTTGTGAAATGGAACAATGAGAAACTGCTTTTCAAAGCATGGGAAAACATTCGCATATTTGGGGTTCTGCAACGTATTGCGCTATGCTACTTTTTCGCTTCCCTTATTGTATATTTTTTCAAACCTAAAACTGCGCTAATAATAAGTATTGCTATACTTATTGGATATTGGATTTTATGTATTTTATTAGGGCAACCGGGTGATCCGTACAGTTTTACAGGCTATTTTGGAACTGCAATAGATAAAGCAATTTTAGGAGAAAATCATCTATATAAAGGCGAAGGGGCACCCTTTGACCCTGAAGGATTAGTGAGCACTATAGCTCCAATTGTACAGGTTGTAGCAGGCTACTTTGCCGGAAAATATATTAGAGAAAAAGGCAAAACCCCGACTTTAGCCGGGCAAAACTGGGAAATGCTTTCTCACCTTTTTTTAGCAGGTGCTGCCCTTATATTTATTGGTTTTGCATGGGATATGGTTTTTCCTATCAATAAAAAAATATGGACCAGCAGCTATGTAGTGTACACTACCGGTCTTGCCCTTATGGTATTAGGTGTTTTTATTTATTTGTTGGAGTTCAAGGATAAAAAAGGAGCCTGGAGCCGTTTCTTTGATGTTTTTGGAAAAAATCCCTTGTTCATTTTTGCATTTAGCTTCTTTTTTCAAAGACTCCAGGCATTGCTACGTTGGCGGGATCATTTTGATGAGCATGGCAAACCTGTGTACACTTCATTACTCACCTGGTTTTATGAACATATTTGCAAACCATTAAGCAGCAACCTAAAGACCGGGTCACTTGTTTATGCTATTTGCATGATTGTATTCTATTGGCTGTTAGTATATTGGCTGGATAAGAAAAAGATTTACATAAAAGTTTAGCTGCTGCCTGAATTTACACTTTATTTTTAGTTGTTGCCGCTATTAAACAGCATCTAATACAATCTTTTCCTTTTGAATTTGAAATTGTTGATTTGCACTAAGCGATACTGCGATTATATTTTAGATTTAAGTTTACTTTGCACGATACAACAATTAACAAAAACATTTAACGATAAGATTATTTCCTGTTTCTAAAGTAATTGATGCCATTCATTATTGTAGAACAGAGCAACAAAAGACTTCATGCTTTTCAATTCAATAAATTTTGCAATCTTTTTACCAATCGTTTTAATACTGTATTGGTTTGCTACAAATGGGGATTTAAAAAAACAAAATATTTTATTGCTTATATCCAGTTATTTCTTCTATGCTTGTTGGGACTGGCGTTTTCTATTTCTACTTATTTTTTCTACACTACTTGACTACTATACCGGCATTAAAATATTTGAAGCTACCAATCAGAAAAGAAAAGCATTTTGGTTATGGCTAAGCATTAGTATTAATCTGGGTTTTTTGGGAGTGTTTAAATACTATAACTTTTTTGCTGCTTCATTTGCCGATGCACTTTCATTATTAGGGTTCAAGGCCAATTTGGGCACATTGCAAATAATACTACCTGTTGGAATTTCCTTTTATACTTTTCATGGGTTGTCTTATGTAATTGACCTTTATAAAAACAGGATAATACCCGAAAGAAATTTTATCAACTATTCTGTTTTTGTCAGTTTTTTTCCTTTGCTTGTAGCAGGGCCAATAGAGAGAGCTACCCATTTATTGCCTCAAATACTTACAAAAAGAAAGTTCGATTATACACAAGCAATTGATGGCCTACGCCAAATGTTATGGGGCTTTTTTAAAAAGATTGTTATTGCCGATAACTGCGCCGAATATGCCAATACCATTTTTGGAAATTCTGCACACTATGGTGGCAGCACACTTGTTTTAGGGGCATTGTTTTTTACGTTTCAGATTTATTGCGACTTTTCTGGTTATTCTGATATAGCCTTAGGTACTGCCCGTTTGTTTGGAATAGACCTTTTACGAAATTTTGCATTCCCTTATTTCTCAAGAGACATAGCAGAGTTTTGGAGGCGTTGGCATATATCTCTTTCTTCCTGGTTCAAAGACTATTTGTATATACCACTTGGAGGTAGCAAAGGAGGCACATGGATGAAGGTGAGAAATACCTTTATTATATTTTTGGTCAGTGGGTTTTGGCATGGTGCCAACTGGACATTTATTGTATGGGGATTTTTGAATGCCCTTTATATAATGCCTTCAATCATTTTTAATACACACCGCAACAATTTGAATATTGTAGCACAAGGAAACCTTTTGCCCAATATAAAAGATTTTTTATCCATTGTACTCACTTTTAGCCTTACGGTATTTGCATGGATATTCTTTCGTGCAGAAAATGTACATCATGCATTCAACTATATTGGGGAAATATTTTCTTCCTCAATATTTTCTTCACCCTCCTTTCCTGGTATGGCAAGCGCAAAGTCTATGATTTTCTTAATTCTCCTTTGCTTTGGTACTGAATGGGTTCAACGCACCAAACAACATGCATTGCAATTTGCTGACGGCTCTGCCTTGAAGTCATACTCTATTATTGCTTTTAACTGTATCATTATTTGGGCAATTATTTTATGGGGTGCATTTGGCAATAAATCATTTATTTATTTTCAATTTTAAGGAGTCAAAATGCTAAAGAAAACAATTTTTGTCATCATTATATTTTTGGTTACCGGCGAACTCCTGATGCGTTTAGATGAGCATTTCAAATTTTTTGATGATACCCGTGTAGTAAAGATTGCCAAAGAAATTGTGATTACTCCGGAGTACACAATGATGAATGAAAACAAGATAGATCTTGAAGGCAATAATCTCCGTATAATGGTTCTGGGTGATTCTTATATAGCAGGTGGCGGAATAGAAGCTAAAGACAAATTTTCTGAACAATTGAAACTGATTTTAAAGAAGAACAACAAAAAGTATGATGCTGTTTATGTGTTAGATGTTTCAAAACCAAGTAACAATACGCTTGACAACCGACAGACTTATTTTGAATTTGTTGATAAATTTAAACCACAATTTGTAATTATTGGTTACAACCTGAATGATATAGACGGCAACCTGGACAAATCATTAATAAAAGTAGATTCGGGAAAGACCTCTGCGGAAATGACCAATACCTACGTGAAACAAACGCTACTTCAAAAAATAACCTACTTCTACAAACAATCGAAAGTATTGGATTATGTTTTACACACCCTTCATAACGAAATGAAAATACATGGGTTCATTTTCCCTAACAGTGTATTAGATGTGACTATAAAAAACTATGTAGAAAACCGGAAAAGCTGGCAGCAATCAAAGCAACTGCTACAGGAAGTTTCAGACGATGCCAAAGCAAAAAATATTCAATTGATAATGCTCAAATTTCCTGAAATATACCTGCTTGAATATCCTAAAATTTTCGAAAAAACTGAAAACACAATACGTGATTTTTATAAGCAATCTCCGTGGGTAATTTTTGTAAACGGAAATGATATTTTCAAAGGAGAAAAATCTAAAGACTACATTCTATCAAAATATGATGGGCACCCCAACGAGAAAGCACACAATAAAATGGCTATGTACATTTCTAAATACATTACCACATCTGACAACCCATAATTGAAATCCTACATCATCCGCTTAGTTTAGGGAAGAAGATAAATCTGAATAACAAATAGAGTCCCAATACATAAAAGAACTCATCGTAATTCCGCATTCAACTGGGCAGGTGCATTGTATTATAAACCTTTGTTTTGCCGAATTAAACTCCTAAGTTTTAAAACAATTTTTTATATCTGATACAGAGAGTTGTTCCCATTATCAAAGAAAGAATAGTGAGTATTGGATGTAAATTCAACTTTTTCCAATCATTTCACCAACTCCTCCCAATACTCCGCCGCTCTTCTTGTATGAGGTATTACAATAGTTCCTCCCACAATATTTGCTACAGCAAAAATTTCATAAACCTGGCCATTGGTAACACCAAGTTCGTGGCATTTTCCCAAATGATATTTTATACAATCATCGCAACGGAGCACCATGCTTGCTACCAGCCCCAGCATTTCTTTGGTTTGTTTATTTATTTCACCATCTTCATATGTATTGGTATCAAGGTTCCAAAGCCGCTTCATTACAAGGTTGTTCTTGCTTAGTATAACCTCGTTCATTCGGGTACGGTAGTCGTTGAATTCGTTTATTATTTCGCTCATAAGAAAATTTTTAAAGGGCTCACAAAAATGAAGGAAATAGCGGAAAATATACTTAATGATACTATAGCATCATTACGAAATAATTCTACAATGGATATTTTCCTTCTGCTATTAACTTATCTGCAATTGCTCTTCTTGCAGTTTTAGTATTAAAGGGTTCAACTTTGGTAAATCTTTTAATACCCAGTAACATCATTCTTTGTTCGTCGCCTTCGGCAAATGAATTAACAGCATCTCTGCCTGCTTTGTTTATTTTATCTGCAGCATCATTCAAATAAACACGCATCATATTAAACTCATTTTGAGAAGCTTCTGTTCCATTAGCTTCGGTCAGTTTCATCACACGAAGCAAGGCACTTTCGGCTAAAAATGTTTCTATGGACATATCTGCAATATTCATGAGTATTTCCTGTTCAGATTCCAGTTTCATCATCAACTTTTGAACAGCTGCACCAGCAGTCATTAAAATTGCTTTCTTAAAATTCTGAATGGCCTTTTTCTCTTTATCAAAAGGTTGATCATCTCCACTTCTAAAATCAGGAATACTCATCAATTCCTTCTGTACAGCCATAGCAGGACCCATCATATTGAGACGGCCTTTCATTGCTCTTTTAAGAACCATATCAACAGTAAGCAAACGATTAATTTCGTTTGTTCCCTCATAGATGCGGTTTATACGGCTATCGCGGTAAGCACGGGAAATTACATATTCATCACTATATCCATTACCACCATGTATTTGAACTCCTTCGTCAACAACATAATCCAGCACTTCGCTACCTACAATTTTTAATATAGCACATTCTATAGCAAATTCTTCGGCGGCACCAAGCAGCGACTCATTAAAAGGTTTGCCACTTTCTAACAATTCAATTTCTTTATCGTCGATCCATTTAGCTGTTCTATAGAGAGCACTTTCACACACCCAATTTCTGATAGCCATTTCAGCAAGTTTATGCTTAATTGCTCCAAAATTGCTGATGGATTGTTTAAACTGTTCACGAACAATTGCATATTCAAGCGATGTGTTTAAAGCCCGTTTCGATCCACCCAAAGCAGCAGCACACAACTTTAACCTACCAATGTTTAAAATATTAAAGGCAATGATGTGGCCTTTTCCTATTTCGCCTAACAGGTTTTCTACAGGCACTTTACAGTCCTGAAAAAACAACTGTACTGTTGAAGATCCTTTAATGCCCATTTTATGCTCTTCCTCGCCTTGCGTAAATCCTTCAAAACCTCTTTCAACTATAAAACAGGAAAATTTATCGCCATCTATTTTGGCAAATACAGTGTAAACATCAGCAAAGCCGCCATTTGTAATCCAGCATTTTTGTCCATTCAGCAGATAGTGTTTACCATCTGCACTTAATGTGGCGGTTGTTTTAGCTCCCAATGCGTCGCTGCCGCTGTTTGGCTCGGTAAGGCCGTAAGCGCCTTTCCATTCACCGGTTGCTAATTTTGGTACATACTTTTTCTTTTGTTCATCAGTACCAAAATATAATATGGGCAAGGTACCAATACCTGTATGTGCTGCAACGGCCACCGAAAAACTAAAACCTCCGCCCAACCCCTCGTTAACTAAGGTGGATGTAATAAAATCTTTACCTAAACCGCTAAATTCTTCCGGAACCGAAACACCTAATAATCCGAGTTCTCCGGCTTTTACCATCAACGAAGGCATTAGTCCTTTTTCCATAGTGTCTATTCTTACTATGTTAGGAAAGACTTCTGTGTCAAGGAAATCCCTGCACATATCTTTTACCATTATTTGCTCTTCATTAAAATTTTCGGGGATATAGGTGTCAGCTGTTGTAGATTCCTTTATAAGCCATTCGGCTCCTTTTACTGATGTGTTCTTTACTGTTTCCATATTGAGCATTATGAATTTTATATTGATGATTTTATATTCTAATTCTGATACATTTTATACAAGACCATTTCCAGTACTTACTACTATATATGTGCCACTTAATTTACAGTCGGGCAATACCCTTTATAATAGGTTATCATACACATTTTGCAAAACAGCTTTACAAGTTTCAATATCTGCATTTGCTACCCCAATAAGCGCTTCATTTAGGGTTTGGTCAGCCACATTCATTGTTTGCTGTTGCAAATTTTTTCCGGCTTCAGTTAGCACAATCAGGTTAATTCTACGATCATTTTTGCTGGGCATTCTTTTAACGAGTTTCAACTTTTCTAAATTGTCCAACAATCTTGTAATACTGGGCTTGTCTCTAAAACTCCTTATACTAAGTTCCTGCTGACTTACAGCATCTTCTTTCCATAAATGATATAGAATACTCCACTGCTCAATAGTTACTTCTATACCGGATTGTTTAAAATTTTTTTGCAGCCTTCTCGCAAGGGCAGTTGATGCCATGCCTGTAATAAAGCTGTATAATTCCCCACGTTTAAAATGGTTGTTTGGCATATAGTTGTTTATGCAACTAAGTAAAGGTAACTATTTTTTTATTCAATTGAAAAAAGTCTGGATTAAAATTTTAGACTTTTTTTGGAATGCCTAAATTTACCAATGTAATACTAATACAATCCTCTCTTTTGTCTATTATCCTCATAGGTTTGAAAACATGGCAATAAATGGCTAATTCTTGTTTTCTTTGCGATAGATGGTTTTAGTATTATTCATCTTTACTGCGCTGCTTTTGTTAGCCCATGCAATCCTTATTGAAAAGTACAGGCATTGGTTTTTGAAATTAAAGCCTTTCGTAATCAAAAAGGGTGAACCATGTGTTACACAATTTTCAATTATAATACCTGCAAGGAACGAATCACTCAATATTGAAAAATGCCTCAAAACTATTTTTGCAAACGAGTATCCGAAAAACCTTTATGAAATAATAGTAGTAGATGATTATTCTACTGATAATACAGCGGAGATCGTAAGGCAAATGCAAAATCAAAATAGTAATCTACATTTGATTCAGTTGGAAAATCTGCTTCATAAAAAACAATTAAATAGTTATAAAAAGAAAGCTATTGAAATTGCTATACAACAATCAACAGGTGCGTATATTGTGACTACCGATGCAGATTGTATAATTCCTTTAAAATGGCTATGGTGTATTGATAGATTCATAAGAGAAAGCGAGGCGGTATTTGTTGCTGCTCCGGTTCGTTTTCAGGATTCCGGTTCATTTGTTTCTAAGTTTCAGTGTCTTGATTTTTTGAGCTTACAAGGTATAACTGCCGCTGCAGTGGGCGCAGGTTTTCATAGTATGTGTAATGGTGCCAATCTTGCTTATAGCAAAAAAGTTTTCTTAGAGGTTGGTGGTTTTAAAGGTATTGACAACATAGCAAGCGGAGATGATATGATGTTGATGCATAAAATATATAAACAACACAAAAATGGTATTGGTTTTATGTTTTCAAACGAGGCAGTTGTAGTAACGCAACCCATGCCCACATGGAAAGATTTTTTTAATCAACGTATAAGGTGGGCAAGCAAAGCAGATAAGTTTGATGATAAAAGAATCATTGCAGTATTGGCTTTGGTATATCTCTTAAATATAAGTTTTATTGCGGTACCGGTAATTGCCTTTTGGTATTGGGAACTTTGGATTTGGTGGGTGATTATGTTACTGGTAAAAGTATTGATTGAGCTTAGGTTTATGTGGCCTGTTGCATTTTTTTTCCATCAGCAAAAGCTATTGTGGTGGTTTCCTGTTATGCAGCCTTTTCATATTCTATATACTGTAATAGCAGGATGGCTTGGCAAGTTTGGAACCTATAAGTGGAAAGGAAGAAAAGTAAATTAGCAACACATCCAATTTCTTTTGTTTAAATTAATAGTAAAAAAGGGATTAAACATTTGTAACTACTACATTTCTATTGAAGCTTTCCTCCAGGGAAATAAAAGTTTCTGTTCTTTCAATACCCTTTATCTTTTGTAACTCATCGTGCAGTACATACCTCAGTTGGTTAATGTCTTTGCATATAATCTCTGCAAACATGCTGTAGTTACCTGTTGTATAATTTAACCGTACAATTTCAGGTACTTTTCTTAACTCGTTTTCAACCGCATCATACAGAGAACTCTTTTCAAGGTAAATGCCAATAAATGCTATAACATCATAACCTAAGGCTTTGAGATCTACATTTAATCTAGTACCTTTAACTATACCCATTTCCTGCAGTTTCTTTATTCTGACATGAATGGTGCCACCTGAAACAAATAGTTTTTTACCAAGGTCAGCATATGAAACCTCTGCGGTTTCCATCATTTCATATATAATCTGAAAATCCAGTTTGTCAAGATTTAATTTATTAGCCATGACGAGAATTTTTTTTGATAAATTTTTAAACTATTTATCAAATATCTATATAATTTCTAAATTTTAAAAATAATTGTTTGAAAATTTGTAATAAAGCGTCTGATTACTGTAATATTGCATTATCAAGTTCTTTACAATCACACTGTGGGGTGATGAAATTTTTGGCAGACATGCCCCCTTGTCTCGGGGGTGAGGATAACAGGACAAACTTAGCATAGAGCCGCTTAAGTAGCAATACTTTTGCGACCAGGGTCGACCACTGAACTTTGTGCTTCTGCTAACTGCCTCGTGGAGGTTCGATCCCTCCCCCTACAGCTATAAAAAGCCTTTGTATGAAAATGCAGAGGCTTTTTTGTTTTAAAGCCATTGTCTAAATTCATTTGGCAATAAAAAAATTTTCTAAAGGATATAGCTGTAAATACTTCGATTATCTACGAAAAAAACCCGCCGACATATCGACGGGTTGAATATTGCGAATTAACAAGATTATATTATAATGTCCGCTTCACTTCTTCTGATTCAAATGCTTCTACTATATCGCCTGCCCTAAGGTCGTTGTAGTTTTTAATAGTAAGACCGCACTCCATGTTGTTGTTCACTTCTTTCACATCGTCTTTGAAACGTTTTAGTGAGCCTAGTTCTGCAGCACCGCCTTCACCTTTAGGATATTCAACAATACCATCGCGAATAATACGCACTTTGGAATTTCTGAAAATCTTACCTTCTATAACCATACAACCGGCTACAGTGGCTTTATCAAATTTGTACACCTCTCTTACTTCAACATTTGCAGTAATTTTCTCTACAAACTTAGGTTCCAACATACCTTCCATGGCGCTCTTAATCTCGTCAATGGCCTGATAGATGATAGAGTAAAGTTTGATTTCTACACCTTCTGTATCTGCTACACGTGCCGCCTGACTGCTCGGACGTACGTTAAAGCCTATCAATATAGCATCGGATGCTGTAGCCAACAATACATCACTTTCTGATATTTGTCCTACACCTTTGTGAACTACCCGTACAGAAATTTCTTCGGTAGATAATTTCTGTAATGAATCACTCAAGGCTTCTACAGATCCATCCACGTCACCTTTTATAATGAGGTTCAGTTCTTTAAAGTTACCCAATGCAAGACGTCGGCCGATTTCATCAAGCGTAATGTGTTTTCTTGCACGTAAACCCTGTTCACGAAGTATCTGGGCACGTTTCGTGGCTATTTCTTTTGCATCGGCTTCATCCTGATAGACTTTAAATTTCTCGCCAGCCTGTGGTGCACCGTTTAGGCCTAATACCAAAACCGGAGTAGATGGCGGAGCTTCATTTACCCTTTGGTTACGCTCATTAAACATTGCTTTTATCTTACCAAAATGTTGTCCGCTCACCATTATATCTCCCTGGCGTAGCGTTCCATTTTGAACTAAAAGTGTAGCAACATAACCACGACCTTTATCCAACGAAGCTTCAATAATTGTGCCTGATGCTTCTTTTTTTGGATTGGCTTTTAAATCAAGCATTTCTGCTTCAAGCAATATTTTTTCTAATAGATT
>JANMMU010000038.1:0-40249 GCA_031373555.1 Segetibacter sp. | reverse complement strand
CAATAGTAAAAATCGCAGGACAACAATTTAAAGTACAAGCCGGACAAAGTTTGTACGTACCTCACCTGCAAGGTCAGAATGGCGATAAGGTAGAGTTCAGTGATGTACTCATGACCGATGACAATGGATCACTTTCTGTTGGTAACAACGTGAGTGCAAAAGTGTCTGCCGAAATCATAAGCAATCTTGTAAAAGGTGATAAGGTGATTGCTTTTAAAATGAAAAGAAGAAAAGGTTTTCGTAAAAAACTAGGTCACCGTACCCAGTACACGCATATCAAAATTCAAAGCATCGCTTAAAATTTTGATGCTTTTCACGGTAAAATTTCATTTTTACTGAATAAGGATATCCACAAAATATCTACATAAAAATTTACAAAATAAAACACCATGGCTCACAAGAAAGGTGAAGGATCCGTGAAGAACGGACGTGATTCACAAAGCAAAAGATTAGGGGTTAAAATATTTGGAGGACAGCCTGCAATATGCGGAAACATTATACTTCGCCAACGTGGTACGCAATATCACCCTGGTACGAATGTAGGTGTTGGCAAAGATTTTACACTCTTTGCATTGACCGACGGAGTAGTAGAATTTAAGAAAGGACGTAATGATAGAAGGACTGTTTCTATCGTTACAGAAGTAGCTTCTGCGTAACTTTTTTTTGGTAGTTTAAAATTAGTTTTTAATTTAGTGCATATTTACTAACCATTAAATTTAAAAACATGGCAACTGCAAAAAAAGCTGCTCCTAAAAAAGCTGCTGCAAAAAAAGCCGCTGCTCCTAAGAAAGCCGCTGCAAAAAAAGCCGCCGCTCCTAAGAAAGCTGCTGCTCCTAAGAAAGCTGCTCCTAAGAAAGCTGCTGCTCCTAAAAAAGCTGCTGCTCCTAAGAAAGCTGCTCCTAAGAAAGCCGCCGCTCCTAAGAAAGCCGCCGCTCCTAAGAAAGCCGCTGCTAAGAAAGCTGCTCCTAAAAAATAAAATTGATTTTTTAGAAAGCTCAAATAACTTAAGTCCTGGAAATTTCCAGGACTTTTTTATTTAGATATCATGAGTTAAACTTTGTGAGAGCCGGATATAACTTAGTAGATGCCTAAGAAAAAATTATTTTTTCCATAAGACAATTACACATAGTTTTTTTCTTGGAACAAAATAGAAGTGATGGAGTTATTTGCTTACTTATAAATCATCATCGTCGTCGTCGTCATCATCGTCTAAATCTTCAATATCCTCTAAATCATCTGTATCAATATCTATATCGTCCACTTCTAAATCCTCATCAGGTATTATTGGCTCTATTTCATCCAAATCATCATCTATATCTTCTTCATCCTCGTCATCAAAGTCGTCATCATCTACTACCGCGAAGGCTGTTGTAGTATTTTGCAAGTGGTTAAAAGATCTTTTTTTAAGTTCGCCATTTTCCTGACTTAACTGACTTTTGTTGGTAGAAGTAATCATTGTGTAAGTTTTAAATAAATGATTTGGAAGTTGAAGTTAAAAGAAATTTACTTATCTGTATTTGAAACTATTCATTTTTTGGTATTATAAAATTAGGAAGAAATAAAATTAAGCTTATAAATTTTCGAAAAAAACTTTTTATCAGTTTTATAAAATAGATGTGGTTTAAAATTTCAAATTCAATATGATTTTAATTTTTTAAATAACATCATTTTTTTGCTTAGAAGCTATAATTAGAATACTATTATTCTGATAATTAATTTGCTTACCTTTGCGCCTCGAAAAATAGAATTAATAAAAAATAAGTAATTAACAACCACAAATAAACGGTCATGGCGGACTTAAGATTTCAAAGGAATTTTGGTATTGCAGCACATATTGATGCAGGCAAGACAACTACTACAGAGCGAATTCTGTATTATACAGGTGTTAACCATAAGATAGGAGAAGTGCATGATGGTGCAGCTACTATGGATTGGATGGCGCAGGAGCAGGAGAGAGGTATCACAATTACTTCAGCTGCTACTACTTGTTTTTGGAATTTTCCTACAGTACAGGGTGCAAAGCTACCCGATACTAAATTGTATAAATTTAATATCATTGATACTCCCGGTCACGTGGACTTTACAGTAGAGGTGGAACGATCTCTTCGTGTACTTGATGGGTTATTGGCATTATTCTGTGCAGTTTCTGGTGTTGAGCCACAGTCTGAAACAGTTTGGCGTCAGGCTAATCGTTATAAAGTACCAAGAATTGGGTTTGTAAATAAAATGGACCGCAGTGGTGCAGATTTCCTAAACGTGGTAAAACAAGTTAGAGAAATGCTGGGAGCAAAAGCTGTTCCATTACAATTACCAATTGGTGCAGAAGATAGTTTTAAAGGTGTGGTTGATCTTATTACCATGAAAGGTATTATCTGGGACGAGGAAAGTCGTGGAATGACATATAAAGAAGTTCCGATTCCTGCGGATATGAAGGATGAGGTTGATCAATATCGTCAGGAGCTAATTGAAGCTGTGGCAGAGTACGATGACAAATTGTTAGAAAAATTCTTTGATGATCCAAATACAATCACTGAAGATGAAGTTCATGAAGCTATACGTAAGGCAACAATTGATCTTTCTATCATTCCAATGATGTGTGGTTCATCCTTCAAAAACAAAGGTGTACAAACCGCTTTGGATGCTGTAGTAAGATACTTGCCTGGTCCTATGGATATAGATGCAATTAAAGGTATAAATCCTGATACAGATGAGGAAGTTATTCGTCATTGTGATCCTAAGGAACCCTTTAGTGCTTTAGCTTTCAAGATAATGACTGATCCATTTGTAGGCCGTTTGGCATTCTTCCGGGCATATTCAGGACGACTTGATTCCGGAAGCTATGTATTGAATGTGCGTACAGGTAAAAATGAGCGTATAAGCCGTATAATGCAGATGCACGCTAATAAGCAAAACCCTGTTGATTTTATTGAAGCAGGTGATATTGGTGCAGCCGTTGGATTTAAAGACATTAAGACTGGCGATACTTTGTGCGATGAAAAACACCCGATTACATTGGAAAGTATGACCTTTCCAGAACCGGTAATTTCTGTTGCCATAGAACCTAAAACACAGGTAGACGTTGATAAAATGGGTATGGCTATTGCCAAACTTGTAGAAGAAGATCCTACTCTAAGAGTAAAGACTGATGAGGAAACTGGTCAGACTATCCTTAGTGGTATGGGAGAATTGCACCTTGAAATCATCATAGACCGTATGCGTCGTGAGTTTAAGGTAGAAATCAATCAGGGAGCTCCACAGGTTGCTTACAAAGAGGCCTTTACAAAAACTATAGAACACAGAGAAACACTTAAAAAGCAAACAGGTGGTCGCGGTAAATTTGCGGATATTTTGTTTGAAATAGGGCCTGCTGACGAAGAGTTTTTGAAAGAAGGAAAAGGTTCATTCCAATTTGTAAATGATTTGTTTGGGGGATCAATTCCTCGTGAATTTGTTCCTGCTATTATTAAAGGATTTGAAAACTCAATGAATACGGGTGTACTTGCTGCTTACCCGGTAGTAAGTATGAAAGTACGTGTTTACGATGGTAGTTTCCACGCTGTTGACTCTGATGCAATGAGTTTTGAACTTTGTGCAAGAGGTGGTTTCCGCGAAGCAGGAAAAAAAGCCAAACCAGTATTGTTAGAGCCAATCATGAAAGTTGAAGTTACTACTCCAGACCAGTACATGGGTGATGTAACAGGTGATCTTAACCGTCGCCGTGGAATGTTAGAAGGCATGGATAGCCGTGGAGGATTGCAGGTTATTAAAGCTAAAGTTCCATTAAGTGAAATGTTTGGTTATGTAACTCAACTGCGTTCTTTAAGTAGTGGGCGTGCAACATCTACCATGGAATTTAGTCATTATAATCCTGCACCAAATAATGTAGCAGAGGAAGTGATGGCTAAACAAAAAGGTAAGTTGAAAGTTGAAGATTAAATTTGACTTCAGCTTAGTTTTCTGAATTATTTTTTTATATATGAATGAGGCTGTCTTAAAAGGACAGCCTCTTAATATTTAATGGGTATACCGCCGATAAAGTGAGGATATCAAAATTATGATTTCCAAAATCTACAAAGCAATTGCAATAGCCTCAATTTTTACTGAAAAATTATTTCATGCTGTTATTTTGGGATAATATTTTATTATATTTTAGAAAATAATCTTTTTAATATTTCTACTAAAGTTTCAATTGGACTTCCGATAATTGCTCTGTTAAATTTATATTTGCTACGAATAAAATTATTTGATTTTACAAAGTGGATAGATCATATATACGGAATTTTATTTTACAACTTATTTCCCTTATCATTTATAATTAGTTTAGTATTTTGTGGGGTTTGGGAATACCCCCATATATTTTTTTATGGCTTATTAACTCATTATGTGACTGAGGTGGCGAAGCTATAACCTGTTTAATACAAATCTGATGAATAAGTATTGTAATTTTATTTTCAAATATCTGATTGTACCTATAGTTTTTTGTTGTGGCATTGGATGTCAGTCCAAAGCAAAATTGAGTAATACGGTATATTTTAACCAAAGAAAAGATTCACTTCTTGCAACTATAGTAAAAGCTTATGAACCAACAATTGAACCCGGTGACAGACTGGTGATTACTGTAACTGCATTAGATCCGCAATCTGTGACTCCTTACAACCTAAATGCAAGTAACGGCTTGGGTAACACCGGACTTGGGTATTTAGTAGAAAAAGATGGAAATGTGAGATTGCCACAACTTGGCAAAATAATGGTTAAAGGTTATAAATTGCAACAATTGGTTGATACACTTACACGAAGAATTACTTTATTTGTTAATGATCCAGTAATAACGGTACAATTTATAAATTTTAAAATAACTGTAATTGGAGAGGTAAACAAACCTGGGGTAATCAATATTTCGGAAGGCAAAGTAAATATGAGCGAAATTCTTGGATTAGCGGGGGATTTGACTCCGTATGCAAGGCGAGAAAACATAATGATTATAAGAGAGAAAGATGGCATACGGGAATTTGGTACTCTAAACTTATTATCAATCAACGTATTTAGTTCTCCCTATTATAATTTGCAACAAAATGATATTATTTATATTGAACCTACTAAAGCTAAAGCAACAAGTTCAGATCAGACTTTAGTACGAAACCTTTCTATTATAACTAGTATTTTATCTGTAATAAGTACCGTATTTTTCTTAGTTTTAAATATTGCTAAATAAGTATTTAAGTGACCAAAAACAGTGACTATACATCTTCAGCTAAAAATGACAAAATAAAACTTAGCCCTAAAGAGCTAATTTTTAAATATATTATTTATTTGCCACTTTTTGTTTTATCAGTAGCGGTTTGTATTACTGTCGCATATGTATATTTGCGATATCAAATACCTTATTATAATTCTTACATATCAATTTTGATTAAGGATGATAAGAATAGCCGTGGCGGTAGTGGTGGTGCAGAAGCATTAGATGAAATTGTAATCTACAAGTCCAAAACTAATCTATCAAATGAAATAGAAATTCTAAGATCTGCAACTTTAATGACAAGGGTTGTAAAAGCATTAAATTTAAATACTCAATATGTAGTTGAAGGTAACCTCAAACGTACAGAGTTATACAAAAATTCCTTTTTTTCTTATGAAGGGATATCACAAAAAGATTCAAATTCTTCTTTTGCTATTGTAATTAAATTTGATGTAAGGAAAAAATTTCAGGTATTGGGATTATCTGATAAGTGGTATTCTTCCGGGGAATTAATTCATGGGTTCCATGGTGATTTTAAAATTAATGTTCAAAACCCTGCTGCAGCAAATCCAGAATATAAATATATAGTTGCATGGCAACCTCCTTTTCAGACAGCATCATCAATTGCACCAGGTTTAAATATTAGACAGCTAAATGGACAAGCAAGTATCTTACGCATTACCATTACCACTGAAATCCCACAAAAAGGACAAGACATACTTAATCAATTGGTAACTGCATACAATACAAGTACTGTCGAAAATAAAAATAAGGTAGTTGATAACACAGTAAAATTTATAGATGGAAGATTGATATTGTTAACAAACGAGTTAGGAAAGGTAGAGCAGGGTTTACAGGATTTCAAACAAAAAAATGAAATTATTGATATTGGAAAGCAAGGAGGTAGTGAATATGAAACTTATAAAGGTAAAGTGGATAATTTAAATGAGCAAAAGATAAAAATACAGGTAATAGATATGCTTGATAGATATGTAACTACTTCTACAAATAAATTTTCATTAGTGCCATCCGCTTTGGGAATTGAAGATGTAACATTGGGAAGTTTAATAAATAGTTATAATACTCTGGTATTAGATAGAGAAGGCATTTTAAAAAATGGATCTAAAGAAGCTAACCCACGAATACTATTTATTGAAAACCAAATTGAAAAAATACGAATAAATATTATTGAGAATCTTAGTAATATTAGAAAAATATCATATGCATTAATCCGGAATTTAGAAAATGAAATTAGTTTATTGAAAGATAAAATTAATGAAATCCCTTCAAAAGAAAGAGAATTGAATGAAATTGGGAGGCAGCAAGGAATAAAAGAAAAATTGTATTTATTCCTTTTGCAAAAAAGAGAAGAATCTGCAATTACTATGGCAAGTAGTACATCCAACTCATTTTCAGTAGACCCTTCTATTTCTTCATGGCAACCAATTAGTCCCGATACAGGGGGGATTTATAGAATGGCTTTAATATTAGGTTTAATAATACCTGTAGTATTAATCTACATTAAGGATCTGCTAAACGATAAAGTTACAAGTAGATTAGATATTGTAAGATTTACAGAGATGCCTATAATTGGTGAAATATCTCATCATAAAATGATTGATAGAGAGGTTGTTATTGGAGAGAAAGATAGAAGTATGATAGCCGAACAATTTAGAGTTGCCCGCACTAACCTACAATATTTTATTGCAAACATCAAAAACCCGGTTATTTTAGTAACATCCTCTATGGCTGGTGAGGGCAAAACGTTTACTTCTATGAATCTTGGGGCGGTTTGGGCAATAGCGAACAAAAAAACGGTAATAATTGAACTTGACCTTAGAAAGCCGAAAATATCGAAAACCCTTGGATTGACGGATAGGAAAGGAATTAGTAATTATATTATTGGTGACGCTACTAAGGAAGAGTTGGCAGTTCCTGTTGGTAAAATAAATAATTTATTCATTGTACCCGCAGGACCTGTGCCGCCCAATCCTTCGGAATTATTGATGGATGAAAAAATTGATCAGCTATTCGCTTATCTGAAAAATGAGTTTGAATTTATCATTATAGATTCGGCACCTGTGGGGCTTGTTAGTGATGCAAGAGTTCTTAGCCGCTTTGCTGACACAACCGTTTATCTGGTGCGGCAAAGATATACCCCCAAAAAGCAAATGGAATTTGTTAATGAGCTATATGTCAGAAAATCATTTCCCAGTATTAACTTATTGGTAAACGATGTAAAAATGAGTGGAGTAAATTCTTATTATGGTTATGGCTATGGCTATGGTTATGGCTATGGCTATGGTTATGGATTCAATTACAACATGTCTTATAATTATGGATATTCAGAAAAAAATAAAAAGCCAGAAAATTTATTTCAAAAAGTAATTAGCCTCTTTAAAAAAAGGAAAAAGTAGGATGCCCCGAAAAGATGTACTTTTTCTTACTCTAAAAGTTTTTTCAGCAACCGGGGGCATAGAAAAAGTTTGCAGAATATTGGGAAAGATATTCTGGGACAATTCCTTGAAACATGGAACCAAATTCAAAATTTGTTCCATGCATGATAAGACAGATCTTGCCGATACACGTTATTTTCCTCCTCATGTTTATGAGTGGTTCTCAGCAAATAAATTACGATTCGGAATACGTGCTATAGCATTAGGTATTAACAGTGATGTCATAGTTTTAAGTCATGTTAACCTGCTGTTATTTGGATATATCATTAAGCTTCTTAAGCCTTCAACAAGAATTATATTATTAGCTCATGGCATAGAAGTTTGGCAAGAGTTCTCAGGGTATAAACTACACTTGCTTTTAAAATGTGATATAGTGATCTGCGTTAGTAATTATACCAAACAGAAGATGATTCAGATGCACAGTATTGATAAGAGTAAATGTTTGGTAATTAATAATTGCATTGACCCTTTTTTACCAAATAATAATAAACCCAAGAGCAGGCAATTGCTTGATAAATACGGGCTTAATGAAAACCAAACGATTCTGCTAACGCTTAGCAGGTTATCGTCGCATGATAGGGACAAAGGATACGATAAGGTTTTGAAGTCTATGCAAACTCTAAAAGATGATTTTCCGGAGTTGGTATATATCATTGCAGGAAAGTATGATCAGCCCGAGAAAATTTGGTTGGAAGATTTGATTAAAACATATCAACTTGAAGATAAGGTTTTTTTTAGCGGGTACATTCCAGATAATGAACTTCCTGATTATTTTGGCCTGGCAGATATTTATATAATGCCCAGTAAAAAAGAAGGCTTCGGAATCATTTTTATAGAAGCGCTATTTTATGGTAAGCCTGTTATTGGCGGAAATCGCGATGGCAGTGTGGATGCTTTGGCTAATGGCAAATTTGGATTGTTAGTTGATCCTGATAATCAAACAGAGATAACTAATGCTATTAGAAAGATTATAAGTAACAAATATCAATTTATTCCTGATAAGCAGGAGGTAATTGAAATTTTTGGATATGAAACCTATAAGACAAAAATTATTAATGCTTTGGATTTAAACTAAGGAATAATTTACAGAATGAGCGAAAGTTTAAAAATAATGAATCCCCTCGAAGATAAAACTACCACACTACCCCACGATCATTGGGATATGGTATTATCTCCAAAAACCGGACTATTTGATATAAATTTTATAGAAATCTGGCACTATAGGGATTTGCTGATATTGTTTGTAAAGCGGGATTTTGTAGCACAGTTTAAACAAACAATACTTGGCCCCGTCTGGCATTTTATACAACCAATTTTTACTACAATAATATTTTTAATGGTTTTTGGGAAAATTGCAAACATACCTACCGATGGTATAGAACCAAAGTTCCTTTTTTATATGAGTGGTATAACTATTTGGAATTATTTTGCCAGTTGCTTAAATGCTACATCAAACACCTTTGTTGCAAATGCAGGCATTTTTGGAAAAGTATATTTCCCGAGGTTAGTGCTTCCTTTATCGGTAGTAATTTCTAACATTGTTAAATTTGGTATTCAGTTCCTGTTATTGACAGTGATGATATTTTTTTGTTATTTCTTTCAGGGGGCGCCTTTATATTTTAGTATCACATGGTTGATTATTCCATTATTGGTTTTAATGATGGCTGCATTTGGTTTGGGGTTGGGTATTATTATTTCCTCACTTACTACTAAGTACCGGGATTTTAATATTCTTATTGGTTTTGCTGTACAATTGCTCATGTATGCTACTCCGGTTGCTTATCCTGTTTCATTTCTAAAGGGAAAAAGTTATGCATCATGGGTACAGTGGAATCCTTTGAGCCCCATTGTTGAAGCATTTAGATATGCAGTTTTCGGACATGGTAGCTTTACTTTTTCAAGTTTGGGGTATAGCGCAATTATTATTCTAATAACATTGATTACAGGGTTACTACTGTTTAATAAAGTTGAAAAAAGCTTTATGGATACAGTATAGTTGCGATTTTTATTCTCCATTTAATTTGTATTATCAACAACTTAATAGTCTTCGAGCCATAGCGGTTTTCATGGTTATCATCTTTCATTGGGTGCCCGATTCACATAGTTTTTTGCTACCACTTGGTTCATGGGGTGTTGAATTGTTTTTTGTTTTGAGCGGTTTCTTAATAACTAAAATATTACTTGATTCAAGAAATAGTGCTGAAGCAAAAAAGACCGGGAAGGGAGTTATTATAAAGAATTTTCTTTTACGAAGATCTCTACGTATTTTCCCAATTTATTACTTGTCACTATTTTTTATCCTTTTTTTTGACAGGGCAAACGTCTCTGGTCTTAAAGATAATTTTTTATATTTTTTTGGGTATGCTTCCAATATTTTATACTTTAAAAATCAATATTTTAATTATCCAATTGCCCACTTTTGGAGCCTTGCAGTTGAAGAGCAGTTTTATCTTATTTGGCCATGGTTTATTTTATTTTTGCCAGCGAAATATATTAAACCATATTTATGGGTTTCAATATTTTTTGGAATAATATCCAGGATTATACTTGAAAAGTTATTTATTACTCATGAGGTTACAGTCGAAGTATTAACACCCACCTGCTTTGACTCTTTCAGCATGGGGGGATTATTTGCGTATTACGTAATAAATGAGAATTGGAAAGTTGAAAGAATAATTAAGCGGTTAAACATTGTTGGCTTAATCTCATTTTTGGTAATGATGTTGTTTTTAATTACTAAATATAATCAATTTTCTGTTCTTCATAGAACTATCGACGCAGTTTTTTTTCTTGCAATAATAGCCAATGCTTATAAAGGTTATAAAGGAATAGTTGGAAACGTTGCCAATAACAAAGTGCTGATATATCTGGGGCAGATAAGCTATGGGTTATACATTTATCACTTACTGACCCCCTGGATAACCAAGGTTATTTTGGTATTAATATCAAAATTGAAAAATAGTTTTTTAAACCAGGCTATCTATTCATATGAGAATGCTGGTACCCTCCCCAAGTTTACATTTGATCTAACCATCCTATTATTAATATCAACGTTATCATGGTTTTACGTAGAGAAACCGATTAACCGTTACAAACATTTATTTAGTTAGGGGGGGAGAAAGAAATTAAGAATAAGATGAGCGACATAATAAAAGTAAAGAATTTAAGTAAGCAATATAGGCTGGGTTCCGTTGGAACAGGTACGTTTTACTCATGATGTTAATCGTTTGTGGCACAAAATACGTGGTAAAGAAAACCCATTTATGATGGTGGGGGAAGAAAATGACCGCACCAGCAAAAGCACAAGTGACTATGTTTGAGGCCTGAAAGATATAAATTTTGAAGTAGCACAAGGAGAGTGTTGGGCTTAATTGGCAGGAATGGTGCAGGTAAAAGTAAATTGCTAAAATTATTAAGCAGAACTACAAAGCCAACCACTGGCTGCGTAAAAATAAAAAGTAGAATAGCTAGTTTACTCGAAGTTGGGACCGGGTTTCATCCCGAGTTAAACGGCCGGGTAAATATTTTCATTTCGGGTGCCATTCTTAGGCTATAATTATTATGAAGGAATTTAAAGACCTTAAGCGAAATTTAAAAAAAGACTTTTCGGATTTGATGCCGTTAAGAGTGGCTGTACTTGGTGATACATCCACTCAACTACTAGTACAAGCTATTAAAGGTGCCGGATATGAGTATGGTTTTAATATTGTGATATGGGAAGCTGATTATGACCAGATAGAACGTCAGGTTTTTGATGCAAGCTCTGAATTTTACAATTTTTCACCAGAAATTGTGATTCTATTTCTTTCTTCACATAAAGCACTTGATAAGTATAATAAGCTGAATGTAGAAGCATATTCTTCATTTGCAATATCAGAGTTAGAAGTAATTAGTAGGCTATATGATACCATAAATGATAACCTTAGTGCTAAAATAATTTACTACAATTACCCCGAAATTGATGATTCCGTATTTGGAAACTATGCTAATAAATTAGAACAATCTTTTCTTTTTCAATTACGCAAACTCAACTATGAGTTAATGTTGTTTGCGGCGTCAAAACAGAATTTTTATTTGTGTGATCTTTCAACTATTCAAAATAACATTGGGAAGCAATCTTTTTTCCATTCGTCAATCTATATTAATACTGAAATGGTAATTAGTATAGATGCGCTTCATTTAGTTGCCTATAGAACTTTAGATATTATTGGGGCTATAAACGGAAAATTGAAGAAGTGTGTTATACTTGATTTAGATAACACTACATGGGGTGGCATCATAGGAGATGATGGCTTGGAAAATATTCAAATTGGTCATTTGGGCATTGGAAAAGCATTTACTGAAATTCAACATTGGATTAAAAAGCTAAAAAAAAGAGGGATAATTATAGCAGTATGTAGTAAAAATACAGAATCAATAGCAAAACTTCCATTTGAAAATCATGTTGATATGGTTTTGCGATTGGAGGACATTGCAGTTTTTGTTGCAAACTGGGAAAATAAGGCAGATAATATACGACACATACAAAGCATACTCAATATCGGATTTGATTCTATGGTTTTTTTAGATGACAATCCTTTTGAACGAAATCTGGTTAAAGAAAATATTCCCGGTATTTGTGTTCCCGAATTACCGGAAGACCCTGCTGACTACTTAGAATATTTATATTCCTTAAATTTATTTGAAACAATATCCTATAGTAACGAGGATCTTAATAGAACTACTTTGTATAAAAAAGAGGAGGAAAGAAATCTGTTTAGAAAAGTTACAAACGAAGCAGATTATCTTTCTGGTTTAGAAATGGTTTCTTTAGTAGAACCATTTAATAAATTTAATACTCCAAGAGTAGCACAACTTTCCCAGCGTTCTAACCAATTTAATCTTAGAACAATCAGATATACTGAGCCTGAACTTGTTACACTTTCTCAATCTCCCAGGCATTTCACTTTCTCCTTTACTCTGGATGATAAGTTTGGGCATAATGGGTTGATTTGTGTAGTTATTTTAGAAATTGAAAGCAATGATACCTTGTTTATCAATACCTGGTTTATGAGTTGCAGGGTACTAAAAAGAGGGATGGAGAGTTTTGTATTAAATACCATTGCAGAATTTGCCTTGGACAAGGGCTATAATTTCTTAAAAGGAGAATATATAGCTACACCAAAAAATGATTTGGTAAAAGACCATTATGCAAATCTTGGGTTTACAAATACGCTCAATTATTGGGTTTTAAATGTAACTGAATATAAGAAAGCAAATTGTTTCATTAAAAGAATGGATAGCATTTTGCATCAGTAGTATTTCCCACCGATTTTATTTTATGCTAAATCAATTACTAAGTGAAAGCCGATTACTAACAATTTTATATGAAAATCTGGCACCTGAAATAAGCAAGTCAACCTTATACAATAAGGTTGCGGTTTATTTGGAAAACTATATGGCTACCAATAGAATTGTAGCAGAAGATGCAATCTCTATTTATACTGATTATATTACAAGTTATAATAAACACTGTAAACAATTTCTAAAAACCGGTAAATACCCTTTTGAAAATAATGAAAAAAGTATTGAGATAAGCAGAGAACATTATGATGTTGTTCTGCTTCTTTCAGTTCTATTTACGCCTCATCGTTTCAGGATTATGCAAAACCTGGAAAGAATGAATTCAACGGGGAAAGCGTTATACATTGGTTTAGGCCCGGGTCTTGAGTTAAAATTGACAAAAGATAATTATTCTGAGATACATGCTTATGAGCTTTCGGCCAATCAATTTTTATATCAGGAGTTTCCCGATGTTTTAATTAGAGAGGAATACTATACTGGCCAGTATAATAATTATTTTGACTCAATTTACATGATCGAATTACTTGAACATTTAGATGATCCATATTTCCTGCTAAATACATGTTGTAATTCATTGAGAACGGGAGGGAAGATTTTTTTAACTACTGCTACAGACATTCCACAATTCGATCACTTTTATAACTTTCCTAAAGATCATACTTTATTTGAGAATAAATTAATGCAATTAGGAATGAAGGTATTGTTCAAAGAAGAGATAGAACACAATTACCTTACAATGAATTTTAGTCCTTCTAACCATTTTTATGTAATAGAAAAGAAATAAACATGCACAAAAATTCCCTTAGCAAAAAAGACAAATCATTACAAGAAGAAAGAAGTCAGATAATTGACATTCTTAGGCAAACTACTTTTTTTCAATTTGATCCACAGGTATATCATAAACAGGTTATTCCCTATGCAAGTTATTCCCCTTGGGAAAATGATGAAGAATTTAAAGAAATATTTTCAGTAATTAAAGAAAATACGCTTGTTGATATATACCGTTGCTACGAGCTATGGAGTATGGTTAATGGCTTAAAGAATATAGAAGGGGATATCCTGGAAGTTGGGGTTTGGCGTGGTGGTACAGGTGCAATTTTGTGCAAGGCAGCACAGCCTACAAATGCTAAGGTTTATCTGGCAGATACGTTTACGGGTGTAGTAAAAGCAACAGAGCTGGATACCGTTTACAGAGGTGGTGAGCACTCAGATACTTCAGTTGATTTGGTAATTGATCTTTTGAAAAATCTTAATGTTGATAATTATGAAATACTGAACGGCATTTTCCCGGATGATTTTCAATCCTTAAATATTGATAAGATTAAATTATGTCATATAGATGTTGACACATACTTATCTGCTAAACAGGTATTTGAATATGCCTGGCCAAAACTTGAGATTGGGGGTATTGTTGTTTTTGATGATTATGGTTTTTGGACATGCGAAGGTGTGACCAACTATGTAAATTCGTTAAGTCCATCAAACGGTAGTAAAATACATAATTTAAATGGGCATGGAATAATTGTTAAGTATAAAAATGATTAAATCAATTTAAAAAAATACAAAATGGAAAAATTAGAAATTCTGGATATAATCAATTCAATTTTTATTGATGTTTTAGAAAATCCTGAAATTAAATTGACAGAAGATACCCATGCAGGTATGATTGAAGAGTGGGATTCTTTAACCCATGTACAGTTAGTGGTAGCAGTGGAAAAGAAATTTAAGATCAGGTTCACATCCAAAGAAATACAAAGTTGGAAAAACATAGGAGAAATGGTAGACTCGGTTATGGAAAAAATTGCCAAATAATTTAATAAAACAAATTACTATTAATAAGTTTTTCGATTCATGGTTTTCACATCGTTTGAATTTTTAGGGTTTTTCATTGTTTTCTTTTTTCTGTATTGGTTTGTATTTAATGTTAATGTAAAAATTCAGAATCTTTTTATTTTAGTATCCAGCTGCGTTTTCTATGCTTTTTGGGATTGGCGTTTTCTATTACTTCTGGTTGGCAGTTCTATAATAAATTTTTTTCTTGGAATATTTCTCTATAAATCTTCAAACGATTTTCATAGAAGGTTATTAACCTATTTTGGATTATTACAGGGATTAGGGTTGTTGTTTTTCTTTAAATACTACAATTTTTTTGTTGAATCGTTTAAGGAGTTATTTGCATCATTTGGCATACAGTTCAATGTACATACCATTAACATTATTCTACCCTTAGGTATCAGCTATTATACATTTAGAACCATTAGTTATATTCTGGAAATTGATAAGAATAAGATTACCCCAACAAGAGATTGGGTTATTTTTTTCAATTATGTAGCCTTTTTTCCAACACTGCTTTCTGGGCCTATTGATAAACCTGCCACATTTATACCACAATTAGAAAAGAAGCGATCTTTTGAGTATAACGAAGGGGTGAATGCCTTACGACAAATTTTATGGGGTTTTTTTAAAAAAATAGTAATAGCTGACAATTGCGCAAGGTTTACAAATGAAATATTTGATAACTTTCATAACTATCATGGTAGTACGCTTTTGTTGGGCTTATATTTATTTGCTATACAACTTTACTGCGATTTTTCCGGGTATTCTGATATGGCAATTGGATTTTCCCGACTTATGGGATTTAATGTAACTAAAAACTTCAACTTTCCTTTTTTTGCTCAAAATATAGCCGATTTTTGGCGTAGGTGGCATATATCATTAACCTCGTGGTTAACAGAGTACGTATTTACACCTCTTAGTATTGCACTTAGAGATTATAATAAAGTGGGGTTAATTATAGCAATAGTTATAAACCTTACCCTCTGTGGCATTTGGCACGGAGCAAGATGGTCTTATATTTTCTTTGGCTTTGTACATGGTTGCCTTTTTATCCCTTTAATTTTAAATGGCACCTTAAATAAAAAGAAGCTATTACCCAAAGGAAATGCATTGCCAACTGTTAAGCAATTATTAGACATGTTCCTCACTTTTACATTGATTGTTCTGTCTTTTGCGGTTTTTAAGTCTAATAATTTTCATGAAGCAGTAACTTATTATGCAGAAATGTTTTCTGGATTGTTTTCAAAAAATGCGTATGTAGAAACGTTTAAATTTTTGTTATGGGAGAATTTAATTTTTCTGGTTGTTACTATTTTGATTTTCATTTTAATTGAGTGGTATGGAAAGGAAGGCAATTTTGCCATTGAAAAATTTGGAATAAAATGGATTAAGCAAGCGAGATGGGCTTTTTATTTAACCCTGCTTTTATTCATTTATTATTTTGCAGGAGAAAAACAGCAGTTTATTTATTTTAAGTTTTAGTTGGTGAAGAAATTTCTAATTGGGGTAATAAAATTTTCAATATGTTTTTTAGTTATAATTCATATAAGACCCTATTATTTAATATATACTGGTGGATATAAAGAAAAAGTGGCAGGTGCCGAGATTTACAGGTCACTTTTAAAGAGCAAAAAAAAACGGAAAACAAAAAAAATATTATTAGGAGATAGTGGTGCTTATCAATTATTTCCTAATAAAATAGATAGTGACACCCTCAATTCACTTACCTGCAATCAGGCGGTAAGTCTGGCAGGACATTATATTTTATTGAATAACTATTTACAGGCAGGTAACCAGGTTGATACAGTTTTGATGATGTTTTCACCTACAACATTTAGAAACAATTTAGATCAGGTCTTTACCTACCATTATTTCTTAAAGCCTTTTTATATACCTGAGTATAAAGCATTATTAACCCCAAACGTTATTAAGCAGGTTAATAAAATTCCATTCAGACAAATATCCCATTATCCGATAATCTTAACGTCTAACTGGGCACCCGATTTTGTTTCAAAAGATACAATTAATTATACTTTTTTGTCCCCGGTTGCAGTTGATTATTTAATAAAAATAAAAGAGCTTAGTGTGAAGTATCATTTTGAAATGATGCTATTATCATGTCCCTTAAATGAAAATCAAAAAGCTATTAATGACAGAATTGATAAAAATGAAATTAATAAGGTAGAATTAGTAGAGAAATTTGATAATTATTTTAAGAACCTGATTTATTTGCCGGATAGTTTTTTTATGGACAAATTTCATTTAAAACATCCTGATCAATATGTTGATGGTTATAAAAAAGCAATGTTTATTAGTCATTAAAAAATGGGATGGAACATAAATTCATAGAGTATAGGCAGGGGATTAATGTTAGATGAATTGTTTAGCAGGATTTATGGGCAAATTTAATACAGCAAGCAAAAAATGAGTACAATAATTAAAGTTGAGAATCTAAGTAAACAATACCGCCTTGGGTCTGTGGGTACTGGTACACTTAGCCATGACATTAATCGGCTATGGCACAAAATGCGGGGTAAGGAAGACCCATTCATGACTATTGGAGAGGAGAATGACCGTACCAGCAAAGGCAGTAGCGATTATGTTTGGGCTCTTAAAGATATAAATTTTGAAGTAGCACAAGGTGAAGTACTTGGCATAATAGGTAGGAATGGTGCAGGTAAAAGTACCCTGTTAAAAGTACTAAGCAGAACTACATCCCCAACTAAGGGTACTGTAAAAATAAAAGGCAGAATAGCAAGTCTGCTTGAAGTAGGAACAGGTTTTCATCCAGAGCTAAGTGGCAAAGAAAATATTTTTTTGAACGGAGCAATACTGGGTATGACCAAGAATGAAATTAAATCCAAGTTTGATCAGATTGTAGATTTTGCAGGTGTCGAAAGATATATAGATACACCTGTAAAAAGGTATAGCAGTGGTATGTATGTTCGACTGGCATTTGCAGTTGCGGCTCATCTTGAGCCAGATATTTTAATTGTAGATGAAGTGCTTTCTGTTGGAGACCTGGAGTTTCAAAAAAAAGCATTGGGCAAAATGCAGGATGTTAGCAACCAGCAGGGGCGCACTGTTTTGTTTGTAAGCCATAATCTTTCCAGTTTGAGAGCCTTATGTACAAGAGGAATGCTAATGGTAAATGGTAAGGTGGTAAGTCAGGGCAACACCAATGAAATCATTAACGAGTATGAAAAAAATTATAGCCTGGATTTAAACGCTGAATGGGTAAATCCATATGATAGAGAAACAGCTAATTTTGTAGATACAATAAAAGTTTTGGATAGAGACGCTTTGGTTAGAGATACTTTTTTGACTACCGAGAGTATTTTTATAGAAATGAAAATTGTAATCAAAGAAAAGATAGATTATGTAAAGGTTGGATTTGAGCTGTTAAAAAATCAGGAAGTAGTCTTTAGGTCGCAACAGGTTGATATGAATAAAATGAACACCTTTTCGCCGGGTAATTACTCTATTATAGGAACAATTCCCGCTCTTTTTTTAAATGAAGGTCAGTATTATATAAGGCCTTTGTTTTCTGTTCATTGTTTAAAAAGTTTGATGACCATTTATGATGCAGTACTTACTTTTAAAGTTAAGATGGACACATCAATTTCTGAATTTCATTCAAATTTGAGTGAAAATACCCACCCCGGTATAATATTCCCTTCTCTAAACTGGGAAATTACTAAATATGAATAAGTCATGGTTTTTTGTAGATACTACAATAGATTTTTAAAGATATAATTTTGATGACAAACTATGGAAGTTGTAAGCTTTGTGGTAATACTAAACTTAATCTTGTATTAAAAGCTGATAAGTTCGAAATATTGGAATGCAATAATTGTAAAATTGCCTTTACCAATCCCCCGCCTGTTATACCGGATTATGGAAGCATGGATTTTCATTCCGGAGAAAATAGGGAAAAAGCTGAAACGCTAACCCATATTCATGACCTGCATACTGACTGGCAAATGTTAATTAGGATGCAGGCAAAGATGATAGCCGAAAATTTTAATAAGGATGCAGAGATATTGGAAATAGGTTGCGGAGAAGGAATACTACTCGATGAAGTTAGAAAATTAGGATTTACAAATGTGCAGGGAATTGAACCAAGTACTACTGCATCTGCCAGAGCACAAAGAAAAGGGTTGAATGTAAGGAATGCTTATTTTGATGTTGGGGTAACAGATAAAAAATTCAATTTGGTTATGATGTCTCATGTGTATGAGCACATTGAAGACCCACTGGCTTTTATTGAAAAAGTAAAAGGCATTTTAAAGAGTAATGGAAGCATTATGCTGACACAAACTAATTATAAAGCATTGCTTCCAAGGTTTAGAAAAGAGAAGTGGTATGCATGGGTGCCTGATCAGCATTTCTGGCATTTTACCCCTGCGGGTTTAAAAAAAATATTTAAGAAATTCGGTTTAAATACTTATGCTTTAAACTACTGTACCTTGGTTCATCCGCGTAGTAAGTTGTACCGAATTGCAAGAAAACTCCCATTTCTTCAAGATCAGTTCATCATTATAGCAAAGCAAAAATTGTAAGCTATCTCAAGTGGACAAATTCCCTGTTTCAGTAATGATTGTTGGTTATAACGAAGAAAAGCTATTGCCAGCATGTTTTCAGTCGGTTAGTTTCTGCAATGACATTCATTATACAGATTTAGGTTCTAATGATAGTTCAATAAAAATTGCTGAACAATTTGCCAATCACATTTATCATCGCAAGCCGGTACCAAGTTGTGAGATGATTCAAACAGAAGTAGTCCATTATACCAAAAATGATTGGGTAATTTTTATTGATCCTGATGAAGTGGTTGATGAAACTTTGGCAAATGATGTTTTGAAAAAACTTGAAGAGATAAAAGATAATAATGCCATCGGAGCCATAAAAGTTCCATGGCAGTTTTATTTTAAAAAAACGAAACTGAAGGGGACTGTTTGGGGTGGACGAAATCAGAAATTTTTTCTTGTCAATAAGCACCGGTTTTCCTTCGATCCTGTTGTTCATTATGGCAGAAAATTAAAGCCCGGTTTTATTGCTACAGATATTCAACTGAATAAAAATGAGACCAATGTCTTGCATCACTACTGGATGAATAGCTGGAAAGTATTCATAAGAAAACATAAAAGATACCTGATAAACGAGGGAATAGATAGATATAATCTTGGCGTAAGGACAACATTGAAAGGGGTGCTACTTGCACCATATTATGAGTTTAAGAAATCGTTCTGGACTTTGAAGGGCTACAAAGATGGCCTGCTTGGATTTTTTCTTTCAGTATTTTGGGCATGTTACCAGACATCGGCTTTTTATTCTTTGTATAAAATTCAAAAAAGAGAAACAGCAATAGGATAATGAATAACCCGAAAATTTCTATAATTACGGTTAACCTTAACAATGCAGCCGGTTTAGAGAAAACAATATTATCAATTGCCAGACAAAATTATCCGGATATTGAATATATAATAATAGACGGCGGGTCAACTGATGATAGTAATGATGTAATAAATAGAAATAGAAATGTAATCAGCTATTCAATTTCTGAAAAAGATAAAGGGATTTATAATGCTATGAATAAGGGCATAATAAAAGCAACCGGAGAATATCTTTTATTTTTAAATAGTGGTGATACGCTGATTAAGGAAAACTCATTGCAAAGGCTTATATATCTGGGAAAAAATGCTGACATTATTTATGGTGACATTAAAATGTCTGAAAGTTCCAAATCACGGGAAGTAATATTCCCCCCATCACTTAGTTTCAAATTTTTCTTTATTAACTCACTTCCACATCCGTGCACACTTATCCGCAAAGAACTATTTAATGCTATTGGATACTATAGAGAAGATTTTAAAATAGCAGCTGATTGGGCTTTTTTTGTACTGGCTATTTGTAAATACAATTGCACTTATCAGCATGTAAATGTGACAATAACAGATTTTGTTCTTGGAGGCGTTAGCTCAACTCAACTGCATATTATAGAACAAGAGAGAAACCAGATATATCGTGAGTTTTTTCCTTTGTTTGCTGATGATTATAAAGAAATGTTCACACTCGAAATGGAATTAAGTAATGCAAAAAAGCAATTAGGTTACAGGGTGCATAAAAAGGTAAAGACTATTTTTTTAAAGAATGGATGATAAGCCTAAGATATATTATCTGGCTCCCGATAGTAACACACCAAGTTGGGGTCTCGGTATTATTTATCATCATGTGCTTGCACTAAATGAAACAGGGTTTAATGCATTTCTTATTCATGAAAAAAGCCCCTTTAGACTTGATTGGCTAGACGCAAAAGTTCCTGTATTGTATTGGGACCAGTCAGTTAAAATTAACCCGGAGGACGTTGTTGTAGTGCCTGAAGTAAAAGTAAATCTTAAAGGACTTAAGCAATTAAAATGCAGGAAAATTTTGTTTGTTCAGGCATCTTCTTTTCTATTTGAAATGTTGCCGGATGATGAAACCCATTTGTCACTTGGTTTTGAAAGTGCAATTGGTATAATGCCCCACATAATGCCAATTATTGAACAGTTTACCGGATTAAAAGCGCAGATGGTCAGGCCTTTCATTGCTCCTTACTTTCGAAAGGAAAGATCAAAGTTGCACGAAAGGGGAAAAACCATTCTCATATTCCCGAAATTTCATCAGCAGGATTTCGGAATTGTAAAAAGAGTTATAAGCGATAGACTTCAACAAATTAATCCAAAGGGAATAACCGGACTTTTTAAATCCAAATGGAAGTTAGTAGTGCTAAAAGGCAAGACACACAAGGAAGTAGCTAAGCTGATGCAGGAAGCTACTTTTTTTATAGCTACAAACACCTTTGAATCTTTCAATGCATCTTGTGTAGAAGCTATGGCTGCAGGATGTGTAAGTATATGTTACGAAGGTTTTGGCCCCAGAGACTATATGGTTAACGGTAAAAATGCTTTTGTTTTTCCAAATAATGAAGCATATCAGTTGAGTAATTTTGTTTTTGATCTAATTGATAACTACGAAGCAAAAGCTGATTTAATAAAGGAGGTGCGTCAAGCAGGTTATGAACTAGCTGACACTTATAATTATGAACTTACTAAAGCACAATTGAAAGACTATTTCTGTAAAAAAATGCAGGCATCATAGGTATGAATATTGTTGCAATAATCGTAACCTGGAATGGCGATAAATGGATTGAAAAATGCTTGTCTAGCCTTGAGCAAAGCTCAATCCCTGTTAGCATTATTGTGGTTGACAATGCTTCATCGGATCAAACAGTAGCTATAATCAAAGAGAGGTTTACTAATGTGCAACTGGTAGAAGCCGGTGCCAATCTTGGTTTTGGGCAGGCAAATAATATCGGTCTTAGAATTGCTTTGCAGCAAAATGCTGAATATGTTTTTTTACTTAACCAGGATGCATGGATAAAGGAGGATACAGTAAGTGCTTTAATTACCATTGCAAAGAAACATCCTGAATATGGTATCCTTAGCCCATTTCATTTGGATGTAAGTGAAGAAAAACTGGAACGACAGTTTATTGACTTCCTCACCCCAAATCATAACAGTCGGATTGTATCAGATCTGTTTTTTCATAAACCGCAACCTGTTTATGAAACTACTTATATACATGCTGCCTCATGGCTTTTGTCCCGTAGTTGTGTAGAAACTGTAGGAGGCTTCGATCCATTGTATTATCATTATGGAGAAGATGATGATTACATGCAAAGAGCAAAATATTTTTCTTTTAAAATTGGCGTAGTCCCAAATTCACAAATTGTACATGATGGTACTTACAAAGGGTGGGGCGCGCTGGAATGGAATATGAACAGAAACCTGGTAATGGAATTTCAGCATTTGAAAAGAATGTTTCCCCACTTCCGTACAAATGTGTTGAGTTTTTGTAAAAAATGGTTTGACGAATTAACCTCTTTGTTGCTATATAGAAAATTTAAAAAATTTAGCTTTAGGTTTAAAGTAATGTGGCATACACTAAAGCGGATGAGGTCAATACATGTATCATTTAAAAAATCCTTTACTAAAAGTGCCTTTCTTAATTAAATGAAGGTTGTATCTATTGTAATGCCGATTTATAATGCTGAAAAATCTCTGGAGCAATCACTTTATTCTATAGAACAGCAGACTTATAAGGCTTGGGAATTACTAGCGGTAGACGATTGTTCCAATGACCATTCATTTCATATATTGAAAAAATTTCAAAGTAAATATCCGCATCAAGTAACAATTGCTAAATCCCCAGCCCCACGTTCAGGAGCCTCTGTTTGCAGAAATATTGGCCTAAAGCAATCCATTGGGGAGCTTATAATTTTTTTTGATTCGGATGATTTGCTTGAGCCATTCTGCCTGGAACAAAGAATAAAAGTTATGCAGGGTGATACTTCTTTGGATTGGGCTGTATTTAACCAATATAAATGGAACACATCAAACCAAACTGTTTATACTTATTACAACAAGCCAATAAAAAATAGGGAGGACGCAGTTGAATCATTTCTAAAAATGGATTCAGCCTGGCAAACAATGGCAGTAGTATGGAAGAAGCAAGTGATTGAACAGCTTAATGGATTTGATGAGTCTCTCTATTTTATGGAAGATCCCGACTTGCATTTACGGGCTTTGCTTCAGGCAGACTTGCAGGTTACCTTTAAAACCGAATTGCCAGCAGATTCTTTTTATAAAATGCCGGAATTGAATGAAAGCAATGCTGAATCATTTTATTGTAATGGGATCAAAAGCAGGTTTGTTTTTTTGGAAAAACTCATGAAACTATTGCCTGAAATACTTGGACAACAAAGGTTTTCAGCATACCATAAATTTATTAGGGCTGGCTTTTATGATTTTATCAAGGTCTTCTTGCTTAAAAGATTTAAATCCTTTGAGAAAGAGTTTGATGAAACAGTAAAAATGCTTGACGATAAGAAAATTTTAAATAAAAAAGACAAGGTGAAATTGAGCTTGATAAGAATGGTGTTTATCACAGATTCAAAGCTTGTTGCACTGCTCAAACTAAAAGGATTAGCTCACCGGTTTTTATTTAGCTAAAGTAATAACCGTAAAGCAACAAAATGATAAACGTAACCAAGACATTTCTTCCAGACTTTGATCTGTATACAGCTACGCTAAAGCGGGCATGGGACAATGCATGGATAACCAACAACGGTGAGTTGGTGGTTGAACTTGAACAAAAACTGAAAGATTTTCTCAATGTTCAAAACCTGTTGTTTTGCAGTAACGGTACCGTGGTGCTACAAATGGCTTTAAAAGCATTGAACATTACAAAAGAGATTATTACAACACCATTTTCTTATGTAGCAACTACTAACACAATACTTTGGGAAAACTGCAAACCTGTTTTTATTGACATTGATCAAAATTCTTGCTGCATAGATGCAAACAAAATAGAAGCTGCAATTACGGCAGACACACAAGCTATATTAGCAACCCATGTTTATGGCTTTCCGTGCGATGTCGAAAAGATTGAGCAGATAGCTTTAAAGCATAACCTGAAAGTAATTTATGACGGCGCACACGCCTTTGGCTGCACTTACAAAGGCAAGTCTGTGCTGGATTTCGGCGATATTTCTACCTGTAGTTTTCATGCTACCAAAGTGTTTCATACTGTAGAAGGCGGCTGTATAATTTCGAATAATAGTGAACTGCACGAAAAGCTAACACTCTTCCGCAGTTTCGGGCATTTGGGCGATGATTATTATTCAATTGGGCTAAATGGGAAAAATTCAGAGTTTCATGCTGCTATGGGCTTATGTAATCTTCCTGAAATTAATAACATAATTGAGGGTAGGAAAGGAGTATTTGAAATGTACAATAGGATACTTGATTTTAATGAAATCTCACGCCCTTTTTCAACAATAGATTTTACCTATAATTACGCTTATTATCCGGTAGTTTTCAAGAGTGAAGAGATTTTGCTTAAAGTTCGGAGTGCACTACTTGAGAATAAGATTTCTACACGCCGTTATTTTTATCCTTCATTAAATGAATTGCCTTATTTGACCGATCAGTTACATTGTCCTGTATCAGAAAATATTAGTCGCAGGGTTTTGTCTCTGCCACTTTATGTTGGTCTTCCTGAAAATGATGTAGTCCAAATAGGAACAATAATTAACGAGCGTATAAAATGAAAGTAGCAATTATGCAGCCCTATATCTTTCCGTATATAGGTTACTTTCAGTTGATGAATGCTGTGGATACTTTTGTTGTATATGACAATATAGAATATACTAAAAAAGGATGGATAAATCGGAACCGGATTTTGGTAAATGGAAAAGATGAGTATATCACTTTACCTTTAAAAAAAGGATCAGATTTTCTTCAGATAAAAGACCGCTATTTGGCTGATGGGTGGGAAGTTGAAAGAAAAAAGCTTTTGAATAAAATTGTAGGCTCGTATAGAAAAGCTCCTTGTTTTTCAGAAGCATTTCCGGTCATTGAAAAAGCACTAATTTTTGAAGACAATAACCTTTTCAATTTCAACTTTAATTCACTCAGACTAGTAAAAGAGTATTTGGAAATAAAAACAAACTTTGTAGTTTCATCTTCTATAAGCATAGACCACAGCTTGAAATCTCAAAATAAGGTTATTGAAATTTGTAAGGCTTTAAAAGCTGTTCAATACATAAATCCTATTGGAGGTGTTGAGTTATATAATAAAGAAGTATTTCAACAGGAAGGTATGGAATTATCTTTTCTAAAAACAAATACTATTACATACCCGCAATATCAAAACAAAGATTTTGTTCCTTTTTTGTCTATGATAGATGTGATGATGTTTAATGAAATTGAAACCGTAAAAGATTATTTAGTTAAAAGTTTTACTTTAAAATGAAAAGACTAATTAATGTTTAAATGGAAAAAGCTGGGAAGAATTTTTATCCCGCAGGAAATAAAAGATTTATGGTGGTTAAATGAGTTTGCACAAGCCCCTTGCGTACTTAAATTTAATTCATTTATCAGGGTATATTTTTCTTGCCGGCCAGGGCCAGATGAAAATGGGCAATATGTAAGTTATACAGCATTTGTAGATTTAAACCGAAATAACTTATTCGACATATTGCAATTTGCAAAAGACCCAATTTTATCTTTAGGAGATACCGGTACATTTGATGAATTTGGTATTTATCCTACATCTGTTATAAGGGATGGAGAAAACATAAAAGCATATTATGGCGGATGGACCCGTTGTGAGTCTGTACCATTTAATGTTGCTATTGGTATGGCTGAAAGTATAGATGGAGGAATAACTTTTAATAAAGCAGGGGCAGGCCCCATATTATCTTATAGTTTGGATGAACCATTTATTTTAAGTGGTCCCAAGATTAGAAAGTTTAATAACAAATGGTACCTGTTTTATATAGCCGGCACTAAATGGATTCCTAATAATGGAAAGCCCGAACCTATATATAGAATCAGGTTAGCCATATCTAGCGATGGTATTGGGTGGGAAAAAGTAAACAGGCAATTGATTGAAACAAAATTGGAAGAAGATGAAGCCCAGGCAAGTCCTGATGTAATTTTTTTTGATGGCAAATACCATATGTTTTTCTGCTACAGACATGGATTGAATTTTAGAGGAAAAGAAAAAGGATATAGAATCGGATATGCATCTTCTGACGATTTAATTAATTGGAAAAGAGATGATGCTCAAGCTGGAATTGAAATATCAGAGGAAGGCTGGGATAATGAAATGGTCAGTTACCCACATGTTTTTGAACTTGATGGAAAATTATACATGTTTTACCTTGGAAACAATGTTGGAAAATATGGCTTTGGGTTAGCTGAGCTTGAAGACTATTCTAAATTATAGTTTGTTTAATGAAGTGGAATAAATTGGGAAAAATTTTTGATCCTGAAAATTATTTTCTACCAAATAATTGTAAGGAATATGCACAATCTCCACAAACACTTGTATTTGACGATTTTGTCAGAATTTATTTTTCAACAAGGTCTAAGGATTTAAATACTGGTAAGTTTTTAAGTCACATTTCGTTTGTGGATATGAATAAACAGTTTGAAGTAATTAATGTAGCTGACAAGCCTGTTATCTCATTGGGCAATTTGGGTTGTTTTGATGAGCATGGAATATTTCCAATTAATGTGTTAAGAGATGGAGATAAAATTATAGCCTACACTTGCGGATGGAGCCGCAGGGTTTCAGTATCAGTAGAAACCTCCACTGGAATTGCTTTTAGCAGCGACAATGGGTTGACATTTAATAAAACAGGGGACGGCCCCATTTTTAGTTCATCAGTAAATGAACCATTTTTGGTTGGAGACTCGTTTGTATCAAAGTTTGAAAATGCATACCATATGTGGTATATTTTCGGCGAAAGGTGGATGACCAATACTGAAGATAATTCACCTGCCCGGGTCTATAAAATTGCTCATGCAGTTTCAAGCGATGGTGTTAATTGGGCGAGGGATAGTAAAAAAATTATTACAGATGTGATAGATGAAAATGAATGTCAGGCCCTTCCTACAGTACTATTCCATAATAATCTTTATCACATGTATTTTTGTTTTAGAAATGCTACTGGTTTTCGGCATGACCGTACTAAGGCATACAGGCTTGGGTATGCATATTCTAAAGATTTGATTAATTGGACCAGAGATGATTCAAATGCAGGAATTGATGTTTCTATTGGGGAATGGGATGGTGATATGATGTGTTACCCGCATATCTTTTCATGGAATAACAATGTCTATTTGCTATATAACGGCAATGAATTTGGAAGATCCGGATTTGGATTAGCAATATTAGTAGAGGATTAATAAAACTGTATTTGACTGATTTAAATTTTACAATAAATGTTTCTACAGCGAGTGAAATTTATCTTCACTTATTCCGGTGCGATAATAATTTTTCGCCTCGATTGTCAGACAGATTAAATGTTGAATCGTATTCAATAAAAATTAGAAGCAATGCTACAACTTTTGAGGTCTGGAATAGTAGTAATGCTTTGATTGGTTTGGTTGCCGTATATCTCGATAAAGAATTAAAAACAGCGTTTATAACCAATGTCAGCGTAGAGAAAAACTACATGGGAAAAGGGATAAGTAAAAAACTAATGCAAAATTCAATTGATTATCTAAAGAATAATTTCTACAAACAAGTAAAACTTGAGGTCTTCAAGTCAAATGAAATTGCAATTTCGCTATATAGAAAGTTTGGATTTATTGAATGTAGTGAAGAAGGTAATTCTATAATTATGAAGTTGAAATTTTAGTTTAAAGCTGATATAATTAACCCGTCATTTTATATAGTACACAAAAAATAAAAAATGAGAGATTACAACAAAGAACTAAAGGATGCAAAAGATCATAAATACGCATACAATTTTGATTTTGATGTTATGCATCCATTTATGATAAAATCATTTATCCCATTTTGGAAAGCAGGTAATCTTTTAGAATTGGGTAGTTTTAAAGGTGATTTTACAAGACGTTTACTACCCTTTTTTAATGATATCACTTGTGTGGAAGCTTCTGATGAGGCTGTAGAAATAGCAAAGAAAGAGTTTGGCGATAAAGTGAAATTTTATAACTCACTTTTTGAAACAGTTGATCTGCCAACTAAATATGATAGTATTGTTCTCACTCACGTTTTAGAACACATAGACGATCCGGTTGCACTTATGCGCCGGATAAACAATGAATGGCTCTCTGACACAGGAAGGTTCTTTCTTGTTTGCCCAAATGCTAATGCACCATCACGTCAGATAGCTGTTAAGATGGGGCTTATAAGCCACAATGCTGCAGTAACACCTGCAGAAGTAGAACACGGGCATAGAATTACTTACAGCTTAGACACTTTGGAACGAGATGCAAAAGCAAGTGGTTTAAGAGTTGTTCATCGTTCGGGCATATTTTTTAAAGCATTGGCAAATTTTCAATGGGATCGTTTGCTCAATACTGATATAATATCTAAGGAATACCTGGAGGGTTGTTATGAGTTAGGGCATATATACCCTGACTTATGTTCAAGTATATTTTTAGTTTGTGAAAAAGGGCATAATGGATAAACCGTTTTTGTCTGTTTGCATCATCACTTACAACCATGTAAATTATATAAAACAGGCTATTGATGGGGCTCTGATGCAAAAGACTGATTTTCCTATAGAAATAATTGTAGCAGATGATTTTTCAACAGATGGTACACGTGAAATTTTGCAGGATTATTTACTAAAAATTCCAACAAATTTCAGGTTGATCTTGCAGGATAAAAATGTAGGACCTGCAGAAAACTGGATGGATCTAATGGCAGCACCTACAGGTAAATATGTAGCATACTTAGATGGAGATGATTATTGGATTGATGATAATAAATTGCAAAAGCAGGTAAACTATTTGGAAAAAAATTCAAAAGTGGTCATGTGCTTTACCAATATAGAAGTGTATGATAATGATACAAAGGATACCAAAGAATGGGCAAAGATTGAAGATATTGATTATGATATTACCAATTTTATAAAAGAGAATGCTGCCGCTTCTTGTACTATAGTTTTTAGAAACGGGTTGGTGGATGTAAGCAAATGCAATATCCAAAATATTGCATTCGGTGATTGGGCTTTTTATTTATTTCTGCTTCAGTTTGGCAATGCAAAATACCTGGATTTTATTTCAGCCGTTTATAGGGTTAGTTCTCAAAGCCAGCTCTCAAAGATTTCACTTATAAAGTATTTGTTTAAGAAAAAAGAATTTTATTATTTCTTCCTTCACAACCCTGTGTTTAGCAAGTATAAAAATCTGATCAGGGATAGGTATATCTCTACATTGTATGCATTAGCTATACGGTTGGAAAAGAACGATAAAGAAAGAAAAAAATATCTTAGACAAGTAATTCGTAGTGTAGGTTTTGGCCGGGTGCTTTTAACTATTAAAGCACTGACAAAATATGTTTCATAAATATTGATATGCCTTCTGTTTCAGCAATAATTCCTGTTAAAAATGGAGAAGCAACTTTAGAGGCTTGTCTTTTATCTATACGAACACAAACAATAGGAAGAGATGTAGAGATCATTGTTTTAGACTCTTCATCTACAGACAATAGCCGGGAAATAGCTGCTGGTTTTGGTGCAAGAATAGTAGAGGTACAACCAGGTACTTTTAGCCATGGCGGTACAAGAAATTTAGGTGCTGAAAAAGCGACAGGAGAATTACTATACTATACAGTACAGGATGCAAGAATAGCTGCTGATGATATGCTTGAAAAAATGGCTGCTTACTTTTTAGATAAAGATGTAATGGCAGTCAATGGGATACAGGGTGTGCCTTCGGAGTTAGATAAAAATCCTGCAGTATGGTTTCAACGGTTTTCCAAACCTATACCTGAAATAATAAGCCTGGATGAAGGTGAATTTTTAAAGCTTACCCCAAAACAAAAGCTTAACTATTGCAGATGGGATGATGTAAATGCAATGTATAGAAGAGAGGCTTTATTAAGGGTGCCATTTCGTATTGTCAATTTTGCAGAAGATGCCTTGTGGGCATTAGATGCGTTGAGTAATGGAATGAAACTGATTAGGGATTCTGCATTGTTGGTTTATCATTACCACCACCATGGGTTTAAATACACTTTCAAAGTCATTTACATTATAAATTATGGGCTATTGGTTCACTTTAATAAGTTGCCCTCACTTCCTAATATATTTAAAGCAATTGCTTTAAATACCTACAGTATTTTGAAAAGAAAGCAAATAGGTTTTTTTGATAAAATCTATTGGATATTTCATAATGTTGTCAGAAATTCGGCGCATCTTTTATCTGCATTGGCGTTTCGTTTCTTTTACCTTTTTGGATTAAGTACTGTTGAAAAAGGGCTTCGTTATTTTTGTTCAGAAGTGCCACAGGGGCGTCAAACGGCACCTCCTGTTTTTAAACCCAAAACCATCATTTAGTCTTCCATGAAAATTCAACCCCTGGTTAGTGTGCTGATGACTTCGTACAACAGGGAGAATTTTATTGCAGAAGCAATTGAAAGCGTATTAGCATCTACTTATAAAAATTTTGAACTCATTATAGTTGATGATCGGTCAAAAGACAGTACTGTTGAAATTGCAAGGTCTTATGAGTCTAAAGATGATCGGGTCAAAGTGTACATTAATAAAAAAAATCTCGGAGATTATCCTAACAGAAATAAAGCAGCCGGTTATGCCCAAGGGTTTTATATAATGCACGTAGACTCTGATGATACTATATATCCTGATGGCATTCAGAAATGTGTTGATTGTATGGAGCAATTTCAGGAGGCTCATTTTGGAATGATTAATTACTATATTAAAGAGCCAACTGTATTTGAATCAGCTAAAACCATTTGGGGACATTTTTTTAAAATCTCCATTCTTGGAATAGGACCGGGAGGTACAATCATTAAACGTAGTTTTTTTGAAAAGATCAAAGGTTTTCCCGAGAAGTATGGCCCTGCCGGGGATATGTATTTTAACTTAAAGGCTATATCTCAAACAAATGTAGTAATGCTCCCTTTTGAGTTTCATTTTTATAGAAGGCACGAGGGGCAAGAGATTAATAATTATTACAGTTACCTGTTTAATAACTACAATTACCTGCACGATGCATTGAAGGAGTTAAATCTTTTTCTTACCTCAAAAGAAATCAAGTGGCTTGATAATAAAAACAACCGGAGATTTTTGGTAAATCTTTTAAAATTTTTATTTAAAACAAAAAGCATACACAAGACAAAACAAGTATTGGCTAAAACCAAATTTGGATTGAAGGAAGCATGGACAGCAATATTTCATTTCAGTTAATTATCGAATTTGTCAGAAAAATCAAATACACTGGCTTTATGCATTCCGGCATATAATGCAGCTACATTTCTTCCCAAGCTTTTGCTTTCTGCAAAGCATCAGGAAATTCTTTTTGATGAAATTTTTGTTTACAATGACTGTAGTACAGATAATACTTCAGAAATTGCCAGACAATATGGGGCAATAGTAATAGAAGGAGATATAAACCGCGGATGTAGTGCAGGAAAAAACCGAATGGCGGAAATAGCAAAAAGTTCATGGTTGCATTTTCATGATGCTGATGACGATTTGTTACCAAACTTTACACGTGTTGCTCATAGGTGGATAGAAAAAAGCGGTTGTCCTGATATTGTTCTAATGCATTTTCATTACGTTAATAGTGTAGATAATGTACTTATTGCAGAGCCGCAATATGATATTGAAGAATTAAAAAGAGATCCGGTAAAGTTTAGTATTACAAACAAATTGGTCAATTTTGCCGTAATAAAAAGAGAGCCTTTCTTAAAGATTGGCGGATTCAATACAGATCCCAATGTGCTGTATAATGAAGACCGGGCATTTTATACAAGAGCTACTATTAACGGGTTATCCATTGGCTATGAGCCTGAATTAACCTGTATTAATTATTACCATGAAAACAGTATGTCTGTGGCTAACAGAGCCAAATGTGCTAAAGCTACGTATCATGTCTGGAACTATGTTATTGAAAATACGAACAATCGCTATAGCAAAGAAATAGCTGAACAATTGCTAAGAAATGCAACATATGCTGCCACTGCAAAAGATTGGGATTCGGTAAATAAATCTGTAAACAGGGCGATGCAGATTTATCCAAATGCTAATCCCGGAGGGGGGGCTTTTTTCAAATTTCTTTTTCAAATCCATCCTTATTATTCCATATTTTTAAGAGAATGGGTTATCACTAATTTAACTAAGAAGCGAAAATAATTATCAACAGCATCGTAATATGTTTAAAATAATTACAAAGATTTATTTATCGTTTTGTTGAAACAGTATTACTTATTTATTCAAACTACAAAAGGAATGTATTAGTCATTTCATTGTTGTTAAGAACTATTATAAAAATTAATTTTTTTCTCCTATTACATTGGATTCCCTATCCACTTCTCCATTAGTTTCTGTAATTGTATCTTGTTACAATGCTGAAAAGTATATTGCTCAAACTATTAATAGCCTACTTGAGCAATCTTATTTTAATCTTGAAATAGTTATTGTGAATGATGGTTCTACAGACAACTCTGAAGTTATTATTACATCATTTTCGGATAATAGAATAAATTATTATTGTCAGTCTAATAAAGGACAATGTTCAGCACTCAACCACGGCTTTAGTAAATCAACCGGTAGCTATATCAAGTTTTATGATGCCGATGATATTTTGCATCCTGAAGTGATTGAGGGGCAGGTGGCTGCCTTGCAGGGAATGGGTGATGACTGCATGTCTTTTATAGAGTGGCGCAGGTTTTATAATGATACCTTGCCTGCAACCATTGATTTAAATGACCCCCATACCATTCACAAAGATTGCACACCCATTGAGTACATAACTTTAAGAGAAAAGCCACCCATGTACCAATGTGGATTGTGGCTTATTCCTCGAAATTTACTTAACAAAACAGGGCTTTGGGATGAAAGGCTTTCGCTTATAAATGATACAGAGTTTTTTTCAAGGATAATGAGGCAAGTTCGCATCCTCAAATTTTCAGAAAAAGGATATACATTTTATAGAACTAATGCTACTGAAACATCTTTGAGCAAAGACCTTTCAAAAAAAGGAATCAGGTCAGCTATACTTTCTATAGACTTGACCGCCAAATGGCTATTGAGTATTGAAAACAGCGAACGCATAAAAAAAATAATTGTGAAAGCCTATGTAATGGTACTGGAATGGGCTTTTCCAAAGCAGGTAGTTCTGGCTAAAGTGGTGGAAAGAAGATTGTTACAATACCCCAAAGAGTATGTGGTACATACTAAATCTGGAAAGATATATAATCTGGTTATGAAGTTGTTTGGATGGAAAACTGCGAACCGAATGGCAAAATATTATTACAGGAAGAAGTATAAGATAGGTTAGATAATCCAACAATAAAAAGATTGAAAATTCTCCTCACTTGCGATCCCGAAATACCCGTTCCCCCTGGCTTGTATGGTGGTATAGAACGTATAGTTGAAGTATTGGTAAATGGTTATGTTGCCCTGGGGCATGATGTTACATTGTGTGCTAATCCAAAATCAACTGTAAAGTGTAAACTGATCGGATGGAAAGGTGTAAAAAGCCAGAACATTCAAGACACTATTAAGAATACATGGCAACTAACTAAATTGGTGCACAAAGAAAAGTTTGACATTGTGCATAGTTTTAGCCGCCTTGCATATATGATGGCAATTATGCCATTTGGCATAAACAAAATCATGAGCTATCAACGTGAACCATCTTTAAAGCAAATTAGTAAGGCTGTTGCGTTGTCCGGAAAAGGTACGATGGCTTTTACCGGGTGCAGCAATTACATCTCTGAAAAAATAAAACCAATAGCAGAGGCATATACGATTTACAACTGTGTTCCAATTGAAAAATACCAGGGCACAACAAGTATTGAAGAGGATGCTCCTTTGGTATTTCTTGGCCGTATAGAAGATGTAAAAGGTACTCATATAGCCGTAGAAGTTGCATTGCTTACTGGTAAAAGACTTATCATAGCCGGGAATATTCCTGAAGAAAAAAAAGACTACTTCGAGCAAAAAGTAAAACCTTTTCTAAGCGAAAGAATAACCTACATAGGACCTATCAATGACGAACAGAAAAATGAAATTTTAGGTAAGGCATTGGCCTTCCTGATGCCGATACAATGGAATGAACCATTTGGTATTGTAATGGCAGAAGCCATGGCTTGTGGTACGCCTGTTATTGGTTTCCCTTATGGTTCTGTACCCGAAGTTGTAGCTGATGGGGTGAACGGATTTGTTTGTAATGATATCAGTGAAATGGTTGCTGCAATTGGTCTGGCCCATACACTAGACAGGAAAACAATCAGGAAGATAGCTGAAGAAAATTACAGCAGTACTAAAATAACAAACGATTATTTGTCACTTTACAAAACAATACTAAACAGACAGCAATGAGTATTATTAACAAACTGCTATCAGGCAAAGCAAAAGAATACCTGAAAAAGAAAGTAGGAGTGCCTGATATGTTTGTGAGCCTGGAAAGGTTGCGAAACCTTGGCTTTAATCCTAAACATATTGTAGATGTTGGAGCTTTTGAAGGGGATTGGACAACTGCTGTTGCACAAATATTTCCAAGTGCCAAAATATTAATGTGCGAAGCAATGCCTGCCAAGGAAGCAAAGCTAAAACCATTGACAAGCAATGCTAACATAGACTATGAAATAGCTGTTTTGGGGCCCGAAGATGACAAAGATGTTTTCTTCACAGAATTAGAAACGGCTAGTTCTGTTTTGGAAGAACAGGCAACTACACATAATCGTGTTGCCAGAAAAACAAGTTCTTTAAATACAATTTTAGCTAATAGAAATATCTCTAAGGTCGATTTGATAAAATTGGATGTTCAGGGATATGAACTTGAGGTATTGGCTGGCTTTGATAAATACCTAGCGACTACCGATGCAATTCTTACCGAAGCGTCATTGTTGGAGATACACAAGGGGGTTCCGCTCGTCAGAGATGTTATAAATTTCATGGGACAGCGGGGTTTTGTGCTGTATGATATTTGTTCTGTGTCAACCCGCCGCCCTTTGGACAATGCCTTGTGGCAAACCGATTTATTATTCGTAAAGGAAAATTCAATTTTCAGGCAGGATAAAAGGTACAATGCCTAAGAAGATTGTAATTCTTACTACTGGTCAGCCATCCACCAATCCAAGAATGGTTAAAGAGTACACTGCACTTAAAAATGCGGGTTATCAGGTAAAGGTGTATTATAGTTTTTGGGAAGAATGGGCATTAGAAGCAGACAATAAGTTGTTTGCAACAAATGAAATTGATAAAAAAGATTTTTACCTGGCTGGCGGCAGCCCTTTTCAAAACAGAATGACCTATCTTCTTTCAAGAATTAATCAGAAATTAAATTCATTCATTTACAAAAAAACAGGAAAAAGGAGTACCGCCACTGTATCCAGAGTTACTCCCTATCTCATTAATGCTGCAATAAAAGATAAAGCCGATTTATACATAGCACACAATGCAGGTGCATGGCCTGCCGCTATAGCAGGTGCAAAAAAAAATAAAGCTTATTGCGGAGTTGATCTGGAAGATTACCAAAGAGGTGATTTTAAAGAGTGGGAAAAATTGCAAAAGGAATTATGCATCAGAATTGAGGATAAGTTTATTCCGCAATTCAATTTTGCTACTGCAGGGTCGCCGTTAATTGGTAAGGCTTATCAGAAGTTATATCCCTCGCTAACAATTATACCTGTCAACAATGTATTTAGTAAAAAATTTGTTCAACCAGAAAATGTTGATACGGGTACAAGTCTCAAACTTTTTTGGTTTTCTCAAACTGTAGGGCCGTTCCGGGGCATTGAAACAGTTGTGAAAGCAATGAACCTGTTGCCAACAGAAATGGATGTATCGTTATATCTGTTGGGTAAACTTTCCACCGGTTTTGATAATAAGCTAAGAGAAATGTCGAAGAAAGAAAATGTATTCTTTCTGCCACCGGTTTCGCCAAATGATGTGTTTGAAATTGCAGCGCAATACGACATCGGCCTATCTATTGAGATACCCTATTGCGACAACAAGGATTTCTGCCTGGCCAACAAAGCATTTACCTATATGCTTGCGGGCAATTGCATTATTTTTTCAAATACAAAGGCTCAAATACAATTTCTAAAAGAATATCCCGAAAGTGGTTTTCTGTATGAGTCGGAAAATGAAGTGCAGTTGGCTGCTTTACTTAACGAGCTCTATTGCGATCGGGCAAAACTCAATAAAGCAAAACATGATGCTTTAAAATTGGCCACCGATGAATTGAATTGGGAAACAGAGTCGGTAAAACTTTTAAATCTCGTACAGGAAGTTCTGGCCTAAATTGTAATTTATAATTCACACCTCTATACTTCAAATTCATATTTAGAAATTGGTCCCTCCTAAAAAGCTACTTGTCATATACCCTAACTGGTACCCTTCTAATGCAGTAGGTGTATTGCGTGTAAGGCTAATGGTGAATTATCTTGAGGAATTTGGATGGCAACCAATAATAGTGGCAGTAGATCCAAAATTTTATGAAGAGGAGAAGTCGGAAGATCTCTTAAAATTGGTGAAAGAAGGGATTAGGGTAGTACATGTAAATGCAAAAAATGCAAGCCGGATACGTCTTTATGGTGATATAGCGCTAAGGGCTTTTAGCAATTTGAAAAACAAAGCCATTGAAATAATCAAAGCCGAAAAAATTGATTGTATTTGGGTTCCCATACCTCCATTCTATACGGCATTGATCGGGAGAAGGGTGCATGACGCTACCGGAGTACCTTATGTAATTGATTATATTGACCCTTGGGTTCATGATTTTCCGGGTAGCCATAATCTTTTAAGCAGGGCAAAATTAGCTTCCGTTGTTTCAAATTTTCTTGAACCCATAGCCATAAAGAAAGCTGCTGGTTTTACCGGGGTTTCATCAGCTTACTATTTAGAAGTTTTTGAAAGAAACCCCAGGCTTAAAGCATTACCTCATTGTGGCATGCCTTATGGTTTTGATGTGAATGACTACAATGCAAAACCGTCAAACAAGAAACTGTTGTGGGCAGATGATGGAGAGGTGATCCCATATATTTATGCAGGGGCATTTCTGCCTAATGCTCATTATTTTATAGATGAGTTGTTTAAAATTATTGCGGCAATGCGTACCTTAGGAAAGTTAAACCCCAGGGTACGTTTTTATTTTGCAGGCACAGGCAAAACAAATTTGCAAAGCATAGCTGACTACGCATCTGCACATGGATTGCAGGATATTGTTTCCGAAAAGCGGGAAAGGATACCATACCTTGAAGTACTCAATAATCTTTCAAATGCTGCCGGTATTTTAACTATAGGGAGCACCGAAATGCATTACACAGCCAGTAAAATATTTCAGTCAATATTGAGTAAGAAGCCTGTATTTGCTGTGTTTCATCATCAAAGTAGTGTAATTGACATTTTGAAAGAAACCAATGCCGGCAGTTATTTAGTAAAATATTTTGAGGAAGAAAATGAACCGGATTTTGAATTGCGCCTGCAGCAAATATTTGAGGCTTTTTTGCTTCAGCGCAATGGGTGGAGTCCGGTATTTGAAAAGTTGGAGAAATTTAGTGCACGTAGTTCGGCTGCCTCATTGGCTGGTGTTTTAAATGCAGTTGTCAAATGAGCAATCGGGTACTTTTTATTATCCCATATTTTGGACGGTTTCATAACTATTTCCAATTGTGGTTACAGTCTTGTAAATATAATCCTACCATTAATTGGCTGATACTAACTGATGATAAAAGTATTTATGATTACCCCTCAAATGTAAACGTGATTTATACGACTTTTGATGAGGTGGTAAAGCAAGTTCAAGCCTGTTATGATTTCCCTGTTGTGCTTACAAACCCTTACCAGTTGTGTGAGTTTAAAGTAGCGTACGGCGAGGTATTTTCAGGTTACACAATTGGCTATGACTTTTGGGGGCATTGCGATATAGATGTCATTTGGGGAAATTTGCGCAGGCACCTTACGGATGATATTTTGCAATCTTTCAGCAAAATATCCTGGCGTGGGCATTTAACCCTTTATAAAAACACAGAGCATATCAACAAGTTATACCGAACCCCTATAGAGGGTATTGATTATTATAAATATGCTTTTTCCAATCCAACAGGCTTTCCTTTAGCACCTGATGAAAGAGCCATCAATTATTTGTACGAAACAGAAGGAGAAAAAATCTATAAAGATTTGATGTTTGCTGATTTGAAAATAAGATCATACAATTTTTCGCTCTTGCATTTTCCTCCGGAAGATGACTATAAAAATGAGCACCAGATTTTTCTTTGGGAAAATGGGAATTTGCAACGATTATACACTCATAATGGAGTGGTGCATAAAGAAGATTTTGCCTATATACATTTTCTAAAGAGACAAATGACAATTGATAAGACCTTTAAAGTTAGCAACCGGTTTTTGATTATTCCCAATAAGTTTTTAAATGTGAAGGATGAAGTTACCCAGGAAATAATCATGTATTTTTCGAAGCCAAAACTATACTGGAGTTACCTGTTTGAACGGTTTTCAGTAAATTACTTATTTTCTAAATTAAAATATTTTCAGAGCAAAAAAACCTTTAAAAAGAAGTATGGCTTCGTTCCATTAAAAGCAATTAAATTTCAATTACCCTCTTATAAAACAATTTTTAATTTTAATGAACAGAATTAAATCAATTGATGGTTGGAGAACTTTTGCAGCTTTAGGTGTTTTATGGACTCATACCTGGTCTATTACTCAATTTCAATCTATAAAATTTAAAGGGTTTGATTTATTTAAAGCAATAAATTTTGTGGGAAATGGAGTACACTTCTTTTTTGTGATAAGCGGCTTTTGCATGTATCTTGTGTTGAAAAAGAATCAGGAAAATATAAACGCTCAAGTTTTTTTATCATTTGTCAAAAAGCGGTGGTTGCGTATAGCTCCGGCTTTTTATTTTGCATGTATTTTTATTGGTACTTATAATTACTTAAAACATGATACGCCATTATTTTTAAAATTACTTGCTAATTTCTTTTTTCTTCAAAATCACATTTCAAATTCGGTTATTTCCGGGCCTTTTTGGTCGTTGGCAGTTGAATGGTATTTTTATATTCTGGTTCCTGTTTTATTTTATTTTTTTAATAGAATTGGTTTTTTTAAAACAATATTAATTGGTGCTATTTTTTGGCTAATAATCAACTGTTTGCATTACGCCGATATATTTTTGCCCGGTGGGGGATGGTGGTATTATCTTCCCGGCAATTTGATCCATTTTTTATGGGGGTTTATTTTAGCTTATGTCATGGTTAAGCAAATAAATTTACCCGGTTTTTTGCACTCCAATTTTTCAATTTTATTTGCTTTATTATTATTAAATTTTGGGAAATTACTTTTTTCAAAAGTAGTAATAACTTATGCAGGTACTTACAGTTGGATTGTTCAGGGATTGGGGCCAGCTATTATGACATTGGGATTTAGCTGGCTCATGTATATAAGTTTGAAAAATGAAGGTTTTTCTAAACTTATAGGTAATAAACTCATGGCATCTTTTGGAAAAATATCATATAGTTTTTATTTATGGCATTCATTTGTGTTAGAGATTATTTACAATAATATTAGTTTTAGATTGCATTTTGGGGGATTCGATACTGTAATAGTCTTTTTGGTAACACTAATAGTTCTTATTCCAATAAGTTATGCCTCCTACTCAATTTTTGAAAAGTTTTATTTTAAGAAATCAAAATTAAATTTATCTCCTGTTCAAAATATTAATTTAAACTGAAAAAGTTGGCAATCATAACAACGCATCCTATTCAGTATTATGCACCGCTATTCAGGTTGCTTTCA
>JANMMU010000002.1:0-3777 GCA_031373555.1 Segetibacter sp. | reverse complement strand
CCCGGTACTCGGCGGCTCGTGGCGTTCGCAGCACCAGGTGTTCCTCGCTGTGGCTTAAAACATGGCATCAAAAACAGTTACCATTCCTTCAAAGATAATTAGTTCCTTACCCATAGGATTTATTTTGACTGAGATTGTTTTTATCCTAATTCATTTTTTTGGTAAATGGTTATACAACACCTCTCCAGACTATTCCAATACATCTATGGGATTTGCAACTGCTATTTACAATGGAATTGATAACAAATGTCTGTTATTTGATAAAACTCATTATGTCGCATTTTCGGAACAAACAGGTAATAGGTTTGAGATTTCTGAGATGAAAGATTTTAATGATTTCAAATGGTCAAATAGCTTGAAAAATACATTTGACAATCACCTAGTAGCAATTTTATTATCAACGATTGTATTAACCTTGATTATTTATCTTTTAAGAACGATAAAATTTCAAATTGAATAAATCTAATCCAATAGAAGTGTGTTGTCATCTATTACATGGTTTGACCATTCTATGCGGACATTATCAATAAAGAAATAAGGCAGAGAGGAATATTCCGAAATTTCATTTCTTAAGCTTGACCAATCCTTCAAACTCATAATTATAGTACCAGGTTTACGGTTATTATTATTGAAATAATGTGTCAGAGCATTTGAAATTCGATTCCAATAATTTATTTGACTATTCATACTTAAAAATAAATAAAATATTTGACACGGTTAAAAACAACAATTCAAACTTTGAGGAGGCTATGATATTTACAACATGAACTGTGTAAAAAAACAAATAAATTTTTACCTTTCTCAGGGTTTAGGTGAGCAGTAATTAGGTTGATAAAGGCTGTTGTTTTTTACCACTGCAAATACTTGTTTCAACAATTTGTTACAGACCGCTATCAAGGCTTGTTTTACTGTCTTTCCGTTGGCTTTTAATCGTTCATAAAGTGTTTTGCAAGCGGTGTTTGTTTTGATTGCATTCATGCTGCACATGTACAGTACATCCCTTAAATTTTTACCGCCCCGTTTATATATCCTGGGTCTGCCATATATGCTGCTGCCACTGCTATACTCTGTTGGGCTTAAGCCGGCAAAACTAATAAGCTGACGATGGCTTTTGGTGTACTTAAATCCTTGTGTAAATACTATCAGCATCGCTGTAGCCCTTTTGCCTATCCCTTTTATACTCCCCACACTTTTGAGCTGTTCAGGTTGCCACTGTTCTAACAGCAGGTGCAACTTTACTTCTAACACTTTTATCTCTTTCTCCAATTGCTTCTTTACTTTCTCCAGCGATTTTATCGTGTCCTTACTTGGCACCGGAAGAAGTTGTAAACTATGTAACTGGTTGTTGAACCGTTTTATCTGCTCGGTATATTCTCTTATCGTATTATACAACTGCTTGCTCTCAAAGTAAGCACTGTCGGGCATTTCCCAATAAGGCGGATTTTGTTCCACCGCATACCGGCATATCCAGGCCGCATCTTTTTTATCACTCTTATTACGTTCCAGATGCATTTGGATATATCTTTTGATACTAAGTGCATTCACCACACTTAAACAACAACTTTGCTCATGCAAATAAAAAGCCAGCCGGATGTAATACACTCCTGTCGCCTCCATTACAAAATGATAATCCGTTCCGGTGTGTTCCAGAATCTTTTCAAACCCTTTGTTGTTGTTACCTACCTGCAGGTGAAAAAACTCTCCCAGGTTATTCTGATAACATACATCCAGCTTGGTGTGAGATACATCTATCCCACAACATAATTTTTTTGTTTCCATAACCATTTCTGTTTTGAAGTGATTGTACTATTTTTAATACAGAAAAAAACAAACGGAAAGAACACTCTTACACTGTGCTATCTATCCTACTGCAAGCTTTCTACAGAAGCCTGTTGAACTGTTCAGCATCGGGTAAGAAAAGAGGTGGTGACTATCATGTTGTAAAGGCTCTATTGCCTATGGGGTTTTACGGTCTTACTCCACCTCTTGTTCTTTTTCATTCAGTTCTTTTCTACTACTAAATTTATTGAATTGTAAACATAGGATTGGGTTTTGTGCAAGTTGGGCAGACGGAATAAACCTCAACATTTGTTTTTCAATTTAGCTTCAGTTCCAGCTTGACGTTATAAATTTGGCTTATGAATAAAGCATCAGCAATATTGCAATTATCAACAGCAGTTACGGGCAGTCGGAATTCTATTTCCCAACCTGCACAAAGCCCTGTTCGTTTTCCTTCACCCTATTCAACACCACCCTATTGATAGAAAAATTATCTTTTAAAAAACAATATGAAATTAATTCTTACTACCATTGTTTCGCTGACAATCGGATTCAGTTGCTTAGCGCAAACCAATAACAACAAAGCAACTGATGCATTAAAAAATGAGACAGCAACAAACATACAATCGGGTTATGATGCGTATAAAAAAATTGCATTAAGTATTTGGGAGTATGCAGAAGTGGGATATAAAGAAAATAAAAGTTCGGCCTTATTGCAGACTACATTAAAAGATAATGGCTTTACGGTGGTCGCCGGTGTAGCCGGAATGCCTACAGCTTTTGTTGCCACTTATGGCAGCGGCTCACCAGTAATAGCTATACTGGCAGAGTACGATGCGTTGCCGGGTATATCGCAGGATAACTCTCCCACTAGAACTGCTATTGCCAATAAAAATAGTGGGCATGCCTGTGGTCATCATTTATTTGGCACCGGTTCAGTAGCCGCTGGAATATCAATCAAAAAATTATTAGACGCAGGAAAAATAAAAGGCACCATTAATGTGTTTGGTTGTCCGGCAGAGGAAGGCGGAAGCGGAAAAGTATATATGGTTAGAGAAGGGTTGTTTAATAATGTAGATATAGTGCTGCATTGGCATCCAAGCGACGATAATTCAGTAACGTATACCAGTGCATTAGCCAATAAATCCGCCAAATTTAGATTTTATGGTATTGCAACACATGCTGCTGGGTCACCAGAACAAGGTCGTTCCGCATTAGATGCAGTAGAAGCTATGGATAATATGGTAAACATGATGAGAGAACACATTCCCCAGGAAACCCGTATTCATTATGTGATTACCAATGGCGGTAAAGCACCTAATGTGGTACCAGAATTTGCTGAAGTATACTATTATGTAAGACATCCAGAGAAAACGATGGCAGTATCCATTTTTGACAGGATTACAAAAGCTGCTGAAGGTGCAGCCCTTGGTACAGAAACAAAAATGGATTACGAAATAATTGGTGGCACTCACGACTTGCTCATTAATAAAACATTGGCAACAAATATGCAAACCAATTTAGAGAAAGTTGGTGGAGTTACTTACACTGCAGAAGAAATAGAGTTTGCAAAAAAAATACAAACAAGCTTTTTGACTAAAGCCGAGGCGATAGATGCTGCGGCTATTATAAAACCTTTGCACATTGAAAAAAATCAAGGCTCTACAGATGTAGGTGATGTAAGTTATGTAGTACCAACAGTGGGGGTAGAAACGGCAACATGGGTGCCCGGTACGAGTGCACATAGCTGGCAAGCAGTTGCCTGTGGCGGTACAGACATTGGAATAAAAGGAATGATTGTCGCTTCAAAGACCATGGCGTTTACAGCCATTGATTTATTTACAAACCCTGTATTAATAAAAAAAGCAAAAGAAGAATTTGTACAATCGAAAGGTAATTACCAATACAAGGCATTGCTGGGCAATAGAAAACCAGCGTTTAACTATCGGGATTAAATCTGCACCTATTTACACAACTCAATTATCCAGTTGAATATTC
>JANMMU010000119.1:0-11155 GCA_031373555.1 Segetibacter sp. | reverse complement strand
CCAGGATGGCAATGACATAGACTACTTAATTAGGTAGCCTAAAAATAAACAATTTTTCACTACAATCACTTGAAAATCAAGAAAATATTTTTTTAAAAGCGTAAAGAAGGGGTAAATTTTGCGGAGTTAGGGTTTAATCTTATTTGTATATAAATTCTACTATTTAATGGGATAAAGGCATCGAATGCAGCATACCCATTACCAGATTTAGCGTATTGGAAACTGGTATCATTAATATTATTATATGGTACACCAGCAAAAAAAATACTTGAACAACTGTTGAAGTAAAAATTTGTATTTCCGTTAGTTGGTAAATACCATGGGCGTGGCATTGGAGCCATGTTTAATCCTGTTGGACATATAACACTGTCTTCAAAATTGTAATTGGGTACTAAATTATATTGGCAAAAGCAGCATTGAGAACTCAAGTAAAATACAAAAAAACATAAGAAATATTTCATGCCTATTTTTCTAAAAAAGAAATTTGCCTAAATTTTTAATTCATCAGTTCTATAAAATTAATGCAACATGTTTAAAGATAAGAAAATAAAAACCTGATAAAAAGTGTAAATTTTATACGCTTTTGGGCAAAATGGAATGTAGCTAATTTTTGGAAAAGATGCACAATGAACTTAAACCCGAGACGTGCGACCCCGCAAAATTGACGGGGCAAGCAGCAACTTACAGCTTCACAAAAAACTAGTGTTCATACCACAAAAAAACCGGATCACTTTTCAGCAACCCGGTAAACCTATATTTATTTTATAAAAACCCTACAACTGCTTTATCCAAATGCGTATGTCATGTGGTGCATTTTCATCACCGCCAAAGTATGGGAATAACTGGTAGCCATCGGCTTTTGTAGTTGTACTTGCACGGGCCATATTTAGCACAACCCCATTAAGTGTAAAAATATAATTTTCACCCGCTACTTTTATAGAGTAGTCATTTTCTGTTCCTAAAACTACTGTTCCAATCTCTTTAAGGTCTAATACCGAATTGTTGTACGTATAAGCAAAAATATGCAGTGCATTGTTGAGCCAACGCCATCCAAACCGTGCACTAAACTGATGATGCGGAGCATTGTTGTCGCTAAAGCCATAAAGCTTATTGATATCTTTCTGATTGGTTGGATCAACTGTTTGATATATAGCCGAACTATCGAACTTAACCTTAAATTTCAATTCGGAATAACTCACAGAAGCAAATGTGTTGTAGCTGCTGTATTGTTCGCCTTGCTTAATAAGGTATTGCACATATTCTTTATTAGCAGGTACCGGATCGGTTACAATTGGTGGGTCTTGAATTTTGCCTGTGCTAATGTCAATGTCTTTGGAGCAGGAGGCCAGCAATAGCATGGCAGCTCCAATGGTTAATAACCTGGTTTTCATATTGTATGGATTTTTAGGATTTTATTTTCAATTAGCAAAGAAATAGCCGATAACCACTTCGTCCTGTCGCTGAAAATGAAAATGCGATTGCAGAACATTACTTTTGCTATTCTTAAAACGATTTTAGTGTGGCTGATATTATACAATTATTACCTGACAACATTGCCAACCAGATAGCCGCCGGTGAGGTAATTCAGCGCCCAGCAAGCGCTGTAAAGGAATTATTGGAAAATGCGGTAGATGCCGGGGCTACCGAAATTAAACTAATTGTGTCCGATTCGGGCAAGAATCTGGTGCAGGTAGTTGACAATGGAAAAGGCATGAGTGAGACCGATGCCCGAATGAGCTTTGAAAGACATGCGACTTCTAAAATTTCTAATATAGAAGACCTTTTCAGAATAAAAACCATGGGCTTTAGGGGCGAAGCATTGGCATCAATCGCAGCCGTGGCACAGGTAGAATTAAAAACACGCCGTACAGATGACACTTTAGGCACTTTTCTGGAAATAGATAACAGTGTAGTAAAAAAACAGGAACCATGTGCTACAGCCGTAGGTACCAATATTAGTATGCGCAACCTGTTTTTCAATGTGCCGGCCCGCCGCAATTTTCTGAAAAGCAATGCGGTAGAAATGCGCAACATTGTAGATGAATTTATCAGGGTTGCTATGGCTTTTCCCCATATCTTTTTTTCCCTTACGGGAAATGGGCAACAGGTATTTCATCTGGAAAGCGGCAGCCTCAAACAAAGGGTTTTACAAATATTGGGCTCCTCTTACACGACTAAATTGGTAAGTGTAAAAGAAGAGACCGATTACATGAATATATATGGTTTTGTTGGCAAACCCGATACGGCAAAAAAAACCCGTGGCGATCAGTACTTTTTTGTCAATAACCGATTTATTAAAAGCCCCTACCTGAACCATGCGGTTATGAATGCCTACGGCGAAATGATTGCCCGGGACAGTTTTCCCATGTATGTTTTGTTTATTGATTTGGATCCGGGGCAGATAGACATAAATGTACACCCTACAAAACAGGAGATAAAGATTGAAGATGAAAAAGTGGTTTATGCCTTTGTACAGGCAGGTGTTAAACATGCTTTAGCACAGTTTAGCATTGCCCCATCACTTGATTTTAGCCTGAATGCTGATATTCAACAATTGGATGCAGTAAGTAAACCTGCTTCGCTTGAACAATTGGCAGCTACTACATCGTCAAATTTGTTTAAAACATTTACACAAAAAAATCAGGCGCATAAGATTGATGCAAGCACACCCGGTACAAAAGGAGAACTGAAGCATTGGAGAGATTTTTATGAACCGGTTATACAACACCTACCAACCGATCTTTACTCTACAGATAAGCCTGCAACCCAAGACCTTCCGGAATACAGTGGTTATTCTTTGGCGAAAAAAGAAGTTCAGCTTAAACTACTTCCTGATGCGGTGCTTTCGCAGGTTCATGCTACATATATACTTGCACCAACGCCACAAGGGTTCCTGCTTATACATCAACAGCAAGCCCACGAACGTGTACTATACGAACGATATAGTCAAACCATTCATGGCAAACAAATGCCGGCACAACCCAGTCTTTTTCCTTCTACAATAGAATTGGGTTCGGCCGATACAACCCTTATGATGGATTTGCAACCTGACCTTAAAGTATTGGGGTATATTATAGAACCGTTCGGTAACAATACATTTGTTGTGCAGGCTACACCGGCGGATATATTGCAGGGAAATGAAAAAATGACCATTGAATTGCTGTTAGAGCAGTACAAACATTTCAACAGTGATATTAAGTTTAGCAAAAGGGAAAAACTGGTAAGGTGTATTGCCCGTCAGCAGGCCATAAAAAGTGGTAAAACTTTATCTCAAAAAGAAATGACCACTTTGGTGGAGGAATTGTTTGCATGTCAAACGCCTAATGTAACCCCTAACGGCAGCCCGACTTATCTGGAGTTTAAAGGGGATTATTTGGAAAGGATGTTTGGGAGGTAGATTTGTGTTTCATACAACGAGGCAACGAATACAAAGAGACAATGCTTTGTGTTACTTTGTGGCTTGGTGTCTTGGTGGTTCTTTTGTTTCACACAACGAGACAACTAATTCAAAGAGATAATGTTTTTTGTGCTGCTTTGTGCCTTAGTGGTTCAATAACTCTCTATTATTCCGTTCAGGAACTGCTCAATTTCTTTTTTCACAATTGAATAATCTGCCCGGTAATTATTAATCATGACAGAGAAAGTAAGTCGCTTGTTTTGTTTGGTAAATAGATATCCGCTCAAACAATAATTATTACTCAACGAGCCGGATTTAGCAAATATCCTGCTTTCATTTCCGACAAACATTCCTTTTAAAGTGCCTTCATTTGCCGTAGGCAAAATCACTTTCATTCTTTCTATTCCAAAACTGTCTTTTAGTTTTTCCAACACCCAAACCATATCATTTGGAGAAAAAAGATTGTAACGGCTTAGTCCGCTACCATCTGCCCATTTAGGTTTTTGTGGCGCATCAGCAAATGTTGTATTAAGCAGTGTGTCTATCATTTTTACATCGTTCATTTCACCAAGCAATTGGTAAGATGCCATCATGATTGTTTGCTCCGCAAAAAAATTATCGCTGCGGTGCATCATTATTTTAAACAAGGAATCTTTGGGTTGCGAGTAAATAGGCAATCCCTGCCAGGGAGCCATAGCGTTGTATTCTGTCAATACAGTTTTGTGCAATGTATCAGTAAGATAGCGGGTAGCAAAAAGACCTTTATCCATTGCCATAGTTACCTTCTTTTCGTTAGCTGTAGAACCTTTGGCAGTATCTATGGCGTACATGTGTCCGCCTATTGTTCTTATTACTTTCCAAGGATAACCTTCAGCCGGGTTACCACTTACAAAAGGTGCAACAGAAGGAGGATTTGTTATTAAACTGTCGCCCTGATATTTTATAGTGGCTAAGTTGCCGTACATAGGAAAAGGGTCACGTTCGGCCATATATGTTTCCTGAAAATCATCCCACGACCAACCCCTGCCAAAAGATTCAGAAGCAAAAGCAGTATTGATTCTGATGACTTCTATATTTTCATTCTGTAAAAATGTAAGCAATGGTTGATAAGCAAAATCAGGATGCAGAAAAGTGGGATCGCCTGTAGATTGTAATACAATAGTACCATTGTCCAACATAACTTTTGCAGCCAATAAACTATCGGGCAAATAAATTAATCCTGCAAATAGTGTAAACAATTTGGTTGTACTTGCAGGAATAAAAAACTTGTTGCCCTGATAATTAAATAGGTATGTTTTTGAAGAATCATTGTACACACTAATACCCACATGAGCGGATTTTAAAGCATCCGAATTGTATAATAAACGACTTGCCTGTTTGTCGATTTGCTTTTGAGTGGAGCAGGAAGCAAGCAACAGCAATAGCAGAGAACCAAAGATTGAAAGTATGCTTCGCAAACCAGATTTTTTTTGATTATTAAATTATTACACAACCGCTTCATCATTGCGAGGAGGAGGTACGAGGACGAAGCAATCTGCTATTTTTATATGCCACTCTGTTTATAATACTTCTGAATTCTGGAAAAGCAGATTGCTTTCCCGAATTACGGGAGTACCTGTCGTGCCTCCTCGCAATGACGTATGCTATACCAACCGCTCTGCAGCTCTTAACCATCTTTCAGGAATATCATTACCCGATGCAGCCAAATAATCCAAATGACTACACGCAACCATTTTACCGTCAGGTGTTTCCATCCACCAACGACCTGTTTTTTTGCTTTGTAAAAAAGTTGTTTCTATTTCAGCAAAGGCCAGTTTAAACTCATAGAAATTTTCACGTTCATCCAACACTGATTCATGTTTTCCTTTGCCGATGCCATCCATCAAATACCAAAGCATGTGAGCTATTTGTTTGGCAGTCAGGTTGTGTACATCTTGCTGAGGCAAGTAACCATAAATACCTATAGAGCTTACGTTTGCACTCATGCCTGCATATTGCATCAGCATACAGGCTTCTTCACCATTAAACCCGTTTGGTGTTAACCTGTTAGCAGGTGCGTGACTGTTTTGTATGGCTGATATGTCAAAGCTGAATAAATTAGAATTGCGGATAACGGGTTCCATTTCATCCATTTTTTCCTTTACCCTACCTACACGATAACAGTCAAAACGAAGCTTATCAATTGTTTCCAACATTGTAGGGTGTACAAAATAGCTTTGAAACCCAACATGATTATAATGGCGGATATAGTTAGGTTCGCCGGTAAGCATTTCCATAAGAAAATGGTCAGCAGGTAAAATGCTTTCCATATCTAAATCTATTTTGGCATCAACACAGGTAGCTTCTATTATCTGTTGAAGGCTGGCATAAGCACCATACTGCGCCATGGTAAGATCGTGACTGCCTCCAAGAATCAATACTCTTTTTTTATGCTGCAACAATTCATTCACTACAGATTTTAATGCAGCATAACTATCTGTAAGTGTAGCACCGGGTCTAACATTACCAATATCTGCAACATGCACATCTTTGTGCCAGTGAAATAATGAATAAAACTCTTTTCGTATTGCATTAGGACCAGCATTTATATCTTGCGTTGGTTGTAATCCGCGGGTTTCGCCAAAGCCCACTATTACAAAATCAGCTTTATCCAGTTCAGGATAAAACTCATCATTTATCACAATATGGTTTCCCAATTGCGTCTTTTTAAATCCTTCATCTTCCGACAATTCATACAGGTTAATCGGCTCTAAAAAATCTAGTATGGTATCAAAATCTGGCATTAGTGTGCTTTTGTAACAAATTTATACAAAAGCATGTTGGCGTAGTTAAAGGGGGATAATGTGGATGGGGGCTCATGGTTAATTAACACTTTGATTAGAATCAGTAATAATTCAAAACTTCTGTTACATTTACGAAGTGCAAAAAACTACCTCTTTTTAAATGTCAAACCATGTTTTTCTCCGCCCATGGAAAGCTGAAGATGCCGCAGCTTTGGCATCCATCTGCAATAATCAAAAAATATGGATGAATGTCCGTGACCGTTTTCCTCATCCCTATACGGTAAAAGATGCAGTTGAATGGATTGTATTTACGCTAACCCAAAAGCCACTACAGAATTTTGCCATCATTTACAAAGGCGAAGTTGCAGGTAGTATTGGTGTAACGCCTAAAGAAGACATTTACCGTAAAACAATAGAGATTGGTTATTTTGTTGGAGAATCCTTTTGGGGGAAAGGCATTGCTACACAAGCAGTTGCGCATCTGGTGCAACACATAGTTCAACAGTTTGATGTTGTACGCATTTATGCAGAAGTATTTGAGCAAAACAAAGCATCCATGAAAGTGTTAGAAAAAAACGGTTTTTACCTGGAGAGTATCCGCAAAAAAGCTGTGATAAAAAACAATGTGGTTATGGACGATTATTTGTGGGTAAAGTTGGTTTGAAAGTTTAATATTTACCTATTATTATAAATTAATAAATACTGAATCCATACAAAAAACGTTAATAACTAATAGCAGTACCAGTTTTTATAAACTTAATTTGATTACAACAAAATTATCTATACTTTTATTAGAGAATAGTTTGGAATAACTTTTGAACTATTAATCCGAGTAATGCTACCTTTGCAAACCAAAAAGCCTGTTATGCCTAAAACGTCAAATGATCCCAAAACAAAGACTTTCGAAAATGACTATAACCTCATGATGAAAGGGTTTGTACCTCCGCGCATACCAAATCTCCCTCAAAATGATACTGTTATTAAAACAGAATATTTTAGAAAATTTTCACTTTTTTCGGAAGAAGCATCTGGGGCAACGTCAACTAATACTTGCATGATACAAAATAGTTAATTTTCACTATGTTTGTAATATGCCAAATTGGAAAGAAGTATTAGAGGAAATAAATCAGGTATCTAAAACAGGTGTACAAAATTCATTAGACGTTATTCGACGTAAATACCTATCAGAAATATTTACGAAAACCAACCGTAATGTTATTGCATATTATTCAGGATGGTTGCAAGGCAGAAATCCATTAGATGCAATGGTTAACGATAAGGATAAAAATGCCTTTATGGTTAATATAAATAAGATGGATCGAAGATTAGGACTTGATCTTATTTTACATACTCCGGGGGGTGATTTAGCTGCAACTGAAAGTATTGTAGACTATTTATATTCAATGTTTGGTAGTAATATCAGGACTATTATTCCCCAAATTTCAATGTCAGCAGGAACACTGATTGCTTTATCTTCAAAAGAAATTATTATGGGTAAGCAATCGAATTTGGGACCAATAGATCCTCAAACTGGTGGTGTAGCATGTCAAGCCGTTTTAGATGAATTTGAGCAAGCCAAAAAAGATATAAAATTAAACCCTAGCTCTGCACCACTTTGGCAAGTAATTATAGCTAAATATCATCCAACTTTTTTAGGTTCTTGTCAGCACGCTATTGATTGGTCTGAAAAGTTAGCAGAAGAGTGGTTAACAAGAAATATGTGTTCAGAAACTCCTTCTAATGCAAAGAAAATTTTAAAAGAATTGGGCGATCATAGAACACATAAGTCTCATTCAAGACATATCTCTAAGGAAAAATGTAAAGAAATTGGTGTTTCTATTATTGATATGGAAGAAGATAATGAACTTCAGGATTTAATCCTTACTGTTCATCATGCTTTCATGCATACGTTTGCAAATACAACTGCAGTGAAAATTGTGGAAAATCATTTAGGGGTTGCATATATTGAAAATCAAAGAATTCCTGCGTGATAATTTTATAGTTTGTATTTAGATTCGGAAATTTATTGAAAATAATATCTTTAAGAGAATTGTATTAAAGCCTAAGCTGTCTTTAATATTTAGATGAATCGTCCTACCGTTCTACCTTCGCACCATGCCTTTTAACCTTGTTTCTACATATCAACCCGCAGGCGACCAACCATCTGCCATACAGCAATTGACTGATGGAATTTTGCATGGCGAAAAATACCAGACTTTGTTGGGTGTTACCGGTAGTGGTAAAACATTTACCATGGCCAATGTGATTCAAAATGTACAACGGCCAACTTTGGTACTTACCCACAACAAAACATTGGTAGCACAGTTGTACGGTGAGTTTAAACAGTTTTTTCCTGACAATGCAGTTGGCTATTTTGTAAGTTACTATGATTACTATCAGCCGGAGGCTTACATGCCGGTAAGTGATACCTACATTGAGAAAGACCTTAGCATTAATGAGGAGTTAGACAAATTACGCCTTCATGCAACAAGTCAATTACTTACCGGCAGGAGAGATATTATTGTTGTTGCATCGGTGAGTTGTATTTATGGTATGGGTAACCCGGCCGAGTTTGAAAATGGCATTGTGCGCATACATGAAAAGCAAATTCTTTCCCGTCAGGGCTTTTTACATGCTTTGGTAAATGCACTGTATAGCAGAACACAAGGCGATTTTGCCCGTGGCACTTTCAGGGTAAAAGGCGACACTGTTGACATCAATCTGCCTTATCTTGATTATGGATACCGCATCACTTTTTTCGGCGACGAAATAGAAAGCATTGAAACACTTGAACTCTCTACCGGCAAGCGGATAAGCCGCATTACTGATGCAGCCATATTTCCTGCAAACCTTTATCTGGCACCAAAAGACATGATGCAAACCGTCCTTTATGAAATACAAGACGAGATGGCTGCACAGGTAGAATACTACAAAGCCTCCGGCAAATTCATTGAAGCGCAGCGCATCAGCGAACGGGTAAATTATGACCTGGAAATGATTCGGGAATTAGGCTATTGCAATGGTGTTGAAAATTATTCAAGATTTTTTGACCGACGCAAACCCGGTACACGGCCTTTCTGTTTATTGGATTATTTTCCGAATGATTTTTTGTGTGTGATAGATGAAAGCCACCAAACAGTGCCTCAGGTAGCAGGTATGTATGGCGGCGACCGAAGCAGAAAACTGGTGTTGGTAGATTACGGTTTTAGGTTACCAAGTGCTTTGGATAATCGTCCGCTCAATTTTCATGAATTTGAAGGATTGTTAAACCAAACCGTGTTTGTAAGCGCCACACCCGGTGACTATGAACTGGAGAAAACAGATGGCGTAGTTATAGAACAGGTTGTAAGACCAACAGGCCTGCTTGACCCGCCAATAGAGGTACGTCCTAGTGTAAACCAAATAGATGATTTGCTGGATGAAATAGACAAACGTGTTACAAAAGGCGATCGTGTTTTGGTAACTACCTTGACTAAAAGAATGGCAGAGGAAATGGACAAATACCTTGCTAGAATCAATATAAAGAGCAAGTACATACACAGTGAAGTTGATACACTGGAAAGAATAGAAATACTCCGTCAGTTGCGGCTAGGTGATATAGATGTATTAGTTGGTGTGAACCTTTTGAGGGAAGGTTTAGACTTGCCCGAAGTATCATTGGTTGCCATATTGGATGCGGACAAAGAAGGTTTTTTAAGAAATGAGAAAAGCCTAACCCAAACGGCCGGCCGGGCTGCAAGAAATGTGGATGGCCTGGTGATTTTTTATGCGGATAAAATGACCGAAAGTATGCAGAGAACTATAGATGAAACTACCCGCCGCAGGGAGAAACAAATTGCTTACAATATTGAGCATAATATTACTCCGCAAACAATTCGAAAGTCTATTGAGCAGATCATGCAACAGACTTCAGTGTTGGATATTAAAGGAGAACCTGCTAACCACTATGCCATTGGCAGCGATGGAGACCTGATAGATATAGCCGCAGATGCCGCTATGGAGTATAAAACTATTCCCCAAATGGAAAAGACGATTGCCCAAACAAAAAAACAAATGGAAAAGGCAGCCCGTGATTTAGACTTTATAGAAGCAGCACGGCTAAGAGATGTAATGTTTAAAATGCAGAAAGAATTAGAAGGCCTTAAAGCTTAGTTGCTTTTTAGTATTTTATTTATTACCTTTATTAATCCGTTATTAGTTAGATACTTATTCAAAGAATTTGGTTTTTTTATTTTTTTACCAAAAACTAACTAGCCATGCTTACTCATTTTTTCCCCATCTTACAAATCACCAAGACAGGTTTTTTTGACAATATTGAGAATATAGCGATGGTTGGCATAATTTGCCAATTGGCCATTGCAATTGCAATTTTGAAAGTTTGGGTTATCCGTTACAAATCAATAGTAGCGGATTTTAAGGAATTTAACCTTCCTGACTGGTTGAGAAACCTTGTTGGTGCTTCAAAACTTTCTCTTTGTATCGTTTTAATAGCCGGAATTTGGATAAACATAGTTGCAATCATTTCCTCCATTGCAATAGCAGTCTTAATGATAGGGGCAATTTTTGCTCATTACTATGCCAAACACTCCTTTAAGAAAAGTTTTGAGGCAATCGTTGTACTAATACTTTGTATTATAGTTGTGTATTTAAATATGAACTATCATTATCAATCGTATTATGTAAGTTGATTCAGCTTTTCTGAAAGCTTATTTTTTTAAGGTCTTGAACTCAAGGCTAACTATATTTTTATTCTTTAAATCAATCAATGTCATTAACTTAAGGCTCAAATCGGCTTATAGCACATATAATATTTCCTTTTTTTCTGATGGTTTCGCAATGTCATTAACTTAAGGCTCAAATCGGCTTATAGCACATATAATATTTCCTTTTTTTCTGATGGTTTCGTTTAAATTTTCTTCCGGGTCTGATGGGTTCTGTTATGGATGCGAGCCTTCTGACGACCCTTTTTAATGCT
>JANMMU010000108.1:0-4677 GCA_031373555.1 Segetibacter sp. | reverse complement strand
TAGATGTTAGATGTTAGATGTTAGATGTTAGATGTTAGATGTTAGATGTTAGATGTTAGAGTTTTGAACGTATAAAGTTATGAATGTTTTGAGAGGTTTGGGAGGTTTAAGAGGTTTATAAAGTTCAAAAGGTTTAAAAGGTTTAAAAGGTTCAAAAGTCCTCAATATATACTACACTTTGTAAATAGGCCAATAGACCAATTACCTAATAAACTAATTAACCAATAAACTATTTAACAAATAAACCTATTTCTTCATCATATCATACAGGTGCTGAATGAGTCCATCAGCTAATCCAATTTTTGGTACCATTATTTCATCTGCATCGGCCCACCGCATTACATTTATATAAATCTGCAGTGCAGGTACAATCACATCAGCACGGTCTTCGCGGAGATTGTAAAGCCTTATGCGATCTGCCACAGAGAAGGCCGAAAGTTCTTTATAATAATCTCTCAAAAGCGTAAGATCCAATGGTTTCCCTTCTTTCTTCTTGCTCATGGAAAACACTTTGTTAATGTTTCCTCCGGTTCCTATCGCTACTATTTTTTTGTATCCTTTGGTTTTTGTTTTGATGGTTTCTTTCATTTCCATCCATAAATTTTCTGCAACCTGTTCTTTTAACAATCGAATAGTCCCAATATTGAATGATTGCTTGAATGCCAATTTGCCATCAGCAAAAAAAGTGAGTTCTGTGCTACCACCTCCAACATCTATATACAGATAACTATTGTTGCTGTCCATGTTTTCAGCTACATGGTTTTCATATATTATTGATGCTTCAAGATCGCCGCTGATGATTTCAATATTAATGCCAGTTGCAGCTTTAACCGACTCTATTATAGTAGTACTGTTGCTTGCATCTCTCATGGCACTTGTAGCACAGGCCATTACATGATGCACATCATATACACGAAGCAGATGATGATATGCCTGCATAGTTTCCAAAACCATTGTAGTACGTTCCGGCGAAATAATTCCATTTTCAAAAACATCAAATCCAAGACGTAAAGGAACACGGAAAAGATTGAGTTTAGTAAATGTTGGCGCTATTCCAGAGGCTTCAGTTACTTCAGAAATTAGAAGTCTTGCAGCGTTGCTACCAATGTCTATTGCGGCTAATCTCAAAGTAGATATTTTGTGTAAGGTAATATTTTGTTTAGCAATAGCATTAACAATGCAAATATGACTTGTTTTGGGAAATAGTTTAGAAAATTTGCTTTACAATTTTATTGAAGGAAAAGGAGGGATGGGCAAAATGTAATTTTCAGAAAATTTATTTTCAAATTTGCATATATCTGGAAAAACAAAAAAATCCCGGCTACCAAAGTAGCCGGGGCAAAATTAAAGTAGATCAATTTTTTTTCTTGCAACGCACAATCGAACATCCCTTACAACTTCTCAAACTTTATCACCTGCTCCTCTTTGTTTCCGTTTGCAGCAATAACTTTTAGGAAATAACTGCCTTTAGACAATGAGCTGATGTGGATGCTTTGCAAACTGCTCCCTTCATTAGCAACAATGCTTTTAGATGAAAGTACTTTGCCATCGCCGGATAATACATGTAGCTGTAACAAAGATTTCTTGTCGCTTTCTATCTGCATTTGCAAATTGTCTTTTGCAGGATTGGGAAAGATTGCAATGTTTAATGTTGAATGATTAATGTTTATTTGCCGGATGGGGCTATAGGTAGACTGTCCGTCTTTGTCCACCATTTTGAGGCGGTAATACAGTGAGTGGGCAGTAGTGAGTGGTGAGTAGTCAGTAAATGAATATTTATGGGTACTACCAACTGCCGACTCACTACTCACAACACCAATCTTGCTAAAATCTCTACCGATGGTGCTTCTTTCTATTTCAAAACGATCTACATTTATTTCTTGTGCGGTCGCCCAGTTCAGCAGGTTGGTTTTGTCTTGTTTTCTTGCGGTGAAACTCAACAGTTTCAACGGCAATACTTCTGCTACAACGGTTGTCATTTCAGTATTGGTAAAGATGGGCAGGTTATAATCGAAATAAATAGCTGCAGTGTTTTTGATTACATCACCAATCTGCACATTTTGCTTTGCCTTTATTTTGTAGACAATGTAACCGTGGCTTTTGGGTTCATTCTTAATGCTATCTACCAATTTTATATCAGGGAATGTGAACAAACATTTGCCATCGTTCATGGTCATTTGGTAGTTGTGGCTGCTGGCTAAAATTTGAAAAGAATTCCAATCAAGTTTGTTATCCATTGTGTCGCGGATGTAGACATTAAAAGCAGTGTCATTACCAGTGTTTTGGAATCGGATAGTATAAGTAAGGTATTCACCTGCTTTGGCTTTTGATAATGCTATTTTCCCTCCATGGTTTTCTTTTTTGTCGTTGGGGTCGTAGCTACTCAAACCTGTCAGACAATTTGCAGATTTATTGTTGGCTGTGTCCAAATCACCAGTTAAAGGGTCTATTTTCGCTTGTACACATACCTGTTGTCCTATGCCGATACCGCCGGAGTAGCAATAAACGATAATGCGACGCATTTCCTGTGGCATCAGGTTTGTGAAGTTCCATTTGATAGTGTTACCTAAAATGCTATCGCGAAATGGGATGCTGTTAAAATAAAACATGGCCGTGTCTGTAAAAAAAGTTACAGTACCCGAGGCTATTGTATCTGTGCCCTGGTTTTCATATGTTATTGAATAGGTGGGGAACCCATTTGTTCGTATTAGCGATGTAAGGGGTGCTACTGTCACCGAAACATCTCTTTTACCAGGGAGCGGTTGCAGAGCAAATGAAACCGTATCGGTATTGAAATAGGTAGCATGACTGGTTGTTTTGCTAACCGGCACCGCATTGAAATAAGCATGAGCAGGATTGACCCGTGTTGTGTAAATACCGGTGTCAACTTGCAGGTCAAAAATGCCGTGCATGTTCCAGTTGGGCACTGTATCCACCCCTGGTTTTATGGCAGATACTGCTGCATTGTTGATGATGGCTTCGCCTACATCCTGAACGCCATTATGGTTTTGGTCATAAAAAACGGCTCCGGTAATGGTGTTGTAATAGCGGCCTCTACTATTGTTCACCAAACGAGTAACTACGCCGCTATCAAAACCTGGTATATTATCATTGCGACGGCGAAACCCGCACAATACATACTTGCTGTTGGAATCAATAGCGAAGGCAGTGAAGGCATCTAAAACAGGTATGTCCCACAAGGTGCTGCCAGGGGGAATATTTGAGGGAAAGTTCCATTTATACGATGGAAACTCTCTAACTCCTCTTTTACCAAAAGTCATATCAGGGGTTCCATCAGGGTTTAATCTTCCAATATACGCTTTTATTCCCGGCGTACATCCACTGCAGTTTGATTCATTATAAAGTATGCTCAGCTTCTTATTAGGCTCAACAATTATTTTGGAATTCATGGGGCCAAACATGGGATAAATGTATGGTATCAATTGCTGCGAAACGAAACCGCTGTCGAGACTTCCATCCCGTTTAAATCTTATTGCCTGTAGTGGTTTCCCTATCAACACCATTTTATCGTCGGGTAGCACTGCCCCACCACATATTGCTGGGAAATACCCGATATATTTTACCAGACCATTAACTCCAAACGTGGTGTCAACCCCGCCGCTTGTAGTAAACCGCATAAAAGATAAACTGTCTGGATAAGGAAACTTGCTGTTGTACGCTGCTACAATTTTTTCGTCCGATAACTTGATAACGGTTACAGCAGCAAGTCCTACTGCGCCCCAATTTGCTAATCTGTCATCTAATGTTGCCCTCTGAATCACCCTGCCATTTACGCCGTAAGTGGGGTCTATAGTTCCATTAGCATTGAAGCGTGCCAGTGTAAGGAATGTGTGTGAATCGGAGCCACATCCTGCCTGGATAATCTTTCCATTGGCTAAGACAAATAATGCTACGGGTATTGCAAAACGGCAGTTAATGAAAGAGGTAATAGTCTTACCGTTGGTTCCAAAAGTGTTGTCAATAGCTCCGTCTGCATTGTACCTGCTCAGGCAAAAATTGATTCCTTTTGATAAAGAATCAATATTGACTGCGATTTGTGAGTTGACTAATATTTTACCCCCCGGCAGCAGTTCCATGGAGGCGGGTCTTTCATTATCTACTATAGGCGTGCTGCCGTTGATCCCAAAAGTACTGTCATAGGTGCCGTTGGGGTTTAGACGGTGTAAGTAATACTGGTAGCCAATATCAAGGTCGCCATTGAAATACTCCACTAGTGTATCAATCAATGCTAGGACTACTATTTTTTGATCCGGCTGCACCTTAATATCAACAGCTATGGACGATATATCAGGTGTTCCGTAATTCGGTATTGGAGCTCCGGGATAGGTTAGCATTGCTTTCCCGTTTTTGCCAAATGTTATATCAGGTGCCCCAGGCTGCGCAAAAGCACCCCCAAATAACACCATTAAAACTACAGTTAGTACACTTCTTTTCATGGTTCAAAGGTCTTCTTAATGATTAAATTTAATGCATTCTCACTAGTTATACAACATGAGTGTGGTGAAAGGTTGGGTTTTAGGAAAATATTTTTTTACAATAGAATCAGTGAGCCGATTATTGGCTCACTGATTCTATTGGATTTATGATTATAGGTTTTTACAATTTCTCAAATTTTATCACAGTCTGTTCACTTTCCCCGGAAGTAACACGCAAAAA
>JANMMU010000100.1:0-26166 GCA_031373555.1 Segetibacter sp. | reverse complement strand
TTACGATGGCTGGCATTTAGCCAGCCATCGTTTTTTTTGAAAAAAAATAGAAAATAGAAAATAGAAAATAAGAAATATTATTCTCTTTTAAAGACAGGAGTAAGCTTTTATCGTAAACTATTACGTACACTATTATGTGTGATGTAATAGTTTTTTTGGTTTATAACGGGAAGAAATAAGCTTAATATTTAAATCAACCTGAAAGTTTATATTAGCCAAATTAATATTAATAAAATCATCCTATAGTTTATTAGCATGATTTTTGGAAATAATTTTATTATGCTGAAATAAATACAATAAAAATTTAGTAAATTGTGGAAAATGATGATTGTTTAAAAATAGTAAAATTGAAAAGATATATACTTATATTTTTCTTTATCGTTGCTTTAATTATTAATGGACTGTCTGCGATTTCGCAAACCCCAACTATAGTTTCATTTACTCCAAATACCGGCTCTGTTGGAACATTGGTAACCATTACAGGTACTAATATGACAAACCCTACTTCTCTTAGTATAGGAGGGGTACAGGCATTGGTCGTAACAAATACGGGTAGCCAACTGGTGGCTATGGTAATGCCGGGATCCATAACGGGAAATGTATCCATAACTACTATTGGTGGCAATGCTTCCGGTAGTGGTAATTTTACAGTAATAGCCTCACAACCACCATTTACACAGCAAGGGAATAAATTATTTGGAACAGGCGGTATTGGTAGCAGTATTTATCAGGCATGGGCTTCTGCCTTAAGTGCTGATGGTAATACTGCAATTGTTGGTGGCCCTTTTGATAAGGGTGGACGTGGCGCAGTATGGATATATACAAGGAGTGGTAATGTGTGGTCACAGCAAGGAGCAAAAATTGTAGCCACTGATACAATAGGTGATCCTTATCAGGGATGGTCAGTAGCAGTAAGTGCTGATGGCAACACAGCACTAATTGGGGCCCCTTTTGACAACAATGGATATGGAGCGTCATGGGTATTTACCCGTTCAGGTAATACATGGACACAGCAAGGTAATAAATTGCTAGGAACAGGAGGAATTGGTGCAACTGTTTATCAGGGTTATTCTGTTTCATTAAGTGCAGATGGTAATACGGCTCTCATAGGAGGGCCTTATGACAATAATTTTCAGGGAGCGGCCTGGGTATTTAAACGCAACGGAACCACATGGACCCAGCAAGGGAGTAAGTTTACAGGAACGGGTAATGTAGGGGTTGCAGCATTTGGTTGGTCAGTTGCGTTAAGTGCGGATGGAAAGACTGCTTTAGCTGGAGGTTATTATGATAACAATAACCTTGGGGCTGCCTGGGTATTTACTACTAATGGAACTACGTGGAGTCAACAAGGCAGTAAATTAGTTGGTACAGGTAGTGTAGGTGCTACAGTATTTCAGGGTTATTCGATAGCCATAAATGCAAATGGAAATACAGCAATCATAGGCGGTACAAACGATGACAATGGAATGGGAGCTGCATGGGTTTTTACACGAAGTGGAACCACATGGTCACAGCAGGGTAGCAAATTAGTAGGGACCGGAAGTGTTGGATCTTCACCATCGCAAGGAAATTCTGTTACAATAAGTGCGGATGGAAATACAGCTATGATTGGCGGTAATTATGATGATGGAAATAACGGAGCTACATGGGTATTTACCCGCACCGGGAATACCTGGTCGCAAAGAGGTAATAAATTAATGGGCACAGGTAGTACAGGTGCTGCACAGCAAGGCTATTCTGTATGTATAAGTGCTAATGGTAACAATGCGATAATAGGGGGCTATAGCGACAATAGTTTTAAAGGGGCAGCATGGATATTTGTTCCGGCTTCGAGTAATGCAGATCTTGTTGGTTTAACTATGAGTCCGGGCTCATTGGTACCGGTATTTGCATCAGCAACTGTAACCTATAATAGTAGTGTTAGTAATGCAACTAGTAGTGTTACAGTAACTCCTATAGCTTCAGAAATAAATTCAACAATTCAGGTAAGGGTAAATAATGGTAGTTATTCTTCCGTATCCAGCGGCACAATCTCCGGTTCACTTCCACTGAATGTGGGCGCTAATATTATTGATGTTTTGGTTACTGCTCAAGATGGGAATACTACTAAAACTTATACTATTACCGTAAATCGTTCATGCCCGGGTATAAGTGCAGTTTTGTCAGGGAATGCTTCTATCTGTTCTGGTAATAGTAGTAATTTAAGTGTAGCTGTTACAGGAGGTACTTCACCTTTTGCAATCGTTTATTCCGGAGGTACAGTGAATAATTATACGAGTGGTGCAAATATACCTGTATCTCCCACCGGAACAACGAATTATACACTTACAAGTGTAACCGATGCTAATAGTTGTACCGGCTCAGTAAGTGGTACAGCATTAGTAACTATAAAAACTATTGTTGGTATTACAAATGTAACAGCAGTTAATAACCCTATTTGCCCCGGCAGCACTACTACCCTAAATGCAAATGGTGTTGTTGGAACCAATAATGTAGTAACATGGTGGACAGGCAGTGGAGGTACAGGTACGAATCTGGGTACAGGTTCATCTTTGCCATTAGTTAGCCAGGGAACATATTATGCAAGGGTTACCGGTGATTGTGGAAGCCCGGTTGAAGCCAATATAACTATTACTCTAGCCACAGTTCCTGTTGTTGAAAATAAAACAGCCTCTATTTGTAGTGGAAAAGAATTTATAATAAAGCCCACAGGCGTTCCTGTTGGAACCAAATATTCATGGGGAATACCAACATACAGCGGAACTATTTCGGGGGGTAGTGCACAAAATTTGAAAGATTCTATAAGTCAAACTCTCGTAAATAGCGATGTAACAAATGGTACTGCTACTTATACCGTGACTCCCTCTGTGGGTGCTTGCAATGGAAATCAGTTTACAGCTACAGTTACTGTTTATCCGCTTCCGATACCTACATTTACTATTTCTCCTCCTGACACTACATGTGCTTCTGATAATGTTACCTATACAACACAAGCCGGTATGTCAAACTACATATGGGTAGTACCAGGTATTGATGGAACAGATTATACAGTAATAAGCGGTGGAATAGGGGTCGGCAATAATTCTGTAACAGTAAAGTGGTTGACCGGAGGAACAAAAAATGTAAGAGTAAGTTATACAAATGGCAATAATTGCGTTGCATCATCTGCTGCCAATTCATTGACATATATAAATACTGGTTTAATACCGTCTGTTAGTAAAACAATTACTGCCGGAAACAACCCGGCATGTGCAAGTACCAGCATAACTTTTACTGCAATTTCTCAAAATGGAGGTAATTCTCCAACATATCAGTGGTATAAAAATGGAGTTGCAGACCCATTGGGTACAAATGCTGTCTATACTATAAACGCCATTTCAAATGCTAATGCGCCGGCTGTTTATGTTAAAATGACTGTAACCCCCGGCTTATGCGTAACAACCCCTTCTGTTAAAAGCGATACTACCCAAATCAGCATTGTCAGCAATAGCTGGACAGGTGCATTTAATAATATTTGGAGTGATACAAGAAATTGGTGTGCAGGAACTGTTCCGGGTGGTATATCAGACATTTCTATTCCCGTTACTGCAAGTTATCCCATTATTTCAGGTAATGCGGCGGTGCGGAATATTCATATTGAAAATGGGGCTTCTGTTACTTTGGGCATTGGTACACTTACTGTTAATGGGGTAGTTTCAGGAACTGGTACTTTTGGAGGAATTCTCCTTTCGGGTTTAATCTTTACAAATTCGGGAAATATTGGATCACTATTTTTTGCAAATGGGGGTATAGGAAGCGTAAAACTTACAGGTAGCGGAGCAATTGCTACCCTTGGCAATAAAACAGACATTTATAATGAATTAAATATTGGCAGTGCAACCCTTAATACTGCTGATTTACTAACGTTCAAGTCCACAATTAACGGTACAGCATGGTTAGGGCCAATTTTGGGCGCTGGTGCTGTTATTGGAAAAGTTACAGTTGAAAGATATATTCCTCAAAATGCATTTCGTGCATGGAGGTTATTGTCTGTTCCGGTAAAAGGTACACAAACTTTTAAACAAGCCTGGCAAGAAAATCAAGCCCCCTTAGTCAATGCTATTCCTGGATATGGAACATTGTTGACCAGTACTTTAGGCGGTGGTGGTTATGATGCAGCTACATCCGGCAACTCTTTATTGCAATTTACGAATGGTACACCGGGAACTTTTTCAGGAGTGACAAATACAAACAATATAATGCAAACCACTTCAGGCTACTTTGTTTACATCAGGGGAGACAGAGGTGCTTTAATAAGTGCGGGTTCTTTTAATCCAACTCCTACAACTTTAAGAACAAATGGTGAATTATATATTGGTACTCAATCTGTGGTAAGTGTTCCACCAAGTCAAAATGTAATGATTGGCAATGTGTATGCTGCCCCTATTGATTTTGACTTTTTAGTAAAAAGTGGCATAACCGCATTTAAAGTTTGGGATCCAAAACTGCAGGGATCTTCAAATGTTGGAGCTTATCAAACGTTTAGTGCTTTAAATGGCTATGATCCTATTCCTGGTGGCGGAAGCTTTGGCAGTACAGCAAATAGTCAAATTCAAAGCGGGCAAGCTTTTATTGTTAGTTCTGCAACCGGTGGTACTTTGCAATTAACAGAAAGCGCAAAAGCAAGTGGAAGTAAAAATGTATTCCGTACTACAAAAGATTTGCAACAGTTTAAAACAAGGTTAATTGTTCACACTGCTGACAGCGATCAGGTGGCAGATGGAAACAGCGTACTTTTTGACAGCAAATATTCCAATGATATTGATGATGTGGATGTTATAAAAGCTAGCAATTTTGGAGAAAATTTTTCTTTGGAATCAAAAGGCAGAAATTTTGTTATACAAGGCAGAAAATCAGTTATAGCATCAGATACAATTAATTATTGCATAAGCAACCTTAAAATGCAGCAATACATTTTAGAATTCATCCCTCAAAACTTGGATCAAAATCTTGTTGCATATCTTGAAGATAAATTTGAAGGTACTCGTAAGCAAATAGATCTTTTGGCAAATAGTCGTTTCACTTTTAAAGTAAACAGCAATACTGCATCTTTTGCGCCTAATCGGTTTAGGATTTTATTTAAAAATAAAATTTCACATTCAGGCTTAGTTAGAATACAAGCTTACCAAAAAGATAAAAACATACAAGTAGATTGGATGGTAAGTCTGGAACAAAATGTAAAGAATTACGAGGTCGAATACTCAACAGATGGTATCAGGTATTTTAAGGTTTCTACTGTGAAAGCCACTAACAAGGGCAGTATTGAGCAAAACTATTTGTGGCTTCATGAAAAGCCGGTAATTGGGGACAATTATTACAGGGTTAAATGTATTTTCAATACAGGAGAACACAAGTATACAACTATTGCCAAAGTAACCATAAGTAATGGAAATAGTTTCAGCATTTATCCCAATCCCGTTGTAAATCAAACCATTAATCTGCAGTTGAATAATCAACCTGCAGGCAACTACAATATCAGACTTATAAATAACGATGGAAAGAATCTATTAGCAACTATTATAAGGCACAGTGGGGGAACAGGGAACTATAAAATTAATTTACCTACGGCAATAATAAATGGCAACTATAAATTGGAGATACGTTCTGAAAAATACCTGTTAGCCACTGAAAATCTAGTCATCAGCAACCAAGAGTAATTCCGAAATCCTTTGGCTATCTGTGAAGGGTTGGGGGCTATTGATTTTTTCATGATTATACTAAACTGGTTATAAAAAATTTTAAAGGCTACACAATAATTTTACAAAGAAAACGTTAGTTGTTTTCTGCCTCTATGATTTCGATAGAATCGGGTAGAATTACCAAATAAAACAAAAGATATGATTACTCAATCAAAACACATTATGAAAGGGGTGAAAAGATTGGTCACCTCACTTTGTCTGTTACTATTATCTACAGCTGCATTTAGTCAGGATCCTGGGGGAAGCCCCGATGGCCCGCCACCGGCAGTACCTTTTGATGATTATCTTCATTTAATATTGATTGCTCTGGGATTAGTTTTTGCTCTTTTTACAATAAGTCGTGTAAATCGGCTGGTTGCAAATGAAGGGAACAAGATTTGATTTTAGGAAAGATAGCTATTATAACCCTCTCCACTGAAAACGCAAATAAAGCTTTACAGTGGAGAGCGTTATTTTTGAAACGATAATATTTTAGTTAATCCCCTGCCTCTGCAATGTCTTCACCTCAAGATTTATTCTATTTCTGCGAAGATATGCATCCATTGTATTTTTCATTAAACCTGCAATAGTCATTGGCCCTACGCCGCCGGGTACAGGTGTAATAGCCATTACTTTTTTAGATACATTTTCAAAATCAACATCACCTTTTAGACGGTAGCCTTTTGATGCAGTCGGGTCTTCAACTCTGGTAATGCCAATGTCTATAACTACAGCATTTTCCTTGACCATATCAGCAGTTATTAAACCGGGCTTACCTACTGCTGCCACTACAATATCGGCTTGAAGGGTCAATTCTTTAAGGTTGGGTGTATATCGGTGGCAAAGTGTAACGGTACAGTTGCCCTGTGCCAGATTGCTGCTTAACAAAATACTCATTGGGCGGCCTACTATATTGCTACGGCCAATTACTACTGCATGTTTTCCTTTTGTTTCAATATTGTAATGCTGTAGCATAAGCATTATGCCATAAGGCGTAGCAGGAATAAAAGTTTCAAGACCTTGCACCATGCGGCCAATACTTACCGGGTGAAATCCATCTACATCTTTATCGGGATGAATAGTGTTAATGATACTGCTTTCGTTAATGTTTTTAGGTAAGGGGAGTTGTACCAATATACCATCTACCCTATCATCATTGTTTAAATCAATAATTTTTTGTAGCAATTCTTTTTCTTCTATATGACTATTGAATCGCAAGAGGGAAGAATCGTACCCTATTTCTGCACAGGTTTTCACTTTACTGGCTACATATGTTTCACTGGCACCATCGCTACCAACCAATATTGCCGCAAGATGAGGTACCCGATATCCATTTTCTAAAAGTTGTTTGGTAGCAGTGGTTAATTGTTGCTTTACAGATTGTGAAGCTATTTTTCCATCAAGTATTAACATGGCCTCAAAGGTATAAGACAACAGCCAACTTTTAAGAATTGAAATGTTATCTAAAAATAAATTTTGCTTTACTCGTTGGTTGTAACTAATTTTCAACAAAATTTAAGCAATTGAAATTTTTTACACTTGCCATAGCTTTGTTTTTTTGCCATTTTACCCACGCACAGGTTGTCAGGCAGCCACTTACTTTAAAGTATGTAGCACTGGGTGCATATAGCCGCAACTTTTCTGATGTTTATTCGGGTACTGCCAATCAGGCTTCTTTGGCGCAATTAGCATCAGGTTCTTTTGGTGTTTACGGAGAGCGGAGATTTATGTTGGAGGAATTAAATAATTATTCTGCTATCATAGCTATTCCAACTGGATCTGGCACTATAGGGTTTCAGGGAGATTATTTTGGTTCTGCTAATTTTAATGAAAATCAGATAGGGCTTATTTATGCCCGTAAAGTAACCTCGGTAATAGATGCAGGCGTAAAGTTCAATTATCATTCAGTAAAGGTTGCCGGATATGGTACTTCAAGTGCAATAAACTTTGAAATTGGTACTATTTTTCATCTTACCGAAAAATTGCATACAGGCATCCATATCTATAATCCTACAAGTAGTAAGTTGAGTAAATCAGGCAATGAAAAACTTGCAGCTATTTACCAGTTTGGACTAGGGTATGAAGCTTCCAAAAATGTATTTGTAAGTACCGAAATCGTAAAGCAGGAAGACAAAGACATTAGTGTGAATGCAGGGTTGCAATATAACCTGCATGAAAAGGTTTTTCTTCGTGCAGGCATTTCCACGCTTAGCAATAACAGTTATTTAGGGATAGGTCTTAAATTAAACTTTGGAAGGGTAGATATTAACGCAGCCTATCATCCGCAATTAGGCTTTACTCCCGGTTTGTTATTAATTATCAATATGAAGAAATCCTAGCCAGTTTGAAACATTTTCTCATCATATTCTTCTTTGTTTTTTTTGGCGTAAATGTTTACAGCCAGCAAGACAGCACCACACAGCCAGGTAGTGTAACAGAGCAACAGTTAGAAAATCTGACAGAGCAGCAGGATGGTGAAACAGAAGATGATAGTTATTTGCAGTCATTGGTTCAGTTTAAGAAAAATCCCGTTAATCTTAATACTGCTGAAGAAAGCGATTTGAAAGAACTGCGTCTGATAAGTGATTTACAGGTTCAAAACCTGCTAAACTACAGAAGGCTTTTGGGCAACCTTATTTCTATTTATGAGTTACAGGCTATACCCACATGGGATGTTGAAACCATTCAGAAAATATTGCCTTATGTAAGAGTTGGTAATATAGTTCCATTGTCTGAAGATATTGGTAAAAGACTAACGGAAGGAAGGCATTCTATACTTATGAGAATGCAGCAAATTATTGAAAAAAGTAAAGGGTTTTTATTGCCGGACAGTATGACCAATCGGTATCCCGGAGGTCCGCAAAGATATTTTGTAAGATATAAGTACGTTTATAGAAACCTGCTTCAGTTTGGTGTGGTAGGGGAGAAGGATGCGGGTGAGCAATTTTTTAAAGGCGGTCAAAAGCAAGGATTTGATTTCTATTCATTCCATCTTTTTGCAAGAAAACTAGGACCTGTAAAGTTATTGGCATTAGGAGACTTTACTGTTAATCTTGGACAGGGGTTAATACATTGGCAAAGCCTGGCATTTAAAAAAAGTGTGGATATTACCAACATTAAACGACAGTCTGATATACTTAGGCCCTATAACTCTGCTGGTGAATATAATTTTCAAAGAGGAATTGGAGCAACTATTGGAGTAAGTAAAAGTATGGATGTTACAGGATTTGCTTCCATACGAAAATTAGATGGTTCGGTAAATGCAGGAGATACATTACAGACCAATGATGACTTTGTTTCCACGATTTTAAATTCAGGGTATCACCGTACCCCTTCAGAACTTGCAAAGAAAAATACACTGACCCAAACATCTTTTGGGGGAAACATTAATTATAGAAAGAAAAATCTCCATTTGGGGGTAAATGCAGTAGCATTTCAATTTTCAACGCCCATTAGTAAAGCTGTTCAAACCTACAATCAATATGCTATACAGGGAGATCAGTGGTACAATTCAAGCATTGATTACAGCTATACATTTCGTAACCTACATATGTTTGGTGAGTTTGCTTCTGATAAGAACAATTACAAGGCATTTGTTGGAGGCTTGCTTGCAAGTCTTGATGCAAAGGTTGATGCGTCTTTAGTGTATAGAAATATTGATAAAGAATATCAGACTATTTATGGCAATGCATTTACCGAAGGTACATTTCCTACTAATGAAAAAGGGCTGTTTACAGGCTTAAGCATAAAGCCATATTATTTTTTAAAGATTGATGGCTATGCAGATGTGTTTAGTTTTCCATGGCTACGTTATAGGGTAGATGCGCCAACACAAGGCACAGAATATTTATTGCAGGTAACCTATAAGCCTAACAAGCAGGTAGAAGTTTATACCCGTTTTAGAAATCAAAATAAATTAATCAATTTATCCGGGCTGGATTTACCAACAAGACCTGTTGTAAACCAACCAATTCAAAATTGGCGTACACAGGTCACTTACAATGTAAACAAAGAAATTTCGCTTCGAACCAGGGTTGAAATATTATGGTTTGATACAAAAGAAAAAGAACGGAGTCAACAAGGTTTTTTAGGATATATAGAGGCAAAATACAAGCCTTTTAGCCAGCCATTTTCCTTAAATACACGTTTGCAATATTTTGAAACAGGTGGTTTTGAAAGTCGTTTATATGCTTTTGAAAGTGATGTTTTATACAGTTATTCTATACCACAGTTTATTGGTAAAGGATTCAGGTACTACGTAAACTTTAATTATGACGTTACTAAAAAAATGACTGTTTGGTTGCGTTGGGCACAAACCATCTACTCAAATGTATCATCCATAAGCAATAGCCTGGATGAAATTGAAGGCAACCGTAGAAGTGAAATGAAGGTGCAGATGATGTACAGCTTTTAAGATAATTAATTCGTTTTCATTACTTTTATAAAGTCAGCCAAATACCCAATTATTAATGGATCTATAAAAATTGCTTTGAGATCCGTTTGCTTTTTTTAACTTTTACATAAAGTGTGCAGCATTAAGGAAATTAATATTGCCTTTAAACTATTATACAGATTTATTTCTTCTGAATAGTTCTTTTATTATTTCTTCATTTAAACTGCACAAAATGAAAAAAATTGTCTCCATTCTATCTGTGCTACTGCTATATACCATTTTAGCAATAGCCCAAAGTTTACCTATTACGGGTAAGGTAGTAGATGAAAATAATCAGCCCGTCAGTGGCGCTACAATTCTAATTAAAAACACTACAACAGGCACCTCTGCTGATGCTAATGGTAACTTTAAAATAAACGCTTCTGTTGGCGATATTTTAGTGGTATCAGGAGTAAATGTGCCAACCTTGGAGGTTACTGTTACTTCAGCTGCACCACTGACAATAAAGATGTCACGTGAAGGTAAAGACATGTCTGAAGTTGTAGTAACAGCCTTAGGTGTAAGAAGGTCTCGAAATCAGGTGCCTTATGCTGCACAAACAGTTTCGGGTACAGAAGTCAGCAAAAACAGGGGTAGCAATTTCATTAGTAATCTTTCGGGTAAAGTTTCAGGCTTAGAAGTAAGGCAAAACAATACTATGGGAGGTTCTACCAATGTTGTTCTACGTGGTGCCAAATCATTAACCGGAAGTAATCAGGTATTGTTTGTAATTGATGGTGTTCCCATAGACAATACCAACAACAATACAGGAGGCCAGGCGCAGGGTGGCGGCGGATATGATTATGGTAATGCGGCTGCAGATATTAACCCGGATAACATAGAAAGTGTAACCACCTTAAAAGGCCCAAATGCTACAGCACTTTATGGTTCAAGGGGTTTTAATGGTGTCATTATCATAACAACTAAAAAAGGTAAGAAAGGATTTAGTGTAACACTCAACTCTAGTGTAAGTGTTAGTTCTATTGACAAGACAACATTTCCTACCTATCAAAAGAAATATGGGCAGGGTTATGGAAAATACTACAGCAATTCAACCAACCCTTATTTTGAAGGGGCTGATCTTAATGGCGATGGTATTGAGGATTTAATATCTCCTTCTACAGAAGATGCTTCTTATGGCGCTCCATTTGATCCTTCATTAATGGTGTATCAATGGCAGTCACACGACCCCACTTCTCCTTTCTACAAAAAGAAACAACCCTGGGTAGCTGCAGGCACAGACCCTTCTAATTTCTTTATTAATCCTGTTTCATTAAACAACAGTGTATTTTTAGAAGCGGGCAATGATAAATCAACCTATTCGCTTGGTTATACCTTTAGTGATGAAAAGGGAGTATTACCCAATAGTGCACTTACCAAAGATTTACTCAACTTTACATCAACCTATAAGGTTACAGACAAAATAACTGCGGGTGCATCTGCCAACTTATCAAGAATAAGAGGTCAGGGTAGATATGGAACCGGTTACGATGGCGCAAATGCACTAAACCCTATGACTAACTTTAGACAATGGTGGAATGTTGGAGTTGACTTTAATGACCTTAAAGCTGCTTACGAAAGAAATCATCAGAACATTACATGGAACTGGTCAGATGCATTTACACTTAATAAATCTGCCCCTTCCTATTGGGACAATCCTTATTTTTCGCGTTATGAAAATGCAGAAAATGACTCCCGAAACAGATTGTATGGAAATGTGAATATAAATTATCAGGCAACTAAATGGTTAAGCGTTTTAGCCAGAGTATTTTATGATGGATATGACGAGCAACAAGAAGAAAGAAAAGCGGTATCAAGTGTTGGTGTTCCATTCTACAGAAAGTTTAACCAAAGTTATAATGAAGTGAACTACGATGTTATAGCAAATGGTAACTGGGATTTAAATACTGATATGAATCTGAAAGTATTATTAGGCTCTACAACCAGGGTTCAAAACAGATCTAGTATTGATGCCTCTACAAATGGCGGATTGGGAACTCCTAAACTATACACCATCGCTAATTCTCTAAATACTCCTTTACCACCTGTAGAATTAGAAACAATTACAAGGGTTGAAAGTCAATATACCAATGTAACATTAGCTTACAAAAATACTTATACGCTTGATGGAACTGCCCGTCGTGACAGATCATCTACATTGCCGGATGGAAATAATGTGTATTATTACTTTTCAACTTCAGGAGGAATAGTACTTTCCCAATTCATAAAGACCAATTGGTTAACCTATTCCAAGTTCAGAGCAAGTTATGCTTCGGTAGGTAAAGACGCACCATCCTATTTTGTAAAAGATACTTATGTTTATGACATAGATCCCAATTCAGGTGCATCGGTTACATCTTTTAATGGAAATGGATTATTCTCCGTTGGTGGCACTAAAAACAGTCAGGTCTTAAAGCCGGAAAAAACCGGAAGTTTTGAGATAGGTTTAGAAGCATCATTCTTAAAGTCAAGAGTGGGTTTTGATATTACCTACTATAATGCAAAAACTACAAATCAAATATTGCCACTGACAGTATCTAATGCAACAGGTTATACAAGAAGAATTGTGAATTCCGGAGATTTACGCAACAAGGGGATAGAACTCTCTGTGTATGGTACTCCTGTAAAAACAAAGAATTTTTCGTGGGATATTAGTTTAAACTGGACAAGAAACCGCAACAAGGTAGAAACATTATATGGCGATCTTGACAACATTGTATTGGGATCTTTTCAAGGAAGTATAACCATTAATGCATCACTTGGAGAAGCATACGGAACCATTCACGGTAGTGATTTTGTTTATCTCGGTGGACAAAAAGTTGTAGGAGCAAATGGCCGTTATCTTAAATCAACCTCTAACAATATTACCATCGGTAATATTAATCCTGATTGGATAGGTGGTATCAATAACAAAGTAAACTACAAAGGTTTCTCACTAAGCTTTTTGGTAGATGTAAGACAAGGAGGAAGTGTATTTTCAACAGATATGTATTATGGACTTGCAACGGGTTTGTATCCTGAAACTGCAGGAAACAATGATTTGGGAAACCCGATTCGTAACACAATAGCAGATGGTGGTGGAATAGTTAGAGAAGGTGTTACCGAAGACGGCAAACCCAATACAATTCGTGCACAGGCATTTAATTTTGGGGCTTATGGTTACAGGTTTTCTCCAGATAAACCATTTGTGTATGATGCCAGCTATGTAAAACTTCGTGAAACTTCTATAAGTTATTCACTCCCTGCAAAATTATTCACTAACAAATTTATTCAGGGAATTGACCTTTCGCTCATAGGCAGAAACTTATGGATCATCCACAAAAATCTACCTTATGCTGATCCGGAAGATTCCTTTGGTGCAGGTAACCTGCAAGGTATTCAGACAGGTTCTTATCCAACAACCCGTACCATAGGATTTAATGTGAAACTGAAACTTTAATTACAATAAAATATTTCAAGCATGAAAAAGAGTATAACTATCACATCCTTGTTATCCATTTTATTGATAATGGGGTGTACAAAAAATATCACGGATTTAAACAACAATCCGAAGCAGCCGGTAGCAGTTCCATCTGCACCATTGTTTACAAATGCTGCAGCCAATTTGTCAGACCAAATGGCGAGCACCAATGTAAACGTGAATAACTTCAGGCTGTATGTTCAATATTGGACAGAAGTTACTTATACAGACGAAAGCAATTATGACCTTAACGGCAGGAGTATCCCTGACAGATGGTTTGCAACATTGTATCGGGATGTAATTAAAGATTTGTCTGAAGCTTCTAAAATTGCTGCTACAGAAACAGTAGAATTAAGTGCCAGGCAAATAAAAAACAGGATTGCAATAAACGATATTCTGATTGCATATTCTTTTTATACGCTTGTAACAACCTTCGGAAATATTCCATATACCGAAGCGCTAAACATAGAAATACTACAGCCAAAATATGATAATGCAGCAACTGTCTATAGTTCAATAGCATCAAAGTTAGATGCAGCTATGGCCAATCTTGATGTTAACGAACCAAGTTACGGAAGTGCAGACATCATCTTAAATGGTGATGTAGCTGCATGGCTTAAGTTTGGTAATTGCCTTAAATTAAGAATGGCAATGGTAATTGCAGATGTCGATTTGCCCAAAGCTACCACTATGGCTACACAGGCAGCTTCAAAAGTAATAACATCTAATGCTGACAATCTTAAGGTTCAATACTTCTCTGCACCGCCAAATACAAACCCCGTATGGGAAGACTTAATACAAAGTGGGCGTCATGACTTTGTAGCTGCAAATACAGTAATTGACACAATGCTTTTATTAAATGATCCAAGGCTTCCATCCTACTTTCAAACTTCTGGTGGTGTCTATGTTGGTCAGCCTTATGGTACGGGTGGAGGTAGTTTTTCAGATCCATCTACAATAGTTTCAGACCCGGTTAATCCCCATGTGTTTTTTAGCTATTCAGAAATGGAGTTTTTGAAAGCCGAAGCTGTAGAGAGAGGAATAGCACTAGGTGGTACCGCAGCAAGCCATTATAGTAATGCTGTAGCAGCTTCTATACAGGAGTGGGGTGGTACAGCAGCACAAGCTACTGCCTATCTTGCTCAACCTGCTGTAGCCTATGCAACCGCAACAGGCGGTTGGAAGCAAAAAATTGGTGTGCAATCTTGGTTGGCGCTTTATAATCGGGGTTATGATGCATGGACACAATGGAGAAGATTAGATTTCCCAATTTTAACACCTGGACCGGAGGCTTTATCTGATGTACCTGTTAGGTTAACATACCCAGTTTTAGAGCAAAATTTAAACAAAGCAAATTACGAAGCGGCATCACGTGCTATAGGTGGCGATGCTGTAGAAACCAAATTATGGTTCGATAAATTTTAAAAAATTAAATATTATTTATTTTAGTAAGGCCGCTTTCTCAAAGGCGGCCTTATATATTTATCATTTTTTACTTATGTCGTAACATTGAAATAATGCCCATTAAAATCACAGAAACCATGCAGCAACTCTTATTTTCCCCTTGTCAATAGTTGTCACCGAATAAAAGAAATAACTTTTTATTCGGTTTTTGTTAACCATTTGTTGAGAAACACTATTTTTACGCACTTTTTGAAAATTAAATCAAGCACATGAGAAAATTAGTATCGTTGTTTACCGTGCTTATGCTGGCCTCAATGTTGGCATTTGCACAGACACGGCCAATTACAGGCAAGGTGGTAGATGAAGCCGGACAGCCTATCAGTAATGCGTCCATTCAAATTAAAGGCTCCAAAACGGGTGCCTCTGCTGATGCAAATGGTAATTTTACCATTAATGCAAAAACGGGAGATGTATTAATGGTTTCTGCTGTTGGAGCTGCTGACAAGCAAGTAACCGTTCTTTCGGGTTCTTCTGTATCAGTTACATTACCTAAGCAAAGTACAAACCTATCAGAGGTTGTTGTTACTACATCTTTGGGTATTGTAAGACAAGCAAAGTCGTTGGGTTACTCCACGGCAAGTGTTAAGAGTGCTGAATTGATTCAGGCTCGTCCTGTAAACCTGCAAAATGGTTTAACAGGTAAAGTTTCTGGTCTAAACATTCAGACAACAAATGCCGGTGTATTTGGTGATACCAAAATTACACTTAGAGGTATTCGTTCTTTGACCGGTAACAACAATCCACTATTAATTTTGGATGGTGTTCCATTAAGCATAAATTATCTTAGTTCTCTTAACTCTGCTGACGTAGCAGATGTTACCATCCTTAAGTCTTCTTCGGCTACTGCCGTTTATGGTCCTGATGGTGTAAATGGTGCTATTGTAGTTACCACTAAAAAAGGTAACAGAAACAAACCAACTGTCACTTTCAGTCAAACCACTCAGATTGAAACGGTATCGTTTATGCCAAAGTTGCAAACAACTTTTGGTTCAGGTTCAGCTGTAGATAATTACGGTTACGGTGTATATGACCCAATTGAAAATCAGTGCTATGGTCCTGAATTTGACGGCAGCATGGTTCAGATTGGTAGAGATGATCCCAACGGAAATAAATATATGGTTGAGTATAGAGCCCGTCCTGAAGAAAAGAGAAAATTCTGGGATCGTGGTGTAACCAACCAAACTGACGTGTCTTTTTCAACAGGTGATTTTTACCTAAGTGCTCAGAATGTAAGCATAAAAGGTATTACTCCTAAAGATCAAAACAACAGAAGAGTTATTCGTCTTACGTCAAGTAAGGAGTATGGTAAATTCAAAGCAAGCTTCAATGTAAACTACACAAACACAAATTATAATATTGCTGCGGGTGACCGTTTTGGTAACGGAAGAGATTTTCAACCTTATTGGATGTTAATCAACTCTCCAATGCAAATTCCTATCACAAGATTTAAAGATTGGAAAAATGATTATTGGTCTAATCCAAACGGATATTTCAATGATTATTATGGTAATCCATATTGGTCGATCGACAATTTCAGAGCAAATGGCAGAACCAATGATATCTTAGGAAATGTTGAGTTAGGCATGAAAGCTACAGATTGGTTGACTCTAACTTATAGACTTGGTGGTACAATATCAAACGGTACTGATCAGGCAACAAAAGGAGCATTTACTTATTCTGATTTTGCAAAAGCTTCAGGAAAAAGTATTGCAGGTTCAGGTGATCAAAAAGCAGAAGTAAATAACTATTCGGCAAATTCAAGCAGATTGAGTTCTGAATTTTTTGCTTCAATTAAGAAGGATATTAAGGATTTTAGATTTGATGGATTGTTTGGTTATAGCTATCGTCAAACAAGGGCTAACAGTGTATCAATCGAGGTGCCTAACCTAGGTATTCCCGGAGTATACAATCCAAGTGTAAGACAAGGAGAAGCAAATCCAAGTCAATATACAAGTGTTTCAAGAATTGAACGTATGTTCGGTAAAATTGGAGTAAATTATAAAGGATGGGCTTTTGCTGAGGTTACAGCTTCTAATGACGCTGACTCAAGATTCTCCGACCATTTTAACTACACTGGAAAGAAGACATTCTTTTACCCAGGAGCAAGTGTTTCATTTGTGTTAAGCGATGCAATTCCTGCACTTAAAGATAATAAGGTAATGAACTTCCTTAAAGTTAGAGGTGCTATCTCTAAAACAGCAAATGCAAATATTGCTGCAAATAATTTAGAGAATAAATATTCTGCTCCTTATTCTGATGCAACAGGTGGTTTCCCTTACGGAAATACAATAGGTTTCCTTGCTAGTACTACATTAAGAAGACCAGATATTAAGCCAGAGTTTGTTGTAAACAAAGAAGTTGGTATAGAAATGGGTTTCCTTAAAAATAGAATTAGCCTTGAAGCTACAGCCTATACACAGGACAATTCAAACCAATTGTTGACAGTAGCATATTCTGGTGCTACCGGCTTTAGAAGTGCAGTATTAAATGCCGCATCTTTTGTTAATAAAGGTTTAGAATTTGATTTAAAATTAACTCCACTTGTTTCTATCAGAAAGGTTAATATCAACTTCAAAGTTAACTATACATACACTACTAATAAAGTAAGTAAGTTGGTTGAAGGTGTTGATGAATTGAGTATTGGTAGCGGTAACTACCTCATTGTAGGATTACCTGCTTACACATTTAAATTGACAGATTACAATAGAGATGATCAGGGTCGTGTTATCATCAACAGTTCTACAGGTTTACCTTCACAGGCTGCAAAGTTGAGAAACTTTGGAAATACTTTACCTAAGCATATTGTAGGTTTAGTTTTAAATGTTGATTGGAAAGGTTTAACACTTGGTGCTGTTGCTGATTACAGAGGGGGATATGAGATATGGAGTGGTAATCTAGGTAATCCAATGGATTTCACTGGAATTGGGTATAGAACTGCTCAAAACGGAAGACAACCATTCTTATGGACTAACTCTGTTATTGATGATGGTACTGGTAAATATGTACCAAATACAAACGTATATACAACCGGTGGTTATAATTTTTATTCTCAGGCTATTAATACCGGTGTAAACAGTAACTATTTATCAAGTGGTGCTTTCTGGAAGTTGAGAGAAGTTTCAATAGGTTATGTTTTTCCTTCAAAGTGGTTTACCAACAAACCTATAAAAGGAGCAACATTTACATTAACAGGAAGAAATTTGGTAACCTGGTTGCCTAGTTCAAATCAATGGTCTGATCCTGAATTTACAAGTGCTTCATCAACAAATAACCCTGCAAGACAAATTGTAAACAATACAGGTCTTACTGGTTCTAACAGTAATGCAAATGGTGTAGGTGGTTTGGGTAATGTTCCATCAACAAGAATTTTTGGTGCAAACCTTACAGTAACCTTTTAATTGACCTTTTAATTTTAAGACATGAAAATATATAAAATAAAATATCTTTTGCTAGCCGCCGTATTTCTGGTGGTCGCAACAGAAAGTTGTAAAAAAGCGGACTTTGATATTAATCAGGAAATCAATGTTCCTACCGATAGTACAGTAACCTATGATGTAATATTACCTGCTGCATTAGATGCAACAGGCAGAATAGTAGCCAACGATTGGGGTTGGTTACAAAACTGGATGGGCTATTGGGCTCGTTCCGGTACGTATGCTCCAAACGTGGCTGAAGAAACTTATGCACTGACATTTAATACCGGTTTCGGTACTACATTGTGGAATGACCTCTATGGTAATCTTTATAATTATCAGGTTATTCAAAATAAAGCTAAACAGGCAGGTGCACTATATTATGAAGGTATTGCCCGCATAATGAAAGCACACAATTATCAAATACTTGTAGATGTGTATAATAATGTTCCATACAGTCAGGCCTTAAAAGGAAGCGGCAATGTTACTCCTAAGTACGACAAGGGAATAGACATTTACAAAGATTTGTTGGTACAACTGGATTCTGCTAAATCTCAGATTGCAAGAGCAACACCATCTCAAAGTAAGGATATTGCAACATTTGATATAATGTTTCAAGGCGATAAAACCAAATGGGCACAGTTTGCAAATACGCTTAAATTAAGATTGCTTGTACATTTAATGAATGGTATTGAAACTCCAACTATTGTAGGTGGAATAGATGTTGCAGGTCAATTAACAGCCTTATATGCAGATGCAAATGGTTTCCTTGATGCCGATGCGGTAGTTCAGCCTGGATATGCAGTTAATAAACCAAACCCTTATTGGTCAACTTACTTTCAGGATGCAACTTCTACTGCTGTAGCAAACAATCAATATTACAGAGCGAACTCTTACGCTGTAGATTATTATGGTTATGATGGTGACCCTCGCCGTGCTCGTTTTTATACTATCGCCCCAGGTAATGTATATAAAGGTGTTGCTTATGGCTTACCTTCATTAACTGATAATGCTTATTCTAAATTATCTGGTATTGGTACTGGATTATTAAAAGCAGCTACTCAACCTCAATGGATTATTACTGCAACTGAAAGTTTGTTTTTGCAAGCTGAAGTAATGGAGAGATTAACACCGGGTTCTGCACAACAAGCTTTAGCTGATGCTGTTACAGAAAACTTTAATTTCCTTGGTGGATTTGCCGACCCTGCTACTAGTGCTAACACTTATATTACAGGTAATGCAGGATATCCTGATGTTGATTACACAGCTGGTCCTTTAGCTGCAGGTCTTCCTGGAGGTGGTTTATATACCATTTTGCAACAAAAGTGGTTTGCCCTTAATGGTATTGCTCCTTATGAAATCTGGACAGATTTCAGAAGAACTGATATAGCTTACGGCAAGGCTGGACAATTTCCTGCACCTGCACCTTATGTTGGTGACGGTCCTCCAATTTCTGTATCACCTGCTAATACAACCACTAAGATACCTACAAGATTGCTTTATCCACAAACGGAATACAACTATAATGCAGCCAATGTATTAGCAGAAGGTAATGTTGATAGATATGGTAAACCATTCTGGGATCTTCAATAAATAAGTAGCTAAAAATAATTATTAAAGAATAAATAATTTATTATGAAAAAAATATCAATGGCATGTTTAGCAGCTTGTTTGCTGTTTGCTAATACAGGCTGTCTGAAAGATAAAGGTTTCGACAACAATGAATATGGATTAAATAATCCTCAAAATTCTGCTGTAGGTGTAGGTTTTCCTGAATCTGCAAATAAAATAAATGTAACTGCAATAGAATCTTCTGCAACGCCAACTTTGTTGAAGCTTGCTTTGGTAAATCTGTTGTCAGATAGCCCTGCGGAACAAGATATTAACGTAACTCTTGTTAGAGATACATCTATAACAGGTGCATACAACAGGGATCCTGCAACCGTTAATCCGGTAACTGAATTTGCGGATGCAGATATTTCCAGTACATTCAAAGTTACTATTCCTAAAGGTCAGCGAACTGCATTTTTGCAAGTTACACTGCCAAACTCTGCTTCATTAGACCTTACTCAAACTTATGCATTGGGGCTAAAGATTGCAAGTGCTGATGGAGGTGCTGTTGTTGCAGCAAATCAACAAAAGGTTTTAGTAGCTGTTGCAATTAAAAATCCTTATGATGGTGTTTATGAAAATCGTAGTTATACCTTACGTTCAGGTGACCCGTCAAGAACCGGAAGTGTTGCGCCATATGAAATTGGATTGGTGACGGCGGGTGCCTATACAGTTCAAAGTGAAATATTGCACAAATGGGCTGACGGTAGTGGTATTGGTATTACTTATCCGATATTCACTATTGATCCAGCAACTAATGCCGTTACTGTAACAGGTTCTGGATTCACCCTCTTAGATGCGCCGGGTTATACGAATCGTTATGATCCTGCTACAAAGAAAATTTATGCAGCATTCACATGGGGTGCAGGACCAGCATCAAGGTTAGCACTTGACACATTAACTTATTTGAGACCTAGATAATTTTTTACTGTAAGTAAGTAATCTTTCTTAATAAATAAGGCGACCTTATAAGGTCGCCTTATTTATTAAGAAACTATTTTATAAATGGGTTATCTTAGCAAATCAAAATTGATCAACTTATGATTAGATATGTTGTAATATTAGTAATAGCAAATTTGTTTGGTTTTCAATCAAATGCACAATCCAATTTAGAACCTGCTTTAGCCTACAATCTGCTTGATATTCAGAATTCCGGCAGATATATGGTTATTGGTAATTTTAAAGTTAAAGGCTCGCCTTATCTTTTTGGAGGTAAAAAGAAAGCAGACATTTTTGCAAAAAGCGAATTTGGAAGCGATGTTGTTTTGAGTTATAATACTTACAATCAGGATATTGAATTTGATATGAATGGCAACATTGGTTTAACAAAAAGTGTTTCTGAAGTTGACTCATTTATATTAAAACCCGATGGAGATTATAATTTGACCGATTTATTCTTTATTAATTCAGCTTTAGTTGGATCCGATGAAAAATGTTTTTTTCAGATTGTAAGTGAAGGTTCCAAATACGATTTGTACAAAAAATATTCCTCCAGGTTAGAAATATCAAGTACAAATTATGTGCAGTCAGATTTGCGTTATTTTGCCCTTTCTTCAGACTATTACTATCTTGATAAGAGTATATACAAAGTAAAGAAAATAAAACTCACCAAAAAAGGTATCATTAATGAGTTTAAAGCTACAAAGGACCTGTCTGCTGATATCAAAGATTTTAATCTTGGTGTTGAAACTGAAAATGTAATGAAAGTTATTTTCACTCTTTTGAATAAGTAATTATCTTACCAATTTCATACAATTCTGAATCTGCTTTTTCTTCATTTAGACCTACCTTTGAAAAAAATATTTATGGCCGATAATCAACAACCACAACCACCCAACCAACTTAATATTGAGATATCAGAAGAGGTTGCAGAGGGATCTTATGCTAACCTAGCAATTATTACTCACAGTCATGCCGAATTTGTTATTGACTTTGTGAGTGTAATGCCTAGTACCCCCAAGAGTAAAGTAAAAAGCAGAATAATTTTTACACCTATGCATGCCAAGCGATTTCTTAAAGCATTGGAAGATAATGTCAGCCGCTATGAAGCAGCAAATGGTCACATTCAGGATCTTGAGCAGGTTGAGATACCATTAAATTTTGGTGGCCCAACTGCACAGGCATAGTTTCGTGAAAAAGGTTTTATAATCGAACAGCCCATGAAAAATTTCATGGGCTGTTCTATTATTTTGTAAGTATAAAAGTTACTTAAGGCGCAACTAATCTAAAGCCATTTCCGTGAATGTTGACAATCTCTATATTACTATCACCTTTAAGGTATTTTCTAAGTTTAGCAATATATACATCCATACTACGACCGTTAAAATAGGTATCACTTCCCCAAATACGTTTTAATGCTTGCTCTCTTGGTAAGAGGTCATTTTTATGTTCTGCAAGCATTTTAAGCAATTCATTTTCTTTTGGAGATAATGTTTGGGTTGTTCCTCCAACGATCAACTCTCTTAGTTTAGGATTAAAGTGATAATTGCCAAGGTCAAACTCTATATTTTCACTAATATTTTTTTCCTCTTCATTGCGTTTCAGTATTGCCCTTATTTTCATAAGAAGAACTTCGCTATCAAAAGGTTTGGTGATATAATCATCTGCACCAAGTTTATAGCCGGCAATAATGTCTTCTTTCATAGTTTTAGCACTTAAAAAGAATAGCGGCATATCAGGATCTACGTCTCTTATCTCTTCAGCAAGCGTAAAGCCATCCATATGTGGCATCATTACATCAAGCAGGCAGATATCAAATTTTTCACGTTGAAATGCAGCAAGACCCAACCTGCCGTCGCGTTCAAGAATTACATCATAATCATTAAGCTCCAGATAATTTTTTAATACCATACCCAGATTTGTATCATCCTCACACAAGAGGACTTTATATTTTCTGCCTTCCATAAATTGTTGGTTTTATAATTAGGTTTAAAGATAGAAACTAACTTGTTAAGACATTGCAAGTGTTTAATAACCAGTTTATAATTATTACTAAAATATTATGCCATAGAAATGTATTTAAGAAATATTAACAAAGGTTCCATTTTATTTCATTAGTAAATTACAAAGTGGCAATCATGCTGATTTCTACATTTACATTTCTTGGTAAACCCTTTGCTGCAACAGTTTCACGGGCAGGAAAATCGCCGGCAAAATAAGAACTATACACTTCGTTTACTTTTACAAAATGCACCATATCACTTAAAAAAATTGTCGATTTTAACACATGGTTAAAGTTTATGCCTGCCGATTCAAGAATGGCTTGTAAGTTTCGCATTACCTGATGTGTTTCTGTGGGGATGTCATCGTATAACAGTTCATTGGTTAAAGGATGTAGGGCTATTTGGCCACTGATGAAAACCAGATTGTTGCTTATGACTGCCTGATTGTAAGGGCCTATAGGCGAGGGGGCATTTTCAGTTCTGATTATTTTTTTGTCCATATTATTTTTGCTTTTAAAGTTGGGTAAATATATTGGGATACAAAACTATTGTAGTTTAAATTTTATCGGTAAAAATGAAATAGATAAAATAATTTTGTATTTTAAACAAACCTTTCTAATCTTTAAACGTATATATAATCCATTGGCACTTTTGTTAAATATTGATACAGCTACAGAGAATGCTTCAGTATGTATAAGTGAAAAAGATAAAATACTTGAGAGCATTGCAAGCAGTGAACAAAAAGAACACGCATCTTTTGTTCATATTGCAGTAGAGCACCTGATGAAAAAAGCAAATAAAAATCTACGAGAACTAGATGCAATTTCTATAACCGGCGGGCCCGGTAGTTATACGGGGTTAAGGGTAGCAATGGCAACGGCAAAAGGCCTTTGCTATGCTTTGTCAATTCCGCTTATTTCTATAAACACCTTAAAAGTGATGGCTTTTGCGGCTAAAGAAGGATCAGAAAAGATGTTATATTGCCCAATGATAGATGCAAGAAGAATGGAAGTTTTTACAGCTTTGTATGATAATGAATTAAAGGTTTTGTTACAACCGGGTCCTGTAATTTTAAATGAAGATTTTTTATTGGATTATATAAAAAGAGAAAAAATAATTTTTGTTGGAAATGGAATTTTAAAATTCAGGAACATTCAAAACCATAATAATTGTATATTTAGCGATATTAAAACAAATGCAACCCATTTGGCAAAGTTGGCATTTTTGAACTATCAAACCGGACAATTCGTTGATATTACATATGCGGAGCCGCAATATTTAAAAAGTTTTAACCTTGTAAAATCAGCAACTGCAATTAAAATTTAAATAAATTTTAAAACTTTATCGCTTAATTGTTAATTAAACAAATACAAATATTTATATTTACGAAGTTTTTTATTTTTAAACCCCCCAATGTTTATTAATTATGGTAACAACAGCCCAGAGTATTACAATTTCTCATAAAGAAAGTAATACGTCTATCAAACTGGATTTTTTACATTTAAAGAAAGCTGCCTTGGTTCTAAGAGCCATGAATCACAAGCTTAGACAGCAAATGATTAAGCTGCTTGATGAAAATGAGAAAATGACAGTTACAGAAATTTATGTAAAATTAAGACTTGAGCAGTCCGTAGCTTCACAGCATTTGGCTATTCTCCGGAGAGCTGGAATTGTGATTACACAAAGAGATGGCAAATTCATCTTTTATAGTATTAACTATAAAAGAGTTGGAGAAGTTAACCAGTTTGTCGAAGATTTGGTTGCTTAAAGAATTTAATTTTTTATGTTTATTTATAAGAGATACTTTAATAGTATCTCTTTTTTTTGGGAAAAAATAAATATAAATTTATTGACTTGGGGAAGCGGTAAAGCAGATTATATTATACCACTTTCAATAAATTTAACCCTTCACAAAAAATAATAAAAAAGCAATGTCATTAACTTAACAAACTTTGAAAGAAACAAAACATGGAAAAAGATGAATAGAATTACCCACAAGATGCAGTGAGCCCCGCCATGGCGGGGACGAAGTCGAATAAAGAACAATTGTTCGTTCCCCAAAAGCCGAAGTTAATGACATTGAATAAAAAAGGGCAAGTTTTTTATTTGATAGAAGATGTAAAATTTATATTTCCATTTCAAATGGCTGGTTCAATTTTTTTACAAAAATCAATAATGTAATGTTTGTAAATTAGTTGTTAGTTCAGGGGCTGCCCACTTATTACACGTCATTTCTTATTAAAATTTAATTAGTCACCATGGAGCAAATTTTCGATTTTTTACGGGGGTTATTTGATACCAATCTATGGCCTGCAAGGTGGCAATGCGGAAAATGGTCAGATTTTCATGGGTGGCTTTATATTATCAGCGACTTAACAATTTGGTTAGCCTATTTTTTAATCCCGGTCATTATTCTCAATTACTTTTCAAAAAGAAAATCAACGCTCAAATTTGAGAAGGGCTATTTTTTGTTTGCAGCCTTTATACTCTTGTGTGGCATCACCCATTTTCTTGATGCAATGATGTTTTGGGTTCCTGTTTATAGATTCAATGCTTTGATTAGATTTTTAACGGCAGGCGTAAGTATGATGACTGTTTTTTATCTCATTAAAATTTTACCAGAAGTTTTTAAACAAAAAACCAGTCTGGAATTAGAAAATGAAATTGTAAAAAGGAAAGAGGCTGAACTAAAATTAGAAGAAGCAAACAACGGGCTTAAGGCTTTTGCTTATGTGGCATCTCATGATCTGCAGGAACCCCTTCGAAAAATAAGAATGTACACTTCCAGACTAAATGAAATAAATGCGGTTAAAACAGACGAGGTAAGTAAAAGTTATACAGATAAAATTATTTCCGCTTCAACAAAAATGCAAAATCTGATTGAAGATGTGTTGAAACTTTCATCCATTTCTACAGAAATTGATTTGCAACCTGTAAGTGTACAGGAGGCAGTGGCAAATGCAAAAGACGATTTGGAAATAAAAATTATAGGTAACTATTCACTCCCCAAAATTCAATTTTTCGGGTATTTTTTATAAAACCTGGAAGTTGTGCACATTTTTTTGATGGCTTTTGTAAGATCTGATTTTTATGCACTTTTTTGCTTCGTATTTCTTAGTTTTTGGGG
>JANMMU010000093.1:0-85758 GCA_031373555.1 Segetibacter sp. | reverse complement strand
TAGATATGCTGGCTGCACCTACAGGTACAACACCCGCACACCAGTTGCCCGGATTGCTGAAATCTGTAGATAAGGCTCCTGTCCATGCGTTAGGAGTAATGGCAAGCGTAATCGCATTGCTGGTAGCAGTAGGACTGCCAGTAAGACAAGGTGAATTGCTCGTCATTACACAAGTTATCACTCCGCCGATTGTTCCAGCATCTACATAAGTAGCGCTGTTTGTACCTACATTACTGCCGTCTTTTTTCCACTGATAGCTTGGTGCAGTACCGCCACTTGTTGGTGTGGCTGTGTACGTAACAGCACCGCCATAACAAGTAGTTGTATTCCCTGCAATAGAAACAGCAGATGAACCTGTCGCAGAAGCCAACGTTGTATTAGAAGCTGGCGTAGTGGCGTTACAACCTGATGTATTGTTGTAATTAACAGTTACTGTTTTGCTACCTACAGTTTTCCATTGTAAGGTAACAGTATTACTTGTGGAACCAACCCCACCGGAAGAAATTGTATAATCTACGCCTAATGTTCCTGGAATTGACCATGCGTAAGATGTCATACCTGCCTGTGTCGTGTAGGTTACATTCGTATTCAGACATGTAGCTGCAGTTGCCGCTGCGGTAAATGTAACAGCTGGCCTTCCTTTTACAGCATATGTAACCGCTGTTCGGGTAGTGTTACAAAGTGAAACTGTATTTGCAGAAACCCAGTAAGTAGCAGTTGCAACTGTAGTTGTATTGGCTATACCTGAACCTGCTACCCCTACCGGATTAAATGTATTTCCTGTAGCAATTATAGTATTCCCGTATTGTGAGGTGTACCAATTGTAAACAACAGGAACTGTATAATCATAATAGAAAGTTCCGGAAGCGGGGAAGTTCACGTCTTGTTTTGTAGCATCATTATTCGTTGATGAGTAATATACTACATTGAAAGTTCCACCTGATAATGGCAATGCTGATGCTATTGCTGATTCATTAGCTACAGTGGTTTGATAGGTGAATGCAGCCGTTGTAACTGAAGTTGAACCCTGATACCCTGTAGTAGTCACATTGGCACCACCGGTAGTTTTCAACCCTAATCGTACATACGAACCAAAAGCATTTGCCGCAACCGGTGTAACACCTGCTATTGTAAACCCAGCCCTGGTGATAACTGCACCTGCCGGTAAAGCCGGTATAGAGATCGTTGAAATGGTGATGCCATTAGTGAAGCTGCTTCCCTCATCTGTATTGGCAAGGTTTGTAATCGCAAGCGGTGATATATTGTTAGCGCTTGTGATGGTTGATCCCACAGCATTTGAAATATTTAAAGCGGTAGAAGTGGCACCTGTACATTGGGTTACATTTGAAATAACCGGTGCAGCCGGAATAGGCAATACAGCCACACTCACTTGTGTAGTTGCAGCACAGAGTCCGCTAGGGCCTCCGCCTGATGCTGTTAATGTATAAGTTGTATTGGTAGTTGGATTTAACGATACAGTAGTACCATTCGGGCTGCTTCCCGGGGTAGCACCTGTGGTTGGGGTCCACCTGAACAAGGTATAATTTGGCTTAGTTGCAGGAGTGACACTTACAAGTGCCCCAGTACCTCCGCTACATATGGCAACTGAACTTGCATCCAATGCAATAGCCGGAGGAGTCTGAACGGTAACATTAACCGCTGTACGGTTACTTTCACAACCAGTTGACAATCTTAAATTATAGAAATAATATTGATAACTAGGTGTCAGGTCATAGTTCACAGAAACATAACCAGGTAATACCCATGGATAAGTATGTGTAGCCAAACCAGACCTCCATGTATTAGGATTTGTGGTAGGGAAACTTATATGATAAGTACCCGGGGCCAAAGTAAAGTTGACCGGTACTGTCTGCGCAACTGTAGGTGTGCCACTATTTACCACTGTTGTATTACCATTATAGGTCTGTAATATAGCACCTGTTGAATTGTTAGCCCTGGCAACAATTGAGAATGCGGTTCCAAGTGTTGCAGAAGGATAAATATCTACAGATGAAAGTGTCAGGGTTTGAGATACCACTATTGACATACCAGTATTTGTTGTTGTCTGGAATGCCCCTAATGTTGTGAAATGTTGCCAATCTCCATCTCCAGGTACAGATAATCCTGTAACACCACCCCCTACAGCCGAAGTGTAGAAAGTAGTATTTCCACTCAAAACTGTATCTACAGAACTTGTCCTTGTAGTTGAATTGAACGATTGTGTAGCAAATGTAAGAGGTACCCCGCCTGTAGCAGAGCTATACCAGTTCATTGCAGTAACACCCGCATTACCGCTGGAAGTCAAAGTAACTCTACCAGGACCACAACGGACTTTATTAGGCGCACTCGTAATAAGAGGATTGCTGTATGATACGGTTACAATATTTGAATTAACTGTGGTACCACAACTCACTACAGCCCTATAATACATGGTTGAAGAAATAGTTGTACCAGGAGAATAGGTAGTACTGTTTGTACCCACATTGGTTGATGTAGTGAAATTGTTTGTTGATTGTTGCCACTGAATGTCTCCTCCCGCAGAACCTGCCAGAGTGAGTATTGGTACACCAGGGGTGATACAGAAACCAGAAGCATTTGCCGAGGCTGTTCCTGCCGCTAATGTGGTCTTTGTTTTTGTTACAGGCAGCATAGCATCATTATCAGTGTTGCCATCACCAGATATGGTGGCAGTAGCATTAATGACATAATTACCTGCTGCAGACATATCGTAATTTGTAAGAACTGTAACGGCAACAGTAGCACCTGCAGCCAGATTACCTGCGTTTACAGTTACACTGAACGGAGTAGACACTGCAGTAGGACTAACCACAGTACCGCTAACGGTAATTGGAGCTAAGGCAAAGTTCAAACCAAGGCCTCCATAGTTCTTCACGTTAATAGCTATGGTTTGAGTTGCAGTTAAACAATTACCTGCTGGTTGGGCAACGCCGGTAGCCCCAACGTTTACATCTAATGGTCTTCCGTCAAACTCATCGGCGCCAATATCCGGATCTGTTCCACCGCCATTAGCGCTGGTAGGGCCCGGACGTGCCTGATTGTCAAAATCTGTAGTAATACCTGTAGTTCCAAATGCACCACCTGACTCAACAACATTGGCTGTAACACCATAATTCAAATGCAGGTCAGCAGTTGCAGTATTAACAAAAGGTAAAGTAATACCACTGAAACTAAAATTATCACCTGCGGCTGCTACTTTCCATGCATTAAATGTCATGTCATTGGTACCTACAGTACCCCAAACACCAATTTTTGCACTATTAGTACCATTTAATATGTTATTATTAGATGCCCACCCAGTTGTAGCAGTAGCACCTACGTTACCAATAGCATAGTTGGTACCTCCACCCGTACGTGAATTTGAAAGGATATTATTCCGCACGTTAATGTTTGTTGCTGTGGCAGAGTATACTCTCCATAAGCCGTATGAATTCAGGGCACTTGCAGAGCTACCTCCAATATTAACACTATTGAAATAATAATTACGTGTTCCACCAGAAAGAGGGTCATAAAGACCAGCTATCTGCATATTATTGGTATTGCTACCATTGGTAAGGCTTATCATGTTATTTGATACAGTCCAGATATTTCCAATGGCCACATAGCCTATAACGAAGCCGGAAGCACCTGTTGAAGTATTCGTCAAATCGTATATCCTGTTATTGGAAACTGTTCCTGTTGCAGATCCTGTTCCTATACCTACTACTGATATACTACTTGCAGCAGTTGATGTTGCACGTAAACCAAAGACTGTATTATAAGAAATGCTTTGAGTTCCGGATGCTGCCAGGTTTACAATACCTTCCATCAAAGCACTTGTATTAATACCGGTGTTGACACCTGCACTGCTGAAATTACTGATGGTATTACCATTGCCTTGTGCACCAATTGTTACAGTACCAGTACCAATATCAATTCCACGGAAGACAAGGCTTCCTGTAGCGGTACCGGTGAAATTGGTAATATTATTACCATTTATAACAAAAGTAGCCGTGTTTAAATTATAGATACCCCGCATGGTAGAAACTACAGCACCTGTGGTATTGTTGACAATACCTGCTGCAGAAGTACCTATGATATTTCCATTGATATTGCTGGCTGCCGATAATGCAGTTGCACCGGAAATCAGGATTCCATGGAAATTACATGCAAGTGATGTACCTGTCATGGTGAAACCTGCTATGGTATTATTTGTAACGTTTATAGATGTACCAATTTGGCTGCTGCCATTTGCAGTACGAATTCCATATACCTGGCCACCGCCTACAGTAGATGACGCTGTAATAGCACCCGGAACAGTAGCACTGCCTATCGTATTATTCGTAACATTTGCTTGTCCTGCATGAACTTCAATACCCCCGAATAAACTGGTTGCAGTATTTGCATTTGAAACATTGAAGTTGGTAATCACGTTGTTGGAAATAGTAGTAGTTGCTGTAGATCCTGCAAACATGTAAATTCCGCGGACACTTGCAGTTGAGCTGCTAGCTACTGTAGTTGTCCATGGACTTCCTGCAGCTAAAGGCGCACTACCTCCAATGTAGTTACCCGTAATATTGAAAGCACCCAAAGGCAATATGTCACCTGCTATTGCAGCAACATAATTGGTGCCTGTCATGTTACTATAAAGTCTGGAGGCAGTTTGGTAGAAACTATTTCCGGAAATTGTCCATGCACTGGCAGCTGAAATACCATTATTGCCATATAGGTATATACCCGCATTGTTGATAGAAGAAGTATTTGAATAGAAGTCAAAGATTTCACAATTAGAAATGGTGTTTGACTTATTGTCTGAAGGTGCCCCACTACCCGAGGCGAAAATACCATTTGGAGATACCCCACTTCCATCAATGCCGCAACGATCAATTGTATTGTTGTTGTTACCCTGACCTGTTCCTCCACTACCTGCTGATGTAATTCTGATTACACCATTTGTATTAGATGTATTTGAAGATTTAAAGTTAATGAAACGCAACGTATTGTTTTGAGCGTCATTATACAATCTTAATGCAGGTCCGGTACCCGTATTGGTTATGCTGATTTGTCTGCTTGCACCGCCACCGGCCGGGCTACCATCTATTGTCAGGAATTTAACACCACTAAAATCAAACAATGGATCAGTTGTGATGACAGAAGAGCCTACATAGGCAATTCCGGTTGCCCCACCTGAAGGACGAATAGTAACTGTATTAGTTGCGCTTGCATTCAGTATAGATGTTATAGTTATAGGATATGACTCTACAGAAGGATTGTAATTAGACTGTAGTTCTATAATGGTTGGGCCAGACACACCACAGAAGGTAAGGAATGGCATCAACGTAGTTAAGCTAGGATAATCGCCACCGGGGCCAATTGTCATCGAAGTGCTAACAGGTCCTGCGCATGACGCAGTAGACTGATTTGCAAATAATGGAGCAGTAACGTTATACTTGGTTCCACCTATGCAATTCCCGTTTTCAGCATATACATAGAAATCGTAAGAGGTAAGTGGTGTAAGGCCTGTTGCAGAGAATGTAGTCAAAACTGTATTTGCAACAATAGTTCCTGCGCCTAATGAGGCTCCCACTGTATAGTCAACATTCTGGCTTGGTGCAGTAACCGCAGCGCCTGCAGGATATCTTACCACAAGGTAAGCATCAGCAGTAGATGTTGCCGTAAATGAGCCATTAATTGTTGATGGTCCGGTTGCAGGGAATGTAAGCGCTGTCGGCTGTGCACTTGGTGCAACACAAGTTGGAGAAATATTCAAATTATCCAAATAACAATTGAAACCAAATTGTGAATCGAATCTAAATGCCACCAACAAATTACTTAAACCTTCAGCACCTACAGGAAGTGTTACATCCTGAGCAACCCATTCTCCTGTAGGAAGTCTTCCGGCATCGTATCTCTGTATTAAAGAACCAACCGGAATCCATGTTACTCCATTATCGTTAGAATATTCTACTTGTGCACCTTCTGTTGTAAATGCATCTGTAGCATTACTCGTTTGCCAGAAATCAAATAATACATGAATTCCAGACTTGCCTACGCTTGTAAGCGGAGCAGCAATTAAACGTTGCTTATGACCCGCAGGAGCACTAAAACTATTGTAATGTACAAAATGAGTACCTTCTGATGGTGTAGCCGTTTCGCTTGTTGCGGAGGCTACAAACGTAATGCGATCAGAATTATCTGTAGATCCTGTAACATTTGCTTTGCGCCAGCAAGATGGAATACTTGTAGAGTTAAAGCCCTGAACTAATGGAAGATTAGTTGCAGCGCACAGTGTATTAAACGATGCTGAAGCAATCCAACCAAAGCTATAGTCTATACCTCCACAATATGAACGTACGTATAGTGTGTATGTAGAATTTGGAGCAAGTCCTGTTGCAGTTGCAGTAATAACACCTGCTGCGGTAGATCCACTTGCCACTAAACCAACCGGACCCGAACCACCTGACCCATTATTTCTCACCTCCCACTCATAACCGTTGGAAGGTGCAGGGCTGCCTGCAGTCCATGACAATGAAGCTGTAGTAGATGTTGTACCAATACCTATAGGCAAAGATGGAGGGAAGCAGGTTAATGCAAGGAAGGTTCCTTCATCAGCACCAATATCAGGAGTAGTAGCATTGCGTGTATCACCATCATAGTCGGTAGTAAAGCCGCCAATTGGGGTACCCCCTGATTCTGCCTGTGTAGGTGCGCTAGTTGATAAGTGCAAATTAGTATTACTTGTAAATTGTGGATCTGTACCTGCAATGGAATTTGCCTCTTTAGCTGTGGCTGTCTGCCACAAAGCTAAAGTGGATTGATCACCTCCCAAATAACCTATTACGAAGGTATAATTTGCAGAACTTAGTCCATAGTAAAGGTTGTTATTAAGCGTTGTGAAAGCGGTATTTGCAGCATCAGAATATAAACCATAATGCCTTGATGCAGTTCCTGCGGTAGTATTTACATAGTTGTTTACAAAAATATTATTTCTTATATCCAAAACTGTAGCTGCACTACCAACATACAAAGCGGCAGTTACAGAATTAGCCCTGCCATAAGTACCGTTCATGTTGATTGAATTGTAATACAGATTAACGCCACCTGTTACGGTAGTAAGCGTTGTACTATTTCCGATAACGCCGATAGCAATACCCATTGCTGAAGAGTTTCCAAAAGTGGTCCACATAGAACCACTAACACCATAAATCATGTTGTTGGCAATGGTAATATTGCTGGTGGCTGAACCTGTACCAATTGTAATACCACGGCCGGCATAACCCCCTGTATTAGTCGTGGTAACCTGGGTCATAATGTTTCTTGTAACGCTTGTAGACACAACTCCTGTTTCCAAAGAAATTGCAACAGGTTGTGTGGCAGCAGTTGTGAAGATGTCAAAAGTGTTTTGACCTATAGAAGCACCGGTAGCCTGACCAAGCTGTATGCCAAATGTTGTAGTTGTTACATTCGTAACAAAGGAGTTGTTTGTAATAGCAAGGTTATCCAGAAGACCTGCCACAGTACCAATTGCATAAATACCATTAGTTCCACCAGCAAATGCATTGTTCATAATGGTGTTGTTATCATTGTCGGCGCCGGCTGTAGCAGGCGTGGTTGAACTCAATGATACGCCATAAGTAACTGCAGATGCAGATGCGGTATTTATGTTAAGGTTTCTGATTATATTATTTGTCGCTCCTAAACCTGTTCCCAAAGTAGCAATCCATATAGCAGCAGAGTTTGCAGTTCCGCTTGTATTGGTAATGGTTAACTCTCTTGTGGTATTATTAGATAAATTACCTGCAATTGTTACATAATCTGCTCCATTCAACTTAATAATTGCATTAGCGTTGGAACCGGATATAGTAGGGGTTATTCCTGTAGCAGCCCTGATGGTCAATTGTGCTGCCGGACCTGCATCCGGGTTTACATTTATGGTAATGGGGAATGTCTCAGAAGGATATGAAGCATCTATAAGACTAAAGGTTATATGTCCACCCAAACAAGATACATTATAATCATTTATAGCTGCAGTCAAGGTAGGATAATTACCTGCCACACCAACTGTATAAACTCCTGCATTCAGAAGGTTACCTATAGTATAGGTATTAGGTGTGGTTGGCGGGGTAGTAATAGTAATAACATCGGTTGCAGCAAAACCCGCAGATGGGCTGCTGGCACCCACGTTAAACGGTATAGCCAAATCCTGTGCTACTACATAGTAAGAAATCACATCATTTACTGCCAATCCGCCAAGGGTAGCTGCAGCAATGGTGAAATCCCAATTGTTGCCACCTGTATTTACACCCTGAGAAGAGAAGTAGCTACCCGCACCCTTTTTAAAATATACTCTTGGCTTATAGGTAGCTGTTGCATCTACCAGGCTGACATCCGATATGACTGCCGTAAATGTTCTGTCACCTGTAGAACATGTTGTACCTAAAGCGGTGAGCGTGATAGTTGGTGGGTTTACATCTGCAGCCAGTTCAAACGCACCAATGCTTGGAGTAGTTACACTACGAGGATTGTTTATATAGTCGTTTGTAATACCAGCCACAGGCGTTCCTTGACTGATTATCGGAGATCCTAATTGTGGTCTGAGGTCTAGTGCATTGTTATACAATGGATCAACAGCAAGGCCATTGGCTTCTTTTCCGCCGCCAAGTGCAGTCTGCCAGGCACTTATTGTAGTTTGCGCAGCACCAAGGAAGCCAACTTTATAACTTGAATTGGCAGAAGCAACACCAAAATAGTTGTTATAGTTAATAGTAGTGAACGCTGAAGCCGAAGCTGCAGAATAGATACCATAGTTTGTAGAACCGGTATTGGTAGCTACAGACGAATTGATAAAGTTGTTGTTTCTGATATCAAGATTAGAGGCACCAGTACCTACATAAAGAGCTGCCGTATTTGTACCGGTTTGTGTACCATAGGCAGAACCGGCTATGTTCAAGCTGTTGTAATACAAATTAATACCACCGGCTGTAGCAGTCAATGTGGTGGCACTACCAATAATACCAATACCAATTGTTATTGAAGAAGAGTTGTCAAATGTAGGCCAGTTACTACCAGTTACATTGAAAATCTGGTTATTGGCAATGGTCAGGTTACTGGTAGCTGTTCCTGTACCCACCGTAATACCCCTACCACCATAACCACCGGTTGCAGAAGTAGCAACCTGCTTAATTTTATTCCTTGTAATAGTAGATGATACAAAACCTGTTTCTAAAGAAATTCCAACAGGCGCAGTGGAAGCAGTAGTAAATACATCTACAATATTTTGGGTTACTGTTGAATTCAGTGAATTACCCAGCCTGATACCCGCAGGTGCCGTAATGGTAGTATTTACAGTAATGTCATTACCATTTAAAGACAAGTTATCCATACCACCCGTACTTACTGAAGCTGTACCAAATGCATAAATACCGACAGTTGCTATAGTTATTTTATTGTTCTGTAGGGTATTATTATCATTGTCTGCACCTGTAGTACCAGGAGTAGCACCTCCCATTGCGATACCATAAGAAGCAGTGGTAGAAACGCCCACAGAAATGTTGCAATTTTTTACAACGTTGTTTGCAGATCCTACTCCTGCTAATGTTGCAATGGAAACAGCAGTTGGGGCAGTGGTAGAAGTATTGGTGATAGTCAAATCCTGACTGGTTGTGCCGTTGCTGCTACCATCTATAGTTATCCTGCTGGCACCACTTATGTTTATTAAAGCACCGGAGTTAACAGCACCGGAAATACTGATACCCGGCGCATTTGGTTTAATCGTAAGGGTATTAATTGAACTGGCACCTGGGTTTGTGTTTATAGTAATTGGGAATGTTTCACCTGCTGAAATGTTATTCAATAGGTTAAATACAACATTTCCGCTTAAACATTTTACATTGTAATCTGCGATAGCAGCAGTCAAAGTTGTATAATCGCCCCCTGTACCAACTGTTTTGGTACCAGACAATGATAGATTGACTGTATAGGTATAAGGAGTTGTAGGAGGAGTAGCTGCTATCGGAGGGGAATAATTAAACCCACCTGCTCCACCGCCCGGGTTTGCACCAACGTTAGGGGTACCTGCCTGATCCTGTGCAACGATGTAGTAAGATATTACATCGCCTGCTACTGAACCTGCACCTATACTAAATGTAAAGTTAGAGCTACCGCTGTGAGTAGCCTGAGAAGCAGTGTATGAACCTGCGTTTATTTTCCAATAGCATACCGGCAGGTCAATACCTGAAGTAGCCACACCACTGGCATCCGTTATTGTAGCAGAAAACGAACGGGCTCCCGGTGTACAAGAATTGCCTAATGCAGTGAGCATAATATTTGGTGCAGTAAGATCAGCGGGTGTACCCAGGAATTCATCGGCTCCTATATCTGGTGTAACTGCACGGCTTTGGGCATCATAGTCATCCGTAACTGCTCCAATAGATGTTCCGCCACTTTCTACCTGAGTAGGAGTAGAAGGATCTATGTGAAGGAACTGAGCACTTGATCCGGTTGTTGATAAGAAAGGAGGGTTTTCGGTAACTGAACCCTGATCCCTGGTACTCATCCGGGTTTTAAATGCCGTTAATGTCTGGTCAGAGTTGGTACCATCATAATAAATAAGGTTGTTGGCACCCGGTGTACCACTCCAAAAGTCGTTGGTATTGGAAGCCGCCAAATAATTGTTCAAGTCTGTGGAAGCATTTCTCCTGAAACCAATGGTAAGACCCGTGCCCGGAGTAGAAGTATTAACAAAAATGTTATTTATGCTCGTCAACGCAGCAGTTGTAGCGGTAGCGTTATACGTATGGAATAAACATGAGGTGGTGAATGCCGCTCCACCGGTAGCATTTAGCCAAACAGTATTGTAATAAACATTTACATTAGATAATGTTGTAGAAGATGTAATATTGATACCTCTGATTACATCCACTGTAGTATTATTGCCCGAAGGAGCTTTTAAGTCTCCTATAAGGTTATTATAAACGCTAACAGTAGTTCCACCGGCCACGGCAATACCCGACACCAATGAGGTAGCGGCAGTAGTACTGCTTAAATTATAAATTTTGTTTTTGTAAACAGATACTATTGTACCACTGCTTACATTAATACCGGTAACATTGGCAGCAGCACTTATAGTGTTGATGTTGTTACTTTTTATTTCATTACCTAACCCTGCATTACCTCCGCCAAAGCCAATACTCATTACAGTAACAGGGCTGGTTCCACCTGTCCAGTTGGTAAATGTATTGCCGCTATAAACTTTATTAGCAGTACCACCATCTGTACTTATCCAACCTGCAATGGTAGTAGCACCAGTAACTGTAATGTTGGAGAAGTTGTTATTAGTATGATTTATAATTGCACCAGCAGTAGATGAACTAGCTGAAGTAGCTAATGTAATAGTACCACCCGCACCACCTTTTTGGAATGCAGTAACTATACTATTATTATTAAGCGTTTGTGTACCTGTAGCAGCTACAAGATAACTGTGAGCAATAAATGTAATACTACCGGTTGTATTTACATTTAGATTAGTAAATGTATTACCACTTATAGTAGATACATTACTTGCTGCAGTACCGCCGGTGAAATTAATGTAAGTGTGTGTGGCAGTTCCCTGCGTATTATAAACGATTCCCTGAAAATCATTATTCTGAATGTTGTGTGTTGTAGCTACGCCATTCGAAATTGTCATACCTGTAACAGTTCCCGAATTCGCTATACCTGTAGCCACATTAAACCAACCTAAGGCAGCAGTACCAAACTTATTACCATTAGCAGTATAAGAAGGTGTAGTACCTGTCATGGTACCGCTACTGGTATATCCGGTTACTGCAGAAGCAGAACCCGATAGCTGCCAGCCTCTTAATGTATTATTGGAAACGGCAACAATATTGCCTGAAGAAGTGGCTGTATTGATACCCACCATAGAAGAAGTACCTGTTGCAGTTGTCATTGTACCTGCTGTTCCAAGAATTGGCCCTGTTGCATTTACCAGTAAATAACCTGTGCGTATATTATTGGCAACTGTGCTACCAATAAAGTTATTACTTACAGTTAAATTACCAGTATTAACAGTAGTTGCATTAATACCGGCAAACGAAGCAGCAGCAGTTGCAGATGCACCAGACGCATCTATTCCGCCTATGTTGTTGTTTTGAATGTCTATAGTGCCGGTTCCCGTTGCATGGATACCAACAACGGTGGCGCCTGCAGTATTTGAAGCAAGGAAAATAGAACTTGCTACCGAGGTTGAACCAATTGTATTTCCTGTAACTGTGCCAATATTGGCACTACCCGATGTAACAGCTATACCGCAAAAAGCACCTGCCGCTGTACTCGTGGTTCCAGAACTGGTTAAAAATCCAAACCCTGCAACCGTATTGTTTTGAATACTTGATACAGCACCACCTGCTAAAAATGCGCAGTTAATACCACGATAGGTGGTTGCGTTAGGTGTTGTAGTACCAAATGTAAAGTTGGTTGGGAAGGTATTAATAACAAATGTAGAACTTACAGCAAGGCCTAACATATTGGTGGTTCCTGTACCACCACTGTTGGCATATCCAATCGTATTGCCGGTAATGGTGTAGCCACTACCTGACTGAATATCCATACCCCTATGGGCATTTGCACCAGTATAAATCCTATTGGCAGACTGAAACAATTTATTACTGGTAATAGTCCATGTAGAGTTACCTGTGGAAGTAAGGTTGATACCAAAAGTAGCAATTGTTGGATGGTAATAATCCTGAATATTATTCAGGTTCAATGTATTACCACTGTTATCAATAGCCAAACTTGTACCTGCAGAGTACACTGCAGCTACAGGGGTACTTTGCCCGTTGGAGGTGGGGTTGGTAACAGCCGCTGTTGAAACAGGAGAAATGGTATAAGTACCTGTACCACCCGTACCTGTAACAAATGCAGTGATTACTGTACCCGGAAGCAAACCAGTGCCTGATATTGTTTGACCAACAGCGATAGTACCTGCAGTAGCTGTAACTGTTAGTGTACCACTAGCACTTGGTACTGTACCTGTAATGGCAAATGAACCGGGTGTATTTCCGGTTAGGTTACAATTATTAACCGAGTTATTGTCGTTTCCGGTTATTATTCCACCACCAAAAACAACGGTTCCACCGGTATTTAATGTATTGCCACTCTTAATAGTTAAGTATTGCAGGTTGTTGTTGCTTGCATCGTTAAACATGCGAAATGCATAACTACCATTAGAAGCCGTAGCTGTAATAGAAGTAGAGGCTACAGTTTGGCTAACACTTACAGTATAAGTACCTGCACCACCCGTACCGGTTCCTAAGGCTGTAATAATAGTACCGGCTGTAACACCCGTACCGCTTAGGGTCATGCCCACGCCAAAAGGAATACCTGTAACGGTACCCCCTACTGTTAATGTAGTGCCGGCAATCGTACTTGTAGTACCGTTTGCGTTATTAAATACAGTATTAGTTGCTGTATTAGCAATCGTAACCACTGACGCACCGGACTGATTAACACGGCCATCAAAAGTTAATTTAGAAGTGCTGTTAAAATTAAACATACCCGCCGGTGAATTGGCTGTTATGGTTAATGGCGTAGCAACAGTTGTTGGGAAAATAGTAATATTAAAACCTGCACCTGCACCACCTTCAGGACCCCTCATTGGCCAAGTTTCAGCAGCAGCAGGATATCCTGATATCAATTGCAAGGTCAGATTGCCTGATAAACCATTTGCATTAATAGCCGCAAAAGCAGTAGTAAGGTTTGTGTAATCACCACCGCTACCTACTGTTTTAGCGCCGGAAAGCGTACCGGCAGGTGTTAATTGTGAACCTGTAAGACCCGCAGCTTCACGGCCTTCATTATAGGGGGTTATCAACCATGTATAATTTGTTCCAAAAGTTAATCCTGATTGAATTGATGAGTTTGCATTGGCAGCAGCCGAGGATACTAATATGTATGTAGTTCCGCCATCTGTTGATCTGTAAATATTATATCCTAATTCTGTAGTTGCATTGTCTGTCCAGTTTAAAGTTGTAGTTGAACCGGTAACACCAGTAAAACTTAACCCGGTAGCTACAGATGGTGCAGCAGGTGCTGTCCAGGAATACACCCTTCTGGAACCGTTACTGGCAGAGTTTAAATTTGCAATGCTTGTAGCAGCAGTGTAGGTATTTGATACCGCAACTGCGGCAGTTGTAGCTACATTGGTACTGGTTGTAACAGATGACTGCAAGTTTAGCGTAGCACCGGTAGAAAACCCTACATATCCGGGAGGGAATGTAGTTGATCCACAAAACATATTTCCATAAACACACTCAACTAATCCTGAACTTTCATACAATCTAACCTGATATGTATTTACTGCATCTGTAGCAGTAGTGCTGTAGTAAACAGCCATGTTTAAAAATTCCACCACCAAACACCTGTTTGGGGCAGTACCGACAACTTTATAATGCACTTTTCCTGCTGTGGCACCCGTGTATAAATCACCCCCCATAGCCGCAATTCTTGGACTAGTTACTGTGCCCGTAAGTGTTGTTGCGGTTGAAACTGCGGTACTGCCCAACCCAACATAGCCGTCAGATGAAGCAGAAAACTGGGTATAAGGCCTACCCATAAAAATATAGGTAAAACCAATAGTAGCAACAGAGGAAGCAGTCGCATCCTGCGCACCTGCAACTAGTTGGGTTGTTCCTGTACTCATATCAACAGTATTACTGTTGGCATCAAGTGCAAGAGAACCTGTTGTAACAGTTCCAAAGGTGTAGTTCGCACTACTTTGTGCCAGAGTCTGGGCAATAAAACCAAAAACAGCAATAACGAGGAGAATGTAAATCTTTCTCATACTAGGGGTGATTAATTGAGGAAAAAAATTAAATACAAAAAAAATTAAAAAATAATAGCCAAACTGCTTTAACAAAGTTTGAGCCAAATTTTTCACAAAAAATTGATATCGAAAAATAACGACTTTCTAAAAAGTGTAAAAATTACACAATGCTTAAGAAAACAATTTTCCAGAAAAATAAAAAAATTCTCTGAAAAAAAATAAACAAATAAGCATCTTTTGTTTAGGAAACCGAAATGCAATTTAATTAATTGTTAACAAACAAACAACAATTTTAAAAAAAATTTTTTTAACAAGTCAACGTTCCGACATCGTTATCGGTTTATTTTGGCAATTTTCTATTAGAGTTTGCGTAATTTTTACATCTTAGTATAAAAATGAGGAGAAAATGAATATTTTTTAATTGACATTTATTGGTTATTAAAATACCGAGTTATTCATTCTTTGTAAATTATCTTGATCGCAGCACAGACACCAAGAGTAATATCTACGTTATTCCTTTATACTGCCTATAAATGAAGGTTTTAAAATTGGTTAAGCATGCACAAAATAAAGGAAATTATGGTAATGCCAATAACTTCTGGAACGCTTCAAAGAAGCAAAATTAGAAAAAAGCTGCTATGAAAGGATATTGTAAACGGAAGTCCCGATAATTGCATTGGCGTTAACTTAAGTAAAAATGAAATGTACAAAATATTCATTTTAGTAAGGGATTTATAGGTGTTTACTTACCCCCGAGGGGTAACATTTGAATAGCCGTAGGCGAAGCCCACGGTAGAAGATTGCAGCATTATCCTCTTACAACCCCAACGGGGTTGCACTAATTGTACGCTTTGTATTGTGCAACCCCGTTGGGGTTGTAAATAAAACGGGTCACTTCATTCCACGGGTTACACCCGTGGCTATTCAAGTGAAAGCCTTTCAAACTTGTTAAGTTGAAGCCAATGCAATAAGCGGCATATAAATAATGCCAATGTGATTTTGAAAACAGGCCGGTATTTTTAAAATCTTACAGTGGTTTATACCCATGGAACAAAACAAATAGTAAAATGAGGCTAAGCTTAATTGTAATATTTTGTTTGTCCAATCTGTATAATTTGTTTGTTTCTATTGGTTTTCTTTTAAAATAAAAAAGAGGCAAAAAATGCCTCTTTTTTTAAAATTGGTGCCTGCCAGGTCAATTTAACCCCTCATTTTTGCCAGAAAAATAGATTAATTGATCAAAACCGGCTAAAACTATGCAGGGCTTAATTAATTAATATTGCCTTACTAAAGTCACTATTTCCATCTGTTAACCTTATGGTATAAGTACCTTTTATTAAGCTTTTACTTATATTTAATTGCTGCGTTGCTGTGCCACCCGCAAAGGGTAATACGGTTGAAAACACCTGCTGCCCATTTGCATTATAAAGTTTAACCTGGTAGTTGCCTTTTTGCATATCAAACATTTGCAAACCAATTGTACTTCCACTTACAGGATTGGGATATACACCTATTCCATTGGTGTGGGTATTGCCGGCAATTTTTATGATTTTGCTATATTGGGCATCTCCGCTTTTGCTAACAGACTTTATACGATAATAACAATTGCCGGTTGTTTCATAGCGGTCTATCCATTGGTGTATTCTAATAGACGAGGAGCCGCTATTGGCCATTACAGCCCCTATTTTTGTAAATAAATTGGCATCCGTTGATTTTTCTATTTCAAATTGATCAATTCCGGTTTCATTTGCCATAGACCATTGTATCTGTACCCCTTTTTCTTTTTTAGAAGCACTAAAAGAAAGCATACTCAATGGTAGTATAGATGCAGGCTTAAAATAAATGCAAAACCTGTCTGCGGCAGCCGATAATGTATCTGTTGTCAGGGTAAAATTGATTAAAGTCTGCGCTGTAAGGCTAATAATATGTTCCTGATGTAAATAGTTGTCCTTTAAAACTGCTGCAAGAGTGGTAGAAAAATTATTTGCATCAAACCGGAGATAATAATTTGTTTGACGATATTTCCAAATTTTAAGTGGAATAGTATCATAATCAACTACATGCGGCTTTCCTTCTACACTTAGCAAACTATTGCCAACCGATAAAGCCATATTCTCATCCACATTTGTAAATTTATAAGAATCTTCGGGGCCTAATCCTGCCAGAAAGTTACTCTTGAATAAAACAGTACAACCATCAGCTGTATTTGAGCTTCCGTTACTTGTATTTAGTAAAAGACGTACATCTAACTTTGACATTCCGGGAGGTACCCCGTTTCCGGAGGTTTGTGCATTGGAAAAATTAATACTAAGGAAAATAATCATAAAAAGCCAAATGACAATTTTACTTTTTCCTTTTACAAATTGACGTTGGGTGGTTACATGGTGAATAATACCATTTTTAAAATGTGCTTTCATAGATAGATGGATATTGGATAAATTATCGGATAAAATTTAAACACAAAAGAGGCTCTTATTATTGCAACCCTTATGCAGAATGTCTCTTTGGGTTATTAAAATGGCTAGCTGATTTCAGGGGATTTTTGGGGGATCAAAAAAATATTAAATAAAATATAGGTTATTTAAATGTGTTAGATATTAAAATAGAACCATTTGCATTTTTACATAAATATGGCTGCCATATGTTTATACAGCAAATGAAATTATACTTAAACTTTACTAAACAGGTTATTTGGGAAGTGAAGACGCCGAATGAAATAAAAACCATTTTTTACCTCGAAATTGTTATACCGATTGATGTCCGTAATATTCCAATTTCAATGGTAAAACCTTTCATTGCATGTAGTTTATAACTTTAAACTAATCGGACAAAAAAAATTAGCGTCTATTCCGTTAACTTAATGATAATTAATTAAATACGCATGCATATTCACAATGTGAAAAGTTTTGTTTGTCTCCTCAATGTAATTTGTGATTAGAAATATGTCATTGTTACGTAACTTTACGTTACCACTAAAAATAAAACACCACAAACAATGGCACGCCATATTCAACTTAACCTACAACTTAACCCTGTTTATAGGTTTGATAGTAAAACAGACCAATACACCACATATTACGAAGAATTTCCAAATGCAATTGCTGTTGGAGAAACAGAGGAAGAGGCGGAAATTAGATTAATCCACTTAGTTGAAACTATGTGGAAAGAAAGACCCGATGATTTAAGGCATACTTTACTAACAAAGTATGCTAACTCCAATCAGGGAAAGTATAGTGGCGACATAAAAATAGCATGACAAGAGCAGAGTTAGTAAAATACTTGCAATCTCAAAATTGCACATCACAACCAATTGAGGGGATCAATATTTCAGGGTGGCAAATAAAGTTTGTGAACAAAAAGAATGAAAATCTTTATGCCTATATTGATATGCCTGTGAATGGTAAAGAAGTCCCCAGTTTTGCCGTAGAAAGAACATGTTTGATGCTTCAAATTCCATTGCCTAAAGAATTTTAAAAACAGGTTTGCTTGAACTCTATTTGTTCATCAGTAAATAACAGTTCAAACCCTTCAAACTTGTGCTTATCTTTTAACCTCGTTTCATTATCTTCTACCCATTCAGTCTTCACCCAATATAAACCTCTTATTGAGCCTTTAGGTTGAAATAGTTTGAGTAATTCGTGTTTGTTCAGGGTTCTAACGGTTTCCCGAATGTTAGGTCTTCCCTTAGTCAGTTCAAACAATTTGTCTTGTATATCCTTCAATTTACTTTGCTACCCCCAAAGCATCTATAACCCTCAAAACCTGCACTTTTAAATCTGGTTTAAGTGGAAATGGCTTAGAATTATCTACTGTTTCCCCTACATCCACCAAAACACCTGAATTTGCTGATGTGGTTTCCCCAAATTGTAACATCCTAATTTTATACTTTTAATTAGCTTGTCAATTTCGCTCAATTTGTCGGCTAGCTCTTTTCTATCCCTACCCAAACTATCTAAAATAATTTGTGTTTGCTTACTGTATTCCATAATAATTAATGCTTTATAAAACAAAATTATACAGTCATTATAGCACAAAAAAATACACCCGAAAATGTCGGGTGTCTTCGTATTAATTTATGTGTTGACTACACAATTGCCAAATTTACCAGCTACCACCCGATCCACCACCGCCAAAGCTGCCGCCACCAAAACCACCGAAACCGCCGCCGCCTGAACTGCCCCCGCCAAAGCCACCACCAAAACCACCGCCACCTCTGTTGCCACCGCCAAGCATATTGCCTATTATAGCGCCGGTCAGTAAGTCTCCATAACCACGCCTGCTTACCATGCCGCCGCCTCTGCCACCACCACGGCTGATAACAAAAATGATAATAAGTACTATGATAATAAACACAATAGGGGACCCGCCGCTGCCTTTGCCTTTTTTGCGGTAGCCCGCAGGTGCTTTGTACTCGCCTAAAGCAGCTTTTATAATAGCTGTTGTGCCCAGGTCGAGGCCGCGATAGAAATCATTTCCCCTAAAATTTGGTTTAATTATATCTTCAATAATAGATTTTGCTGTTATATCAGGTATTGCCCCTTCCAATCCATAACCTGGTGCAATAAATATCTGCCGGTCATCTTTGGCTATCAATAGTACTACACCATTGTTGGTCTTTTTATTTCCAACCCCCCATTCGCGGCCCAGTTTAGTTGCATAATCTACTGGTGCATAATCATTGGTAGTAGCAACAATAACTACTGCAACCTGATTGCTGGTGCTATCGTCGTAAGCTACAAGTTTACGCTCCAGGGTTGCTACCTGATCTGCGCTAAGTGTGTTGGTAAAATCATTGACCAACCTTGCAGGCGAAGGACGTGGGGGTATTTTTTGGGCTACGCCAAAAAAGAAAGTAAAAAAGAATAATATGGTAATGAGGAAGCGATTCATTGGGATGTTGTTAAAACACTGGTGACACGGATTGAATGGATTTTTATATTGAAAAAAGGGATTAAAATAAAGCTGAACTGAAGAATAGCAACTAATGTTTTTGTGAAAAACCAAACAATAAAACTTGGAACAAATGACATATTAAACCCTAAACTCTAAACCCTAAACTCTAAACCCTAAACATTAAACATTCTAACCTTATTTACCGAAAACTATTTGATCCGGCAGTTCATTTTTATCTGTGCTTTGATAAGGAAATTCTTTTTTTAGTGCCTGACCTATTTCTTCTACCACTACACAAACACCACCCGTATAGTCATTTTTGGTAAAAGAATCAATCATTTTTTTAGCTTCCCTATCCCAATATTCCTGACCTAAACGCTGATAAATGCCTTCGTCTGCAAACAGCGCCAATTGGCGATCATCAATTGCCATATATAATAAAACAGCATTGCGATCTTTGATTTTTTCCATTTTCAGGCTAAAGAATATATCTCTGGCCCGATCAACTGCATCCATGTACTCGCATTTGCTTTCAACAAAAATGCGTACCTCGCCGCTGGTGTTTTTTTCAGCCTGCTGAACAGCCTGCACCATCTGGTGCTGCTGTTCAGTGGTGAAAAACTGTCTTTTTTTATGAAAAGAAAATAGAGACAAAAGTTTAATGTTTAGGGTTTAGGGTTTAATGTATAGGTATTTAGTAAAGGGTATGCAGACATTCAAGGCTGACTGTCTTTATACTAAGTACTAAATACTTTATACTATTTTAGAATTTAACCTCCGGGGCTTTTTCTGCGCCTGCATCTGCTGTAAACCCTTCTCTTTGTTTAAACCCTAACATACCTGCAAAGATTGTGGTAGGAAATGAACGGACTTTGGTATTGTACTGCTGTACCGCATCGTTAAAATCGTTACGGGCAGTTTTTATTCTGTTTTCAGTTCCTTCCAACTGAGCCTGCAACCCACGGAATGCATCGTTTGCACGCAGGTTTGGATATTGTTCTGATACAACCATTAATCTACCCAAAGCCTGTGATAGCTGTCCTTGTGCTGCCTGAAATTCTTTCAGTTTTTCAGGTGTAAGGTTAGATGGGTCAATTTTCATTTGTGTAGCAGAAGCCCTTGCAGCTATAACATCAGTCAGTGTTTTTTGCTCAAAATTGGCTTCGCCCTTTACAGTGTTTACCAAATTAGGTATAAGGTCTGCACGACGTTGATAATCACTCTGCACCTTGTTCCAGGCATTTTTTACAGTTTCATCCTGAGAAACCAAACCGTTGTAACTGCCGCAACCACAGCCACCTAATACAAGTATGGCAGCAAGGATAACTATTAGTACTAAATTTTTTGAGTTCATTGTTTATTTTATTTAAATTGATTTGACTAATTATTACAAAACAAAGTCCAAATTAAGGAATATGACGGAATGTCGGGTTATTTCAAACAACGGGACAAAGAAAACGACGACACAAAAGCTTAGTGTTCTTTGTACTCGTTGTTACTTTGGGTGAAATACTCCTACTTTATCGCCGCAATCCCCGGCAGTTCTTTTCCTTCAAAATACTCTAACATAGCACCACCGCCGGTGCTTACATAGCTTACCTTGTCGGCCAAATCAAATTTGTTGACTGCTGCTACACTGTCGCCACCACCCACAAGGCTAAAAGCACCTTTTGCTGTAGCATCTGCCACAGTAAGTGCAATAGATTTGGTTCCGTTCTGAAATTTTTCCATTTCAAAGACACCCATGGGGCCATTCCATAATATGGTCTTGGACTTTAAGATGATTTCGCTGAATATGCCGACTGCTTTGGGGCCAATGTCCAAACCCATCCATCCATCAGGAATGGCATCGCTTGGTTTGGTTTCGGTATTGGCGTTTGCATCAAATTTGTCTGCAATTACAGAATCTTCGGGCAAGTGAATACTTACATTTTTTTGTTTGGCTTTGTCCAGGATTTCCAAAGCAGTATCCAATCTGTCGTCTTCACACAGTGAATTGCCAATTTTGCCGCCCCGTGCTTTAATAAATGTATAAGCCATGCCACCACCAATAATGATATCAGTTGCTCTTTCGAGCAGGTTTTCTATAATTAGTATTTTGTCAGACACTTTTGCCCCGCCAATTATGGCCACAAAAGGCTTTTCGTTGCTGTGCAGTACTTTTTCTGCACTTATGACTTCGCTTTCCATCAGCAGGCCAAACATTTTCTTATCGCCGGGAAAAAATTTTGCAATAATGGCTGTTGAAGCATGTGCCCTGTGTGCGGTGCCAAAAGCATCGTTTATATACACATCGCCCAATTTGATTAGTTTTTCGGCAAATGCTTCATCTCCTTTTTCTTCTTCTTTGTAAAAACGAAGATTTTCAAGCAGCAAAACCTCTCCTGCTTTTAGTGCGGCTGATTTGTCTGTAGCTTCTTGTCCTATACAGTCATTTGCAAACTGAATATTAATTCCCCCGAGAAGTTTTGATAAATGGTCTACCAAATGTCTAAGCGAATATTTATCTGTTGGTCCGTCTTTGGGTCGGCCTAAGTGACTCATTAGAATAACACTTCCGCCATCTTTCAATATTTTTTGAATTGTGGGAATTGCCGCTGTCATACGGTTATCGTCTGTAATTTCAAACTTGTCGTTTAGCGGTACATTAAAGTCAACCCTGATAAGGGCTTTTTGTCCGGAGAAGTTGTGGTTTTGGAAGGTGCTCATAATTGTTTATGGATTATTCAAGTGTAGTATAGTCATTACTAAGTACTTCAGTAATGACCTGAAGAAGTTTTTCAGAAAGCAATAATCTTAAGTTTTTATTGGAAATATTGCCGCAGGTAAGATAAATAATTTTAGGAGGTGAACCAAGTTTGAAGAATAAATTTACAAAATCTGAATCTTTGGTAATGATGACGGCATTCGCTTTTCGGGCAGCCACATATATTTCAAGATCGCTGGATTGATTTCCGATTACATCCTTAATATGTACGCACTCTATTTTAAATTCCTGATATATAAATAAAGCAATAGAAGGAGCAAGATGTTCATCAAGCCAAATAATCATACATTAATGTCTAAGCGTTTCTAAAACATTTTCGGGCTTAAAGTCTGCCAGTATATAGGTTACATATTCACAAGCTGCATAAATATCATCCTCTTCTAAGCCAGGGAAATCAGTTAAAATTTCTTCTTTACTCATTCCTGCGGCAAGCCATCCAATTATGTCAATAACACGGATTCTCATTCCTCTAATGCAAGGCTTCCCACCCACTTTATCTTTTTCTACAGTTATTCTATCTAATAAATTTTGCCTGAACATTTCCCTCAATTTATATTCAAATATAAAATAAAAGTCCCGAAATATTTACGGGACTTAATATTATAATTTATGAGTAACAACTTACGAAATCAATCCCGCAAAGAAATGCACCGTACGAACCAATTGGCTTACGTAGCTCATTTCATTATCATACCAACTAACAGTTTTTACCAATTGCTTATCGCCTGCTGTCAACACTTTTGTTTGCGTTGCATCAAACAATGAACCGTAGGTAATGCCTATGATATCAGTGCTTACAATTTCATCTTCAGTATACCCAAAGCTTTCATTGCTTGCTGCTTTCATAGCTGCATTTACTTCCTCAATAGTTACATTTTTGTTTAATATAGATACCAGTTCAGTAAGCGAACCTGTGATGGTAGGTACACGTTGAGCACTACCGTCTAATTTACCTTTTAGTTCAGGAAGTACCAATCCGATTGCTTTTGCAGCACCTGTACTGTTGGGTACAATATTTTGAGCTGCAGCCCTTCCTCTACGCAGATCGTTTTTAGGATGAGGGGCATCTAAAGTATTTTGATCATTGGTATAAGCATGTATCGTAGTCATAATACCGCCAACAATTCCGTAAGAATCGTTCAATACCTTAGCCATTGGCGCAAGGCAGTTGGTTGTGCAAGATGCGCAACTGATAATTGTTTCGCTGCCATCAAGTATGGTATGATTTACATTGAAAACAACTGTTTTCAGGTCTCCTGTAGCGGGTGCAGATATAACAACCCTTTTTGCACCGGCTGTAATGTGAGCTTCAGCTTTAGCTTTATCGGTAAAAAATCCGGTGCTTTCTATTACTACATCTACTTCGTGCTGACCCCAGGGAATTTGTGCAGGATCTTTTTGAGCATATATTTTTACTTCGTGTCCGTTTACAACTATTGAATTTTCTGTAGCAGTAACATTTTGGTCAAAACGACCTTGCGCACTGTCATATTTAAGCAAATGAGCCAAAACCTGTGGCGATGTAAGATCGTTGATAGCGACAACATCTATTCCTTCCATGTTATAAATCTGACGAAAAACCAAACGCCCAATGCGACCAAAGCCGTTGATAGCAACTTTTACTGTACTCATATTTTTAGAATTATTTGATTAAAAAACTTTGCAAAAGTACAATGATTACAACTATCAACAGGCAAGTTTTTTGAGATAACTTTATCAATAGTTGGGTGCCGGGCAGCTAACAGTTGTTCCGCATAAATATTCTATTGAGGAATAAATAATAAATAAATTAAAAAAACTTTTGGCAGAAAAGGTGTTCACGCCTATTTTTGCACTCCCAATTTAAAAACGGAGCGTTGGTCAAGGGGTTAAGACACCTCCCTTTCACGGAGGAATCACGGGTTCGATTCCCGTACGCTCTACAAAAGAAAAGACTTTCAGCAATGGAGGTCTTTTTTTATTTATTCTATATTTTAGATTAAAATTTTTGCAATAAAGTTCACAAGTAAAATCCATATTAACCTGATATTGTTACAATCTTGCTTCTAAAGTTTTTTCACATAAATTTGTAGCAACAATAATGCATTAAATTTTTATAGAGAAAAGATAAAATCAAAATATTGCAACAATGATAATTTGCCACACTTATCATAGAGTCCAAAAGAATATGTAAAAAATGTTTAGTATTTAATTGTTATTCAAAGTTGGATTTTTGAAACCTAATAAACCCATTTTAATAAAACGGAATGATTACAGTAACCCCACAATATATAAATGATACTGCTGGTAAAAAATTAGTAATACTGCCTGCCAAACAGTTTGATATACTAATGGAAGAACTGGAGGAACTTGAAGATATAAAACGATATGATGCTGCTAAAAAAAGAAAGCAAAGTTTTATTGATGCGGAAACAGCCTTTAAACAAATTGAAGCCAAAAGAAAGAAATAATGTATAGGATCCGCATTGAGAAAGTTGCCCAAGAGCATTAGAAAAAATTGATGACCCTTATTACTCTAAAATAAAAAAAGCTATACTTAATCTTGCTAAAAACCCACGACCAATTGGGTGTAAAAAATTAAAAGGGAGGGAGGGTTTTAGAATACGAATAGGCGACTACCGTATCATATATGAGGTTTTTGACAACATACTTACTATTGATGTAATAGATCTTGGGCATAGAAAAGACATTTATCAATAGTAAACAAACCTCTCCCCATTCCCCTCTTTAACAGTTTATCATACAATAACTCCCCTCAATAAACGTCATTGTAAAATGCCCAAAATCTATTGATTTATTAGATTAACATTTTCTAAATAGCATTTTACTTTTTTAAAGATATTTTTACACGACATATTATTTTTTATAAAAACTATGAGGCAATATCTATTTACAATTCTTGTGGCAATTTTTTGTTACAATTCCTTTGCACAAAACACCCACTCAAAGGAGCATACTAAAAAAGACGATAAAGCTGGGTACAATATTCCAATAACATTAACCCCATACAAAAATACCTGGGTGTACCTGGGTTGCTATTTTGGCAAGTATAAAAATCTGGCCGATTCGGCTTTTCTTAATGAAAAGGGGCAGGGCGTATTTAAAGGCAGCGAAAAATTGCCGAGAGGTATTTACTTTACAGTATCACCTCAAAAATATTTGTTGTTTGAATTCATCATGGACAAAGACCAACATTTTACCCTAAAGGCCGATACTACACATTTGTCTGACTATACTGTTACCGGCTCACCTGAAAATGATTTATTCCTCAACTACACACGATTTTTATCTCAAAAGGCTCCGGCATTGAATGACCTTCAGCAAAAACTTTCTACTGCCAAAAACAAAAAAGATAGTGCAGACATAAAAGCTAAACTGGAAAAAGGAAATAAAGAATTGATGGACTACAGGGAAAATGTAATTAAAACATATCCTAATTCTATGCTTTCCGGTTTTTTTTATACAATGAAGCGGCCTGAAGTTCCGGCAGTACCAATTGTAAATGGCAAACCCGATTCAGCGTATCCTTATCATTATGTAAAAGACAATTGGTGGAATGGTGTATCATTCACAGAAGAAGCGCTTGTAAGAACCCCATTTTTTGAACAAAAAGTAGAAGAGTATCTAAAATATTATGTAATACCCGATGTAGACTCCACAATTAGTGATATTAACTATATGCTCCTGCTCTCAAGGGATAGCAAACCTATGTTTCAATACCTGTTGGGTAAGTTTACTGACAAATATATAAACCCAGAATTTATGGGTCAGGATAAAGTTTTCCTGTTTCTTTTTGATAAATACTATAGTAAAGGCGACACATTGTGGCTGAACGAAAAACAACGTAAGTACATTTTTGACCGTGCATACAGTCTTATGGCCAACCAATTAGGAGAGCCTGCAGCAGAATTAAATTTATTGGACACTACAAACAACCCTGTCTCACTATATGGTGTAAATGCCTCATATACTTTTGTCATATTTTGGGATCCCAACTGTGGCCATTGTAAAGAAACAGCACCAAGGGTAGATTCTATATACCGGGCAAAATGGAAAGCAAAGGGAGTAAAGATTGTAGGTGTAAATATAGATGATGCAGCCAATGAAGCCTGGAAGAAATTTATTGTAGAAAACAAGTTGGAAGGATGGCTACATATTTACCAACCTAAAGCGGCAAAAGAAGAAGAAGCTAAAAAAGGAGTTGCAAATTTCCGTCAATTATATGACGTATATAAAACCCCTACTTTATATTTGCTCGATAGCCAAAAACGCATCATTGGCAAAATGCTCACAATTGAGCAGTTTGATGAAGTGCTTCAGGCAAAAATAAAAAAATCAACTTCGGAAAAATAACCCTGGACTAACATGAAGAAATTATCGTTAAGCCTTATTGGCCTTACCATTCTTGGCAGTTCTTTTTCACAAACAGTTTTCACCTATGGTAAAAATGCTGTTTCAAAAGATGAATTTGTACGGGCTTTTAACAAAAACCCAAATGTAACCGGCGACAGAAAAAAAGCTTTGAAAGAATACCTGGATCTGTATACCAATTTTAAACTGAAAGTTCAGGCAGCTTATGATGACACGCTGGACAAAGATGCAACACAGGTATACGAGTTGCAGAATTTTAAAAGACAAATTGCAGATAACATAATTAACGATCAGGCAAATGTAAAGCAGCTTGTGAAAGAAGCATTTGAACGTAGTCAAACGGAAATGCAGGTTGCACAAATATTTGTAGAAGTAGCTCCCGGTGGTGATTCCGCAGCAGCGCTAAAAACAATTAATGCTGCTTACAATGCATTAAAAGAAGGCAAAGATTTTGGGGAAATGTCCTCCACTTATTCTTCTGACGAAAGCATCAGGCAATCAAAAGGGGATTTAGGATATGTAACTGCTTTCACCCTACCTTATGATATAGAAAATGTTGTGTATAGTTTAAAATCCGGCACTTATTCTGCCCCATACCGTTCTAAAATCGGGTATCATATTTTTAAAAATGTAAGTCAAAGAAAGTCATTGGGTAGCCGCAGGATAGCACAAATAATGATTGCTATGCCGCCAAACCCAACTCCTGAACAGAGAAATGCCGCTTTAAAAAAAGCAGACAGCGTGTATAATTTACTGAACTCTGGTGAAAATTTTTCAACTCTGGTGGCCTTTGTAAGCAACGATCTTAGTACTGCACCAAACAAAGGAGAATTGCCAGAATTTACTACAGGTACATACAATTCAGATTTTGAAGCTGTGGCTTTTGGTCTTAAACAAACGGGAGATATTTCTAAACCATTTGCTACACAGTATGGTTACCACATTATTAAACTTTTGGAAGCCAAAGCTTCTCCATCTGATATGAATGATGGAACTGTTTATGCAAATCTTCAGGATAAAGTAACCAAGGACTCACGTTTGGAAAAAGCTAAAAACAGGTTGATAGATAGCAAACTCTCTCTTATTAAGTTTAAAGTTGCCCCTTTTAATCAATCTGAATTTTTTAACTATACAGATAGTGCCTTGCAAGAAAAAAGCACTAAAGGTTTTAAAACCATCAATGAGAATACATTGCTTTTTTCTTTTGCCAAACAAAATATTAAAGTAAGCGATTGGATAAAATATGCCAAAGCTGCACAGCTAAATGCAGAAGGTGATAAAGAAAAAATGGAAGGTTTCTATAAAACCTTTGTACGCACTTCTGCCGACGATTATTACAGAAACAACCTTGGTGATTACAACGAAGATTATACAAGACAGGTGACAGAATTTAAAGAAGCCAACCTGCTTTTTGGAATAATGGAAAAAAAGGTTTGGGGCAAAGCCAATACAGATTCAACAGGCCTAAATGAATACTATAAAGAACATAAAACAAAGTATGTATGGCCTCCAAGTGCTGATGCAATAATTATTACCTGCAGTTCCGAAAAATTATCTACAGAAATACAGCAGAAAATAAAAGCAAACCCGTCTGATTGGAGACAAATAACCGGCAACAATGGTACAGACATTATTGCTGATAGTGGACGATATGAATTGTCACAGCTTCCTGTTGTTGACCGACCTAATTTTACAGATAACCTGATTACTGCCCCCGTAAAAAATGCCAACGATAATACCTATACTTTTAACTATGTAGTTAAGACCTATATGGAGCCCGGACAAAGAAGTTTTGAAGATGCACGGGGCATGGTTATAAGCGATTATCAGCAGGTTTTAGAAGAAAAATGGATTGAATCATTAAGAAAAAAATATCCGGTTAAGGTGGTTGATGCTGTCTTTCAAACCATAAAATAATTTTTTGGATGGGGCATACCCCCAAATTAAAAGCCACGGAATTTTTCTGTGGCTTTTTTATTAGAATAAATTATAGTACTCTAGTTGTGTATTTTACTCAATATTGTAACAGAACCTTACATTTGTTTTATGCTGATAGCTATAGATGCAAGATATTTTTATGAAGATGAAATAAATGCGTACAAAACCTTCAGCCGCGAAATATTTTTATCATTAGCATTACAGCAATCTGCCCATCAATTCCTGATTGTTTTAGATAAACAAAATACTGAAGAAAATAATTTTCCAGCAAATGTGAAGCAAATTGTCATTACCCCAAAACCCAAAAATTATTGGACCTATAAATGGTGGTACCATGTACGTTTGCCTCTAGCTTTAAAAAAATATAAAGCCGATGTTTTTATAGGGAGTTACGGATTACTTAGTGGCAAAACCACTGCACGGCAAATTTTATTGCTTCACGATCTATCCTTTCTACATAAAAATGCAAATCACCCCCGTCATCGTTTACTATTTTACAAAAAAAATACAGCGGAGAACCTGCAAAATGCATCAGCAATAATAGCAGTTTCGGAATCCATTAAGGACGAGCTGTCAAAAGCATTTTCACTTAAGGCCGTTAGCCCTATTGTTTGCAACAGCGCTGTTATTAATGAATTCATACCAATAGAGTGGAATAAAAAAGAAGAAATAAAGAAGAAATATGCCGGAGGATGTGATTACTTTTTGTTATCCTATAACAATCAAACCGCTTCACAATTTATAATGGTTTTAAAAGCTTTTTCTATTTTTAAAAAATGGCAAAGGAGCAATATGAAATTGATTGTTATAGCAAATTCATTGTCAACAATACAAGATCAGTTGCAAAAACTGGATACCTATAAACATAAGCATGACATTATTCTTTTAGAGCAATTATCTCTACAGCAGGATGCAACATTAAAAGCTGCTGCATATGCGTTTATTCATCCTGTTCTTTATGAAGGCTTTAGTTATAACGTATTACAAGCTATGAAGTGCGGCACTCCAACAATTGCCTTTGATAATGATGTTGTAAAAGAAATTGCGGGTGAGGCTGCATTTTATGCCACACCATCAAATGCGGCTTCGTTGGCCGAACAAATGAAAGTCATTTACAAAAATGAAAACCTGCGTAACCAATTAGTGGAAAAGTCCCTGGAAAAATCAAAATTATTTGAATGGGATAATACCCGTTCTATAATTTGGGATGTTATTGAACAGGTTAACCAAACCAATTAACAGGTATAGCGATTGAAGATTAACCCCTGAAATGTAGTTGGTTGTTGAGGTTGAATTTTCTTAGCTTATTTTTGCCCCTTATATTTATAAAATGCATACAAGTACCATAACAATAGACGTACAGTTAGACCACGACAAAGTACCACAACAAATTTCATGGAGAGCTGGTGATAGTACCGCCGATAAGGCGCAGAGAGCTAAAGCAATGCTCATCTCCTTTTGGGATGGAGCAGATAAAACAGCTCTCCGTATAGATTTATGGACAAAAGATATGATGGTAGATGAAATGACAGATTTTTTCTATCAGACTATAATGACAATGGCCGATACCTACAAACGTGCTACACAACATGCAGAAATAAGTGAAGACATGAAAAATTTTGCAAAAGACTTTTACAAAAAATTCAGAGATGCACAAATGGATACCAATAAGTTGGTGTAGGAATTTTTAGTATTAAGTACTGAGTATTGAGACCCAAGATTTAAAATTTGTAACGATTAAAATTTAAAAATATGAACCTTGAACAACGTGTAATGGCAGAAATGAAAGATGCCATGAAAAGTAAAAATGAAGCAGCACTTCGCGGATTAAGGGCTATAAAAGCTGCCATTATTATTGCAAAAACAGCAGAAGGTGCAGGTGGAGAACTAAAAGAAGAAGATGAAACCAAGTTGGTTCAGAAATTAGTTAAGCAACGAAAGGATAGCCTGGAAATTTATGAAAAGCAGAACAGGGAAGATCTTGCAAAAACCGAAAGGGAAGAAATTGCAATTTTAGAAAAGTTTCTGCCTGAACAAATGTCTGATCAAGAATTAAGAAAACAACTGGCCGTAATCATTGCCGAAACAGGCGCATCTTCGCCTGCCGATATGGGGAAAGTAATGGGAATTGCTTCCAAAAAATTCGCAGGTCAGGCAGAGGGAAAAGCTATTTCAACGGCAGTAAAAGAATTGCTTAGTAAGTAAACTGTCTAACTAAACATTCAAGCATTTATGCTGATAGATTTGATTTGTCTCATTTTACTTGTACTTGCCGTTTTTAAAGGAATGAGCAGAGGATTTATTGTTGCTGTTTTTTCTTTTGTTGCTTTTATAATAGGCATGGCGGCGGCGCTAAAACTATCTGCAACAGTAGCAGACCACCTTCACCATAAAATGAATCTTTCCGGGTATTGGTTACCGATATTGTCATTTATGCTCGTTTTTACAGTTGTGGTATTTGCTATACGGATTGGGGCTAAAATGGTAAAAAAAGTAGCCGGAATTTTCTTTTTGGGATGGCTTGATTCTCTGCTCGGCATTCTACTTTATTCTGCCATGTATCTGATGATATTTAGTGTTGTTTTGTTTTTTGCTACACGTATATACCTAATTTCAGAAAATGTAAAACAGGCCTCCAAAACTTATGAATATGTTGCTCCATTTGGGGCCAAAGTAATAGGCAGTATTGGAAAAGTTGTTCCGGTTTTCAATCATATGTTTTCAGATTTGGGGAGTTATTTTGATGCCGTTGCAAAAAAGCATAACAGTTGAAAAACATATTGTCCGACTTTTCAAGTACTTTAGCATTATATTGATTAGCAGCATCTATATATTTTTAGCTGTCTTTAATAATAACTTAATAAACAGGTTTCTAAGAAAGTACTTGAGATGAATTACGAAATCAAACAACTGGACAAATTTAAATACATTGAAATTGGTACAGGTGAACCACTTGTCCTGCTTCATGGGCTGTTTGGTGCACTTAGCAATTTCAAAGACCTTATAGATCATTTCAGCAAAAACTACAAGGTGGTTGTTCCCATGCTTCCCTTGTTTGAATTAGATATTTTTCATACATCAGTGGGTGGCCTTGCCAAATATGTACATAAATTCATAGAAACAAGAGGTTTTAACCATGTTCACCTGCTAGGAAACTCTTTAGGAGGTCATGTAGCTTTAGTTCATATCCTAAAACATCCTGAACGCATAAAAACCCTTACACTAACCGGAAGTTCAGGACTTTTTGAGAGTGGTATGGGAGACAGCTATCCAAAGAGGGGAGATAAAGATTACATACGGAACAAGACAAGACTTACCTTTTATGACCCGGCTATGGCAACCGATGAGTTGGTAGATGAAGTATTTGAAATAACCAACAACAGGATCAAAGTCATAAAAATAATTGCACTTGCAAAAAGCGCAATAAGAAATAATCTGGGTGAAGAATTAAAGAACATTAAACAACCTACCTGTCTCATTTGGGGAAACAATGATACCATCACTCCTCCATTTGTAGCGGAAGAGTTTAAAAAACTAATTCCGAATAGTGAATTACACCTCATTGACAAATGCGGACACGCCCCAATGATGGAAGTTCCTGCAGAATTTAATGTTATTTTAGAACAGTTTCTAAGTAAACACAGGCAGCCTGCAACTACATTGGCTTAGTGTTTGTCATTACTTATTTGTAGCAGAAAACATGCTACACCAATAAAAATGTTAGCAAATCAACTCATAACCTCTCACTACCCGACAGTAGCTCCTGATGATAAGGTAATGCGTGCCTTGCAATTGATGGATGATTTTGACATTTTGCACATTCCTCTATTGGATCATAATAAATATCTTGGTGTAATCAGCAAAGATGATCTATTGGATGCAGAAGAAGACGCTCCGGTAAAATCATTGATGTCCAATATGTTTGTCAAGTTTATGAGGGTAGGCGAACATTTACTTACGGCGTTAAAACTTGCTTCGCAGAATGGGCTAACAATGGTTCCTGTTGTTGATAATCAACAGGAGTGGGTTGGTGCTATTACCAGTGCTGATATGCTAAAAGCCCTGTCACAATTTACAGGGGCAGAAGAACCGGGTGCAGTTATAGTTTTGGAGATGGAGAGAAAAAGCTATTCGTTTGGAGAAATAAGTCGTTTAGTAGAAACCAATGATGCTTATATCACCCAATTCAACACTTTAACAGAACCAGAAACGGGCTTGCTTATAGCTACGTTAAAGATTAATAAAACTGAAGTATCAGACATTTTGGCAACATTTCAGCGATATGAATATACAGTCAGATATTTTATTGGTGAAGAGCAATACGAAAATGAGTTGCGCTACAACTACGACCACCTGATGTCTTACCTGAAAATTTAAAACACTTATAAAAGAAAAATGCCGGAGATAATCCGGCATTTTTCTTTTGCTCAATCCTATTCTTATACCATTTTGAATTATAAATAGTCCAATCTGGTTTTGGTATAATGCCGATGTGATAGCCGTTTAGGCCAATGCAATTGGACTATTACGGATATCCAATCGGTATTAGTCTTTCAATACCTTTTCAAGAAAATTTATTTGATCTTCTAAGTCCTTGTTTTTTGATGTCATTCTAATTGCTTCCTTCTTTGTTTTAAGTGCCAAAAGTTGTTCATTTACCCGTACCTTAAATTCGGGTGAAAATCCTCCCATCATATTTCTAAGAGAGAGAATTTTATTAATCCCTTTTTTGAAATTTTCGATGTTAGATACATTGCCAAGGTACTTTAGATAAACAGGATAAAAACCTGCTCTCTGAAATACATTTTTCTTATCGTAACGACTGGTGACGGAGTCAAAATCGGCATCGGTTTTTTGAATTATTTCTACCGCTTCTATTGCATTTTCCAACGCTCCTTTTGCATCACCTTTTAGTAAAGGCAACAATGAAATTGCTTTAGCCTCGTCTATTTCAGCAAGCGCCTCCAATCCTGCACCGGAAACACTGTAAGAAGAATCCATTGCAGCTTTTGCAAAAAGATCATTGTATGCCGGATTTTTCAATTGACCAAGCAATTCAATTGCATCTGCACGTAGCAATCTTTTAGGATCGTTCTTAGCTATATTTTCCACAACTTTTTTAGAAGCATCGTCTAAATCTGTTGATTTTAATTTTTGAAGTACCAACTGTCTAAGGTTATAAAAAGGATCATTGAGGCCATCTAACAATAGTTTTGTTGCACCTTCTACATTTTTATTATCTGCTGCAAACTCAAGTGCTTCTCTTCGGTCAACATATTTTTTTGCAAACTTGTATTGGTAAATGTATTCTGCGATTGTTTTATTTTCTTCCTTTTCTGCAAGCAAATATTTGTCACCGTCAAAATTGATTAAATCAGGTTTAGCATTTACCGAAAATGAAAAAGTGTCTGCTTTATTTTCCATCCATACGTTGTGTCGTGTCTTGCTAGCGCCGGTATAAATATCAATGGCTACAGGCATTTTGAACAACCTTTCGGCATCTTGCTTTTGCTGTACAATTACTGTTGCTTTTTGAGTTGCTGCATCGTAATTGTAGTTTATATTGAGCTTTGGATGTCCGCTTCCGTAATACCATTCGTTCCAAAACCAATTGAGATCTTTTCCTGTTATTTCCTCAAACGCCAAACGCAATTGCTGTGCTTCACCACTTTTAAACTTGTTGGTAATCAGATACAGATTAAGTGATTTATAAAAAGCATCTTCGCCAACTATATTGCGAAGCATGTATAAAATCCTTCCGCCTTTTTCATAAGTAACCCTGTCAAACATATCTTCCTTATCACGATAGTAGAACCTTACAAGGTTTTTGTTTTCACCGCCGCTTTGCAGGTAATCATTCATGTCTTTGTAGTTGCGTCTGTCTGCTTCGTCTTTACCATACTTACATTCATCCCAAATGATTTCCCCAAAATTGGCCATGCTTTCATTTACGGTAAGATTACCCCAACTTTCGGCTGTAACCAAATCACCAAACCACTGATGAAACAATTCATGAGAAACGTACTCTTCATACTTGTTACCATCGGTAAGCTGACGGGCATTTTGTTGCAGATATTCTGAATGTAGTGTTGCTGAAGTATTTTCCATTGCACCACTCACATACTCCCGGCCAACCATTTGTGCGTATTTTGGCCATGGATATTCCACCCCAAGTTTGTTAGAAAAGCAAGCCATCATTTCAGGCGTTAGACCAAATATTTTACGGGCAACTTTCTCAAAATCTTTTTCTACATAATAGCTTACTTCTTTGCCCTTGTAAGTGTCTTTAACTATTGAAAATTGCCCTACACCCATAAAGAACAAATAAGGCGAATGAGGTAAATCCATTTTCCAGGTATCTGTTCTTGTACCGTCTGCATTTTTCTTTTGCAGGGTTAACAGGCCGTTTGATAGTGTGACATATTTTGCCGGCACTGTCATATTAATTTCCTCGGTAGTTTTTTGATTAGGTTTATCTATAGTAGGAAACCAAACAGACGATGCTTCAGTTTCGCCCTGTGTCCATATTTCGGTAGGCTTATTTTTGTCTGTTCCTTTTGGGTTAATAAAATACAGCCCTTTGGCGTCACGAATAGCTGCGCTGCCTTGTGCTTTCAGTTCATCAGGCTTGGCAGTATAATCAATGTAAATGGTATAGTTTTCGGTGCTTTTATAAGTACGGTTAAGCTTTATGACCAACTGCATTTTATCTTCATAGTTATATTGCAATGGAGTCAGTTGTTTACTATTGCTCATCATAGCCACCTGCTTTATCTCCATACCTTTTGCATCCAGGCGAAGGCTGTCTGTTTCGTAGAAGTGTGGCTTAAGTGTTATCCATGCTTTGCCGTACATATATGACTTGTCAAAATCAAATCTGACATCCAGTTTTGTATGCACCAGGTCATTCACCTTTTCTGCTGCCGGACGGTAGACCTTTTTCCAGTTATCATTTTTTGGAAATGCTGTAAACTGCGCTTTGCTTTGTAAAGCACTTAATGAAAATAGGGCCGAAGCAATTACAATTGCAACTTTATTCATGCAAGATTATTTTATTAGTGGCAAATTTAGGTGGTAATGAGTTGTGTTGTTTACCGCTTATCAATTGGGGGTGTGAATTCATTTAAAAACATGGAAACAAATAAAAATTATTAATTTTCGAATTCTCAATTAAGAAAATTCTAATCACCCTATTTTTAAGACAAACTCAAGAAGAAGTACTTTAATGCAAATAAAAGATAAATTACCAGTAAGCTATTTACTTTTCACAACCCGAGGAAGGATAAACCGCAAGACTTATTGGGTTGCTTCCATTTTTATTTGGTCAACATTTTATGTACTGTTCAACTTTCTTGAATTTATCTTTTCTTATACTGCTACCTTGGTTCTTTATCCTCTATTGTTTTGGGCTTTGTTTGCAACCGCCAAAAAGCGACTTCATGACAGCAACCGAACAGGTTTTTTTATTTGGCTAATAATGATTCCCGTTGTAGGACCATTGGTTTTGATTTTCTTTTTAGGGTTCAAAAAAGGAAATATCACATCAAACGTATTTGGAGTTGTTCCCAATTCTGCACCTGACTATTTCAAAAACGGAGACGCAGAAATGATTCCACACTTGAAAACTGGAGAGAGAATTGTGAATGATGTAACCCAACTCAATCCAATTCTAGTTGCAAAAGTTGAAATTCCAAAAACAATAGAGGAACTTAAAAACATAATTAAAAATACAAACAGCCCGATTTCGATTGGTGGAGGACGATTCAGCATGGGTGGGCAAACTGCAAGTTCTCACAGCACACATATTGACATGAGAATGTTGAATTCAGTGATTGATTTTTCTCCTAAAATAAAATTATAAAAGTTCAGGCCGGCATTCGGTGGTGCGACATTCAGCATCATGTTGACCAACATAATTTGAGTATTAAAATTATGCAGACCTACGCAAACTTTACTGTAGGTGGTGCATTGAGTGTAAATTGTCATGGAAGATATATCGGACTGGGTGCAGTAATTCTTTCAGTAAAATCATTGGATGTGATTTTAGCAAATGGAGAAATGGTTCACACTTCACCCATTGAAAAACCAGAAATATTTTTTGCTTGTGTTGGCTGTTATAACGCTGTCGCAGTAATTGCCTATGTTGAGTTAGAGTTAGCAGAAAATGTTGCGGTGAAACGAAGCCATAAAAAAATGCAACGAAATGAATACAAGAAATTTTTCTTCGATAATATTCGTGAAAATAAAGATGTTGTTTTTCATAACGGAGATATATACCCACCTTTTTACAAAAATTTAAGGGCAGTAAGTTGGAGTAAAACCAATGAAAAGCCAACAGTGAAAACACGACTTATGCCGCTTGCAGCGGCATATCCGATTGAAAGGTATTTCATTGGAGCATTTAGCAAAGGTAGCTTTGGAAAATGGAGAAGAGAGCATATCATTGACCCAATAGTTTTCGGAAGTAAGAAAATTCACTGGAGAAATTATGAAGCTGGTTACGATGTTTTGGAATTAGAACCTGAATCAAGAAAAGAAAGTACATATATTTTACAAGAATATTTTATACCGGTAGAAAAGTTTGATGACTTTGCTTCTTTGATGGCAGAAATTTTTATCAGACATAATGTGAATGTGATTAATGTTTCAATTCGCCATGCGAAAGCAGATTCGGGATCTTTGTTAGCTTGGGCAAGAGAAGAAGTTTTTGCATTTGTAGTTTGGTATAAGCAATGGACAAATGAAACAGAAAAAGGTAAAGTAGCAGTTTGGACAAGAGAGTTAATTGATGCTGCTATTTCTCTTAATGGTGCTTATTACCTGCCATATCAGGCACATGCAACCAGAGAACAATTTCATAAAGCATACCCAAACGCAAATGAATTATTTGAGATAAAAATGAAACTGGATCCTGATTTCAAATTCAGAAATGTTATTTGGGACACTTATTATAAAACCGAATTTATTAATGGCTAAAAATTTATTAATACGAAAATCATTTGTTGCCGAGATACAAAACATTATTGTACAGGCAAGAGAACATGCCACCAGAAGTGTGGATTATCAAAGGGTTCTTATGTATTGGCAAATTGGAAAACACATTTTTAAAGAAGAACAAAAAGGTAAGGTCAGAGCTGATTATGGAACTTATCTTATCCGCTATCTTTCAGAGCAATTGCAACCGAAGTTTGGTAGCGGGTTTTCTATGAGACAACTTGAGCTTATCAGGCAATTCTATTGCACTTTTCCAATTGCGAATGCAGTGCGTTCGCAATTGAGTTGGACACAATACAAGTTACTAATAAGAATTGAAGACGCTGACAAAAGAAAATTTTATATAGCAGAAGCTGTTAAGAATAATTGGACTTCAAGGGAATTGGAACGACAAATTTATAGTCAGCTATTTGAAAGATTGTTGCTGAGTAAGGATAAAGCCAAAGTGTTGGCAGTGGCAAATAAAAAACGCCTCCCTGTTGAAGCCAAAGAGATTATCAAAGACCCAATGTATCTTGAGTTTTTAGGACTACAACGTGAATCTGCTTATTATGAAAAAGATGTTGAATCTGCAATCATAACTCATTTGCAAGAATTTTTATTGGAGTTAGGAAATGGCTTTTCATTCGTTGCCAGGCAGAAAAGAATTCACTTAGATGGTGATGAGTTTTTTGTTGATTTGGTTTTCTACAACCGCTTATTGCAATGCTTTATATTATTTGAAATAAAACTAGGAAAACTCACACATCAAGACATCGGGCAATTACAGATGTATGTGAACTATTTTGACAGAACTGAAAAACAAATTTTTGAAAAACCAACCATCGGAATTCTATTGTGTGCTGCAAAAAATAACGCTGTAGTAAAATTCACATTACCGCAAGACAACAAACAAATTTTGGCGGCTGAATACAAATTGTATTTACCATCTGAAAAACAATTGCTGAAGGACGAAAAACTCAATAAATAAACTATGAAGTCAGAATTTAAAACTGTTTTTTCAAACACCAAATGGAGTGATGATTTTTATCGTTTTCTTCAAGTGATTTTTCATTTGTATCCCGAAGATAAATTTCACAATCTCATTGCAACTACGAGCAAAGAGAAAAACAATGACGAACAAATTTACAAATCAGTTCAAACTAATTTGCCTAAAATAAAACCATTCCTTTCTGAAATAACGCTGGCTTTGCCAGCATTGAAGAAGCAAAAGAAAGAAATGGCAAAACAGGTTTTGCAGTTGCTTGGCAACAAAAAGCAAATCAACGGGTATTTAGAAATTGGTTCTACTGGGAGATACATTAGTGAGTTACGAAAACACATTTCGCTTTCAGGAAATATTTATTTAACAAACGATATTGCACCAAACAATTCAGTTGCTGACATTTTTGAAAGAGGACAGTTAACTAAAATCGGAAAATTTATTCCATTAACATACCAACCCATAAGCCAATCCGAAATCGCAGACGAAAGCATTGATTTGGTAACTTGTCATATTGGTTTACATCATTGCACACCTGAACTCTTAGGCGGTTACATAAAATCCATTCACCGCATTTTAAGGAAAGGTGGTTTGTTCATTATGAGAGACCATGATGTAAAAACTGCTGACATGGCAACATTCGTTTCATTGGTTCATACAGTTTTCAATTTAGGTTTGGGTGTTACCTGGGAAACCGATTCTTCAGAATATAAATCATTCAAATCAATTGATGAGTGGAGTAAAATAATTTCGGCTTGTGGCTTCAAGGATTCGGGAGAAAGAATTTTGCAAGACAAAGATCCATCCGGCAACACATTGGTATCATTCACAAAATTGTAAAAGATGAAACGGCTTTACATACTTACACTTTGTTCAATCGGTTTTGCTGCTTGTATTTTCTTTTTCAAAAAAAGAAATCCAACTACTATTGCAGCAGGCGAAGGATTGTTAATAAAAAAAGAGTGGTTGACTCAAAATAAAAATCCTCTTACTCCAAAAAATGATTGCAGACCAGCCGACCAAACATTTCTTACTTTTCCTGAATGGTATTTAGTTTTTAGTCCCGAAGAACAAGCAAATTATTTTAAGCAAAACACTGCAACTACTTTTCCTTTTATGAGCCACACAGCACAAATTTGGGAGAGTTATAAAATTGTAAACGACCAAATAAAAGATAATTTCCCAACTAACACGGGCTATCATTTTATGATTTGGGTAATTGGCTCAAGTGCATCAGTTGAGTATTCAATCAAAGCATGGTATGAAAAAATCATTGGACGAATGACAGACACTTATGAAGTAAAAACCGAAGAAGATAAATTCAATGCAAAGTTCACACAGGACTATGTTGACTTCATTAAGGACAGACCTTGGTATGAGTTTGATTTCAAGAGTCGTTTAAAATCCTTGTGGACTTCTACTTCAATCGTTGGCGACAATTTCTTGAGAAAGATTGAACGCAAATACATTCTCACTTCTGAATTAGCCGTCAAATATGTTTACGGAAAGTTGATTGGGTTAGGTACAAAAACGGTTTATGATGAAGCATTACCAACTACAGCTGTTGTGCTTGAAAATGACAGTTTGCAATTTCTTCCCCGTTACGACAAGTTTGCAAACTCTATTACTTCTCTTGCTAAAAATGGACATAGCTTCAAAGAAGTTGCGGGTAATAATTCAGCAATCTTGCTGACAGTTTTAGTTCCGACTTCAGACAAGACAAATTTCGAAAACACTCAAACAGTTTTTACACAACCAATATCATCCGACCCGACAACAAAACGAATTGCATTAACCGTTCCTGTTGCATTATTGAATAAATTACTTTTACAGTTAAGCAACGACAAAATAAAAATTGAACATGTATTTGACTTTTAATGAAAGGTTCGCTATTAACTAAAACAAAAAAATCCCGCCTTCACAAGCGGGATTTTGAGTAAAAAGATAAAAACGGTATTAGAATTTTGTCCAACCTTTGAACCATGTATCATTTGCTCCTACTGCACCTTTGTAGGTTACAGGCTCCAAACCATTTAGTTTAGTACTGGCAAATGAAGCTCCACCTAGAACTACACTACCCTGCGTAGGTGTAAAGTCAGGAGCAGCATAATTGAACGGATCGGTAAGACCAAGTGCTGCATTGGTGGTAAGAGCACTGTTTGTAAATGCACCTGTGCTATACCATGCCAACATAGATGCAGGTGTAGCACCTGTTGGTGTGCTTGTACTTGCCGCATATGTTACAGGATCTGCACAACCTGCCACAATAGTGTTTTGTATCATCAAAGTTGGTGTTCCTGTATTCAGATTGTTATCCGTAGGTATCCCTTTGCTTGCATCTATAAATATCCCTTTGGGCCATCCTGCAATAATGCTGTTGAAGATGGAAATAGAAGAATTGCGACGTATCTGTGCACCTGCCTGAAACAGGCTGCTACCAATGGCTGATGCAGTAACCTTTGGCCCCATTACAGTCATGTTGCTAAACACGGCTGCAGTTTGTGGCAACAACGCACTTCCGTTGGCATCGTTATCACTTTCAAATCCGTTGCTCTTGCTTATGTCTGCTACTGATGAATCACGTAGTGCAATACCAAACTGAACTTTACCTATAAAACCATTATCTGTATCAAAATCATCATCCAGAGTTCGGAAAGATATCAGGTGTTTGCAATTTACAGTACCACCAAACCACTCAAAAGAATCGTCGTTTGCATAGGCTACTTCTACATAATCTATCTGTGTCTGATTGCCCACACCACCAAAAGTTAATCCGTTGATTTCTTTATCAGGAAGAAAAGCGTAACCGGCATACTCAATTCTTACATACTTCATTATCCCACTGTTGTCTGCAGGATTAGTGCCTCCATAAAGTCCAAGACCATCGCTGTTATTTACACCTCCTTCTATTTCGCCTACGCCCTGCTGACCGTTGTATGAAGTATTAACCGGAGCATTACCCAAAATGATTACACCTGCCCAATCACCACGTTGTGGGGTATTTGATTCAGAAGTAAACACAATAGGATTTGAAGCTGTACCTTCTGCATCTATCTTGGCATTACGGGTTATAATGAGTCCGCCGTTTTTATTTAGTTCACCAACAATTTTTGTTCCTGCCTCAATAGTTAGTACTGCACCATTGGTTACATATACTAGGCCTCTTAGCTTGTAGGTATAATTTGCTTTCAATGTCCTGTTTGCTGTAATTCGGCCTTCCAGAATAACGTTTTCGCTTGTTGTACCTCCATCTGCTGTTACTGTTGGCCCGTCCACTTCTATCTTGCGGCAACTGGCTGTAATCAGTACAGTAGCCATTAATAGTCCATACAATTTTTTCATTTTGCTGTGTTTTTATGTATTGTTTGTTGTGTATTTTATTTTATTTTATAAGAAAAAGTAAAACTGAAATTTGATCCATACTGTCTACGAATTGTCAATGCATCTACTCCATTATCGTATTTGCGGTTATCATTTAGATCCTGATAAAAGTTGGCCACCCGGTTAAGCATATCAGATGCAGAAAATTTTATTTCGCCATCATTTTTCAAAATCTTTTTAGCAATCTGAAAATCAAATACAGGTCTTGATGCTTCCCAAACCGGCGGTTGATCACCACCTACATAAAAGATACGGTCGCCTATCTGATTGTACAACAATGTAGTGTTGATGCCCAACTTTTCAATATCATACTGCAACGATGCGTTGAGTACATAAGGGCTCTGACCCTGCATAGGCCTGTCTAACTTTGAGCTACCTCTTTGCACCCGGTTGTATATGTATGCAAGATTGGTTTGAAAGGTGAAGTTGCGAAGCGCATTTACAAAGTCAAGCTTCTTTCTCATTTCCAATTCTACACCAAAGCCTGTTGCTTTTTCAGCATTTATGTAATTGAAAGTGCTGCTGCTACCTGCGCCTGTTTGGTTAAAGTACAGTTCAAGCGGGTTTTTGAAATATTTGTAAAAGACACCTGCGGTAAATAATTCTCCGGGTCTTGGATAATACTCATAGCGGATATCTGCGTTGGTAACTTTGGTACGCTGCAATGCTGTATTACCCGCAACGGTTGCACCTAAATCAAAGTCGAAGAACTGAAATGTGCTTAACTCTCTAAACTCTGGACGAATGACTGTTTGAGATCCCGACAGGCGAATGTTGGTTTGATTGTTTAATTTATAAGTAAGGTTGAACCCCGGTAGAAAGTCTGTTACCCTACTATATACATGACGGCGATCTGATTGCTTCATGCTACCAATCACCTGGTCAAAATCTTCTACCCGTAGGCCGTATGTTGCTCTTAACTTATCGGTAAATGAATTATCCAATTGTAGAAAACCTGCATTCAGAATAGAGTTAGCAATATAACGGTATTGGTCACCTGATAATTCGCTAAAAGCAAACTTATTGTCAAAACCATTTCCGAAATTTTCAGCACTAAAAATCTGGTCTGCAGGTAGTGCCTGCAAAGTTTTGTTTTCGCCCTTAGGAATGTAAATTGCAAATGGTCTTGAATTAAATATCCTGTCTTTTACCTGAAAGAAATAACCTGCTTTTACTGTTTGGTTGTATCCCAAAAAGTTGAATGAAGTTGTAAGGTCTCCACCTGCATTGTAGATGTAATCGCTCAAGGAACCAAAGTAGCGGCTACCGCTTCTTTGAGACGAGGGAGAAGCTGAAGTAAGCAAACTATATACAGCGTTAGGATCTGTAGGATCCTGGTTGTACTGAATCCTTCTTTGGTCAGGGATGTATTGATCCAATATGGTAAAGCTTCCAAACCAATGCAGCTTGCTGCGGTATTGTTGAAAGTTGTGATCGCCGCTTACCTGTGTGTTGAAAAATGTATTAGTCTTAAGTGCAAGTTCTGTTGCTTTAATATTTTCCCCATTAATAGGTTCAAATTCATAGTCCTTACCCGTTCGAAGTGTTGCATAATTGGTAGCATTTACATTCAAAATATTTTTGAAAGCTATCTTATGATTGCTGCCAAGTTGTAATGTAATATTTCCTAGAGCTCCCCACAATACATCTTTGCTGTACTTATTGTTGTTATAATCAAAACTAAGATCTGCCTGATTGTTTACTACATTATATACCCTGTTGGTAAAAGCAGTTCTTTTAACAGACTGATTGTATGTAAGTGCATATATGGCTCCCAGTTTTACATTGCTTTTAAAACGCTTATTGAAACCACCATTTATCTGAAAGGTTTTATTGAGTGCCGGTAAAAAACTAGAAGATGTTTTTTCTGCTGACCAAATGTTCTGAAACAATTTGCCGAAGGCTGTCTTTTCTGCTCCATTGCCTATGCTGTTGTAAGCAGACTTTGTTGGCAATGTTGCAGGCAAAGCCCTTGTGCCATCATCTATTCCCAGAAAATCATATTTACCACCTTTGTAGGTATAGAAATCACTTCCTATTGTTTGTGAATTAAATCCTGTTCCTGCCTGTACATTTAGAAAGTTGGTAGAAGGAATATCCTTTGTATTCACCTGAATTAATCCACCTGCCCACTCGCCTGATAGTTCGGGGATGAATGATTTATTGATGATAATATTATCAATCATTGACGAAGGAAAAATATCGAAGGAGAAAGTCTTACGATCGGGCTCGGTGCTGCTAAGCAATACACCATTAAGCATGGCCTGATTGTATCTGTCACTCAATCCGCGAACAACAAGATATTTTCCTTCTTGTATAGAAGTGCCGGGTATGCGTTTCAAAACTTCTCCTGTATTTTTATCAGGTGATCTTCTTATTGCTTCTGCGCTTATTACCTGCGATACTGTACTTGTGTTTTTTTGATAAGCTATAAGAGAATTAACTGACTCACGTTTTGTAGTGGTGGCTGTTACTACTACATTATCCAGTTTTTTTCCGGCTTCCTCCAATATTACTAACAACTCATCCTGTCTGGCAGATGATATATTGTTAACCGTTTTTTCGCGATAGCCAATTGCGCTAAATGTGAGGCTTATTATTTTTTCAGAAACTGAAACTGTAAATCTACCTTCAACATCTGTAGATGTACCTGATTTTGATCCCTCTATCAATATACTCACACCGGCTAATGCTTCATTCTTATTGTTTAAAACTTTGCCGCTTAGTTTTTGAACATTTTGAGCAAATGAAACTGTAACCACAGAGAATATTAATAAACTTAATAGCCCTCTGCTCAACAATAAACTCATCTTCATTTTTTTCATAATGCAAAATTATTATCAAATTGTTACCTTAATGTTACGGCAGTGTTACCGTAATATTAACAAATGAGATTCCCCATATTGAAGAATGCAAAAAAGTTGGTTTTTTCATTTTACGAAATGCTTCAATCAAGACTAATAAGTCCAATTATTTTCCCTGTAAGATTTATAGTAGGTTTATTTTTTGTTGAGGACTTCTTATGAATTGCAAATTGATTTTTGCCATAATAGATTAACCCGAATAGGGAGTTGTTTATTTATATTTGTATAATTACAAATTGACTGATCTTTTTTAATTTTTAATAAATCCAGGTATGGACATTTCGCAAAAGGATAATGGTAAAAGCGGTTTATTTTACATTGAAAGTAATGGTGAGCTGATTGCAGAAATGACTTATACATGGTTAGATCAAAAACTAATTTCCTTAGACCATACTGAAGTGAATGAAAAGTTAGAAGGGTATGGAGTAGGGAAAAATATTCTAAAATCTGCAGTAGAGTTTGCACGAAAACAAGAAATAAAAATATTGCCGCTTTGCAGTTTTGCTAAACATGTCTTTGAAACTATGCCTGATTACAATGACGTACTAAAACCATTAAGATGAACCTTGATAACTTAACAAAAAAATACAGCAATGGAGAAATAACCATTGTTTGGAAACCGGGGTCTTGCATACATTCCACAATTTGCTGGAAAGAAGCAACAGGCTTGCCTACAGTATTCGACCCAAGGGAAAAACCCTGGATAAATATCGATGGAGCAGGTACTGATAAAATAATAGAGCAGGTTAATAAATGCCCAAGTGGCGCTTTATCATTTTTCTATAATGACAAGGAGGAACAACCTTCAAAAATAACAACTGATACCAGGATAGAAGTAATGCCAAACGGGCCATTAATGGTGTATGGCAATATCACCTTAAAAGACCAAAACGGGGATGAAACGCAAAAACATAAGGTTACAGCATTTTGCCGATGCGGATTTTCTTCTAACAAACCCTATTGCGATGGTTCGCATATAAAGGAGAACTTTAAGGGATAATTCAATTTGGTTATACAAAAATTCCCATTAAATCAATGTTATCTTATTATTAAGGAAATGTTACCTGATGGTGGAACACAGCATAAGTCTATTTTTGCCTAAATATTTGAATCATGGGATTAAATTCTATCGGGAAGTTGTTTATGCCAAAAAACAAGATTTTTTATAACTTGTTTGAAGAAGTGGCTGAAACGGTAAGGATAATGGGTGCGGTATTAAAGCAACTGGTTAATGAAACGGATGTAGATAAACGTGCTTCACTTACTACACAATTAGAAGACCTTGAGCACCTCAACGATGACCATACCCACAAAATATTTACAGAATTGGGGCGCAACTTCATAACCCCATTTGACAGAGAAGACATCCACTACCTCGCTTCTGCATTAGATGATATAGCCGACTATATATATTCATCCGCCAAAAAAATTATGTTCTACAGGGTAAACCCAAATGATCCGGGTATACAGAAAATGGTAGAATTAATAGAACAAGGAACCATATATGTACAGAGTGCAGTGGCAGAACTTCGGGATATGAAAAATCTACGCAAAATAACAGAAGCTTTGGTAAGGGTAAATGATATTGAAAATCAGGCCGATGATATTTTTGACCTAAGCATTGAAAAACTATTTAACCAGGAAAATGATTTTAAGGAAGTTATCAAAAGAAGAGAAATATATCAGGTATTAGAATTGGTAACTGATAAGTGTGAAGATGCAGCAAATGTAATAGAATCTATTATTGTTAAGTATGCATAAGAGACCATCTGCATTTGTTTAAGCTTAAAAAATACTTATGTCAATTTTACTGATACTAATCATCATATTTGCTTTTATTTTTGACTACATCAACGGTTTTCATGATTCTGCCAATAGCATTGCCACAATAGTTTCTACCAAAGTTCTTACTCCTGTACAAGCAGTAGTTTGGGCCGCATTTTTCAACTTTTCTGCATTTTTCATTTCTAAATATATTGTTGGTGGTTTTGGTATTGCCAATACCATATCTAAAAGTGTCACCCTTGAAAACGGCGATCCTTTGGCATTATATGTAATTTTTTCAGGCCTGCTTGCGGCAATTGTTTGGAACTTGATTACATGGTGGTTTGGTATTCCATCCAGTTCGTCACATGCACTTATCGGTGGACTAATTGGTGCTGCAGTAGCGCATTACCAAAGCTTTTCTGTAGTTAATGCATCTAAAGTTATTCCTATCATCATCTTTATATTTATTGCTCCTTTAATTGGAATGATAATAGCTTTTTTCATTACTATTCTTATTGTTCAGCTTTGCAAAAGAGCTAATCCATACAAAGCTGAAAAATGGTTTAAACGTTTGCAATTGGTTTCGTCTGCGGCCTTCAGTATAGGTCATGGTGGCAACGATGCCCAAAAAGTGATGGGTCTTATAGGTGCAGCCATGATTGCCAGCAATTATATTCCGGATTTCAAATCGGTTCCGGATTGGGTGCCTATTTCCTGTTTTATTGCAATAGCTTTAGGTACATTAAGCGGTGGCTGGAAAATTGTGAAAACCATGGGCACACGTATTACCAAAGTAACCCCATTAGAGGGTGTTGCTGCAGAAACTGCAGGTGCTATAACCCTTTTTATGACCGAGCATTTTAAAATTCCTGTAAGTACTACTCACACCATCACCGGTTCAATTATAGGTGTAGGCGCTACCAAAAGGCTATCTGCAGTTAGGTGGGGCGTAACGGTGAGTTTGCTTTGGGCGTGGATTATTACTATCCCAATTAGCGGGTTGATGGCCGCTGTTTTTTTCTTTCTAATGAAGTTATTTATAAACTAATCTCAAATAAATATCATTGTAAAAGTTCATTTGCGCTTATTTTTGTAAATGACCTTTATTTCGATAATCTATTTGTTTTTATGAAAAAAATACTTGTAACCGGCGGATGCGGCTATATAGGTTCGCATACCATTGTTGATTTATTGCAAAACGGTTTTGACGTAATATCTATAGACGACAACAGCCGCAGTACAAAATACCTGTTAGATGGTGTAGAAAAAATAACGGGCAAAAGGGTAAAAAATTACAAAGTTAATTTAGCTGATTATAACGATACCCGTGCCGTTTTTCAGGAAAATGAAGACATAGCAGGCATCATACATTTTGCTGCTTACAAAGCTGTAGGCGAATCCGTGGCAGAGCCGCTAATGTATTATGAAAACAATCTTTTTTCTCTAATCAACCTGTTGAAGTGTGTTGAGGAATTTGAGGTGCCACATTTTGTATTTTCCTCTTCATGTACCGTTTACGGCAATCCCGACAATATTCCTGTAACAGAACAGTCACCTATAAAACCTGCAGAATCGCCTTATGGCAGTACCAAGCAAATGGGTGAAGAAATTATAAAAAACGTTGTAAAAGCATTGGCAGCGAAAGCAATTTTACTGCGCTATTTTAATCCCGTAGGTGCGCATCCTTCTATATTGATTGGTGAATTGCCCTTAGGTAAGCCCGCCAATTTGGTACCCGCCATTACACAAACAGCTATTGGCAAACTGCCGCAAATGACTGTTTTTGGAAATGATTATGCAACACGGGATGGTAGCTGTGTACGTGACTATGTACACGTAGCCGATATTGCGCATGCACATACATTGGCACTGCAATATCTCATCAATGGAAAAAATGCAACTGATTGTGATGTTTTTAATCTTGGTACTGGCAATGGCGTTACAGTTCTTGAAGCCATTAAAATGTTTGAGGAAGTGAGTGGCCAAAAATTAAATTACAAAATAGGCTCCCGCCGCCCCGGCGATGTGGTAGCAATTTATGCCAACAACAACTACGCACTAACCGCACTTGGCTGGCAAACAAAATATGATCTTAAGGAAATGATGCATACAGCATGGCAATGGGAACTGAAAGTAAAAGAGGATGAAGAAATTTTGAAGAATCAGCAGTTTCAGTTGAATTGAGTTGGTGGTTCAATTAATCTGGATTTAATAGATAGTTCAATAATAGAATTGTGAACATGTTAAGATGACTTAATCACTTTTTCTAACTTGACAATTTCGCTTACTTTTACTGTATGCACTTGAATGTAAAGGATCCTTTGCGGTGGCGGTGGCGAAAAATTTTGAATTATTTTGCGCAGGGTATCCTCATATTAGCCCCTATCAGCATTACTATCTGGGCCGTTATTTCTCTTTTTAGTTACATAGATAACATCCTGCCTAACCTTATACGTACCATTTTTCCATTTTATTTTAAGGTAGATGCTTATGGAAATGTGCAAAAAATACCAGGTGTAGGTTTCATTATCATTTTTGTTTTCATAGTTTTGGTCGGTTGGTTTTCTACCTCGTTTTTTGTAGGTAAAATGGTTGATTTTCTTGACCACGTACTGGAACGGACACCCGGAATAAAATTCATTTATACTTCAGTAAAAGAGTTTATTGAAGCCTTTGCAGGCGAAAAAAGAAAATTTGACAAACCTGTTTTGGTGAATGTAGATTCTGCTGATGTATGGCGCCTTGGATTTATGACACAGCCCGATACCCTCAAGTTTGGTGTAGAGAACCATGTGGTGGTGTATGTACCGCATAGTTACGCTGTCAGCGGTATTGTGTATATTGTGCCAAAGGAAAAGGTTAAAATGCTCAACCACATCTCCAGCACCGAGGCTATGAAATTTGTATTAAGCGGAGGTGTGGCAGAAGTAAGTGGCCAACACGAGAACGAAATAATTTTATAAAAAATGCATGTAAAAAAAATATTACTGCTGTTGGTTTGTTGTTCAATAACGTTAAAAAGTTTTTGCTGGGGCTTCTTTGGCCATCAGAAAATAAACTACTATGCCGTATTTCTGCTTCCACCAGAAATGATGGTGTTGTTTAAACCCAACATACAGTTTTTGACCGATCATGCCGTTGACCCTGATATGCGTCGCTATGCAGTTGCGTCAGAAGCTCCAAAGCATTATATTGATATGGATAACTATGGTAAATACCCTTATCCTGATTTGCCAAGAAAATATGACGATGCAGTAAAAAAATATTCAGAAGATACTATAGTTGCAAACGGTATTGTACCGTGGTGGATACAGATAATGGAACAACGTCTTACCAATGCATTTAAAGAAAAAAACCAGGCGAAAATTTTAAAACTTGCTGCGGAAATAGGCCACTATATTGCCGACTCTCATGTACCCCTTCATGCAAGCAGCAACCATGACGGTCAACACTCTAACCAAAAAGGCATACATGGTTTTTGGGAAAGCCGTGTGCCAGAATTACTTGCGGAAAAAGAGTTTGATTTTGTTGTTGGTAAAGCAATTTATATTGATAAACAAGCTGACTACGTATGGGCACGTGTATTAGAAAGTGGTGCAGCATCTGATACTGTATTACGCTACGAAGCTGAATTAAGTAAAAGAATTTCTGCCGATAAAAAATATGCTTTTGAGGAGAGAAATGGTAAATTAGTTCGTCAATATTCTACTGAATTTACCACCGCTTATGATAGAATGCTTGGGGGTATGGTAGAAAGGAGAATGCGTATGTCAATAGCATCTGTTGCTAGTTTTTGGTACACTGCATGGGTTAATGCCGGACAACCCGATTTGAAAGAAATGAAGTTGACAGCGTTTTCTGAAGCAGATCTTAAAGAATTTGAAAACCTTAATACAGCCTGGAAAAACGGCACACCAAAGGGCCGGCTTGAATAAGCCCTGCTAAGTATTTTACTACCAGATAAACTTTGATTAAATCTAATCGGGCACCACTTTTTGTGCATTTCGTTTAAGTCCGTAATTATTAATCCACCGGCGGTAAATATGCTCTTAGTGAGGCATAATTTTGAGTATGAAAATTTTATACTCTCTTTTAATCCTCATTTCAGTTTTTGCAACATCATGCGGTAGAAATATAATTGAAAGCGGCAAAGCAACTTATTATGCTGATAAGTTTGAAGGAAGGAAAACCGCTAATGGAGAAGTATTTGATCAGTCTAAAAACACTGCTGCGCATAAGACACTACCCTTTGGTACAAAGGTTACAGTAAAAAATCTAAAGAATGGCAAGACCGTTAAAGTACGAATTAACGACCGGGGGCCATTTGTTACCGGCAGAATTATTGACCTTAGTAAGTCAGCAGCTCAAAAAATAGCAATGGTGAACGACGGGGTTGTAAGCGTTGAGATAAAATATAAAAAGAAAAAAGGGTAATTCCCTCCCCTCATTTTTATAATTTTGTTTTTCCAAATCCTGTAGGAAAATGATATTTCCTGTATAGGTAAGAAGAACTAAACTTTTCTATTCTTTATTAGTACCCGCTACATTTTTCTCTTTCTCTTTAGTTTCCTTTTCAGGTTTATTATATTTTAACCATGTTTTCCTTGTAACTGTTTCCAATTCATTAGTATCGCAATACCAAACTGACACATAATTCTGCCCCATCACTACATGATGACCCCACCTGTTCTTCTTCTGGTAAAGCAATAATACGCAGACATCTGTTGCCGTCATAAATTCCCCTGATTCAGCAGTGTGTTTGTGCATTACACCTTCAAGATTTTCATCAACATATGGATCTTTTGAGGCCGCCTCAATGGTTACAAATTCATTGTGCAACATTTTACGACTTAATATAAAATTGGCATTATCAAAATCTATTTGATAGTCATTTCCAAAAATAACTGTTGTAGAATCATCTGACTTGGTAAGTATATAAACTCTTTTATTTTCAGGATTAATTACGGGTATTAATGTTGTGCTGGTGAAACTATATAGTTTATAAAAAGTTGTATCCCTTTTAATATCATCTATTGCTCGTTCTCTCATGTTATATAAATCCCTTTCCAGAAAATTCATAGGTCGCAGTGTGGTGTTAATAGCCACTCTTTTCATATTAAATAATGAATCAAAACTTATGGTAGCCAATATTTGGGGATCTGCAAGTTTGTTGTAAAAAACACACTTATAAAAGCTCCCTTCTTTGTATGAAAAATACCCCATTGTATTTTCAATTAAATCAGGAAGTTCATGTGAAAAAATTTTTACCCCAATTGTTGCTGTCATATCCAATTGATACAGGTTTATCCCTTCATTCAGAATTGTCTTTTCAATCTTTTTGATGTTTACATCAATATCTTTTTTTTGAGCTTTGGTATATAACAATAAAGTAGAAAAAATAATCAGGAGAATGAATTTTTTCATATTGGATATTTGGGGTTTCTGAAACGCTATTACTTAACAAGGAATAAGAAATTTATTACCTCTTTAATAAAACGAATTTGTGTTTTCAAATATTTCATTTCACATTCCCTAAAACCATTCTTTACTAATTATTTGATTGGGACAAAATCTTACCAATATCAATATTACTTACTAAACAGAGCCACTATCTTTGCCCTTATGAATGAAAAACCTACGCTGTTCACTGTACTTTCTCCAGCTTTATTACATCTATATAATTTAAAAGATACAATCGTAGTTATTATAGATGTTTTCAGGGCTACTTCTACCATTGCAACAGCATTATATAATGGGGCAACAAGGGTAATTCCCGTAGCAGGAGTAGAAGAATGCAAAAAAATTGGGGGAGGAATATCAGGAGCCATCACCGCAGGTGAAAGAGATGGAAAAGTGATAGAAGGGTTGCAATATGGCAACAGCCCAACAGAGTATTCCAGGGAGTTTATTGAAGGCAAAACTCTTGTCATCACCACTACAAATGGAACTAAGTTGCTTCATATGGCTTTGGAAAATGGTTGTGCCGAAGTAATTACAGGTTCATTTATCAATCTTAGCAGCGTATGTGAGCATTTAATTTCGCAGGGTAAAAATGTAATCCTGGGCTGTTCTGCATGGAAAGACAGATTTAACCTTGAGGATACATTATTTGCAGGGGCAGTTGTTAGCCGAATCAAGCAACATTTTACAATACATGATGACGCAAGCCTTATGGCTGAAGAAATGTATAAACTTCATCATCAGGATTTATTTCAGTTTATCCGCCTTACTACCCATTGGCACAGACTTTCAGCTTACGGACTCGAAAAAGACCTTGAATATTGTGTAACGGAAGATATAGCCAATGTACTCCCGGTTTATAAAAACGGAGAATTGGTATTATTGCCCAATCAACTATAATAAGGATTTATCATCCAATAAACTACCGGGCCTGTAATAGCCACATATAGCCAAAGTGGCCAGGTGTATTTTGCTAACTTCCTGTGCTTTTCCCATTCTCCTGTTAAACCACGATAGGCGGTAAGCAATATAATAGGAAGTATAAAAGTAGCCAAAGTAATATGCGTTATCAGTAGGATAAAATATAAATATCGTACTGTTCCTGATTGTGCTTTTTCATCATCTGAAAGTATTCCATCGTGATTAATATCTCCAAACCGGGTATCTCCTGCAAGTAAATGATGCGCTATATAGGACACCAAAAAAAGAATAGATAATACCATTGCAGCCATCATCATTTTTTTGTGAAGCGAATACTTTTGATTCTTTACAGCCCATAATGCAGCTATTAATAATAGGGCTACACCACTGTTAAGCAATGCATTTATTTTAGCAAAAATGTGCACATCAAAACTGACAGGAATATTGAACTTCAATTTACCCAAAGCCACTACCGTTGCGAAAACTACAACAGAAAATATACCAATCAGCCAATAAGCTTTTTTGTCATTTTTCTGTATTGATGCCTGTAACATATCAGGTTAAGTTGGGTTTTTAAAAATTACCAGCTCCAATTACAAAAGGAGAGGTATAATAACTACACTTATAAAATGAGTTGGTTTATTACTCTGTAAAAATATTTCTTTTCTTAGTTCGGTCTTTTTCCAGCATCAACAATCCAATATCTTTTGCCAAAGCAGCTATAGATGCAGTATCTAACCCATTATAATACCCCCTTACATAATAGTCTTTATCCAATACTACAAATTTTTGTGTGTGAATAAATGATGTATCTACACCTTCCCCATCAACCAGGCCCAGCTTCATTTCGTTGAGCGCAAAGTCGTAAATTGTTTTTTTGGGGCCTGTAAGCATCCACCAGTTATCATGATTTACATGGTATTTATCGGCATAGTTCTTAAGTGCTTCCACAGAATCCCTTTCCGGATCTATGCTGAAAGATAGAAATCGCACAATAGAAGAATCAATCACTTTTCGCCCTTTATTAAAATGGGAAAACGATTGTTGTAATCTTGCCATATTACTTGTCATAGTAGGACAAATGCTTGGACATCTTGTGAAAAAGAAATCAGCAACAATTATTCTGTTTTGAATATCATATAAACTAACAGTATCCCCTAATTGATTTACTAAAGTTACATTAGCAGTTTTATGCCAAACTGTATCGATGGTAATTTTACCATCTACAGTTTTACTCATTATGGAGTCCACCAAATATTTCCTCGGCATATCTACAGCTTCATCACTTGCGGTTTTAATAATGAAATAACAAACCACAGGAATGAAAAATGCTATAAACAATGCTATACTCGCCTTCTTAGTCATCTTCTTTTATTTTCTAATGAAAAAATCCTCTACATTAGTAGTTTGCTTAAAATTAATTGCAAAAATGCGATCATAAAAAAACCATCGCATTACTGCGATGGCCATGTTATTTTAAAATTCTTTTGTAAGAAAATTTGTAAAACTATTGTTCCAACGCACCAGGTTTCTTTTCTTCCGTTTTCTCTTCAGCCTTTGGCTCTGCTTTCAATTGTGAAGATTCTTTTTGGTATTTGTCATATTGCAATCTATTGGTTTTATAAGAATTGCCTTCATAGAGAAATGCAACAATTCCCCAAACCAAAAATATTAATGGAACAATGATGGTCATTATTAAATTTTTTAATTCTGACCCCAAGTGCATGAAATAAGAAACAATATAAAATGCTTTAGCCATCATAAGTATGATAATTGAACCTTTAATTGCTAATCTTAAACTACCATCAGGCATACCAATCATCCAAAATCCTAATGCCAACTCTACCAGCGTAAGTACAAGCAAAATCCAGAATGTGCGCCAAATTTCCTTTGTACCACCATGATTATCATGACCCGCATTATCTACATAAGTTGTTGAATGTTCCATATTATTGCTTTATCAAATTTATTTGTATAATTATAGAAGGTAAAAACAGGTAAAAACGAATACCCAAACAAGATCAACAAAGTGCCAGTACAAGCCGGCCTTTTCAATCATAAGATAATGTCCTTTTTTATCAAACGTTCCCACCAATGTCATAATCAGCATGACGATATTAATAATAACACCAGAAAACACATGGAAACCATGAAACCCTGTTATGGTAAAGAAGAAGTTAGTAAAGTTTGTTGTACTTGCAGTTCCATCGCTATTTAGAAACGGATTACTACCCCACCAGGCACCTTCATGATGTAAGTGATTCCACTCCCATGCCTGACAACCTAAAAATGCAAGTCCACCTATAATTGTCCATATTAGGTATTTGGCAACCTCTTTCTTTTTTCTCTCATGCCCTGCATGCACGGCTAATACCATTGTTACAGAACTAACAATCAGGATAAAAGTCATGATACTTACAAACACAAGAGGTGCGTGTGCACCTTCAGATGCACCGGGATAAGACCTGAAAACTTCGTTAGGGTCGGGCCATCCCGTACTTGAAAAACGAACGGTTCCATATGCAATCAGAAAGGCTCCAAATGTAAACGTATCACTCATTAAAAAATACCACATCATGAGTTTACCGTATTCAACATTAAACGGACTCTTACCTCCGTTCCACCATTTAGTATTTGCTGAAATTGCTGTTGTTTCCATTGCGATCTGTTTAAATTTGGTATGCAAATTTATTCGCCTTAAGCGAACATCTTTTAAAAAATCAGTATTATTTTAATAAACCTAACCCAATTTACTATTATCTATTGGTACACATTGTATTTATTAATCAATAAATCAAAATCTTACCCACTAACAACGTTGAAAAAGATAAATAGATAAATCCATATTGCATCAACAAAATGCCAATAGGTACTTGCTATTTCTATTGGTACTGCATTGTAACTTTTTACTCTTCTACTATACGCCCTTACAAACATAATAGTCAGCACTACAATACCGCCAACTACGTGTAAAATATGGACTCCTGTTATTACCCCTAAAAACGAAGCTGACGGATTACTATTCGCACCAATCAATTTAACCCCATGAGAAATCAAATAATTAAACCCGACAAATTGTAATGCTATAAATAAGAAGCCTAATACAGCAGTTATAGTAATAAGGCTTCTATATCTTGCCATATTCCTGTTCTTAAATGATACAACTGCTAGTTGTACCGTCAAACTACTCAACAGTATTACAACTGTTGAATACCAAAATACAGGGGGCAATTTAAATTCAAGCCAATTGGTATCGCTTCTTTTTACAATGTATGCACTTGTAAAGCCAGCGAACATCATTAATATACTTGCCATTGCCACCCATAAAGTAAACTTATGGGGGTGTACTTTTCGTCTGTTTTGATCACCCACTAATGCCATACTCATACTATAATCCTTCATTTAAAAAAATCCGACACTAAAAATTTTTGTCTGCAAGCAACGCCAACAATACTATTGGTAAATAAATGTAGCTGCTAAACATTACCCTTCTTGCAGCTTTAACATCCATATCGATGTAGAGTCTTATGGATTGAATTACCATAAAAATATTTGCAGCCAATACAATCCACAAACTCACCATACCAGACATATGAAAACTGTAGGGTAAAATACCAACAGGAATCATAAGTACAGAATACATAACTGCCTGCATAGCTGTAAACTTAGTAGGCCCTTTATCCGCCGGCAATAATTTAAATCCCGCTTTTGAATAGTCGGTATGAGCAACCCATGCTATAGCCCAAAAATGTGGAAATTGCCATAAGAACTGAATTCCAAACAAAATCCACCCTCCTGCACTAAACAATCCTGTACCGGCAACCCACCCAATAAGGCAAGGTAATGCTCCTGGAAATGCGCCAACCAATACAGCTATTGAATTTACTTTTTTAAGCGGTGTATAAATAAACGCATACAAAAACAAACTTAACGCCGATAACAAAGCCGACTCTATGTTAAAGAACTGCCACATCATCCATATACCAATCAGTCCAGCAAACAATGCAAAAATGTAAGCCTCCTGTTGTGTCATTCTTCCATCAGCAACAGGCCTTTTGCCTGTCCGCTTCATCATTGCATCAGTATCCTTTTCTACTGATTGGTTAATGGCATTGGCGCTACCTGTAACCAACATTCCCGCAGTAAAAAGCAAAACAATCATTTTAAGATTGTATGCTATTCCTGGTGCAAGCAAATAACAAATCACACAAGAAAAAACAACCGTAAAGCTTAATGTAAACTTTATCAATTGAAAGTAATCTTTCACTTTGGCAGCAATTCTGTAACTACCCGATATATCACCCGTTGTACTCATTGTAGCCAAAATAATGCTCTCCTACTTTTTTAAAAGCAATGCCCTGAATCATTCAGGGCATTTTTATTTTCATCCCCTTACCTGATAATTGTCACCACAAAAAAAGTAGCAAGTATAATTATCAAAACAAGCAGATTAATGTTGTTCTTTTTCGTCTGCCCCTATTGGTGTTGTCTGCTGAATAAAACTATGGCCATCTTTTCCATAGTCATATGCCCAACGGTGTACTTCAGGGATTTCGCCAACCCAGTTACCATGCCCCGGATGAATTGGTGTAGTCCATTCAAGTGTTGTGGCTTCCCAGGGATTTTGTGAGGTTACTTTTCTACCCTTATACATTGAATAAAAGAAGTTGAAAAGGAACAACAACTGTACAGCAAAAACAATCATTGAAACAATAGAGATAAATACGTTTACGCCCTGAAACATTTTAAAGCTTTCCCAGTTAGAAAAGTCATAATAACGACGGGGCATACCCGCTAACCCTTCGTAGTGCATAGGCCAGAAAATAAGATATGCTCCTACAAAAGTTACCCAGAAGTGGATATATCCAAGTGTATTATTCAGATAACGTCCAAACATTTTAGGGAACCAATGATAAATACCGGTAAACATACCAAACATTCCTGCTACACCCATTACAATATGAAAGTGTGCAATGATAAAATAAGTATCATGCAGGTGAATATCCAAGGCGGAGTTACCAAGAAAAACCCCGGTAAGACCTCCGGAAATAAACATACTTACAAATCCTATAGAATATAACATTGCAGGTGTAAATCTGATACTTCCCCGCCATAATGTTGTAAGCCAGTTAAATACTTTAATGGCAGAAGGAACTGCTATTAATAATGTTAACAATACAAAGAATGATCCAAGGAAAGGATTTAAGCCTGATACGAACATATGGTGTGCCCATACAAGGAAAGCCAGAATAGCAATTGCGAATAATGACCCAATCATTGCCATGTATCCAAAAATTGGCTTTCTTGAATTTATGCTCATTACTTCCGAAACAATGCCCATTGCAGGAAGAATGATAATATAAACTTCCGGGTGACCCAGGAACCAGAATAGATGTTGATATAAGATTGCACTTCCACCTTCGTTTGGTAATGCACCCACACCATTTACATAGATATCGCTTAGATAAAAACTTGTACCAAAATTTCTGTCAAATATCAATAAGATAAATCCAGAGAAAAGTACAGGGAAAGATAATACCCCAAGAATTGCAGTAAAGAATAATGCCCAAATTGTAAGTGGAAGGCGTGTCATTGTCATACCTTTTGTACGCATATTCAGGATAGTAACAATATAATTTAAACCTCCCAATAAGCTGGAAACTACAAATAAAGCCATACTTATCAACCACAAATCCATACCTGTTTTAGACCCGGGTGAAGCAGAACCTAAAGCACTTAATGGCGGATAAGCGGTCCAACCTCCACTGAATGGTCCGGTTTCTACAAAAATTGAGCAAAGCATTACCAATGCTGCGGTAAAGAAAAACCAATAACTAAGCATGTTCATAAATGGAGATGCCATATCTCTTGCCCCAACCTGTAATGGAATTAGAAAGTTTGCAAAAGTGCCGCTTAACCCTGCAGTCAGAACGAAAAATACCAGCACAGTACCATGTGTTGTTACCAAAGCATAATATGCTTCAGCAGAAATATGTCCCCCCTTAGCCCATTTACCCAATAAGGTTTCCAGAAATGGAAAATTAGAATCGGGGTAAGCTAATTGAAATCTAAAAAGAACTGACATGAGGCCACCTATAACTGCCCAAATGATACCCGTTAGCAAAAATTGCTTTGCTATCATTTTATGATCCTGGCTAAAAATATATTTAGTTATAAATGTTTCGTGGTGATGGTGACCCTCATGGGCGTGGTCATGTGAATCATGACTAACAACACCTTGTGATGCTTCTTTTACAATAATGTTTTCGCTATTCATACCAAGATTTTTTCAACGCTATTACAGCGTTATTATTATTCGATTATTTCAATTTCGTTTTGATACCTACACTGCCATTACCAACACTTAAACTCACAGTAGGTTTAGCAGTGGATGAATCTGTAGCTGCAGTTGCTTGTTTTGTTGATGGATCTTTTTCAGGAAATGCAGCAAAATAATAAGGCTTCTGCTTTGCCATCCATGCATCATACTCCTGTTGTGTTACAACCTCAACCAACCCTTTCATAGAATAGTGACCGTTTCCGCACATTTGGTCACAACTTATCTCATACTGAAAGTTAGGATTGTTTGTTTTTTCCTTCATTTCTGTAGTTGTAAACTTAGGAGTAAACCATAAAGTTGTAGGAATACCCGGTACAGCATCCATTTTCATTCTAAAATGATTAAGGCCTACGTCATGTATCACATCTCTTGAATTGATGACCAATTTTACAGGTTTACCTTTAATGACATACATGGTTTGCTCCTGCACAATATCATCAAAAGTTGCAGGATCTGCTTTTTGGTTCAATTCTTTATTATCTGTCCAAACAAGGCCAAGAGAATTATTTGAGGGGTCTATGTTTCTGAAATATTTATTTCCAAACTCATTATCCTTACCCGGATACCTGAATATCCATCCAAATTGCTTGCCTGTCACTTCTACCACCAATGAGTTTTTAGGAGCATCACCGGTAAAAATGAACCAATTACGCAAACCTATTACAACCAATACAGAGAGAACAATAGCTGGTACAACCGTCCATATTATCTCCATTGTATTATTATGAGGAAAAAACAAAGGTTTACTATTCTCTTTTTCCTGATATTTATAAGAAAACCAGAATAATGCAATTTGTGTAATAAAGAAAACAATCCCTGTTACAACAACTGTAAGGTAAAACATTGAATCAACTCTTTCCCCCTCAAGTGATGCGCTTTCGCCCAAAATTCTGCCTTTTAATATTTCGTGGCAATAAAATACCCCTATAAGACCCAATACAAGAAAGGCAATCATCAGAAAGCCGTTGATTTTATTGTTTTGCTTTCTTGAATTTTCTTCCCCTTTTAATACTGATACATATTCGCTTGCCTTGGCTATTTGAAAAATAACCACAAACACTAAAACTATGACGGCGATGGTAAAATACATTGACATGATTACTTCTAATATTTTCTATTCTGTAAAAAAATACCTGATCCTATTTTCTACATTTCTATTAATCGATTTGTTAATATTACGTATGGTGAATGATACTTTCTTTAAGATAGGGGTGATTCTTTGCAACCAATGGAGCTTTAGCTAAAGCTTTTCCTACAAAGAAAATTATCATTCCTGCATAAAGTGACATAATTCCAAAATCTAACCAACTTAATGTAACATGATCTTTTGAAACACTTGCCATAACCATTTGGTTAAAATCCATCCAATGACCAAAAATGATTAATACTGCCATGAATGCCACAAGTGTATAATTTCGTTTTGCACTCTTAGTCATTAATATTAACAACGGACAAACGAAATTGATTACAAGATTCATATAAAAAATTCCCTTCCACGCACCATCTTTGGTTCTAGGCTGAAAATAAACTGTTTCTTCTGGTTGGTTAGAGTACCATATAAGCATATACTGACTAAACCAAAGGTAAGTCCAGAATATAGAGAATGCAAACATAAACTTACCTAAATCGTGCAAATGCTCATCGGTAGTATTTTGAAGCTGTCCTCTGTTTTTAAGGTAAATAACAAATAAAGCTATTAGCGACATACCACTAACAAATGAACTTGCAAAAGTGTACCAACTATACATGGTACTGTACCAATGCGCATCTATACTCATTAGCCATAACCAGGGCGTAGTGGAACCAACAGTAAGACCAAACCAAACAGTGAACAAAGCCCCTGTAACTGTATTTTTTATGATCCACTTTTTACCTTCTTCAAGATTCATTGGGTTCTCATCACTTTCTCTGCTAAGCTTACGCATCCTCATTCCTAAATAACTCCACAAACCAATTGATAATAACGTCCAAATAACAAAGAAGGTTGGGTTTAAGAATCCACTTTTCTTTTCAAGCATTGCATCTCCCTTAGGATTAACCCAATGATAAATTGCATTGTGCCCATCATGAGTTAATCCAAAGACTACATAAAAAAGAATAAATATTGCAATAAGACCAAAAATAGGTACAACTGCAGATATTGCTTCAGGAACTCTTCGGAATGCTACCTGCCATCCGCCATGGGCCAAAGTAGTTACACAGATAAAGAACATGCTTGCATTACAAATCAACAAGAAGAAAACGCTATTATATAAAAGGGTTCCCCAAAATATTGCTTGTTGCTCATGGTCAGTACTTAACCCTTTAGTAAAAAAACCAATAATAAATGCTAATAATCCCAGGGCTATAAGACCTATTGACCATTTCTTCATTCCTCCTGTTACTTCAAATTGCTCTCTGAAAGATGCCATTGTAATATTTTTTGATTACACAGTTTGTTCTTGAAAAATTATTTCTTTGTTGTTGCAGCAGCCATAGGTGCCGATGCTTTCGCAGTAGAATCTGTACCCACACCTGATCCGGAAGGCTTAGCTTCAATCTGCTTTGATTTAATATATTGGGCTATCATCCAACGTTGCTTTCTTGAAAGTTGAGATGCATAACTACCCATCAAGTTTTTTCCATAAGCCATTACATGATAATAACCTCCCTCACCTCTTGCTTCAATTACAGGATCGCCAACAAGCTTGGCAGGTTTTGCGGCATATGGTCCGTTTCCATCTTTATAAAGGGGGCCGTTTCCATCAAGCTTAGAACCATGACAAATAGCACAATTTATAAGATATAATCTTTCTGTTTCAGTATAATCTGTGGGGTTCATTTTTGGTAATGGATTGGTTACCAAAACACTCTGCGCATATCCAGTACTGTCATTTTTTAAATGATAAGGCAACTCTTCATCTCTGCTTACAGTTCCTGCTACAGGTAAATTATTATAATTAATTCCCTTGTTAGCAAGATTACTATGATCAGCATAGGTTTCGTATGCACGGCTGTCAGCCATGTCAGGCATATAAACTTTGCCTGGCTTAGACCTATCGTTACAGCTTATTACCAAAGCAGTGGACAATGCTAAAACTGATATGATTATAAATTTCTTCATGTTTAATTTTCTTTCTGTTCAATTTATCCTAATGGATTGCTTCTTCAGCATATAATTTAGGTTGTTTGTCATAACGGCCAAACCACCAACCATCTTCGGCAACCTGATAATCAACCTCAACAGCTCCCGAACTATTTAAAAAACCTTTTAAATCTTCAACATTAGTTCTTTCGGTACATTCAATAACCATTACAAAAAGATCATCAGTAGCACGTGGATGAAAATGATGCTTACGTACAAAAGGTGCTAACTGACATAGGTAACAGAAGGTTAAAACCATTCCTACCGCTGCGAATAACACTGTCAATTCAAAGGTAATAGGAATAAAAGCCGGCAAAGGAAGATTGGGTTTGCCACCAATGTTCAATGGCCAGTCTTTTGTAAATATCCAACTCATGCAACTTAATGCTGTAGTTGTTCCTGTAATACCATATATAAACCCGGCAGTATGAAGACTGGTTTCTCTCATACCCAAAGCATGATCTAAACCGTGAACGGCAAAAGGTGTATAAACATCCTTAATCTTATAACCTGCATTCCTCACCCTTTTTACAGCAGGAAATAAAACCGCTTCATCATCAAAACAGCCAATAACAAATTTTTTTACAGCCATGATTTTTTATTTCAAATTCCAAATAAAAATTCCAAACCTAATTATATTTTCCAGGGGAATTAGTGTGCATAATCATGCGCAAATTCTTCTACCTGTTGAGTTTCCACCTTCTCCATTTTTTCTTTGTAATTTTCGCCACTTGTCTTTAACACATACTTAATTTCTGCAACTGCGATAGTTGGGAAATACTTTGCAAATAAGAAGAAGCAGGTAAAGAATAATCCAAATGTTCCAAGGTAAAAACCTATTTCCCAAATTGTAGGACTATAATAATAACTCCAGCTACTTGGTAAATAATCACGATAAAGTGATGTAACAATGATTACAAATCTTTCGAACCACATTCCGATATTTACAATTACGCTCATGAAGAATGTAAACTGTACATTTCTTCTAAGTTTTCTAAACCAAAACACCTGCGGAGAAACCACATTACAAAACATCATACCCCAATAGCTCCATCCGTAAGGACTTGCAATGTTGGCACGACTATAAAAGAATGCATAACTCTCAAATTCATTCATACTGTACCAACCCATAAACAATTCAGTAAGGTAGGCACAACCAACTATGGAACCAGTCAATACAATTACCTTGTTCATAGCTTCTATGTGTCCAATGGTAATATAATCTTCCAGAAATAATACTTTACGAACTACAATCAAAAGGCTTTGCACCATTGCAAATCCTGAAAAGATAGCACCCGCAACAAAGTAAGGAGGAAAGATTGTTGTATGCCAACCGGGTATAACTGAAGTTGCGAAGTCAAAGGATACAATGGTGTGTACAGAAAGTACCAATGGTGTACTTAAACCTGCCAAAACCAATGACAATGCTTCATGACGCTGCCAGTGTTTTGTACTACCTGTCCAACCGAAAGATGCAATACCATAAAGCATTTTGCGCAATTTGGTTTTAGCCCTGTCCCTTACTGTAGCTAAATCCGGTATTAAACCCGAGTACCAGAATAATAATGAAACGGTGAAATAAGTTGAGATCGCAAATACGTCCCACAACAATGGTGAACTAAAGTTTGGCCATAATGGTCCTCTTGAGTTAGCATAAGGTAATACGAAAAACGCCATCCATACCCTACCCATGTGAAAGATTGGGAACTGACCGGCACACATTACTGCAAATATGGTCATGGCTTCTGCAGCACGGTTTACACCTGTTCTCCAACCCTGACGAAACAATAAAAGAATCGCGGAAATCAAAGTACCGGCGTGACCAATACCTACCCACCAAACGAAGTTGGTAATATCCCAACCCCATCCTACTGTTTTGTTCAGGTTCCACTGACCAATACCGTAAGTAACCTCCCGGTAAACGCTGTAAACCCCAAACATGAGTAATGCTACTGAAATATAAAATCCGATGTACCATAATTTAGAAGGCTTCATCTCTATCGGACGAATAATGTCTTCTGTTATCTGATGATAATTTTTATCACCATCAACTAACGGTTCGCGGATTTGTGATTCGTACTTTAAATGCATGTTATTTTTTGTTTTTCATCTCAATCTGTCAAGATTGGGAGTCAAATAAATTATATTTCTTTTATTGCCAGTCTTTTCTTTCTTTTCAATTTCAGTAGCAACTTCCAAGTCTCCCTACTTTCTGTATTTACGCTTTGGCCGCTTCTGTTTTTTCAGCTTTAGCTTCTTTTATTACTTTATCAGAATTTCTAACCTTAGCCAGATAATTTACATTCGGTAAAGCGTGAAGCATTTCCAATGAATAAAATAAACGCTCTTCGTTCTCTTCACGTGTTTGGGTAATAGTACTCTTTTTATCGTTTACATTACCAAACATGATTGCGTTTGTAGGGCAAGCCTGCTGACAAGCAGTTTTTACATCATACTCACCATTTTCACCTGACTTAAACGGACGGCTTTCTTTTTTAGCTTTTAACTTTCCTTCCTGTAAACGTTGTGCACAGAATGAACATTTTTCAATAACTCCACGTCCACGGACTGTAACATCGGGGTTTAATACCATTCTGGTAAGGTCTTCATTCATCATCATAGAAGCATCCTCAACAATACCCACCTGATTGTTGCCAAAGCTATCGGCACCCATATAATCGGCCCAGTTAAAACGACGTACTTTATAAGGACAGTTGTTGGCACAATATCTGGTACCAATACAACGGTTGTAAATCATTTGATTAAGCCCTTCGCTGCTGTGATTGGTGGCAGTTACTGGACATACATTTTCGCAAGGTGCATTATCACAATGCTGACAAAGCATTGGTTGGAAAACCACATCAGGATTTTCAAGATCGCCGCTGAAATAACGGTCAATTCTTATCCAATGCATATCATGTGCCCTTGCTACTTCATTCTTACCTACTACTGCCACATTGTTTTCGGCTGTACAGGCTACCACACAAGCATTACAACCTGTGCAGGTATTAAGGTCTATACTCATACCCCATTTTATTCCCGGCTTAGGGAATACAGGGTAAAGTGTTGCCTCTTTGGCAAAATCACCTGTTTTAGGTGCAAAATCTTTATGCAGTTCTTCTCTTCTCTCTTCGAAAATTTTTGGTTCTTTTTTCAAAGTAGCCAAAGTAGTTTCCAACATAACATCTTTACGGTCTTCGTAAGTCTGATGTGTTTGGTTTTGAGCTACTTTATAGGTGTATCCTGCTTTTGATACAGTTGCGCCTGATAAGAAATATTCTCTTGTTACCCCGTTGAAAGTCACCAAAGGATAAGCATTCTTACCTGTTCCGGCGGCAGCTTTACCTAAATGCAATCTTGCTTTCTCTAGCTTATCGCTTTTAGCATCATCTTTAGCCGCATCTATACCGCGGCCATAACCTAGTGCTATACCTACAGTATTTGGATTTGTTCCCGGTACAATGATGATTGGTAATTCTATGGTTTTACCATTTACAGCAATTTTCAAAACCTCTTTTTCAGGATGCACTTCATAATCATCTGTATCACCCGTTTTAGACAGATCTATTTTGAAAAGGTTTTTAGCCATTGCCGGCGATATAACTGCGTAGTTATCCCATGTAGCTTTTGTAACCGGATCGGGGGTTTCCTGCAACCATGGGTTGTTTGCCTGATGTCCGTTTCCTATAGTAACTTTTTGATACAATACAATTTCAGTTTCACCTTTCTTAGCGGCCGATGCGGCAGTAACTGCACCACCTATGGCTGCACCATTAAATCCTGCTTTTACAGCACCTGCTGTAGAAGCTACCGGCATTTCGCTTTTTGTACCTGTAGAGTCAGAAACAGTTGGCACAACAATACTTTTTCCTCCTATAATACCATCCTGCAAAGCTTTGTCCCATGCAGATTCGCTTCCTAGTTTACCAGTCCAATATTGTTTTACATAAGAAAGATAATCCCCGGTAGCACCGCTCCATTTGAGTAAACTATCCTGCCATTGGCGGGTTTTAAAAAGAGGGTTGATTGTTGGTTGTATGAGAGAGATGTGTCCGGTTTTGGCTTCGGCATCTCCCCAACTTTCCAGGTAGTGGTGATCGGGTATTACATATTTACAAAACTCACTTGTTTCATCTAATTTTTGATTGAATGAAATAGTGAGTTTTACTTTACTTAAACCTTCGGTAAATGATTTGGCGTCGAAGTAGTTGTAAGCAGGATTTGCTTCATGAATGAGTAAAGCACCTACTGTTCCGGCATTCATGTCTTTAACAAGCGTTGCCATTTCAGCATCAATACCCTGACGGGTGTTGTAAGTGCTTGACCAATCTATTGTAGAACCATTTGCACCTATTAACTCGTTGATGCCATTTACGATTATTTGAATGTTTACATCGTTGCTACCGCAAACAACCAATGCGCTTCCTGTATTTTGCTTTAATTCAGCAGCAGTTTTTTGAACTGCTTCCTGCAATTTTGCATCAAGAGATGGAGCTGTTGCAGCACCACCTAAAGCAGCATACAATGCAAGTGCTATTGCACCGGTTTCTGAAGGACGATGACTATAACGGTCATCGGCATTTGCCCCTGTCATGCTCATCATACTTTCAAACTGAATATGATGGCTCATGGAGAGATTCTTTTCATCTATTTTTTTACCTGTTGCATATTGTCTGTTAAACTCAACAGGACTAACACCCGATGCAAGAAAATCTGAATTAAGACTTACAATTACTTTGGCCGCTGCAAAATTATATGAAGGGATTGCTCTCTTGCCATAAGTTGCTTCGTTAGCCAATAACATTCCGCTGCAACTTACTGCATCGTACTGTACATGACGGCTACCGGGAAACTTTGCAAGAAAATCAGCAATTACCATTTTGGTAGTAGGTGATGTAACAGAACCCGTTAAAAGAACTAATGATCCCGAAACGGATGCCATATCAGCAGCCACCATTTTATCTAAAGCTTCAAAAGTACTAACCTCCTGACCACCTGCAATTGGAAAAGGCAAACGGCTTGTGTCATATAAATCAAGGACTGAAGCCTGCATACGGGCAGAGGTACCACCCATTGTTACAGGAGACAATTCATTTCCTTCTATTTTGATTGGTCTGCCATCTCTAACTTTGGCAACAGCACTTATTACTTCACCATCCTGCGAAAAAGTGGTAGCATAATAGTTTGCAACACCCGGTACAATATCCTCTGGTTTGTTTACAAAAGGGATTGCTTTTTTTACAGGCATTTCGCAACTTGCGGCAACGGCTGCTGCTGCAGTACTAAATCCTAAAAATTTTAAGAAATCGCGGCGTGGGGTTTTGGCTTGTAATAAACCTTTGTCATCTGCTTCAACAGGCAATTCCTCATTGAATTCATCTTCTACAACACTCTGATAAGCAGTTGATTTATTCAGTTCCCCAAAACTTTGCCAGTACTTTTTGCTCATAATTGCAATATGATAATTCGATAATTTGATTACCTGATTATGATAAAAAACCAATTATCAGGTTCATTTTGTATTTTAATCCTTTGTCTGTGAAGCGGATAGTGTAATTATCACAACCTCACATTATCAAATTTAATAGTGACATTTCTGACACTCTGTTCCACCTATTTTCTCTACAGTTATTCCTTTTGTACTGTCCAATTTACCATTTTTTAGATCGTCATGAAACTTTTGGTAAATACTATAAAATCCATTGTCTTTAAACTGAACTTTTGTTTCTCTGTGACAGTTTACACACCAACCCATGCTTAAATCGGCAAATTGGTAGGCAATACCCATTTTCTGTACTTCACCGTGGCAAGTCTGACACTGTACCTGACCCGCTTTTACGTGTTGAGAGTGATTGAAATATACGTGGTCAGGCAGGTTGTGCACTTTTGCCCACTCAATAGGTTTAGCTTTATCAGGGTTCCATACTTTTGAAACTTTAGGATCAAAACCGGCGTATTTGTACAATTTCTGAATTTCTGCTGTACCATCTACCTCTGTACCGTCTTCTTTTACCAATTTATCTTTACCGGCATATTCATTAATAGCCATGTGACAGTTCATACAAACATTTACCGAAGGTATATTGGCATGCTTGCTATCCTGTGCGCCTCCGTGGCAGTATAAACAACTAATCTGATTGGTGCCGGCGTGTACTTTGTGTGAGTAATAAATTGGTTGATCAGGCATGTAATCTTTTGACCGGCCTAATCCGATAGCACCTGAAACAGTCATATAACCGCCTACGCAGAATAAAACCACCGCTAAAAAAGCAATGTAAGTTTTGTTTCTCCAAAACGGAAGCGGTTCTAAGGATGGATTACCTTCTTTCTCATCAGTTAACTTTTTAAGATTGCTGTTAACCTGTAATAATATAAGTGCTACAACAGCAAGAATTAATGTAAGAATACCGAAAAGTAATGTGTTGTCGCTTTCAGAAGACGTTTCTGAAGTAGGCCCCCCTGTTGGAGTTGTTCCCGGAGCAGGTACAGATTTAATATAAGTCAGCATTGCACCTATTTCCGCATCGGTCAGATTTGTGAACAGGTTCATTGCTGTTTTATTGTACTTTATATACAGGTCATTCGCATACTTATCTCCGGTCTTAAGAAAAGCCTGATTGTTACGAATCCATGCATACAATTTTTTCTGATCACCCCAACGCTCTTCTACCCCTGCAAGTGCCGGACCTGTAAGGTCTTTGTGTACAGCATGGCAAGAAGCACAGTTAGCGGAAAACAACGCCTTTCCGTCCTGAGCATATGTAGAAAAGGATAGTAAACAGAAAATTAAAACGCCAAACCCGATGATTTTTTTTGTTATTGGTCTATTCTGAATCATATTACACAAATAGTTGTGCTTTGATGTGGAAAAATTTCCTTTAAACGGCTGCAAAAATAGTTCACGATGTTGACATATTATCAACATTGTTAAAAAAAATTTTTCCTTACCCATAGCGGGTTTCAGCCAATTTGGTGAAAACAGTGTTTGTCATTGTCATTAATTTGTAAGGTGATTTTGCCTCTTTGAAAGCTAAAATTTAAACAGTTTTTTCAATCAAAATTTTAGGTCAACTTTGCCTTATGATAAACGCCGGAGCAGTACAAAGTGTTTACAATAAAAAAAAGTCAATCGCCATTTTTGCATCAGGAGCGGGTACCAATGCTCAACGGATTATAAATTTTTTCAAAACCTCCAACGCCATACAGGTGTCACTTATTTTATGTAATAATCCAACAGCCGGGGTATTGAATATTGCCAAAGCCGAAAAAATCCCATCGCTCATTATTGAAAAGGAACAATTTATTAAGGGGAATGCCTATGTAAATGCGTTACAAGAAGCCCATATTGATTTTATAGTATTGGCAGGTTTTTTATGGAAAGTACCTGTACCTCTAATTAATGCATTTAGAAATAAAGTAATAAATATTCATCCGGCCCTTTTGCCAAAATATGGCGGTAAAGGAATGTACGGCTCCAAAGTACATGAGGCGGTTTTGGCTGCCGGGGAACACGAAACAGGCATCACCATACATTTTGTAGATGAACACTATGATAATGGTGATGTGATTTTTCAGGCAAAATGCCCGGTTTTACCCACAGACACTCCGCACACATTAGCCCAACGGGTGCATGAACTGGAATATGAACATTTTGCAAAAGTGATTGAGCAAACGATTAGTGGTGTAACTTAAATCTATCTTTCAATAATTACTTTCCTGTTTTCTACGCCTTCATTTGTTGTTATTTGCATACTATATACACCTGCCGGTAAATGATTGATAGTGATTGGTTGTGTAGCAATGTTTTTGGCTTGTTTCGATAAAACAATTTGTCCATTCGCTGCTATTAAATCAAAGTTTACAACTCCGTTCATTAACTTTCCAAAGCTGACTATTATTTTATCACTCGCCGGGTTGGGGGTTATGGTAAGTGGTGAGTTGGCAGTAGTGAGCAAAACCACGCTGCTGTAATTTTCTTTGCCGTCTTTATTTTGTTGCAGCAACCTGTAAAATGCTTTGCCGTTGTTGGCATTTGTAAACGTTTTAAATGCTTCATCTGTGTAGTTATAAGCTTGCTGGCTGGGTTTTGCTTTGGTCGTATATAATGTTGCAAAATTTCTGCCGTTAGGACTTCGTTGCAGGGTGTATGTTTCTGCATCTTTGGCTGCCGGGTCTGTCCATTGCAAAAGGGCGGCCTCCCCCTGACCCCCTCCTGTTGAGTGGGAAATGACTTTGCCGGTAAAGGCTAACCCAAGCGGGGTTATAATATCCACTTTCAGGTAAAACTTTTTGGTAATGCTGTCGCCGCACTCGTTGGTGAGTTTGGTGTGGTACCAACCCTGGTCTGATAGTGCTGCTGTTGTTATGTGTAGCAGGCTGTCAGTTTGGGTGGGTAAATACACATTGTCTTTGTACCACCTAAACGTATCTGTATTGGGTGTGCCTATTGCGAAGCTGACCGGCTGCCCCAGGAAGACATGCAGCGTGTCGGGTATGGTGAAGTAGAAGTAGGGTTTGGTGCAGGTTTGGAGGAGGTGGGCGTACATGGGTTGTGCCCCGTACTCCAAACCAAATGAAATGAGGCTATGTAATTGATTTGTAGCTACCTCATAAGAAAACATTGATTTTCTTGTAAGACCGTATAGCCTTCCATCAGAAACAGATATTAATTCAGTACCCCAACCTGCAATATTAAATATTAGTTGGTGATGAATGGTATCAAAAGTATAATTAAAATTGGCTGTTTGAAAGTTAATAAGAGTATCTAGCGCATTGGTGGCCGGGTCGTAGCTATAGATAAAGCCATCATTATTAACCCCCTGCGCAATCGTAGCACCATACAATTTATTGCCATATCGGGTAAGTCCGCCATAGGCACCCGATAACCCTGTAACGCCTATACTATAAAAAGTACGTTTTTGCTCAAAGGTTTGGGTAGTTAAATTGTAGCTGAATATGCCCCCTGTAGAGGTGATTGGCCCGCTACCTTCACTAAACGTGCCATACAATACACCCGGAGACCATTCTACCAAACTGCCGTAAGGGGCTGCCCCATTACCTGATAAAAACTGATATTTTTTAATGACTGTTTTGGTTGGTAGGTTCAACTCGTACAGAGCACCAAACTGACCGATTAAGCCATTGTTATTACTTGTTACAAAATATACCTTTCCATTGCTGGCCTGCATAAAATAGTTTTCGCCCCCTGCAGGGTTTAATGAGTCGGCAATAATAATACTGATACCTGTAGTTGGATCAGTTTCTAATAAGGTGCCCCCTGCAAGCGAATAGATTTTACCATTTGATGCAAGAAAGGGGGTACCCCATCGGTAGCTACCTTGTCGAGGTAAAGTATCGCTCTTTAACAATGTTTTATATACGAACCTAATAGGATCAAACTCAAACAAAAACCCGGGTCTGCATCCACATGCTCCATTGGTTGTAAACCCATAAAATTTACCATTAGGTGCCTGAATAAGTGAACCTTGTGGCTCAAAACCTGTGGCTGTATCAAAATTGTGCATTACCTTATAGTTACTTGCATTTTTGTTGGTTTTAAATATAACCCCCGCGCCGTATGCATTGATTAGAAAATCAGGCCCCCCATATTGGGTCATGCCCCAGTATTCGCGTTGGGCGGTAGCAGAAACAATGAACAATGAATAATGAATAATGAATAATATTTTTTTCATGGTTGTAAAGACCTCACCCTCTGCCTCCCGATAAAAATCGGGAGGTGAAGAATGAGTTTGGTTTGAGCCTTATCCACTCCCTTGGGAGAAGATAAGGCTGTTTGAAAATTTTTGTTTTATCAAGTGAGGAATAAAAGACCTGCCTATTTGGAAAGCAGATTGCTTCTTTTCACTCGCAATGACGGATCATTATTGTTTTTGTACTATCAGTTTTTTTGTTATGGCTTTGCCGTTGGGTTCACGTACTATGACTGTGTACTCACCACTTGGCCAGTTGGCGGTGTTGATGGTAGTATTGGTGCTGTTGACCATACTGCGCTTCCATAGCAACCTGCCTTCAACATTAACCACACTGACAGCTACATTGGTTTTGCCAGTGGGCAAAATGAGTGTTGTGCTGCTGTGTGCAGGGTTGGGTTGCAGGGTTATTGTTTCGCTTTTGCCTGTTTGCGGTTTTTTACCTGCATCCGTTTTTTTCTGTTGGTGCAATGAACGGTTGTGGGAAAAACTGCTGGTGGTTTGGGTATAGGCATTGGTGCAACCGCCAGTATAAGCAACAATGACCCCAAAGTTTTTACTGCCACTGCTTATAGCAATGTTGTTGTACATTGTATTTGCATTAGGGGAAATAGAAGTACCCCCGATTGTTAAATTGGCTGGCAATTCGTACCAGAAATAACTGGCCCCCGAAGGTGGACTGGTCAATGTATAAATTTCTCCTGTGGCCGTTGCGGGTGGTGCAGGCAAAGGATCCAGTGTCAATGTATTGCCCTTTAAATCAACCTGAACAGTATAAGGTTGGCTTATCGTGCTCCCACAGGTCGTGACACCTGTAGCTGTTGCAGTTACCCATATCCTGTAAGTACCCGGTACACCTGCACAGGTAAACGTGATAGTAGAACCTCCGGGGCCTGATGGAACAGGGGTTCCGTAAACAAGACCGGGGTCAAAACTCCATGTGTAGGTTGTTGCAGGCGTGGTAACAGGCGTTTGGACACTAAAGGGAACAGTTTGCCTTAAATTAGAAGCATTGTTACCAATAATTGACAGTGTATTTGCATCAAAACCACGAAGGTTTCCGGGACAGGTAGCCGGGGGTACAATGACAGGCGTAGCTTGTGCATAATTGACTACTGCATTGGCAGAGTTTGGCGAAAGGCACCCGCCCCCTGATGTGGCAAACACAGTTACAGTTCCCGAAGTCGTATTATTGGGTGTAACTGTAATAGTGGCTGGAGATGGGTTTACAGGCGTTGGTAACCAACCCGTTGGTACCGACCATACATAACTGTTTATACCCGCAGTGCCTACAGTGGTAAAGCTGAGTGCCGGAGCAGGTTTTGGAATGCAGAAGGGGGGCCTGATACAGGTAGCCCGGCAATAGATAGTGAAATAGCCCCCGGTGTAGCAGGCCGAACATATACCGTTAGGCTAACTCCCGTGCTGGTACATGTCCCTATAGCTGCAGAAATATTGCCGCCGCTTACAGCTGCCGATCCCGGCACTGCAGTAATAGTTGTTCCGGTGGATGCTCCGGATATTGTCCATCCGCTGGGTAGTAACCATGTGATAGGTACATTGCCCGGTTGACCGTTTAAGGTAAATATACCACCACCTGATCCAATACAGGTGCCGCTGGGGCCACCTAAACTTGTATTGCCTGTAATGCTAAACGGTGGGTTTGTAAGCCCCCTGCCAATTTGTAAAATATCTGTGCGGGTATCGCAGCCTCCCGTTGTTTTTAGGTATATTTCCCCGCCGCTTTGGGCTATATATACGTTCTGCGATATGTTCCCATTGGTATTGGGGAGTGTGAGCGTTTGTGTAACACCGGGACCAAAACCCCAGCTATAATTGTTGCTGCTTAGATTGTATGTATATAAGCCGGATACACTCTGGTTAGCAGCCAACACAATCTGTGTAGCAGTAGCAGCTATACAATAAGTAGGTGGGTCAGTCAGTGGAGTATTGGGGTTAATAACTGCAGATTGGTTGCCGGTCAACAATGTGATTGATGGCTTGGGCGTAGTAGTACCCAATTGCAGGCTAGATACTGTATTAATATTGCTAGCACACTGACCAAAACGGCAATAAAGTGTTTGATTGGCTGTATATCCACTTTGAACCAAAAAAGTAATCGAACTGCCATCCGCACTCCTGTATAGAAAATTAAAACCTAAGGGATAAGTTGTATTATCATAATTACTAAATGTGGAACCCGTCCAATAATACCTATCCTGCCCAATCATATCAGCGGTGCGGCCGCTGATGATATTGCATACAGAATAAGTAACCGTGTCACCTACCTTTATGCACCGTGGGCCTACTATGGGCGGGTGCAGGGTAAAGGATTTAAAAATGTCCAGGTCTACCAGCTTGTCACAGTTGGTGTTGGTGTTGTAAAAAACGGTCAGGCGGCCTTTGGCAAAGCCCCAATTGGTGGCATCTACCCCCAGGTGGTTGTTGGCAGCCTGTAGATAGTTATTGCAGGTGTTGGTTATTTCGCGGCCACGGTTCAGGCTGCGGGCACTAAATGAGAAAGATGCACCGGCAAATGGAAAAACGGGCAGGGCAGTAGTTATTTCTATATCACCTAACTGTCCTATACCGGTTATGGTATTGCCAATCGGGTTGTTTACTGTATAAAATGAAGTGGCGGCTGCCGGGTCGGGGCTAATGCAGGTAGCACCTGTTAGTGTGGGTTGTGCTATGGCTGCTTTTGACAGGCTTATGAAGCACAATATTAAAAATAGTGTAACCGTATTTCTTAACATGGTAATGGTTTTATTTTTTTTAAAGTTAAATTCAATCAGGGCATTCACTTGGGGGGAAATTCTGTTTTCTTAACTTATAAATAAAACTACGGCGGTACTATCAGGTGCCGTATGTACTTACATATAGATATATGGGGGGGGGGAGATTCATACATGGTATATTTTTTCTAAAAGTAAATGATTTGTTTTATAAAAAATAATTTTCAATTGGAATATTTATCAAATCAAATCCCTCCAAAATATTAAAACCCTATCTTTATTTTCATGAGGGCAAATAAAATCTTACAACACCTTATAGTACCTATTTTTAACCCTAAGCGTACTAAAGAAATATTCAATTACAATCCGGCATCTGTGTTGCCTAGGACAGATGCACAAAATAGCAGACTGTATGTATTTAATTACGATGCTTCTACTGTGGAGCATAGCGAACTCGGGACACTAAAAGATGTGCTGCCCTATGCAAAAAATGACCGCATAAGCTGGATAAACATGGACGGTCTTAAAAAGTCTGATGTTGAATTGGTTTCTTCTTATTTTAATATACATACGCTGCTTACAGAAGACATTTTAAGCATTGGGCAAAGGCCAAAATTTGATGAAATAGATGATGTACTTTTTTGCCTGCTGAATATGCTGTATTGGAACGAAAGGAAAGCGGCAGTAGAACAAGAACAAATCAGTATCATATTAGGCAAAAACTTCGTTATCACCTTTCAGGAAGATGCAGAAAAAGATGTTTTTAAAATCATAAGAGATAAACTACAACAGCACAACAGCAAGCTTCGACAGCGGGGTGCTGACTACCTGTGTTATAGCCTGTTAGACATTATTGTAGATCACTACTTTGTAGTCATAGACAAGCTTGGCGAAAAAATAGAAAGTCTGGAAGACGAAATCATACGCAGTACTACCAAACGAACTTTAGCAAAGCTTAACAATTTTAAAAAAGAGTTGATAGTATTAAAAAGAAATGTTGCTCCTGTTAGAGATTTGCTTAACGCTTTAATTAGAAGCGAAAGTGATTTGCTTCACGAACAAATTTATAAATACCTAAAGGATGTTCATGACCACATTATACAAGCCAATGATATAGTAGAGAATTACCGCGATATCATGAACAGTATGCAAGACCTTTACCTAAGTCAGGTGAACCTAAAAATGAATGAGGCCATGAAGGTGATGGCAATAGTAACCTGCCTTTTGGCCCCGGCTACAGTTATAGGTGGTATTTTTGGGATGAACTTTGATGTTATACCTATTTCACATCATTGGTTTGGTTTTTATATTACCGTGGGTATTATGCTCATCATTTCCATAATTATGGTGTGGATTTTTAAGAAAAGAGGATGGTTTTGATGGTTTAGGGTTTAGGGTTTAGGGTTTAGGGTTTAAAAATAATTTTTTTATGGAGAATAGTCGAATAGATAATAATAAAATCAGGCAGATTACCTTTTACGTGTTGTTGGTTTTTTTGTTTGTTTTTCTCTTTTTACAAATGCATGCTTTTCTTTCTGCTTTTTTGGGGGCAATTACTTTTTATATGCTTTCCCGAAAAATAATGAAAAACCTGGTTGAGAAAAGAAAATGGAAAAAAGGAATGGCCGCTACTGTAATTTTAATTGTATCATTTCTTGTAGTGTTACTTCCTATATGGTTGTTCATTAATATAGTTACAAGTCGGTTGGGCTATGTGGTCGCTCATTCAAACAATATTATGGAGTCAATCAATACCTTTCTATCAAGGATTGAAACCCGCTTTAATATTGATATTTTAGGCACGGTAAATACCAATAGCATTAGTACAACAATTGCCCGCTCCCTTAGAGATATTGTGACTGCTACTTTTAATTCGCTTACTTCTGTAGTACTGATGTATTTCATTTTGTACTTTATGCTTATCAGTCGTAAAGAATTAGAAAAATGGATTTATGAATTTATTCCACTTAAGGAAGAAAACACAAAATTGTTAGGCAGAGAAATGAAAAGCCTTGTAATATCCAATGCTATTGGTATTCCAATGGTGGCTCTTTTACAGGGGGTGGTCGGTCTTATTGCTTATTTGGTATTAGGAGTTAGTGATGTGTGGTTTTGGTTTACGTTTACCTGTATAGCATCTATGCTGCCCTTTGTTGGTTCTGCATTGGCGTATGTGCCACTAAGCATAGTGCTGTTTGCACAAAATCACAACTGGCAAGGTATTGCAATGTTGATTTACGGCATTGCTATTATTGGAACGGTTGACAATGTTTTCCGTTTTATGATTCAGAAAAAAATGGGAGATATTCATCCGTTGATTACTGTTTTTGGTGTTGTTATTGGCCTCAACATTTTTGGTTTTATAGGGCTGATATTTGGTCCGATTCTTATTTCCATTTTCATTATACTTGTTAAAATATACATGAATGAATTTGTAGAACAAAGGAAACCAACAAGTAACGAAATGGAAATAAAATAAAGTGACCCACTTAAGAACTTTTAACTTGTCTTCACACAATAAAAGGACTATTTTGGCCGTCCTATAAAAAAACGTACCCAATAAATAGTCCGATTGATGTTAAGAACAACCAAAAAGGCTGTAAAGCTTTGCTTACTTATAATTTTTATTTTCGCTGTGAAATTGAATGCCCGGGGTTTCTCTGATGGCACCAAACCCGGTGATAAAAATTTCCCTTCCTTATTATCAAATTCCGCTAATTCGCCTTTATTAAAGAAAACGGCAGATTCTATCTACGACCTTATAAGTCTTGGTCAATATGGATTGGAAAAAGATGTTTTTTTCAACGCTTACAAAGGTTTTGAAATATTAAAGAACAAAGGTTTACTTCACAAAACAAATACACTCACCATTTGCGATTACAGTCAAAGCAGCATCAATAAAAGGTTGTATGTTATTGATCTGAAAAGCAGCAGGTTGTTGTTTAATACTTATGTAACTCATGGCCGTAACAGTGGCGATGAGTTTGCAACAAGTTTCAGTAACTATGAAAACAGCAATAAAAGTTGTCTTGGATTTCTTGTTACAGGCGCCACCTACAATGGCAAAGCAGGTTTAAGTATGACTTTTGATGGTATGGAGCCCGGCATCAACGATCGGGTAAAAAGCAGATCTATAGTATTGCACGGTTCACACTTTGTTGCAGCATCTGTTTATGCAAATGGAAATGAAATCAGCAAAAGCCTTGGTTGCCCTGCAGTACCTTACGGCATACATACCCGAATTATAGATGCAATAAAAGGTGGAAGTTGTTTTTTCATTTATCACCCTGACAGTTGGTATAAGAATACATCCAAAATATTGAATGCCCCTTTTGACCTAAAACCCGCTATTGAAATACCCAACATTGCTATTCAATCTACAGATAATCAAACAGCATTAAGTGGTAAATAAGGAATGGATTATTTCTCCATTGCTTTATATATCACATCCATAATAGAAGCCCTCACCTTCATTCGTTGTAATTTGTTTCCTTCCGTTTTTTCGTAAGCAACACGATTGCTAAGAAAAATATAAACAAGATTGTGTGCAGGGTCTGCCCATACACATGTACCTGTAAAGCCTGTATGACCAAATGTTTGTGGCGATACTTTTGTTGCGGGATATGGTGCCGGATTGGTAGCATTGTCTTTTTCAGGTTTATCAAAGCCCAGCCCTCTTCTGCTAACATCGCTGTTGTAAGCGGTGAATTTATCTATCGTTGATTTTTGAAGATATTGTACACCGTTCATTTCGCCACCATTGAGGAGCATTTGAAATAATTTAGCCAAATCATACGCATTGCTAAACAACCCTGCATGGCCTGCAACACCGCCTAACATAGCTGCAGCCGGGTCATGCACATCGCCCTGTAGCAACTGTTGCCTGAAAGTAATTTCCTGTGCTGTAGGAACAATTTTCTCCACTGGAAAATATTGCCGCGGCGAAAATCTTGTAGTTGTCATTTGCAAGGGGATATAGAATGTATCCCTCACATAATCCTGTAGTGACTGACCTGTAATAGACTCAACAATTTTTCCCAGAAAAATAAAATCATTGTCACTGTATTCATAAGTGTTTTCGGGACCAAGTTTGCTGTCGAGAATAGCCTGGTACATGGTATCTACATAATCTTTCCTCATAAAAAACCCTTCAGCTACTTTTACATTAAACACATCATCTTGTTTGTAGCGATACAAAGATGGAAATGGCTGCCCTTCTTTATCCACTGTTTTGAGGCTAAAGGGAATCCATGCTTTTAAACCCGCCTGATGCAGCAATACATTGTTGATGAGTATATTTTCCTTATTACTTCCTTTAACCCATGGCAGATAATCGCCCAATGTTTTATTGATATCTAACCGGCCCTGTTCGTACAACTTCATAACAGCAATGGTAGTAGCTGCTACTTTAGTTACAGATGCCAAATCATAAATCATGTCTTCCTTTACCTTTTGTTGCTTATCTGAAAAAGTAAACCCGTATGATTTATCAAAAACTACTTTGCCATCTTTAGCAACCAATACAACACAACCCGGCGTAGCCCGTTGCGCAATAGCATCATTTGCTATAGAATCTATTGCATTTAAAACGGATGAATTCATACCTACACTTTCAGGATTTTCATAGGGCAATGCTTCTGAAGTAATGATGCCTGAACCATATGCATACTGTGAGGAAACCGTTACAGGAAGTGTACCCTTTGCCTCAATTTTGCCTGTGAGTAAGTCAACTGCAAGTCCCTGTGTAATATCATCATCTTCATAACAAGCAACAAGGTTATTAGCGGTAGAGGCAATGTTTTTAATAGCATAAGGATTGCCAAATACAAAGGTGATGGTTTGTTTTGTAGCCTGTAATGTATTAACAAGATTATACGCCTCCGGCGAAATGCCAAAGCGGTTCGCAGGCCTGCGGCTATAGCCATGAAGCCCGATAATAATTTTATCGTATTTAGAAAGTAATGGGAGTATTGCTTTCATCTTATCAGTGCTATCTTTTTTACCAAAAGTAAAAATTGCTGCACCATACTTATCATGCAGTTTGTTTGCAAAAGTGTTTGCTTTGTCTGTACCTATTCCAATATATGCTGTTTTGAATTTTGAACTCCCTTCTTCAGTTCTTATCTTCAGATTATTTACTTCACCGCTGTTGTTGCCTGCCTGTAAATTTAGTGCTTCGTTACTCAACTTATCTTTTTCTGAAAGTTTGTCTAAAGGCATTGTCAACTGCTCCTTATTTCCCCGAAGCGGTAATACATCCCTGTCGCAAAGGGCAAGTAACGTTAGCGCATTTGCAGCAATTTCGCTTTTTATTTTTGCCGTATTAACATTCAAATCATTTACCAGATTTGTTGTATCAACATTGGTGGATACATTCAGGCCTGCATTGTATTTTGCCAGCAATACTTTTTTTACTCTTGCTTCAAAGTCTTGTTTGTCTATTTTATTTTTTCTGATTGCTTTTCTTATTTCTTTAATGCTGCCTTTAATGTCTCCAGGCAGGCATAAAATATCATTACCCGCAATAATAGATTGCACAGAAGCTTCACCTGAAGGAAAAAATTTAGTAACGCCTTTCATTTCAAGTGCATCGGTAAACGTTAGCCCTTTGTAACAAAGTTCATTGCGCAGCAAACCCGTAACTGCATTGTATGACAGTGAGGTAGGCCTGTTGGGCGTACCGTCTATAGAGGGAACAAACAAATGAGCAACCATTATGCTCAACACTCCTGCTTTAATCATTTCTTTAAAAGGATATAATTCCATTGAATCAAGTTGCATTCGTGATTTATTAATAACCGGAAGATCGTTGTGAGAATCTACCGAAACATCTCCATGACCGGGAAAGTGTTTGGCGCAGGCTATGATACCTGCATCCTGCATTCCCTTCATATACTCAACTCCAAACTTTGCTACCTTGAATTTGTCCTCGCCAAAACTTCTATCGTTGATGACGGGATTATCCGGGTTGTTATTAATGTCTACTACAGGGGCAAAATTTACATGTATCCTCATTCTTTTGCATTGTTCTCCAACAGCCTTTCCCATTGCATACACAATAGATGCATCTGCCATGGCCCCTACCATCAATTGATGTGGAAAATTCAATACACTATCCAACCGCATGCCCAAACCCCACTCACCATCTATGGTAATCAGCAATGGCGTTTTTGCAATTGACTGATAGTAATTCGTCAACACTGCCTGTCTTACCGGCCCACCCTGAAAAAAGCACAATCCGCCTACTTTGTATTTCTTGATATCCGCCATTACACTATCAATATGTCCCTGACCTTTATTGCTATGTGCTCTTATGATGATGAGTTGTGCAATTCTTTCATTTTTATTAAGTGAATTGTAGACACTATCTACCCAACTTACTGCCGGAAGTGTACTCCTGTATTGGCAGTATCCACCTGCAAAAGCATAAAGTAAAAGTCCGGTCAAAAAATATTTCTTCATCGTTTGTATTTGCAACCTAAGATTTTGTAATCATAAAATCAACAGATGTGAATTGCTTTAATGAAAATTTATGTTACAAACATTTGTATTTAGGATAGTTGTATTGGCAGCCTGTTCATTAAGAATAATAATCAAAGGTTACAAGATTCTTTTTGTGCCGTTAGGTACAGAATGTTGGTAGCTGGCAATTCAATCAGCAATCAAAAGTCCCGTAGGGACGATACATAAATGAAAAAAACAACCTGGAAACATTTCGTGCCTAAAGGCACTTCAAAACAAATATACTCGTGTTTATCTACCGGTATTTAGTACCTAACGGCACATTCAACCCTTGATTAGTATTACAAATAGTCATTGGCATCAACTTTAAAAACATAGAAATAGGTATATAACTCTTCGGCAAAAAGGGATTGGGGATATATAAGGTTTAGGCACAGTGCATTGGTAATTGCGGGAACATTTTCTTGGGTTTGTTAGCAAAAGGGAATAACGTAAGCCAGGCACAAAAAAGAGGCCCGAAAATTCGGGCCTCTTATAAAATAGTTATTAGGAGATTTTTATCTGAAAGAAGCTCTTGGACCTCCCACAGCGTAGGTTGCCTGCATACGTGTTTTTTGACCTCCACTAAACATATACATACAGGCATCATCTGTATAGTCCATGTAGTTCATAGTCATCATTACTGGAGTACCTGTGCATGTACTTCTAATGCCCGGAGCCGGACAGCCGTAGTTGGCACCGGTATGCAATGGGGTATCTCCTACCAAATCATTTCCACATGCGGCATCGCCCCAAATGTGTCTTAAGTTCAACCAATGTCCAACTTCATGTGTAGCTGTTCTGCCTAAATCATAGGTGCTGGTGTAATATCCACCTGCAAATTTAGCCCTACTACCAAAAGCCAATGTTGTTATGACAACTCCATCAGTAGCAGAAGCTCCGCCGGGAAACTGAGCGTAACCCAATATACCGCCACCCATATTACAAGCCCATAAGTTCAGTTTTGTAGTAGGACTACTTGGGTTTAAGCCTCCACGGTTAGATTTCTTCATTGCATCATTAGTAGTCCAACTTGTTTTTGTAGTACTTTTTCTCACAACAGCATCTAACACAAAACGTATTTTAGTGTCTCCCGCCTTTACAGATGTAAAAGTGCCCGGAACATTTACAATGTCACTGTTGCTTGCACTAAAATCTTCATTAAGCACATCAATTTGTGATTGAATCTGATTCAATGAAATATTTTCGGCCGCAGTTCTGTATAATACATTTACAACAACCGGAATAATCATGGTATCGCCTGAAAGTCTTTGCAGGTAGGGATTTTCAGCAAAATTTCTGGTAAAGTCTTCTATCTTTTCCATTCGTTGTCTTAACGTAGGATCAGCTTTTAATTGTTCTGCAAGCACATCTGCAGATGCACATTTTCTTTCAGTAATAATTGCGTTTTCTCCAGAAGCACTTTCATTAGCCGCATTGTCAACTTTACTACAGGATGCCATTAACAGGACTCCTGCTAAAAAAGGAAGCAAAATTTTTCTCATGATTAATTTTTTTAGGTGGAAAAAAGGGATGACAATAATTGACACCAATTATTATCTGATGCTGAAAGTAATTTATTTTTTTAAAAAGGGAGTATTTTTTTTGGGAAATAAACCACAGAGAAAATGCGGAAGTTTTTCACAGAGAATAAGGGGAGAAGTCTCATTAAGAATCATCTTATTAAGATGACAATTGCCTAAAAGCGGTTTTTCAGAAATTGGAATAAACAAAACAGTCCACTACAATAATTCGTAGTGGACTGTTTACAAAGATATTCTTTATAGATTTATCTAAAAGTAGCTCTCGGGCCGCCTACAGCGTAAGTAGCCTGCATACGTGACTTTTGACCGGCACTAAACATGTACATACAAGCATCGTTTGTATAATCCATGTAGTTCATCGTCATCATTACAGGTGTGCCTGTACAGGTGCTTCTTGCTCCCGAAGCAGGGCAACCGTAGTTGGCACCATTGTGCAATGGAGTATCACCTACAAGGTCATCGCCACAAGCTGCATCGCCCCAAATATGTCTTAGGTTCAGCCAATGGCCTACTTCATGTGTTGCAGTTCTGCCAAGGTCATAAGTGCTCATATAATAACCGCCTGAAAACTTAGCCCTGCTACCAAATGCTTTGTTTAGGATTACTACACCATCAGAAGAAGATGGGCCACCCGGAAATTGAGCGTATCCTAACAAACTGCTGCTTAAAGTACAAACCCATAAGTTGAGTTTTGTTGTTGGAGAAAGTGCATTTAGGCCACCTTTGGTTGATTGTTTAACTGCATTATTAGACGAAAAACTTGTGACTGTTGTTAATTTACGTCTTACAGAATCGAGTTTGAATCTGATTTTTGTATCGCCGGCTTTTACAGATGTAAATGTTCCGGGAATATTAACAGCGTCTGCATTTGCACCCCTGAAATCTTCGTTTAATACATCTATCTGAGCTTGTATTTGGCTCAATGAGATATTCTCGGCAGCGGTTTTATATATAACATTTACAACTACAGGTATTATCATAGAGTCCCCCGAAAGGCGCTGCATGTTAGGGTCATTGATAAAACGCTGGGTAAAGCTTTCGATCTCATCCATTCGCTGTCTCATAGATGGGTCAGCCTTTAGCTGTTCCTGTAGTGCTTCATACGATCCACACTTTCGTTCGGTTGGTGCTGCGCCGGGGTCTTCGCGGTTTATGTTGTTTGCAACATCTCCTTTTTGGCAGGCCGTTGCAAGCATAGCAAGTGCAATAAATGAGAGAAGGTTTTTCTTCATAATTTTTTTAAATTTTGATTTAGAATATTGGATCCGTCAATGCACGGGAATAATTAAAAACGTTTTCGCTTTTTGAAAATGTATTTAATTCCTTATTATATTTTTGGGAATGGTTTGTACTGTTTTGGGAAAACAGCGTAGTATTATTTCATTATCACCAATTGATGAACTAACTGCTCGTCTTTTCCGGTTATTTTAATGGTGTATATGCCGTCAGAAAGGTCGTTAACAGAAACATTTATACTTGCCTCTATACTTGCATAATTTTTATGTAACATCACCCTACCGCTTACATCTGTAATTACCATTGATATATTTCCCGTCATATTTTTATTCATCTTCAATTTAAAATTTGTTTGGGCAGGATTAGGGTAGATGGTAAAACCCTTGCTATACTGTAGTTTTAATTTTTCTATAGGGCTGTAATTGTATTTGCCGTCTTTATCCACCATTTTTAATCGGTAATACAAACGTTGATTACCCTCTGTATATATCTTATCTAAACAACTGTATTGCTTGCTGTTGCTTGCTTGTATTGTAGCAGTTGTTATAAACGGACTACCGTTTATGCTTCGCTGCACCTCGTAGTGCTTAAAGTTTTGTTCGGCCTCTACTGTCCATTGTAAAGCAACTGTTGCAGGTGCAGTTTTTTGTGCAGTAAATGAAATAAGGTGTACCGGCATTGCCCCTACATTTACATGCACTGTATCTCTGCTATAATACCCACACACCGTTTGCTCCACTACATAAAAAGTGCTAACAGTTGGACTTACAAAGAACCCCGGCGCAACAGTATTAATGAGTGCCCCACTGCTGTTGTGCCAGATTATGTTGGTGATACCATTGGTCATGCTGCCTATGAATACGCTATCTCCCAAAGCTATGGTAGTGTCGGGGCCTGCATCTGCTTTGAGCGGTAGGCTGTCTAACGGGATGATGGAAACATCGTCTACATAATATAATGTTTGACCTGCAGTATTAGAACCAACATTTACAAAAACAGTATTTGCATCATTTTTAAAATTGCCAATGGTTATAAATTGCTCTCCCCCTTGTGCTATGTACATGCTACTAACTTTTACCCAATTTTGGGTATCTTTTATTACAGGATTGCCATAATTATAAATTTGAGGATTGGCAGGTATAATAGCAAGACCCAATGGGTCAGCAATAGTATCTGAATATTGTGCTGTTCTAGTAAGCCACATTGCCACATTATTAGTAGCAATGCCACAAGGATTACAAAGACTGACCCAAAACGTACAATGATAGCATTTGCCATGTAGCAAACTATCTTTTAATCCCTAACTCCGCTATTTTAGGTAGTCTATTTTAATAGACTTGAAGAGGTCGGTATTTTTCTTTGTGATTTCTGATAATATCCAGGAATCGCCTATTTTGAGTTTGTAAATAGAT
>JANMMU010000047.1:0-49226 GCA_031373555.1 Segetibacter sp. | reverse complement strand
GTGCCACTACCAAGAATTAGCCAGGCAAATACAGCAGCTATAATAATTCCGATAATAAGAATTGCTGAAAAAAGTTTCTTCATGAATGAATTTTATTTAAATAAGTAGCACTGTAAATGATATTATCCGGAAATTTTCCGTTCAAATGTTCTTCCCAATAAATCAGGTTTTATATTATGGCTATTTGATACAGATGGTTGTAAAAGTAAAAAAGAAACCAATACTAATTTGTAAAGTTGTCTAATGATGAAAGTTAAAAGGTTGTTGCCTTCATCTATATAAAATTCAAAACCCCATCGTTAAAAAACGACAGGGTTTTAAATTTATAAAATATCTTATAATTAGTTTGTAGTCGGAGGAGTAGTTGCAGGTTCTGTTTTTTCCTTTTCTACAGGTTGAGTCTGCTGTGTAGGTTGCGTTTGCTGTACCGGTTGTGTAGTTTGTACAGGTGGCGGTGCAGCCTGTTTTGCAGGTGCTGTGGTTGTGTTAGGGTTTACTTTGTCTAACATATTGCCATTGCCAGAATCTGATGTCATGAAAAAAGTAGAAAAAATACACAAAAGCGCAATGATCCCTGTAAACAACCATGTGCCTTTTTCCAGTACATCATTGGTTTGTTTAACACCCATAAACTGATTATTGATGCCGGCAACTGTGCCTGATAAACCTCCACCTTTTGGGTTCTGAACCAAAATAATAAAACCAAGTGCCACACAGGCCAACACGATCAGTATCAAAAACAAAATTGTCATTTTATAAACCTTTTAATTTTTCAATTTGAGCGGCAAAGTAAGCGCTTTTATCGGGATTCAAAAAACTTAATTTGTTATACAATTCGATCGCTTTGTCTTTTTTGCCCTGTTTGCCCAATACAGAGGCCATTGCTTCAGTCACCACTTCTTTGGCATTATTAGAGGTGTCCGCAAGTTTTTGCACATCGGCTTCGGATACATTATTCTCTAATTCTACCTTTGCATCTTCGGGCCCCAGCTTTTTCATGTGCCTAAGCCAATGGGTAAATTTTTTAAGGTTTTGCCCCAGTTTGTCCTGCGGATTTACCTCAAAATCCAGTTTTATGCCCTGCGAAGCAAAATAATCTACAGTATAGTAAGGGTCAATCGGGATTTCGGTATTATCAACATCAGCATCTGCCTCCTCACTGCTTGCATCCAACATGGCTTTTATGCTCCTGAACATTCTTTCATGTTCATCCGGCTCGTCTTCTTTGTTTAAGTTTTCTGTTTTATGAGAGGCATCCACCATTGATTCAACTTCAATAGATGTAGAATCAATACTTTCAGTTTGCGGAATTGTATGTTGAATTGTTTCGTTTTCGTCAGCAACTAGTGCAGTTTTTATATTTTCCGCTTCGCGAAATGTTTCCTCATTTACTTCTTCTTCAGCTGCAAATATTTCATGTTGTCCTGTAGTAGCCATTGTTTCATCACCCTCATCTATGCCCGATTTCTGAAAAATATCAGCATTAATCAAATGATCAAACATAAAAGGATTGTAGAAATACAATACAGCTTTTTGCGATTGAGCAATATAATTTTCATCCTCTTCTTCTTTTAGTTTCTTAGCTAGAAAATATTGTGCAACCGGAAAATAAGGATAAGCTGCTGACAATAATTGGATCTTGCCAAGTGGTGTGGCCTGAAAATTTCTATTGCCTGCAAAATGTTTGAATGCTTTTATAGCAGAATTGTTCATAAGGTGAAAATACAATAACCTACCAATTAGAAAAAATACGGTTAAAAATGTCGTCCGTCAGATTTTTTAGCACATCCTCTTTGAGTCTTTGTTCTGCCTGCTGACGGGATAGATTTGCATCGTAATCAAAATTACGGGAAAGATCAAATTCCTGCACTTTATCAGTAAGCGTATTTCTGAAAGTTATATGCACCGATATGGTTAACCTGTTGGTGGCCGTTTGTTGATTAGATATACCTACAGTAGAAATATTGTCATCAGAAATAAACCCGCTGATTATATAGTGTGCATCATCGTTGTTGGTACGGGTAAGGCGGGTTTGGTTCACAATTTTTTGTTGTAACCTGTCTGTAAGTTGTGGACTAAGTTGTGGATTTATATATCGTGCACGGTTATCAATAAAGCCAATTTTCACAGTTTTTATTTCAGGAGGAATACTTATATCTTTAAATGAATATACCCCACAGGAATAACATAATGTAATTAGTGAAAACACCCCTAAGCAAGCATATAAATTTCTCCATCCTCTCATAATTAATTCTAATTTTCATTTTAAGCAATGAACCATTGAGCATTTAAGCCATTTTCAAATTGAGTCATTACTCCTCAATATCATATTCTTTCAGCTTTCTGTAAAGGGTCCTTTCGCTAATGCCAAGGTCTGTAGCTGCATCTTTTCTTTTGCTCTTATGTTTTTTCAAAGCTTTTATGATCAGTTCTTTTTCCTTGTCCATAATGTTTAGAGATTCCTCAACTTCTTCGTGATGATGAATACTATCGAATACTACAGGTTGCGGTGCATTGCTAATAACGGCCGGCTGTACAGGAACATTCTGCACCATTGGCACAGGATAGTCATGATTAGCCGGGGCATAATCATTTAACAAAGATTCTCTTGCATAAGCAACTGCTTCTTCATGGGAGGCAGAAGGGTTTTGTAAAATGTCCCTGAACATTTTCTTAAGTTCTGTGACATCCTTCTTCATATCAAAGAAAAGCTTGTACAATATTTCCCTTTCGTTGGCAAATTCATGTTGTGTACCAGAACCATTATGACTATGGGCCAATACCGGCAAACGGTTTATATTATTGGCCTCGGGCATAAACTGACGCAATTGTTTTGCTGTAACCTGTTTTTCCCTGCTTAATACAGAGATTTGCTCGGCAAGGTTTTTAAGTTCACGAACATTTCCTTTAAAAGGGTAGGAGCTCAACAATGCCCTTGCTTCATCATCTAGTTGTATTGGTGTGGCTTTATACCTTTCAGCAAAATCAATTACAAATTTTCTAAACAACAAAGGAATATCTTCGGGTCTGTCACGCAATGATGGAACTCTGATTGGAACAGTGCTTAAACGATAATACAAGTCTTCTCTAAACTTGCCTGTTTGTGTAAAATCTAAAAGTTCACGATTGGTTGCAGCTATAACCCTTACATCTGTTTTCTGCACCTTGCTGCTACCCACACGAATAAACTCACCCGTTTCTAAAACCCGCAACAAACGGGCTTGTGTACCTATTGGCATCTCACCAATTTCATCCAGAAAAATAGTGCCGCCGCTTACAGTTTCAAAATATCCTTTTCGGCTATCAACAGCACCTGTAAAAGAGCCTTTCTCATGACCAAACAGTTCAGAGTCTATTGTCCCTTCGGGAATGGCACCACAGTTTACGGCAATAAACGGATTGTGTTTACGTGCAGAAAGTGCATGAATGATATGTGAAAAAGCTTCTTTACCTACGCCACTTTCACCCACAATCAAAACGCTAAGATCAGTAGCAGCAACCTGTACAGCCACATTCAATGCATGATTCAATGCCGGACTGTTTCCTATAATGCCAAACCTGTTTTTTATACTTTGTAAATCCATGTTAGTTGGTGTGTTTAATGTTTAATGTTGAGTGTTTATTCTGACCTATCTATCCAACATTAAAAAGTAGCAATCTATATTGTTAGACTTCATTGAAGTCGTTTATGACTATTAAATATTTTATGGAAAATAGTAATAAACCATATTTAAACCTTTTGAACCTCATAAACCTTTTGAACCTCTTAAACCTTTTGAACCTCTTAAACCTTTTGAACCTCTTAAACCTTTTGAACCTCTTAAACCTTTTAAACCTTTTAAACCCTAAACTCTAAACTCTAAACTAAACCCTAAACCCTAAACTCTAAACCCTAAACCCTAAACTCAAATAACTATTTCCCCCAACAAAGTTGCCCTTGTACATTCATTCACTTTCACCATTACGTAGTCGCCTTTTTTTAAACCATAATTTCCTTTGGGAAAAACAATTGATTTGTTTTGTTCGGTGCGGCCACTCCAATCGTTTTCGCTTTTTTTACTATTTCCTTCTATTAGTACTTTAAAAGTCTTGCCAAGATCGTTCAGGTTGCTTTGGGTAGATAGCTTGCCCTGCATATCTACTATTTCATACAGCCTGTTTTTTTTGGTTTCCAATGGAACATCATCTTCAAATCTTCGTTCAGCAAGGGTTCCCGGCCTTTCGCTATAATAATACATATAGCTCATATCGTATTTGCTGTATTCCATTATAGACAATGTATCCTTATGGTCTTCATCAGTTTCGGTACAGAAACCCGCAATAACATCCGCAGTTATACCACAGTCAGGAATAATTTCCCTTATTCTGTCCACCTTACCCATATACCACTCACGGGTGTAGGTGCGGTTCATTAATTGGAGAATTCGGCTACTTCCACTCTGCACAGGAAGGTGAATGTTGTTGCAAATATTATCATACTTGGCAATAGTAAAAAGTACCTCATCCGTAATATCTTTTGGGTGCGATGTGCTGAAGCGTACCCTTAATTCAGGGCTAATTAAAGCCACCATTTCCAACAGTTTGGCAAATGTGACGATGGTATCTTTCTGTTCATCCATCCAATAATAGCTGTCAACATTCTGACCCAATAGCGTTACTTCTTTATAACCATTTTCTATCAGGTTTTTGCATTCATCTATTATACTGTAAGCATCGCGGCTACGTTCTCTGCCACGTGTAAATGGCACAACACAAAAGCTACACATATTATTACAACCCCGCATGATGCTTACAAAAGCAGTAACACCGTTGCTGTCGAGTCGTATAGGAGAAATGTCAGCATAGGTTTCCTCCCGGCTTAATAATACATTCACCCCTTTTTGTCCGGTTTCAGCTTCGCTGATGAGTGCAGGAAGGGTACGGTAAGCATCAGGACCAACTACCAAATCCACCAGTTTTTCTTCTTCCAGCAATTTTTCTTTTAGGCGTTCTGCCATACAACCCAAAATACCCACCAACATAGTTCGCTTAGCCTGTTTGGCTTTTTTAAATTCTGTAAGTCGTTTACGAACTGTTGCTTCAGCTTTTTCTCTAATAGAACAAGTGTTTACCAGAATAAGATCAGCCTCTTCAAAGTTGCGGGTAGCCCCATAGCCTTCATTTTGCAAAATAGAAGCAACAACTTCGCTATCGGCAAAATTCATTGCGCACCCATAGCTTTCTATATAGAATTTCTTTTTATAAATATTTGGCTCTATTGCAAAAGGCGCAAAAGGTTCACCCTGCCGTTGTTCGTCATGCACTTTTGCCGTAAGAGAGAGAGAATCCATTAGCTACAAAAATTAAGGATGCAAAAGTACAGAATTAATGATAATGTCAGATTGGCAGAGTAGGTGGGGAAGTGTTAAAAGTTGGGGGGAGTAGATAAAAAGATAGTTCGGTTGTGCATAAATAAGATGTAGGGAACAATTAAGGTTTTATTTGATCAATTCTGTATGTGATATTTTGGATTTAGCTTAATAAATTTGATTTTATTTTTTAATTGAAACGCCCATGCCCACTCCCCACCAAATCGCAACCCATTTCCGCCAACTATTTTTTGGCGGCATTTGGACATCTGTAAACATGAAAGACACCCTTGCAAATGTGGATTGGAAACAGGCCACAACACAGGTGCATTCTTTAAATACAATTGCAGCTTTGGTTTTTCATACCAACTATTATGTAGATGTCGTAATAAAAGTATTGCAAGGTCAACCGCTTAATGCACATGATAAATTTAGTTTTGATCTTCCACCCATTTCATCTGATGAAGGTTGGAACAAACTGTTGGACAAAACTTGGGCAAATGCTGAAACTTTTACTACACTTATAGAACAGTTACCCGAATCAAAACTCTGGGAAACTTTTAAAGAGGAAAAATATGGCAACTACTATAGAAATCTTCATGGAATTATAGAACATACACATTACCACCTGGGGCAGATTGTACTAATTAAGAAGTTGGTGGCACAAATGGATACTGCAAAAAGTGAATAAAGGGAGCCATTCATAAATTGATTTTATGAATCAGTTTATGTGAGAGATTGGGAGTCTTAACAAATTGCATAGCTTCCTCATTTGCTAAATCAAATACATTTACAACGCACTGTATTAACCTTCAGCCTGCAAAAATGAAAAGAAGTACAATTATAAAAGGAATGCTAGGCGTTGGTGCAGTAGGAGGGTTGTATGCCTGGCAAATAGAACCATTTCGTCTGGAGTTTGTAAAACTAAAACTCCCAATTAAAAATTTACCCAAATCTCTAAATGGAAAAATCCTGATGCAAATCAGCGATATTCATGTGGGTAAACGTTTTGACTATAAATATCTGATAGACTCTTTCAATAAGGCCAAATTATATCAACCTGATTTTGTGGTTTATACCGGTGACTATATCACTCTTTACAAGGAAAATATTCTGCACAAAGAATTGCAAGAGGTTTTATCAAATGCAGTTAAAGGAAAGCTAGGCACAGTGGGCATTCTCGGAAACCACGACTATGGCAAAAACTGGGCTCAACAATCTGTAGCAGATGATATAACAACTATGCTTACAGATAATGATATTACATTGTTGAGAAACGAACAAACAGAAATTGAAGGACTTAATATTATTGGTCTTGATGATTATTGGGGGCTCAACTTCTTACCTTATAAGGTAATGAACAACTACAATGCTTCAAAAGCAAACATTGTACTGTGTCACAATCCTGATGTTTGCGATTTGGATGTTTGGAATGGGTATGAGGGTTGGATTTTAGCCGGCCACACACATGGAGGTCAATGTGAACCACCTTTCTTTGACCCGCCTGTATTACCGGTTAAAAACAAAAAATATTCAGCAGGTAAAATAGAACTTCCAAATAACAGGACATTATACATCAACAGGGCATTGGGGCATATGATACAGATAAGGTTTAACGTAAGACCCGAGATAACGATTTTTGAGTTGGAAAGCATATAAGTTGTATTTGATAATCACACCACTTCAAAAAAAATTCATAATCTTTAACACAGGCGCAAGGCCAATTTTTGAAATGCTCCATTTTCTTTTTTTGAAATATATTTTACACCATACATTGGTTTTCTTTTTAAAAATTTCCTTAAATGAAGCCACAAATAGATTAAAATTATCAAATATCTTCGTTCAAAAGCCCTTACATATTTATATTTTTATAACAATATACGATTTGATAATTTATTGAATGTGTAAATAATTTATTTAGGCTTAAATCATGGTTGCATTTTAAAAATGAAAAAATTGTTAATAAAATTTAAACAAGTAATTAGTAGAAGTGTTATTTTTACACATCAAACTATCTAACCTTTAACAACCATTATGAAAAAAATGAAAAAACTATTGGGTTTCTTCTTGTTCGTATGTGTCCCCATGCTGGTATTTAGCCAATCAAAAACAGTAACGGGACGTGTAACTGACAGTAAAGACAACTCTCCGCTTGCCGAGGCTACTGTATCAGTTGTAGGTAAATCTGTAAGCGCCAAGACAGGTGCCGATGGAAGCTTTTCAATAAGTGTTCCTGAAGGTTCTAACCGTTTAAGAATTTCTTACATTGGTTATTCTGATGAGACCGTATCAATTACCGGGGATATTGTTAACGTATCAATGGTGTCATCAGCCCAGTCATTGACTGATGTTGTGGTTATCGGTTACGGTACTGCAAGAAAAAAAGATCTTACCGGTGCTGTTGCATCTGTGGGTGAAAAAGATTTTAATAAGGGTGTTTTTGCCTCGCCTGACCAATTGATACAAGGTAAAGTATCTGGTGTACAGGTGATAAGTAATAGTGGTCAGCCGGGTGGTGCTTCTACTATCCGAATCAGGGGTGCTTCTGCACTTACAGGTTCAGGAAATCCACTTTTTGTTATTGACGGAGTTCCTATTGATAACACTTCTTCAAGACCTGGTATAGGTGATTTAGGTTTTGGTGGTAGCAGCCCCGGAACAAATATTTTAAACTTTATCAATCCATCAGATATCTTATCCATGGATATCTTAAAAGATGCATCTGCTACAGCTATTTATGGTTCAAGGGCTGCCTACGGAGTAGTTTTAATCACTACTAAAAGAGGAAAGTCCGGCGAAACCAAGATTGATTTTGGAGCATCTATGGGTACGTCTTCTGTGTTGAAAAAAATAAGAGTTTTAGATGCCTCTGAATATAGAGAAGCACTTGCATATTATAATCTTGGAGCATCAAACGACAAAAAAAGTAACGTAAATGCATTTGATGCTATTACCCGTAAAGGAATGATACAAAACTATAATGTTGCCATTAGTGGTGGTGTTGAAAATTCGCGTTTCCGTATTTCTTTGGGTGCTTTAAATCAGGAAGGCATAGTAAGAAAGTCTGGAATGACAAAATATACAGCTAATATCAGCGCTCAGTTTAAGTTTTTAAACAGCCGTAAACTAGGTTTAGATGTAAACATTCTGCCTAGTCAGTATTCAGAAGAAAATGCACCAATCTCCAACAATGCAGGTTCAAGAGGTTCATTAATTGTACATGCGCTACAGTGGAATCCTACAGAAGACATGATTATTAAAAGAGCTGGCAAACCCGACTCGTTTAATGTACAAAGAGGTGGTGACCTGTACAATCCATTAGCAGTTCAGGAAGCATATACAGATAAATCAAGGGTTACAACTTTATTAGCTAATATCTCTCCTTATTACAAGTTTACAAGTTGGCTAGAGTACAGAATGTTGTACAGTATGAATTACTCAACAGGTTCGCGTCGTATTTCTATACAACCTTTCATAAATATTAACGATGTACAGGACAAGGGTAGAGCTATAATCGGGAACGCAGAAACAAGTACACAACAATTTACTCATACGATAAATGTAAATCGTAAAATAAGTTCAAAAATTGACTTTAGTGGTGTAGTAGGTTACGAATATCTTAAGTTTAATAATAAGGGTTATTCAATGAATGCTTTTGGTATCACAGGAACAGGATTTGGTTCTTATGGTTTGGATTTCACCAATTACATTCAATACTCAAACCCTACAAACAGAGGTGCATCTTCATTTGCTGATCCTACATCTGAATTGCAATCTATATTTGCCAGAACATCTTTTAACATTGACGAAAAGTATTTGTTAACTGCTACTGTAAGAAGAGATGGTTCTACAAAGTTTGGTGCTAATAACAGATATGGTATTTTCCCTTCATTTTCGGGTGCATGGGTAGTGTCGAAAGAAAGTTTCTTTAAAGTAAGTGCCATCAATTCTTTAAAAATAAGAGCAGGTTGGGGTAAAACAGGTAATCAGGAAATTCCAGCAGGTTCATCCGTTACAAGATATGGATTTGCAGATGGTAACAATGGTACACCCGTTATTAATAACTCTAATGCTGATTTGAAATGGCAATCTGACAGACAGTACAATATTGGCTTTGATGCAAGTGTTGCTAATAACAGAGTTACAATTACTGCAGATTACTTTAACAAGAGAACCACAGATTTATTGTTCCCAATCACAAGTGCATCTACTCCAGCTCTTTCAGGAGCCATTTTATGGAAGAACCTGACTGGTAACATTGATAACAAAGGTTTTGAAATTGCTGTAAACAGTACAATTATCAAAAAGCAGAATTTTTCTTGGGATTTTGGTGTAAACGCAACATTTGTACAAAACACTGTTTCAGGCCTCACTTTCCCGATCTTAACCGGCGAAATCAATGGTCAGGGTATATCTAATACAAGTGTTCAGGTTGTTCAAAATGGCTTGCCATTGTATGCATATTTTACCAGAGAATATCTGGGTATGGATAAAGCTACAGGATTTGCAAATTATACTGACGACGGAGACCGTAATTATTTTATGGGCAATTCACTGCCAAAAAAATTATTAGGTATAACCACTGCCATACGATATAAAATGTTAACCCTTACCGCAAGTGCTAATGGTGCATTTGATTATAAAATCTATAATAATACCCTTAATTCAGTTATTAATGTAGGTAGTATCAACAATGGTAAAAACATTGCTTACTCTGTTTTCAAAGATCCTGTTAAAGAAGCATTCGCAAATCCTGTTAAAGCTTCATCAAGATTTTTGGAAAGCGGAAATTATCTTAAATTAGCAAGTGCTTCGTTAAATTACAATTTTGGTAAGGTGGGCAACATTTTCAACAATGCAAGTGTTTATATTACAGGACAAAATCTTTTTGTAATTACCAAATTTACCGGATTTGATCCTGAAGTAAATGTGAACAAGAGTTTAAATGGTGTGCCTTCTGCTTCAATAGAATATGCACCTTATCCATCTGCAAAGACAGTTACTTTTGGCGTAAACTTTTCGTTATAAATATTAAAATCATATCAACAATGAAATATAAAATATTGATTGCTTCAGCTTCCTTCATGCTCATATTGGGTAGCTGTACCAAATTAGAAGAGAAGTATAATTCTCATATTACTTACAATCCAAGTGCAGCTGCGGGAAGTAACCCGAATGTAGCTAACCTGCTTACAGCAGTTTATAGCTCTATGAGGGGCACGTTTCAGGGTCAGGAAGGAGTCTGGGCACTTTCTGAAATGACTACTGATGAATTGATTGGACCAACCCGCGGCGGTGACTGGGATGATAATGGTGCGTGGCGTGTATTGCATTCTCACAGATTTGATGCTGACCATATCCGTATCAGAGAAGTGTATGAAAATTTAGGTAGTGTTATCTATCAAGCTACCGATTTATTAAGATATAATCCAACAGCACAACAAGCTGCTGAAGCTAAGTTAATTCGTGCAATGGCTAGTTATCTTTGGTTAGATGGTTGGGATCAGGTTCCTTACCGTGAGCCCGGTGAAAGTACTGTAGCTCCTGCCAAAGTTAGAAAAGGTATTGATGCATTCAATTATATTGTTAGTGAAATAAATGCGGCTTTACCAAACTTGCCAAATGGGCCTGCAACAATGGCCAATAAGGATGCAGCAAAAGTCCTTTTAATGAAATGCTATCTTAATAAAGGTGTTTACAAAAACAGAACAAGTCCAACTTTTGATGCTGCTGATATGCAACAAGTTATTACATTAGCCGATCAGGTAATAGCTAGTAGCAGAGCTTATACTTTCAGTTCTAAATACTTTGACAACTTTGCTCCAAACAATGATGTTATAGGTAAAGAAAATATCTGGACACAAGAAAATGTTGGTGGAACTTCTTCTGGACCTATTCGTTCAAGATGGCATTCTGTTACCCATTATAATCAAAATCCTAGTGGTTGGAATGGTTTCTCAACATTATCAGACTTCTATAATAAATTTGAAGCTACAGATACCAGAAGAGGTATTGCTTACACAACTAATAGTGCAACTTACACTAACCCTGGTAATCGTATTAACATTGGTTTTATGGTGGGGCAGCAGTACAATTTAAGTACAGATGCAGCACTAAAAGACAGAACAGGTGCAAGTCTTAGTTTCACACCGGCTGTTAGTATCATTGAAAAAGGAACAAACCTTGAAGTAACGGGTATAAGAGCTTATAAATATGCTATTGACTATCCTAATGCTGATAATGGTAACTGGGATAACGATTATGTATATTTCAGACTTGGCGATGTATTGCTAATGAAAGCTGAGGCTCAATTACGTAGCAGTAATGCTGCTGGTGCTTTGGTTGTTGTTAATACTTTGAGAGCGAATAGAGGTGCAACACCTTTAGCTTCATTAACACTTGACAATTTGATTGATGAAAGAGGACGTGAGCTTTATCTTGAAAGCTGGAGAAGACAAGACCTTATCCGTTTTGGAAAATTCTTGCAAGCATATCAGGAAAAACCTGCTAGTAGCAATACTTATTTGCTTTTCCCAATTCCGAATACACAGTTGGCAGCTAATCCAAACTTGACACAGAATCCGGGTTACTAAATAATAATTAGCTAAATTTTTAAAAGAAGGTCATTTAATCGTGACCTTCTTTTATTTTTGGTACTATCACATTCTATCATACAGCGCAAATAATTGATGAAAGTTCTCTTATCATTCTTACTATTGCTTGGTTTGTTTTCCTGCAAACAAAAACAGCCTGTTCCTCTTTTTCAATTAGAAGAAAATACAGGTATCAACTTTGAAAATAAAGTCAAAGACGGGCAAGTAGAGAATAGTTTTTTCTTCAGAAATTTTTACAATGGTGGCGGTGTGGCTTTAGGTGATATTAATAATGATAGTTTACCCGATATAATGCTGACCTCAAATATGGGGGATAACAAACTTTATTTAAATAAAGGCAATTTCGAATTTGAGGATATAACTTCTAAAAGTGGATTGTTTCAGGATTCATTGTGGAGTACAGGCATAGTGATGGTCGATATAAATGGAGACGGATGGCTGGATTTGTATGTATGCAACTCTGGGCATATGCAGGGAGGGAAAAGAAAAAATCAACTTTTTATCAATCAACACCTAACCGCTGCAGCCCATGCAGGAGGGCCCTCTTTAGTAACTTTCAAAGAAGAAGCTGCGGCATATGGACTTGATATTTCAGGGTACTGCACTCAATCTTCATTTTTTGATTACGATTTAGATGGTGATCTTGATTGTTTTATCATTAATAATAGCCCTGTTCCAATCAATACATTAGGTTACAAGAACAGAAGAGATTTAGCTGATAAAGATTGGTCGGTAGCCGGGTTTTTAAAAGGAGGCGGAGATCATTTATATAAAAATGACAATGGTCATTTTTCCGAGGTTACAAAACAAGCCGGTATTCATGGCACACTTATGAGTTTTGGATTAGGAGTTAGTGTTTCTGACGTTAATAACGATGGCTTCCCCGATATATATGTGGCCAATGATTCTTACGAAAGAGATTATCTCTACATTAATCAAAAGAACGGAACATTTATAGATGATTTAGAAAACTGTGTTGGGCAGAATAGTTTTTCTTCAATGGGTGCTGATATCAGCGATGTTAATAATGATGGGTACCCTGATATTTTTACTACAGACATGTTACCCGGTCAGGATTTCAGGCTTAAAACTTTGGGAGCATTTGACAATATTGACTTACACAGACAACGTATAAAAACAGGGTTATACTATCAATACATGAAAAACTGTTTGATGGTTAACAATAAAAACGGCAGGTTTTTAGAAACAGCAAATTTTAGTGGAGTAAATGCTACAGACTGGAGCTGGGGAGCATTATTTTTTGATGCGGATAATGACGGCCTCAACGACATTTATGTTTGTAATGGTGTAAACAGAGATGTCACCAATCTTGATTTCATGGACTTCTTTGCTAATGACCTTATGCAGGGTATGGTAATGTCGGGACATAAGGAAGGAATTGATTCTGTGTTGATGCATATACCGGTGAATGCAGTACCAAACTGTGCTTTTAAGAACAATGGTAATCTTCAGTTTACTGATGCTGCTAAGGAATGGGGGCTAGCGACACCCTCATTTTCAAACGGTGCAGCTTATGCAGATTTAGATAACGATGGTGACTTAGATTTGGTAGTTAACAATGAAAACCAAAAAGCTTTTGTTTATAGAAATAATGTTTCAAAAATTGATAGCAATAACTATTTAGCTATTATGCTTAGAGCAAATGCACCAAATACTTTTGCAATTGGCAGTAAAATAAATATTTACATTGGCAACCAAATAATCAGTAGAGAGGTTATACCATCAAGAGGCTTTCAATCGTCAATGGATTATAAGCAAGTTATTGGTCTGGGAAAAAATACCAAAGTAGATTCAATGATAATCATTTGGCCTGACCATACATTTACCAAATATGAAAATCCGAAGCTGAATAAAGTATACAATATTGAAAAGATGCCCCATCAGAAAATATATAATTATACAAAGGATAAAGTTGAATATCAAATTTTCGCTTCGGACAATCAAGTGTTAGAAAAACATAAAGAAGATGATTATACAGATTTTTATTACGAAAGAAATTTACCTGAAATGTTATCTACCGAAGGGCCTCATATTGCAAAAGGGGATGTAAGTGGAGATGGAATGGAGGATATTTATATTGGCGGGGCAAAAGATCAAATGGGTCAGCTATATATTCAAAATACCGAGGGGAAATTTATACTAAAAGAACAAAGTCTTTTCAAACAATACCAGGATCTTGAAGATGTTGCTGTTCTACTTTTTGATGCTGACAAAGACAGTGACCTTGATTTATTTATTGGAGCCGGAGGCAATAATGTACAACGTGGCCGGCGTGAAATACAACATAGATTGTATAAAAATGATGGTAAAGGGAATTTTTCAATTGATGTGAATTCTTTTAAGGAAAACAACATGAATATTTCGGTTGGTGTTGCATATGATTATGATAACGATGGCGATGAAGACTTGTTTGTTGGCGGTCGTAGCGTCCCTTATTCATATGGTCAGATGCCACAAAGCTATTTATATCAAAATGATGGGAAAGGGCACTTTACTGACGTTGCCACTAATCAGATATCTACTATAGGAATGGTTACCGGTGCAGTATGGGTTGATGTAGTGGGGGACGCAAAAAAAGAATTGATTGTTACCGGAGAGTGGATGTCAACAAAAGTATTTTCTTACAACAATAATACCTGGCAGGAGATAAAAAATACCGGTCTTGAGCATTTATTTGGTTGGTGGCAAACTATTACTTCTGCAGATGTGAACAATGATGGTAAGCAGGATCTTATAATCGGAAATATTGGAGAGAATTTTTATCTAAAACCCAATGCAGAAAATCCGGTTAAGCTATGGGTAAATGATTTTGATAATAATGGCACAATGGATCAATTTCTCACAAGAACAGTTGGCAAAAGAGATGTGCCGGTCTTTTTGAAACGTGAAATAACTGATCAATTTCCCGGATTAAAAAAAGATAATTTAAAACACAGCGATTATGCGAAGAAGTCTATTCAGGAACTATTCAAACAAGAAACATTAATAAAAGCCCAAAAACTACAGTTCAACTATTGTTCATCCATTGTAGCATTAAATGATGGGAAGGGGCACTTTACAGTAAAACCTTTGCCCCGTGAGGTACAGCTCTCAAGCCTTAACGCTATTTGTACCACAGATATTAATGGTGATGGTAAAGCAGATATTCTTGCTGGAGGAAACATGTTTAGCTTTCCCCCACAGTTTGGTAGATTAGATGCTAGCTATGGACATGTGTTAATAAATAAGGGGTTGGGTGAATTTTCTTATGTAGAATATAAAAAAACAGGATTAAGTATAAAAGGCCAAATCAAAGACATAAAAGAAGTGAAAACAAAAAAGGGGAGAAAATTTATAATAACCCAAAATGATGAGTCTTCCTTAGTCTATAATTTAATTAAGTAAAATCATTTCGTTAAAGTCTTGTTGCTTGCAACTTTATGTCATTACAAAAAACTATTAATCTCATTAATTTCTTTTATAAAATAGTGCGGGTTATCCCGGCGTTTATTGTAATTATTTACTTGCAATCCTGTGCCCAAAAGGAAGATTCAACTCAAGCATTATTCACTTTAATGGACAGTACAGGCATCAATTTTATCAATACAGTAATAGATTCTAAACAAGATAATAGTTTTCTTTTTAGAAACTTTTATAATGGCGGAGGAGTAGCCCTGGGTGATATAAATAATGATAGCCTGCCCGATGTGCTGCTTACCTCCAATCAGGGTGAGAACAGGTTATACCTTAATAGAGGAGATCTTAAGTTTGAAGATATTACTGACAAATCGGGTATGCATCAGGACAGTATGTGGAGTACAGGCGCTACAATGGTGGATATTAATAATGATGGATGGTTAGATATGTATGTTTGTAATTCCGGACACATTAAGGATGGCAACAGAATAAACAAACTGTATATCAATAATAAAAATAACACCTTTACCGAATCTGCTGCTTTATATGGTTTAGCCGTTTCGGGTTTTTGCACACAGGCATCCTTCTTTGATTATGATAAAGATGGAGATTTGGATTGCTTTATCATTAACAATAGTCCTATCCCTTTCAGTGCTCTTAATTACGGTGGAATGAGGGACGTAGATATCAGTAAGTGGGATGTGGATGAAAAGCTTAGAGGTGGAGGCAATCACCTTTATCAAAATAATAAAGGCCATTATAAAGAAGTAACCAAAGCAGCAGGATTACACAATGGTTTAATAAGTTTTGGCCTTGGAGTTTCTGTTGGTGATATCAACAATGATGGCTATCCTGATATATATGTTGGTAATGATTTTATAGAGAAGGACTACATGTACATTAACCAACGAAACGGTACATTCAAAGATGAGTTGGAGGGGCGTGTACAAAAGATAAGCATGTCATCAATGAGTTCTGATTTAGGCGATATAAACAATGATGGCGCTTCTGAAATATTTACCACAGACATGATTCCTGATGATGATTACAGACTCAAAACTACCGGTACTTTTGATAACATTGATCTTTATTTAAGCAAACAAAAAGCAGGTCTTTATCATCAGTATGTACGCAACTGTCTGCAACTGAACAATGGTAAAGGTAACTTCTCCGAAATAGGTAATTATAGTGGTGTGTATGGGACAGACTGGAGCTGGGGCGCCTTGTTTATTGATGCAGACAATGATGGTCTCAATGATATTTATGTTTGCAATGGCATAGCTAAAGACGTTGGTAACCTTGATTTCCTCGATTTCTTTTCTAACGATGTATATGCTAAAATGATGGCTTCAGGACAGCGTACAGATATGGATGAACTACTCAAAAATATTCCCGTTACACCTTTGAGTAACAGAGTTTTTAAAAATAACGGCAATCTTCAGTTTTTAGATATTGGAAAATCATGGGGGTTGGATAAACCTTCATTTTCTAATTCAGTTGCTTATGCTGATTTAGATAGAGACGGCGATTTGGATCTTGTAATAAATAATGAGAATAGCCCGGCATTTGTTTATAAGAATAATGTAAGTGAACAACAAAAAAATAATTATCTGGCTTTACAGTTAAAAGGAATTGGTGAAAATACTTTTGCCATTGGTTCAAAAATTAAGGTGTTTAAAAATGACCAGATTTTTTATAGAGAATTATATCCTGTAAGGGGTTTCCAATCATCTGTTGATTACAAACAAATTATTGGTTTAGGCAAATATAATTCTGTTGATTCTCTGCAAGTCATTTGGCCCGATAATACCTATATCACCTTAGAAAATCCAAAGGTTAATATGGTTTATCATTTACAACAGCAACCAATAAATGCTAAGCAATTTTATACTTCAACAAGTCAACCTTCTCCATATTTCATTCCTGTAACAAGCATATTTGATGCCCATAAAGACGATGAGTATGTTGATTTTTATTTTGAGAGAAATTTACCAGAAATGCTTTCTCGTGAAGGCCCTCATGTAGCACAGGCAGATGTTAACGGCGATGGGTTAGACGATCTTTATATTGGTGGAGCAAAAAATCAGGAGGGTCAGCTTTACATACAAACGAATACCGGTGACTATAAAAAAAATGTACAAAAACTCTTTACAACATACCGGGATTTTGAGGATGTAGCGGTTTTGTTTTTTGATGCAGATACAGATGGAGATAATGATTTGTTTATTGGCGCCGGGGGTAATAATACCGAAAAAGGTAGTAGAGAAATACAGCATCGTTTATACATAAATGATGGTAAAGGAAATTTTGCTTTAAATGGAAATGCGTTTCCAATTAATGATGTAAATATATCTGTAGCAGTAGCTAACGATTATGATAAAGATGGTGATCTTGATTTGTTTGTTGGGGGTAGAAGTGTACCCTATAATTACGGTGTAATACCAAGGAGTTATTTATACAATAATGATGGCAAAGGAAATTTTAAGGATGTAACAGAACAGATGAATTCTTTGTTGGCACATGTGGGTATGGTTACGTGTGCAGTTTGGGCTAATGTGACCGGTGATGATAAAAAGGAATTGATTGTAACCGGAGAATGGATGGCAACAAAAGTGTTCAATTTTAATATTAATAAGTTTGATGAGGTTAAAAATACAGGACTTGAAAATATGATCGGTTGGTGGCAGACAATTACTGCTGCCGATATAAATGGTGACGGCAAGGATGATTTGATTGTTGGCAACATTGGTGAAAACTTTTATCTGCGACCTGATGTAAACAAACCTGTGAAATTATGGGTTGTTGATTTTGATCACAATGGAACAACAGAGCAATTTCTTACTCAGACAATTAATAAAAAGGATATGCCTGTATTTCTAAAAAGAGATGTTACGGATCAATTTCCTTTTTTAAAAAAAGAAAATTTAATGCACCTTGATTATGCCCCTAAAACTATTCAGGATTTGTTTAATAAAACTATTTTGAATCAGGCAAGTGTTAGCAGTTTTAATTATTGTTCTTCAATTGCTGCAATCAGCAATGGTAAAGGTCATTTTGCTATAAAGCCTCTACCTGTTGATATTCAGCTGTCAAGTGTAAATGCTGTTTGTGTTTATGATGTCAATAATGATGGCATAATGGATCTAATTACCGGCGGCAATCTTTTTACTTTTCAGCCACAGTTTGGTAGATTGGATGCGGGTTATGGCAATGTAATTTTTGGGAACGGCAAGGGTGACTTCACAACTGTCAACAATTTAAGAACAGGGTTGTTCGCAAAAGAATCTGTGAAAGATATTATTCATTTGAAAGGTAAAAAGAACCAATTTTTATTTACACAAAACAATAGTTCTCCATTGTTGTACCAATTGAAAAGCAAGTAATGCATAAGGCTAAAATATTTATATCTAAAGTCTGCTTGTTAATCTGTATAGTTTATATGGGTTGTACATCGGAAAGTAAGCCACATCAGCCTTTGTTTGAAACATTGGATAGTAAACAAACAGGTATTGAGTTTAGCAACAATTTGACTTATACGCCTGCATTTAATCTTTTCAAATACATGTACTTCTACAATGGTAGTGGAGTGGGGGCAGGTGATTTCAATAATGATGGATTAATTGATCTTTTTTTTGGTAGTAATCAGTCACAGAACAAATTGTTTTTGAATAAAGGAAAACTTCTCTTTAAAGACATTACAGCACAGGCTGATATACCACAAGATGGGGGATGGTCAACAGGAATTTCACTAGTAGATATCAATAATGACGGACTGTTAGATATATATGTATGCCGCGTTGGACAATATGAAACACTGCACAGCAAAAATCAACTTTTGATTAATAATGGAGTAGATAAAACCGGAGTTCCCCATTTTACAGATAAAGCAAAAGAATATGGTTTAGACTTTTCAGGATTTAGTACACAGGCGGCCTTTTTCGATTATGATAATGATGGTGATCTTGATATGTTTCTATTAAATCACTCGGTACATCAAAACAATAATTTCAGGCCACGTTCGGTTTTTATGGGTACCTATGATTCGTTGTCAGGCGATAGAATTTATAAAAATGCGCAATCAAAATTTATAGATGTAACAAGAGAAACTGGTATTAACAGTACAGCTATAAGTTATGGATTAGGGGTAGTAGTAGCTGATATTAATTTAGATGGCTATCCTGATTTGTATATTGGTAATGATTTTCATGAAAACGACTACTTGTATATCAATCAAAAAAATGGAACTTTTAAAGAAGAGGGTACACGACAATTCATGCACACAAGCCAATACTCGATGGGGGTAGATGTGGCAGATGTAAACAACGACGCATATCCCGAGATTATCTCTATGGACATGTTACCATCTGACCCTTATATACTTAAGCGGTCATTAGGCGAGGATACTTATGATTTGTTTCATGAGAAAATTGGGATGGGATATTCTTATCAGTTCACCAGAAACAATTTGCAATATAATCAACGCAATGGTGTCTTTTGCGAAGCAGGCTTGTACAGTGGCATAGCGGCAACAGATTGGAGTTGGGCTCCCTTATGGATGGATTTTGACAATGATGGCTTAAAAGATTTATTTATTTCTAACGGAATACCCAAGAGGATGAATGACATAGATTATGTCAGCTTTGTAACCAATACAGAAGTTCAGCAGAAAATCAATAACGATGATTTGCAGGGTAAAGATTTGTCGCTGATTAAAAAATTTCCGGAAATAAAAATTCCTAATAAATTTTATACAAACAAAGGCAGTCTTGCATTTGAAGATCAAACAGAAAATATAAAAGGTAACCAGCCTACCTATTCTAACGGCGCAGTATATGCAGATTTTGATAATGATGGAGACCTTGATATTGTAGTTAGTAACATTGATAATCCGACATTACTTTATCAAAATAAAAGCAATGATTCTTCACTCAACCAATTTGTTAGTATAAACCTAAAAGGTCCTGAAAAAAATATACATGCAGTAGGAGCAAAAGTAGTTGTCTACAGTGGCAGTCAGATACGTACTTATGAGAATTATCCGGTAAGGGGATTTCTTTCCAGTATGGAGATACCAATGCATTTAGGGTTGAATAAAACTACAATAGATTCTGCACTATTAATATGGCCCGATAGAACTTACCAGCATATTACTGTTTTGACAACTCAAAAAGAAATAACGGTTAATTACAAAAAGGGGTTACCGCAGTTCAACTTTTTTAATCTTACTAAAACCGCTGTAAATAATACCAATGTAGTTAAAGACATAACTAAACAAAGTGGTTTGAATTTCGTGCATCAGGAAAATAGATTTGTTGAGTTTGACAGAGAACCTCTTATTCCTCATATGGTATCAACTGAAGGTCCCGCCCTGGCGGTGGCTGATATCAACAAAGATGGTTTAGAAGATGTATTTATAGGGGCTGCAAGAGATCATAAAAGTGCAGTTTTTCTCCAGCAAAAGTCCGGTAGATTTATTAAAATGAAGCAACCAGTTTTAGATGCAGATAGCATTTATGAAAATACAAGTTCATGTTGGACTGATGTAAATAATGACGGTAATATTGATCTGGTAGTGGCTAGTGGGGGCAATGAATTTTATGGAGATGATTTTCATAATACACCAAGGGTCTACGTGAATGATGGAAAAGGTAACTTATCAAAGCTTTTAAATCCTTTCGGGAATATTTTCCTGACTGCATCTTGTGTTGTTGCTTACGATTTTAATAAAGATGGCTATGAGGATTTGTTTATTGGGAGCAGGGCGGTACCTTGGGCATATGGCGAAGTGCCAACCTCTTATTTATTTCTCAATAACAAAAACGGAACCTTCAGCAATGTATCCAATATATCAGCAAAAGGCTTATCAAATGTGGGCTTTGTAACAAATGCCTTATGGTTTGATTTGGATAAAGACGGGGATATGGATTTGTTATTATCATTAGAATGGGACGGTATAGATGCATTTATAAATGAAAACGGAAACTTTACTAAAAAGGTATTGAGTGATAAAAAGGGTTGGTGGAATTTTATACTTCCATGCGATGTGGATGGCGATGGTAACATAGATATCATAGCCGGCAATTTGGGTGAAAATAGCAGACTAAAGGGAACCGAAAAACAGCCAATCCGCTTATACTATAATGATTTTGATGGAAATGGAAAAAAAGAACAGGTGTTGACTTATTATGTTGGAGGTAAGGAAATTCCATTTGCTACTAAAGCTGAACTTGAAAAGCAAATGCCTGTCTTGAAAAAGAAATTTCTATTTGCAGAAGATCTTGCAAAGGCAACATTAACTGAAATATTTGGAGAGGATAAATTAAGAGCCGCTACTGTCCTTTATGCAAATTATTTTTCTAATTCAATTTTAATGAATAAAGGGAATTTAAATTTCGAAACAAAAAAATTACCCTGGCAGGCACAGTTGAGTACTTATAAATGTGCAGTTATTGTTAATGCAAACAATGACAACAAGCCCGACATATTACTCATGGGTAATTATTATGACAATAATATAGAAATGGGTCAGTATGATGCCGATTACGGTACGCTACTTATAAACAAAGGCAAAGGAGCCTTCTCAACAAGCCCAATGAATAATCTGATTATAAAGGGACAGGTAAGGCATATCTTACCAATTGTGATAAAGAATAAACAATCATTTATTTTGGCAAAAAATAATGATTCCGCTCATGTCATTCAAATTAACCAACCTTAATTTTATTTAAGGGAAATATAGAAAATTGAATTGACCATTCGAGTCTTTATTACATAACAGGCCAGCACAATCTTGTTATCCATTTACTGCTATCTGATTCTATCCTTCTATCCGTTATCAATTGCTGAAATGGAATTGCCGGTGCAACACGTTCATGGTCCTTCACATAATTTTCCATTGACGAAAATCCTCTATTGATAGTATTATAACCTCCTTTTACCTCGCTTATTAAAATATTTCCGCCGCCCAACATCCAACGGTAAACAATATCTTTTTGATCAGATAATTTTTTATTAAGCGGCAAGGCTACTTGTGTTTTATAATGAATACTATCAGTTGTATAAATGTTTAACATTGGTGGATTGGTTTGTAAAGCATCATTTGCTTTTGCATGATTTTTCAATTTTTCTATCATGCTATAAATAATCTCATTATCTGGGAATTTATTTGTCTGAACCGAAGTAGATATCAGCATAGAGTCTATGACAAAATCTTTCTTTATTGCAAGTCCGTAGATGTTTCCTTCATTAGAATAAAAGTCCTGAATTTTATCCATAATAGTACCCATATCTTTTTTAATAGATTTAGCCAACATATACAATTTCAATTTATTAAAAACAGTAATGGGGGATAATACTTTACCATTCCAACTTAACAATACACTATCTTTATTTACAGGCGTAAAAATTAATTCGGTTGCAAATGAATCACTTCCGTTTTTTATATTTATTAAAAGGGACGTGTATCTTTTTTCAACAATAGTGTAATTGGTTTCATGATAAGTAAAACTATTTCTGCTATTGTCAGTTTTATTACCTGGCCACCATTTTGTCCAAATATTTTCTTCTCTTATGGTTCTTGAAAATGCCTTGGCATTAACTGATATTATCTTAGTTTTATTTTCAATAATATGGTTAGGAAGAAAGTAATATAAAATCCAACAGCAGATCAATAATGCCGATACAAACAAGACTTTTTTCATCATTCTGTAGTATTTGTTTTTAGCATGGCAAGTTATAAGCAAATACGGTTAAATTTACTTTTTATAAAAATTCTGATGTATGAAACGATTGTTCCCTTTGTTTTTTGTTGGTTTATGTATAAATGTCCAGGCCCAGGATCCCTGGAAAATTGAAACAAAAGCAATAGACCCGGCCAACTACTATGGCATTACTGTCGCCAATGGAATGATTGGGGTAGTATCAAGTCCTGAACCATTTAAAGTAAAGGATGTAGTACTTGCAGGTGCCTATGATTTGTATGGAAGGGGACGGGTCAGCAATTTTTTAAAGAGCTTCAACCTGTTGAATTCATATATGGAAGTAGACGGCCGACGCATTGACCGCAGCAATACAACTAATATGACCCAGTCATTGGATATGAAACATGCAAACTTCTCTGCATCGTTTGATATGCAGGGCAAGGCCAATGTAAGCTATACTTACTACTCGCTTCGTCATCTTCCGTTTACTGTTTTGATGGATATCACAATAAAAGCTACCAAAGACATAACTATTACAGGTGCCAGTGTTATGGAAGCACCTGATGCACTCAAAGACGTCCAAAATTATTACAATGAAATAGACCGCCCTCACACTACTATCAGTTTGCTTACCAGTAGTGCAAAAAGCCCTACAGGTAAGTTGTTGATGTGTGCCAGCAATGCTTTTATGTTTTCCGAACCCCATGGGCAGGAACCAAGGGTCATTCATGAAATGTGGGACAATAATATGCACCTTGTAAAATTTACACGTAAGATAAAAGCCGGTGAAACTTATACATACTCTATTGTAGGATCTTCTATTACTTCAGCGCATCATGATGATCCCTTGAATGAAGCTGAACGTATGACTATTTATGCAAAACTCCAGGGCCATGATCGTTTGGTTAGTTTTCACAATCAAGCGTGGAACGATCTATGGAAAAGCGATATAGCCATAGAAGGTGATCCTCAAAGCCAACAGGATGTACACAGCATGTTATATCACCTGTATTCATTTGTACGTGAAGGCACATCATTGAGTCCATCGCCTATGGGCTTAAGTGGGCTAGGCTATAATGGTCACGTATTTTGGGATACAGAATTATGGATGTATCCGGCAATATTGGTTATGCACCCGGAGATGGCTAAAAGCCTTGTAGAATATAGGTTTCAGCGATTAGATGCTGCAAAACGCAATGCATTCAACAGAGGTTATAAAGGGGCAATGTACCCTTGGGAAAGTGCTGAAAGTGGTGTAGAAGAAACACCGGTATGGGCATTGAGTGGTCCGTTTGAACATCATATTACTGCATGTGTCGGCATAGCTGCATGGAACTATTATTGTGTTACACAAGACAAGGTTTGGCTTCGCGAAAAAGGTTGGCCAATACTTAGTGCTACTGCTGATTTTTGGGCAAGTCGTGTAGAACGAATCAGCCCCGGTCATTATGATATTAAAAACGTAGTTGCTGCAGATGAGTGGGCTGAAAACGTAGACAATGATGCGTTTACGAATGCTGCTGCAAAAGCAAATCTGCAATATGCCACGCAAGCCGCTGTAATACTTGGAATAGCCCCCGATGCTGATTGGATGAATGTTTCCAACAACATACCCATTTTAAAAATGCCCGATGGAATTACCCGTGAACATGCTACCTACAACGGTGAAGGAATCAAGCAGGCAGATGTAAGTTTGTTAGCTTATCCGCTAAAAGAAATAACCAACACTGCCGATATTAAACGTGACCTTGAGTACTACGAAAAACGTGTACCCAATGAAGGCACGCCTGCAATGACACAAGGCGTATTTGCGCTGCTATATGCACGACTCGGTGATGGAGAAAAAGCACTGCATTGGTTCAAGGATGCATACGAACCTAATCTTAATCCACCATTACGTGTCATAGCTGAAACCAAAGGGGGAACTAATCCATATTTTGCAACAGGAGCCGGTGGCATTATACAAAGTATGCTCATGGGCTTTGGTGGTTTAGAAATAACACCCACCGGCATTACCCAAATCAAAAGCAAACTACCCACTGCATGGAAGAGTCTGACCATTACAGGAGTGGGAGTGGAGAGGAAAACATTTATGGTGAAGTAATTGCATTGAGTATTAGATGATGCGTTATAAATGAGTAATGTTTTTTGTTTTGTAACCAGCACTGGGCCTTTAATCAACATAGTTGTGTCACTCACTTGTACTTGTAGATATGCTATGCAGCTTTTTACACTTTTTTAATAGAAAGTACATTACTCAAAACATAAGAAATAGAACGAGTAAAAAAGAAATTATACAAAAATAAAAATAGCTTTAATGATAGATAAAATAGTAGGAAAAATACTCTCCGATTCCCAGGAAACAAAAAGCCTTATTGGCGTAAGGAAATACGATGACAACAACGATTTTTACGTAGGTTACATTGTAGATTACACCGATAAAATCATTGTCTTACAGCATATATCCAAGTACGGTCTGGAAGATGGTCTTTTAATAGAGCAAATGGAAAATATAGAATCTTTTGAAACCGACAGCGACTACCTGCTTACCTATCAATTGCTGTTTCCGAATGCTAGCAAAATAGAAAAGCAAACCGTAAAAAACATAGAAATAAACGACGAAGAAAACTGGCAATACGAGGTTTTGAAAAACAAGTTTGACCATGGAAAATTAATCACCATCGAAATTAACAATATCGAGATATTGAATCATGGTTATGTCCTTAACTTTGATGAAACCCACGTACAGATTAACGCCATCAGCGATGTGGGTGTAGAAGATGGAACCCAGATTTTTAAACTTTCGGACATTACCGCCTTTTCTGTTGATAGACTTGAAAGCAGAAAACGCGAAGCACTATTTGTGCTAAAGAGCAAGGTGAAATGAATGTTGACTAAGTAGATTATACGTATCATAATCAATTTTTCTGTTATTTTTCTTTAATGAATATCGTTTCTGTAAGAATCTGCAACGTAATACTGACTGCGGTTATAGCGTGGTCAGGCCACTCCAACTATCTGTGGTATATAGCTGCCATGCACTTATCAATTGAAGTATTGAATCTGCAGGCTACTTATTTTACTCATCCATACAAACTCTATAATTTTATTTTTTGGGCGTATGAATTGGTTTTGTTGGAAAGGTTGAGGAAAGTTTTTTTTACTGATACTATTGAGTGGTTGCTTAATTGTGCAGAGCATTTTTCTTTTGCAATTGTTATTTGTCTCAAAGTTTATATTTATACTGCAGTATTTACCGGTAGATATTTGCTGAATAGATGGTGGATAGGTGCAATTGCAGTAATTGTATTTAACATCATAGGCCTCTTCAACGAGGTATTTCAAAATACATTGGCACACCGCAGTGCATTTGTTTTTATTCCCGATAGCATCAAAGATTTGAAAATGAATCTTCTTGGGACTGGTGTTTTTATTTCGGCTGTTGTGTTAAGAATATTCTGGGTAAGAAAAAACTTAGCTCATTAAGCAAGACTGATGTTAATTTTTTTTTTGGCTAAATCACTTATTTAAACAACCCTACCGGCAATATAAACTCCCATTGATTTGGGTTCATCCTTACCAAATCTGCATCCAATAATCTGCTATACCTGATGCCAAAAGTTACATTCTGTTGGTTCCACCAGCGGGTATCAAAAAAAAGTTCAACGCCAGTAGTTTTAAACGAAAATCTTTTGCCGCTCCGCAGGCTTTTAATATCTGAATAATCATAAAACCCATTTGCTCTTATCCTTTTGAAATAGACAATATTGCCAAAACCCCAATCCGGGTACAAAAGCGGAAAATGATAATTGCCGCCAAGTTTCCACATTCTGGGATTGTTGACGCCATTGTACCCACGGCTAAAAGGAAAGCTGTTGGAGAATGAATATTGCCCCATGGTATCCCTGCCCTGATAGGCTGCGGAAATAATTATGTTATGCGTAGGCAACAATCCCGGCAAATAAGCCGACCCCGAAGCAAGGAATTGATGAGCAGTGTATTTGTCAATAATAGTCCGGTATTGCAATGTTAAGGTTTGCGCCCAATGCGGATAAATATGTTGCCGTGCCTGCTGTATTTGATTGCTGAATTGCGCACTGCTTTGCCAATAAAAAAAGTTCTGATTGCGCAACAGTTGTTTGCCCAAACCTGTCCATTGCACCTGTTGGTTATTAATGGTTGAATTGAATGTGAGATTGGTATAATGTTTTCCTGCCGAAAAGTTTAACGGCAACCGCAAACCCGCATTTGCATTAAATTCATTATAATAAAAAATGGTGTCCGCATTATATCGAACGTTTCGGTTAAATGTTTGACTGATGCCCAAAACCGGCTGCAAAAACCATCCACCATAAATACCGTTGAAACCTACATTATGGCTGCTTTCGTTGCGGTTGTAAGTGTAGGAAATTTCGCTTTGTAACGTGTTCAATATATTTTCACCCAGCAACGAAAAGGAAATTTCAGGATCGCTATAAGTTGGTCTCCAGCTATGATAGTGAAAGAGGTTATAACTCTTGTTATATTTTTTGAGTGTAAAATTTCTAAGGGGAATGTTTTGAAGCGTAGCGCTGTTTTCCTGCTTCAATGCTTTACCAATGTATAGGTCAGGTAAGGCATTTTCTTTTTCATTAACTTTTTGCCAAAGTAAGTCTTTTTTACTAATTACTGCAAGTCTGTATCCATCTGCTGTAAAGTTGGCTGCTACAAGGTTTCCGGTTGTGTGATCCAATGCGGGATGATACAATCCTGTTTGATTAGTAGCTAACCGATAGACCGCTTTCTTGCTCTGAACATAAGCCCATGCTTCATCACTTCCTTTGTAGGAACTGGTGAAAATTACTGTATCGTTTGTTGATGTGGGTAAACCAATAATTCGGTTTGCAAAAGGCAATACCATTGTTTCTTTAGCGGTTGCAAGTTCCAGTTTTAGCAGCGCCATTTCGCCTGATTCGTTTCGCGTAGCAACATATACAAAACTGTCATTGGCAGCAAACTTTGGGTAAGTATAAACAACACCACGTACTGCTTTTGAACGAAACAAAACATCTCCATGCAGATTCATGGCAACCAGATTTGATTGTTGATTGGGGTACATTTCCACAGAAATAATTTTCAGCCCGTCATGTGAAATATCAGGAGAAAAATAACGGCTCTTGTTCGTAATTTTTTGAATATTTCCGGTTGCTAAGTTGAGTAGCTTAATGTCACTGTATTCCCTATATCCCCAGCGGTGGTCAGCTTTATATGAGCTATATACAATAAGTCCATTGTTGTAGGAAAAGTAGCCATCATTTGCAATGTCTCGTGTTGCTATTTTTTCTTCTTTTCCCTCTGGGGAAATTTTAAAAAATGCGGGGATATTGCGGTAACTTGTTTTTAAAACAATCACATTTCCGTTACTGTCTGTGTAGGGGTATTGATAATCGGTTACATTGTTTTTGAGAATAGGAGTTTTGTAAGTAAATGGAGTTGCTTTTGCCTGTTGCCATTGGTTTTGATAATAAGTAAAAGCGTTGCTTACGAACTTGTCATAGTTAACACCGCTATACTTTTTTACAGCATTTTGCCATGGATAAATCAGGGGAATAAACCGTGCTGCATCCTGTGTTACTTTCTTCCAAAAGTCTGTTCCATATTTTTCCCGTCCATAACCTACGAGCATATATCCCAATGGGTAATGATTGGGAACATAGTGTTTCAGCGAACCATTGCGCAGCTTCATATAGCTATACTTTTTTTGCTGCTGAAACAATGAAATATAACCATTGAAAAAGTCCGGTAACCGCCCACGCCCTTGTTGGCTTAAGGATGTTTCATTGAATACTGCATCGCCTTCAAAAAACCAATCAGGTACTGCTGCGGCATTTGCCAAGGCTCTGCCTTGTTCACCAAATAAAATACCGGCAACTTTTGACAAGCCTACATTGAAATTGTTGTACTGCTCTACATGCCTGTACTCATGAATGCTCAAATTATCTGCCCACGACAAAGCACCCAGGTCAAAACTATTTTGCGGAGCAAATAAATAAAACTCACTGCGGAAAGGCCCAAGCCCAACATAAGCATTGGATACAGTTGTTTGATTTTGTAAAACAATGTTGATTTTCTTAAGCCGGTTGCCAATTGTTGCTGTATGATATTTTTGTAAATCATGCACCACAGAAGCTACTCTTTTTGCGACATCACCCAATTCTTCGGGAAAAATAATTCTGGCTGTGTCGGTGTTTATTTGTTTCCAATGAATGGTTGTGGGGTTGCCGCCAAATTGTTGTGCAAGTACATGGATGCCAGATGCAAGAAATAATATCAAAAGCCAGATTTTCATAAGACCGGTTTAAAACAAAACAGCCCGTTTTTATACAGGCTGTTTACAATTATTTTGAAGGTAATGTAATCCAAATCCAAAGGTTACATTTCTCCTTTTGCAAGTATCACCTTAGTCATAGCTGCATATTTATTTTGAAAGTCGTGTACATAAATTGGTTGGCTGATGTGTCGTTGGTCTTCGCGGTACCACATTTCAAAACTGTTGAAATCACCAGGATGATGAAGTAAAACCCTGAATGCACCTTTCATGTACTTAACAGATCCGTCGTCCATTGCTTGCTTTTGAAAGCCAAGTTTGTACAATTGTGATTCATCTAGATCTATTGGTTTAATATGACTCATTTCATACCAGAACTCCTGGTCGGATCCAGTCATTACACATACTTTGGCATCTATATGGTCTACATTAGTCACTTCTCCTTCGTGCCAGTTACCATCATATTCTGCCAGTACTAAATCACCAGCTTTCATTTCATTTAGTTTCAGCATAATCGTTTATGTTTTTAGGTGTATAAATATCTTATTTTTTTTGGAAAGAAAAATTTTTAGTTTGTAGCAACAGTTTTTGTCCATTACCTTGGTGCTTTTACTTCTTTATAATAAGGATAAAAAACGTATTAATTTTAAAAAATAGTTATGTTTTAAATACACTAATTCTAAACATAAAATTCTAAACATTAAACCCTAAACATTAAACCCTAAACTATTTTGACCCACATAGGACTCATATCTGATACCCATAGTTACCTTGACGAAGCCGTATTCCGTCATTTTGAAAAATGTGATGAAATATGGCATGGCGGAGATTTTGGTGCTGCAGAAGTTGCTGATGAGCTTGCAGCTTTTAAACCATTACGAGGCGTTTATGGTAACATTGACGGACAGGATATTCGTAGCCGCTTCCCTGAAGTTTTGACCTTTTCCTGCGAAGCAGTTAAGGTTTTAATAGTTCATATTGGTGGATATCCAAACAAGTATTCGTTGTTGGCAAAAAATGCAATTATTGAACATAAGCCCAGGCTATTTATTTCAGGTCATTCGCATATCTTGAAAGTAATGTATGACCCCAAATACGAATGTCTGCACATGAACCCCGGCGCAGCAGGAAAGCAAGGCTGGCAAAAGGTTAGAACGCTTATCCGCTTCGCAATAGATGGCGCTGACATCAAAGATTGCGAGGTGATTGAAATCAATGAATAATGAACAGATAACAATGAACAATGAACAGTGAACAGATAACAATGAAGAGTGAAGAGATAAAAATGTACAGATAACAGTGAATAATAATTACGATGGATAATTATTGGGAGTTTATTTTTAGCTTGATAGTTTTTATGGATGCTATAAGTAGGCGTAATAATTCTTGGCAATCGTTTACCAGGCTTTGAAAAAGTTTTTCATCAATATACTCTGTGTCTTTTAACAGGTTAATCCAATACTCGGTTTCATTTGCTTCTTTGAGGGCTATGCTCATCTTGTGTATAAAATCAAGTTTGCTTTGCCCATATTCAGCTTCTCTTATCAAAGCGCCAATAGCTGTACCGCTTCGCAATATTTGTTTTGATAAAACAAATTCCTTCTTTTCCATTTGCAGATATTGAGAAAACTTTACAATTCTTATTGCAAACTGATAACTCTTATTTCTTAAAACATTTTTATCCATCAGAAACTATTCATTGTTCACTCTTCATTGTTCATTATTCACTGTTCACTGTTCACTATTCATTGTTCACTATTCATTGTTCACTATTCATTATTCACTGTTCATTGTTCACTTATTTCCCTATTCCCAACGATTGCAAAAACGCAGCTGAATTTGGTTCTCTTCCAAGGAAGTTTTTGAGCATGTCTTTCTCTTCTATGGTAGAAGCTTTTTCAAGAATATTTTTTCTATAGCTTAAACCTGTTTTAACGTCCATAACACCATTCTTTTTAAATAATGAAAACATATCTTCAGCATAAACTTTAGACCATAGGTAACCATAGTAATTTGCGGCATAACCATTAAGATGTCCAAAACTGCAAATCATGTGGCTGCCTTCAACAAAAGGCACTTGTCTCATTGCAGTTAAATCTTTTGAGACCTCATTAATATCCCGCCCTTTAATGCTATCATATTTGTCTTCGTATGTAAAGTCTAATACACCAAAATATGCCTGACGAATGTATTGAAGTGCAATACCTACCAATTGTGTCTGCTTCATCTTGTCAAACAATGATTTTGGCAACAATTCACCTGTCTTATAATGCTTAGCAAACATTTTTAATGATTCATATTCCCAAACCCAGTTTTCTAAAAATTGCGATGGAGCTTCGGTAAAATCTCCCTTTACAGAAAAAGGACCTTGAGATGCAACGTCAGACCTGCCTAACATGGAATGTACAAGGTGTCCGAATTCATGAAAAAGTGTAACAACATCATTATGGTAGAGTAGGGAAGGTTGTTCAGTTGTGCCTTCAGGAAAATTGCAAATCAGCGCTGATACCGGATAAACTTCCTTTCCATTTGCAATTCGGTATTGACTTATAGGGAAACATGCAAAGTGGGTGTATTTATTAGCTCTTGGATATAAATCAAGATAAAAGGTGCCGATTTTTTTGCCTTCTTTAAACATTTCATAACTCTTGACCTTGCTATACCAAACCGGCATGTTTGTTACTTCTTTAATTTTTAGACTAAATAGTTTTTCATACACTTTAAACATACCTTGTAGGGTGTTATTCATTTCGAAATATTCCTTTACTTCGTCGGTGCTTAATTTGTATTTTGTATCTAATAGCTTTTTTCTGTAGTAAGACATATCCCAATCAAAAATTGAATCAGTTTCATTAGGTTGAAATTTTCTCTTAAGGCTTTTTAATTCATTCATTTGTATGGTGACATAAGGGGCAAGTTTACCTATGAGATCTTTTTCAAAATTCCAGACTGTTGCAGGTGTGCCAGCCATTTTATCTATTACAGAATAGGCTGCATAGCTTTTAAAGCCCAATAGTTTTGCATATTCATTTCTAAAATAAAACAGACTATCCAAGACCATAATATTTGCAGGATAAGCCCGGTTGTTATAATGAAGCAACATTGTTTTACGGGTCAATGAATTATTGGCGTTACTCATTACTTCATTGTAGTTAGGGCCATTAACAGTCACCATATACTTTCCGTTACTTTTTTTCCATGGCGTTTTTGTTGTTTCAGGCACACCTGTAAGTTCTTCTTCAGAAAATTCAAGGCTATCTCTGGATGCTGCAATATTTTTATCAAACTGAAGTCCAAAACTTATTAATTTTTCATTTAGTTCTTGAAGCTGCTTTCGGCCGGCATTGTCCAGTTTCATCCCATTTTTTTCAAAAGAAATAATTGCTTCTTTTAAAAATTTCTTCTTGTTTGGTGATAATGTTTTTGCAGCTGATGTGGTAGCGTACTGTTTTATTGTTTTATACAATTTTTCGTTCAGGAAAAGTGTGGACACATAGTTGGATAGCTTTTCACTTTCGTCATTTGCTGTATTACGGGCCTCTTCATCAGTTGAAGTGGAAGAGATTAGTCCGAGTTTCATACTAAGGTCTGTAAGATAGTAGCTAATATTATCAAAAGCCATGAGCGTATTGCTTGTTGTTCGGCTTTTTATAGAACTATCAGTTAATTTCTTAAGTCTTTCATCAGTTTCTTTTATTGTAATTTCTACTGCCTCCTTTATGACTGCAACATTTATTTTATCAAATAGAATTGGTGCATTGTTGTGTACCATCAAAGGGTTATTGATTTGCGCAATAGAAAGGACCGAAAAAAACAACAAAAAGATAAAGCAAATAATTTTTGATAACATTGATTTTATTTTACAGTTCAAGACAAATATAACTACTCCAATTGTAGATAAATAAAGAAAAGGATGAGTGGTTTATAACTATGAATTATCGTAAGTAAATTTTTTAATGGAACATTTAAATCCATTTATAATTTTTTGTAAACAAATGCATATAAATGCTTTTTAGAATAGCCGGCCTTGCAGTGCCATAAAAATCATCTACATTTATAATAAAAAAATACTATTATGGAAGAGAGTTATGGAACCTTATCCGAAACAATCAATGGCCTGAAAAATGAAGGCTATACACTTGATTTTAATTTGAAGGGTAATTGTGTCACTTGCCAATCCCCCAACACCATATTATCGCCTGATGATTTTGAAATAGATAAAGTGTATCGTTTTGAAGGTGCTTCTAATCCTGATGATGAATCTGTTTTGTATGCTATTTCTTCTACTAAGTTTGGGGTTAAAGGAGTCTTAGTAAATGGTTACGGAATTTCTGCAGATGAAATTTCTGATGCTATGATAAAAAAATTGAGTACCCACAATACCTGAGAGGAAGATTAAGCTGTGTTATGATTATTTGAATAAAAGTCTATAGTTGTCTATTTATTATTCCTGTCTTTCAACTATAAAAGATAGGAATAAATTAAAGAAATTTTCTAAGTATATATAACAGCAAATTGATTAATTAAAATAAAACAATGAACATTTTTATTTTATGTATTTTTCAAGAATTAGTAAAGCAGATTATTAAACTAAATTGATTGGTTTTGCAATTGAATAATTTTGTAAACGTTTAATTGTGAAACTGAACCGCTTGTAATGAGAAACCGATTAAATTTGCAAAACTCAAAAAGTACCTAATGATTGATATTAAAGTTCCTACGGTTGGAGAATCCATAACAGAAGTTACGCTGATAAAATGGTTAAAAAAAGATGGCGAATATGTAGAAAGAGACGCTGTAATTGCAGAATTGGAAAGCGAAAAAGCCACCTTTGAGGTGAACGCAGAAAAATCAGGTATTCTAAAAACAAAAGCTATAGAAGGTGATACTATTAATATTGGAGATATAATGGCAAGTATTGATGAAACAGCCTTGAAACCTGAAGGTGTTGCGACATCTGTGGCCGCACCTGCAAAACCTGTTGAAAATACTCCTGCCACAGTTGCAGCACCTAAAGCAACCGCAGCGGGTAAAGGCGTCATCGATGTTAAAGTGCCTACGGTTGGTGAATCCATAACAGAAGTTACTTTACTAAAGTGGATAAAAAAAGATGGGGTACTTGTTCGCAGAGATGATGTTGTTGCAGAACTGGAAAGCGAAAAGGCCACTTTTGAATTAAATGCAGAAGAATCAGGAAAATTAACTATAAAAGCAAAAGAAGACGATACTGTAAAAATAGGGGAGGTAATAGCCACTATTGATACCGATGTTGCCGTTGCCGCAATTGACGCTGCCAAGGCTCCGGATTTAAAACCTGCTGTACCTCCTACACAAGCCAACGTGGCATCAATACCCAATGATGTAAAAGCGACACCTGTTGCTGCTGCAATAATAGCTGATAAACATGTTGATCCTAAAAGTATTCAGGCAAGTGGCTATCAGGGTAAAATTATGAAAGATGATGTATTGCAGGCATTGTCTAATCCCGGTAAAAAAGCAGTGGCAGGGCAGGAGTTGTTTAGCAGAAATGAGCGTAGAGAAAAAATGAGCAACCTGCGCAAAACTGTCAGCCGACGTTTAGTGGAAGCCAAGAATACAACTGCTATGCTTACCACTTTCAACGAAGTGGATATGAGTCGCATCATGGCATTGCGTACGCAGTTCAAAGACAAGTTTAAAGAAGCACATGGAACCAATCTGGGCTTTATGAGTTTCTTTACCAAAGCAGTATGTTATGCATTGCAGGAGTGGCCTGCAGTAAATGCATACATAGATGCAGACAATATTATTTACCACGATTATTGCGATATATCTATTGCCGTTTCAGCACCAAAAGGATTGGTTGTACCTGTAATCAGAAATGCAGAAAGCCTCAGTATGGCTGAAATAGAAAAGAAAGTAGTAGAACTTGCCGGTAAAGCCCGTGACAGTAAATTGTCAATGGAAGAAATGCAGGGAGGAACTTTTACAATAACCAACGGCGGTGTATTTGGCTCATTAATGTCCACACCTATCATAAACATACCGCAAAGCGCCATTTTAGGTATGCATAAAATTCAGGACAGACCAATGGCTATAAATGGTCAGGTTGTTATAAAACCAATGATGTATTTAGCCCTTAGTTACGACCACAGAATAATTGATGGCCGCGAAAGTGTAAGTTTCCTGGTAAGGGTAAAAGAACTTCTAGAAACCCCCGAATTGTTATTGTTTGGCAAAGATCCCGTTAAAACGTTGCTTGAACTTTAGTATTTTCTGCAATTATTACAGCATATTAATCCCTTAGTTGTTTAAATACATCGGGGGATTTTTTACTCTGTTTCCTCTGTGAAAAACTCCCGTATTTCTCTGTGGTTAACACTCCATAAGTTATCAACCTTTCATCAACTCCACAGCAATTAACGATGCCAACTTTGCATTGTTCAATACAAGGGCAATATTCGCATCAAGGCTTTCTCCATTGGTGTGGTCTGCAATGTGTTTTAGTATGAATGGAGTTATTTCCTTGCCGGTTATTTGTTTAAGCTGTGCATCAGCAAGTGCTTGTTGAATATTTATTTCTATTTCATCTTCTGCTACCTCATATTGTGAAGGCACGGGGTTGGCAATTAGTACAGAACCTTTCAAGCCCATCTTCCATTTCACCGATATTAAATTTGCAATTTCCACCGCACTATCTAACCGAAGCGGTGTTTTGAATTTACTTTTCCCGAAATAAAAACTGGGAAACTCACTTTGCCCAAATGTAATTACAGGTACACCTAATGTTTCTAAATATTCAAGAGTTAATCCAATATCCAATATTGATTTTACACCTGCTGAAACAATGGCAACATCTGTTTGCGCCATTTCAGTAAGGTCTGCGGATATGTCCATGGTAGTTTCGGCCCCACGATGTACGCCTCCAATACCGCCGGTTGCAAATATTTTTATTCCTGCCAAACTTGCAATGCGCATTGTTGCAGCAACCGTTGTGGCACCTGGCAGTCCTTTACTTAACACGTAAGGCATATCACGAATGCTCACTTTCCACACATCTTTTTCTTTGCCAAAAAAGTCGAGTTCTTCAGCATTAAGTCCTACAAGGCATTTGCCGTTTCTTATGGCTATGGTTGCAGGTATTGCGCCATTTTCTCTCACCGCAGCTTCCACTTGCATTGCTGTTTCCACATTTCGTGGCCACGGCATACCATGGGAAATAATGGTAGATTCCAACGCTACTATTGGTTGGTTATTGGCAAGTGCTTCAATTATTTCAGGTTGTATTTGCAGGAAATCTTTATTCATTTGGATAATAATCTTTGATTGATTCAATTAGTTTTTTTTGATTGATTGATTTGTCAATGGCACCTTCCACTTGCAGTACACCTGCTGCCATTGCATGTGCGGCAAGCATACACTGTTTGGGCATCATGTCAAGTGTGTAAGCTGCTATCCACGCTGCCAATGCTGCATCTCCGGCACCTGTGATGTCTTTCACATTTATGTGTGGGGCGGCAAGGTGTTGGCTGCCATTTGCAGAAATCATTTCCGATCCGTGGGCACCTTTTCTTAACCACACCTGTTTAACCCCTTTTTCAAACAGTTCCCGGCAAATATCATCTTTTTGGTTGTGCTGGGTACTTAACGATAGTAACTCATCTTCATTTGGTGTTACCATATACAAACCATTCAGGTCTATGTCAGAAAGCTTTTTTGCCTTGGCAACCGATACGGGTTCAATAATAAGTAATTTATTGTTGGTTTTGCAATATTCAATCAGCCATTCCAATACATTGATATTCAGGTTGGTGTCCGCAACAATCATGGTTGCTTTGTCCATTATTTCTTCTTTCGATTGAAGAAATGGAACAGTCAGAAATTCTTCAGAAGGGTTTACAGCAGCGGCTGCAAACAGGCTTCCATCAGGGTTCAGCAGTGCGGCGTATTTTCCTGTGCTGCATTCTGCTATAATCGTGTGGTTCATGCTAATGCCCGATTCTGTGCAGTTTTTTATCAACCATTCTCCATCTGCATCATTGCCGGCTACTGTAATAAACTCTACCGGAATGCCTAGCAACACCAAATGATGAACAATATTACGCATAACTCCGCCGGGGCTGCGTTTAACCGATGCCGGATTGGAAGTGCCTGCAACCACATTTTGTTGGCAATAAAATAATTCATCCACCAACATAGCGCCAATGCAAACTACCTGAAGATTCATGGATGTGATTTTCGTTCAAGATACGTGAATCATCATTTTTTATTCATTTATTTTTGAACGTAATTAGTTCTTTGTTTAACATGCTTAAAGTTTCCGCCTAGTATATGTCATGTTCACTATCGTGCAGATTTTGCATCTCTTTGTGGCCATTAATATGATATATCTTTGTATAAAAAGTATATAGGTTTTAAAATGATAAGTGGTTTCCTGAAACAAAAACTGTAAAAAGCTGAATAATAATATGCGGTTGAAGTGAGTGACACAACAATGTAAAATTGAAAATCAAATGTTGGTCTCAATAGAGTTGAAAAAACAATTAAAAAACTTGATTTTTACGGGCAGATTGCTTCACTTCGTTCGCAATGACAGGCTAATACCTTCCTATACCAATTGACAAATTGACTAATAATCGATATAACGATTACTTTGAATTGTGAAACTTTGAGTAAATTTGGAAAACGCATAAACTTATGAATGAAATAAATGAACTGCGAAAACAGGTTCATAAATTTGTTGATACTGCCTCTGAAAAGGAATTGGAAGTAGTTTACCATATCCTTGAAGCTAATGAGACTTCAGATTGGTGGAATGAAATTTCCCCTTCACAGCAAGGGGCAATTGACACGGGCCTTAATCAATTAGACAAAGGTCAGGGAATAGCTCATGAAACTGTCTTGAAAAATTATGAGCAATGGTTGAAAAAATAATTTGGTCTCCCTTGGCAATAAAATCATTTGAAGAGATCATTAATTATCTTAAGAATAAATTTGGAGAACTTGCTGTAAAAAGATTTGTTCAGCGGGTTGATGATAAAATCAGACTAATTGCTGTAAGACCACAAATGTTCAGGCCTACCGGAAAACGAAAGAACACTTATTTGACAAACATTCACGGAAAAACAACCATGACTTACCGATACAACCCTGACCTGAAACTTCTGGAAATTGTTGTTTTCTGGGGTATGCAAAACCCTGATAAAAAACCTGATTAATTTACGTGAGGCCGGTGATTTTTATAATCCCAAAAAAATATTTTTGCTAAAACTTCATACTTAATGTGCAGATTTCTTGACTTCGTTCGCAATGACGAACTTGCTTTTTCCAATAAACTAATAAACCAATAAACGATTTAACGATTAAGATGAATACACTACAAAATTATGCCTTCGGCAAATGGGTCGACGGGGCAGGAAATGAAGAAACTTTGTTGGATGCCGTAACGGGTGATGCGGTGGCTGTGTTGAATGTTGACGGGCCTGATTATGGGGCTATGATGGACTTTGCAAGGGAGAAAGGCAATAAGGCGCTTCGCAAAATGACCTTTCAGGAGAGGGGCAGAATGTTGAAAGCATTGGCCTTATACCTCAACGAACGCAAAGAAGAATTTTACACACTTAGCTATCGTACAGGCGCCACTCGAGTAGATAGTTGGATTGATATTGAAGGCGGTATTGGCAATGTGTTTGCCTATGCTTCGCTCCGTAAATTTTACCCCGACAAACCATACTTTGTTGATGGCGAATCAGCGAAATTATCCAAGCTCAACACCTTTATTGGCCATCACATTATGGTGCCGAAAGAGGGTGTGGCTATCCACATCAATGCATATAATTTCCCGGTGTGGGGCATGTTGGAGAAGATTGCGGTCAACCTCTTGGCGGGTATGCCTGCCATTGTCAAACCAGCGATTCCTTCAGCATATTTGACAGAAGCAGTGGTAAGGGCAATTGATGCTTCGGGCATTTTGCCGGAAGGGGCTTTGCAATTGGTCATGGGCTCCGGCATTGGCATCCTTGACCATGTAACTTACCAGGATGTGGTTACTTTTACAGGTTCTGCCTCAACAGGGAAAAAGCTAAAAGCACATCCACGAATCATTGAGGAATCAGTTCCATTTACAATGGAGGCAGACAGCCTGAATGCCTCTGTTTTAGGTGAGGATGCGGTGCCGGGCACGCCGGAGTTTGATTTGTTTATAAAAGAGATACGCAAGGAAATAACGGTAAAATGCGGGCAGAAGTGTACTGCAGTCCGCCGCATCATTGTGCCGGAAAATTTGCTGGAAGATGTGCAAATAGCTTTGGGCAAAGAACTCGCAAAAACTACTATTGGCAATCCCCAAACCGAAGGTGTAAGAATGGGTGCTATGGTGGACAAAACTCAATTGGCAAGGGTTAGAGAAAGAGTGAAAAACCTTTCAGTGAATACCCCAATTATTTTTGGCGATCTTGACAATTTCAATGTATTGGGTGCCGATAAAACCAAAGGCGCATTTATGAGCCCGATACTGATGCTAAATAGTGAACCTTTCAAATTCAAAGACTCACATGAAGTGGAGGCTTTTGGTCCTGTGAGCACTTTGATGCCTTATAAAAACCTTGACGAAGCAATAGAGTTAAGCAAAATGGGTAAGGGTTCGTTGGTTTGCTCAATAGTCACCAACAATACTGATACAGCCCGTGATTTTACGATTGGTGCAGCAAGCAACCATGGACGCATATTAGTGCTCAACAATGAGAGTGCAAAAGAAAGTACAGGTCACGGTTCGCCTATGCCGTTGCTGATACACGGCGGCCCCGGCAGAGCAGGAGGTGGCGAAGAAATGGGGGGATTGCGTGGGGTAAATCACTACATGCAAAGAGTAGCAATTCAAGGTTCGCCGAGTATGTTGACTGCAATTACTGATGTTTATCAATACGGCGCAAAGCAAGTAGAAAAAGATGTTCATCCTTTTAGAAAGCATTTTGAAGAACTGGAAATAAGTGAGACCTACACTACACATAAGCACACTGTTACAGAAGCCGATATTGCTGCATTTGCACAAATTTCCGGCGATAATTTCTATGCGCATGTTGATGCTACATCATTGGAAGGAACCATTTTTACCGGTAGGGTTGCCCACGGATATTACATCTTAAGCAAAGCTGCAGGTATGTTTGTTGACCCACGAAAGGGGCCGGTTTTATTAAACTATGGGATTAATGAATGTCGGTTTACAAAACCTGTTTATCCCGGCATGACAATCGGCGTAAGACTAACAGTAAAAGAAAAAGTGGCGCAGGAAAAAAGAAGCGAAGAAGACATAGCCAAAGGAATAGTTAAATGGTTGGTTGATGTTTACGCCTGCCCCGACAAAGGCGGGGACGAAACCGGAGAAACCGTTGCTATTGCTACTATTTTAACTATGGTGAAAAAAAAGGAGCAGTAGTTATTTATGCCATAATCGGCGGACAGAAACCCGAAAAGGGATGATTTGAAAATTAATTATCTTCGCTTAATAAAAATTCTAATTAAAATGTTAGAGCTGGAAATGAATTTTTTTGAAAAGAAATTGCCCGATCTTGTAAAATCTGATTTGGGTAAATACATTTTGATAAAGGGCGAAGAAATATTTGGGACTTATGTAGCCATTGACGATGCTTTACAGGCTGGTTATCAAAAATTTAAAACGGATGCTTTTTTTATTAGGCAAATTCTCCCTTTTCAGCAAAAGCTCGATTTTGCTAACAACTATCATCTTGTATAAACATGCCCTCCCTTACTCAACGCATCCCTGATTTGCAACAATTAGGGCCAATAGTCGAAATTGAAATTACTGCATCAATTCCATATGCCCGTAACAATAAATTAAATTTTCTTGCTTTTAAAACCCTCAAACTTATTGCAATGATTGATACAGGTGCAACGGGTACGGTAATAAAAAAGGGTTTAGCAGAACAGCTAGGTATTAATCCAGTTGGAAGTATATTGATGAATACCCCAACATCTGAAAGTATCAGTTGCCTTCAATACAATGTACAAATAACTTTTCCCAGCAATGTTAACATCGAATCCGTAATTGTGACTGAAGCACCTTTGCAAGGGCAGCACATTCAATGCCTTATTGGACGAGATGTGCTTCAGCATGGCGTATTAATTTACACTGGTTATGATAATTCTTTTACACTTTGCTTTTAACATTAAAAAATGATTGCCTCTCCTTTGCAAAATAAAACAACCCCAACATTGCCAATAGATATATTGCTGAAAGCTTTTGAACTGATGAGTACAGCAAAAGCAATGACTGAACTATACGAAGCCAACAAAGCTATAACTGCAAAATATGTTCATGCAACTTCACGTGGGCATGAAGCCATTCAGCTTGCTGTATCAATGCAGTTATTGGCGCAGGATTTTCTTTCTCCTTACTATCGTGACGATAGTATGTTATTGGGAATTGGAATTACACCTTACGAACTGATGCTTCAATTGTTGGCAAAGAGGGATGACCCCTTTAGCGGTGGAAGATTGTACTACAGCCATCCTTCACTCAAAAGAGATAATATGCCTAAGATACCCATGCAAAGTTCAGCCACGGGTATGCAGGCCATTCCGGCTACCGGTGCAGCTATGGGGATTCAATATTTGGAGCAGCAAGGATTGGCGGAGGATTTTGGAAATCATAAACCATTAGTAGTTTGTTCATTAGGAGATGCTTGTATTACAGAAGGCGAAGTAGCAGAAGCTTTTCAAATGGCGGTGTTAAAAAAGTTGCCGATTTTGTACCTGGTGCAGGACAATGAATGGGACATTTCCGCGACAGCGAAAGAAATACGTGCACAGGATGCAACCGTCTACGCCAAAGGATTTCATGGTTTGGAAACAAGAACCATTGATGGTACAGACTTCCTCGCATGTTATGAAACATTAAAAGAAGTATTGGAAATAATAAGAACAGAACGAAGGCCATTTCTTATTCATGCAAAAGTGCCTTTGCTCAATCACCACACATCTGGAGTTCGCAAAGAATGGTACCGTCACGATTTAGAGGAAGCAGCAAAAGATGACCCTTTTTCAAAACTTTGGAAACAATTAGTAGATACAGGTGTAGCAGAATATGAACTTCGTGACATAGAAGCACAGGCAAGGATCAAGGTAGAAGCTGAATACCAAAAAGCGTTGATGGCAGAAGACCCAAGACCTGAAGATTTGTTCAGCCATGATTTTGCGCCCACTCCAATTACTGAAGAAAAAGGTGTTCGTTCACCGCAGGGAAAAGTAGCGACTGTAATGGTGGATTGCGCATTGTTTGCGGTAAACGAAATTATGACCAAACATCCCGAAGCATTGTTGTACGGACAAGATGTAGGAGCAAGGCTTGGTGGTGTTTTCCGCGAAGCGGCTACGCTAGGGCAGAAGTTTGGCATTAACAGAGTTTTCAACACTCCAATTCAAGAAGCATTCATTATTGGAAGTACAGTCGGCATGTCGGCTGTTGGTTGCAAACCTATTGTAGAGGTTCAGTTTGCTGACTATATTTGGCCGGGGCTGAATCAGTTGTTTACAGAGGTCAGCCGTTCTTGTTATTTGAGCAATGGCAAATGGCCGGTCAGTTGTGTTATACGTGTTCCGATTGGTGCTTACGGCAGCGGCGGCCCTTATCACAGCAGCAGTGTAGAAAGTATTTTATGCAATATCAGGGGAATAAAAATAGCATATCCCAGCAATGGTGCAGATCTGAAAGGGCTGTTGAAGGCTGCATATTATGACCCAAACCCGGTTGTTATTTTAGAGCACAAAGGTTTGTATTGGTCTAAGATAAAAGGTACCGAAGATGCCAAAACCATTGAACCGGATGATGATTATATATTGCCTTTAGGAAAAGCAAATATTGTTGTAGAAGCGCCTGCTTCGCAAAATGAGAACACACTTACAATCATAACCTACGGAATGGGCGTTTATTGGGCAAAAGAAGCTGCACAGAATTTTGATGAATGCGTCGAAATCATAGACTTGCGGACTCTATTTCCACTTGATACAAAGACAGTTTTCGATTCAGTAAAAAAACATGGACGGTGTTTGGTGGTAACGGAAGAACCTGTAAACAATGGCTTTGCACAGGCTTTGGCCGGTAAAATTCAACAGGAATGTTTTCGTTATTTGGATGCACCTGTCACAACGTTGGGAGCAGAAAATATGCCTGCCATACCGCTCAATTCAACTTTGGAATTTACCATGTTGCCCAATGCTGATAAGGTTGCAAAAGCCATTGATGTGTTGCTGAAATATTAATTGGAACAACGACATTACTATAAAAAAAGCCGTGTTTTCACACGGCTTTTATCTTTTTGTGACAAGCTTACACCTGCGGTTGTTTTATCTCATTTTTCTTTGCAACTTCTTCTAAAAGTTTCAAACCCAGCAAACCACTGATTGGGCTGTTTCCGCCTTCGCCACTTCCACCAATAAGCACGTCAGGCATTATTCGAATGTGTTGTGTGCCTATAGCTTCCATTACTTTCAATTGAGTAAAGTTATCTCCGCCCATAGCTTCTACCGAGAGTTTGTAAGACTCGGCATTGGACTTACCAATAGCCAGAATTTTTTCAGCTTCGGCATTACCTGTTAAAGAAATTTTTTCAGCATCGGCTTTTGCCAGCAATTCTATTTGTTCGGCATTAGCTTTGGCCAACACCCTTATACGCTCTGCATCACCACTGGCTAATAGTTTCATTCTATCGGATTCAGCCGTTGACTGTAGCCGCACACTGTTAGCTTCACCGGTTGCTTTTTTAACGGAAGCATCGGCAATTCTTTCTGCAATCAAAACACCCTGATCGGCCTTAACAATTTCCTTTTGAATTTCTGCGATAGCAGTTTCTTTTTCAAGGCTTTGTCTTGTTTCCTGTGCTAACTTTTCGGTTTCATAAGTAATCTTTTGTTCCTCTGCCAGCTTACGGTCGGTAAGGGTTTTCATGAGGCTTTCAGGCGGAACAATGTCTCCAATTAAAGTATCAACACCAAATACATTGTATTGGTCAAGCACAAATCCAATATGCTCCCTCGCACTGCTTTGTCTTTCTTTACGTGTACCAAGAAAGGCAATAACATCGCTATCCTGTGCACTGTTACGGAAATAGTTACCAATGGTAGGTTCCAAGACCTGGCTTACCAGGTTGTTCATGTTACCAAATCGTGCTATAACCTTTGGTGCTTCAGTGGTGGGGATGTGTATGATTTGCGACACATCCAGATTAAAAGGGAAACCGTCTTTGCTTCTTACTGTAATGGTACAAAGGTTTTTATCCAGTTGATGGCTTTCGCTTCTTGCATTTGCCCAGTTAAGCACCAAATTGGTTGTTGGCACCAATTCCACTTTCATAATAAACGGATTGATTGGATATTTTCCCGGCCCTAATGGCTCGGCCCAAACCCCTTTGCAACCTTTATTTACAATATTACCATGCTTAAATTCTACGCCGCTAAGATCCTGGCCATCCTCGCCAACATAGCTGATAACAACACCTACATAACCAATAGGAATCTCGGTCATTTTTACCATTTCCAACCGGGCAAACCATGGGTTTAAAAAATAAGTACCCGCCAGAATAACCTGCTCCTGTAAGCCTTTAAAGCCGCCATTGTTCATAAATGCATCACCATCCTGAAACTTGTTGTGATTCTGAATAATTTTACCTGCTATTTGTCCCTCTTCTAACGGATTACCTTCTTGTGTAGTTACTATACCCACTGCATTATCAGGTATAGAACTCATCTCGCTCATTTCTACATTGAATAAAAATGTATTAATACGGTATGAACCCGGAGTAATAATAGCCATTTGCCTTCCTTTTCTACCACCATTTTTAATAAAGGCAACTGCATCCTGAAAAGTATCAGATTCAACCTTTCTTCCCAGTATAAATCCTGTTTCCAATTCCTGGCCATCTTTTGCAAGCACCAATCCAATCATACCTGTTGGTATAATGGTAAAAGGTTGAAAAGTAATTGCATACTGCCATGCCCACTTACCAAAGTAAACACCGGGAGGCAATGTTTGCGCCTGAAAGCCTGCTTCGCCATCGAGGGCTATGATGCGGCCCTCGGGCAGTTCCTGCTTGCCAAAGAGGACAAACTTTTTGGTAACGAGACCTATTTTGTCTTCGGGCACTATTACGACACCAAAGAATACACGTAGTATTACTTTGTATAAAAAAACTACGACTAAGGGAATACCAATGGCCAATGACCATATAAATAAATCATGAGAGTTCATGTTGTTAGGGTTTTTAAAATGTAAAAAAAAAGAGATAGGAGAGGGTATGATCAAAAACATTTAGCTAATGATGCACCCCTCCGATACAGATAGTATCTGTCCGGAAAAAATATTTGTAGAAACTTAAGCCTTGGGAGGAGAAGTATTAAAGTTGGTCAAAATAAAATCTCCGAGAAAGAAGATTATTTTTTTAGTACGGCGTAACATGTTTGGTTCAGAATTGAATACACAAAGTTTATAAATATTTTTATGATTTTAAAGAGAAATATGGATGAGCGGCATTGCGAAAATTCCTATTCACAAAAGATTGAAGTAATATCGCAAAAAAACCGCATTCATCAAACCTTATTTTTTATAAATAATATACAACTACCGATGCGAAAATTAAGCATGGAGGAATTGGGGCGCAAGACAGTCGAGGAGTTTAAACAGGCAACTAAAACACCCGTTATTGCTGTATTGGACAACATAAGAAGTATGCACAATGTAGGCAGTGTGTTCAGAACTGCTGATGCTTTTCTGATTGAGGCAATTTTTTTGTGCGGGTACACACCACAACCACCGCACAGGGATATCAACAAGACTGCACTGGGTTCTACAGAATCTGTAGATTGGATGTATTATGCAACAACAACTGATGCTGTAATAGAACTTCAAAAAAATGGTTACCAGGTATATGCAATTGAACAGACCGAAGGAAGCATTTCTCTTGAAAAGATGCATTACACAGGTGACCAAAAAATTGCTGTTGTTTTTGGCAACGAAGTAGAAGGTGTAAGTGACGATGTACTCGCATTAACAGATGGGTGTATTGAAATACCCCAATTGGGAATGAAGCACTCACTCAATATATCTGTAGCTGCCGGTATTGTATTATGGGAAATTTTGAAAAGCAGGCTTGGTTAAAAAATAGCCCAATCCGCAAAGTTTACAATGCCAGTTTCAATCCCCCCATGATCCACCTTCCGGGCATTTGTGCGCCCAAAACATCACTATACCGAGCATCTAAAACATTGTCAGTCTGCAAATAAGCAGATAGCTTGTTTTGGTAGATAAACCCTGTTAACATTGCATTCATGACAAAATAATTTCTTGAAATTGCTGCATTAATTGCAGCGGCATTACCGGTTTCCCTTTCTTTATACAATCCATTAATGCTTAACGAGTAACCTTTGTATGAATACATAATGTTGAAGTTGGCAAGAAAATTTGCATGTGCAGATATGTAAAGAGAAGGTACCACACTTTTAGTTTTACTACTGATACTTGTTACACCAAGCGTTGCAGCTACTTCATGATTTTTCCCGATTTTTTTGGTGTATAGAATATCCGTTTCCACACCTACTGTAGTGAGCTTGCTGAAGTTGCGGGCCAATGTATAATTCCCTGAAGGAATAAGGTTCTCTTTGCGTGGCATTCTGTAATAGGGGGTGGTAACAAAATCTATTAATTCGGAATAATATTTTATAAAAAAAGTACCGGAAACCTTTAAGCCTTTAACCCCAAAATAATCTGCGCCGGCTTCGTAGCTATAACTACGTTCGTCTTTTAAATCAGGATTACCAATTCTGCCACTCATAACTAATGCCTTATTGTAGTTATTATACCTTTCAGTAAAATCGGCCTCTCTTATAGTTTTACCTGCAGCCAGACGCAATTGTGCATTGGTAAGTTTGTACGATACGTTCAATTGCGGAACACCTTTCCACCCGCTTTTTTCACTGTATTCGGCCCTCATAGCCGGGCTTACAAAGAGTGAAGTTCCTATTTTGTGATTAATCTGAACAAACGCCCCCGCCTGTGTAAGGTTTTGTTTCCCACGTTCGTAACCTGATATCCATTTATATAGATATTGGATGCCGCTTATTACACTTGTATTCTCCCTAAATTGATAGCTATCTATAACCAAGCCTTGCCAAAGACGGCTTTTGTTGATGTTTCTTGCTGTTGATTTGCTGTATTTATATTCGTCCTTTACATTCTTGAACCCTGCATCCAAAGTGATGCTATGTTTATTTTTTTTGTAGTTAAATTTCCAGTGGTTCCAATAAGTAGTAACCTTTTCTGTAGCACTATCAGATAATGAAAGTGAGTAAAAATTTTGTGCCCCAAAATCTCTTAAATCTCCGGAAGACCGTGCCGATACATTGAAGTTGTCATTTATCTTATAATGGAATGAAACTGATCCTGTATGGTTGTGAAAATAGCCTTTGGTATTGCGCTGTTGTTGCCCTGAACTATTGTTTGTAACCATGGCTACTGAAAGTGCCAGTTCATCATCTTGCAGATAACCCGCAAGTTGCAGATTGGTCAGGCTGTATTGCCCACCGGTAGCTTGTGCAGAGAGTTTTTTTATTCTTAAATTATCTTTAGCAACAAATGCTACAGTGATAATATTAATAACGCCACCAACTGCTTCCGATCCATACAATGCTGATGCCGAACCTTTTAATATTTCAATACGTTCAATTTCGCCGGGGGCAATGGGGATATAAGTATTAAAATGGCCGGTATTGGGTTCATTTATTCTCATTCCGTCTATCAATATCAATACCTGCTGAAAGGTGCCACCCCGCATAATTAAATCACTCTGCGATCCCATAGGTCCACGGGCCTGTATTTCAATACCCGGCAAATAACGTAGCAATTCGTCTAATGAATTGAAAGGAAATTTAGCGAATTGCTCCCTTTTTATAACCAGAAGGTTTCTACCTGTAGCTGATGATGGTAACGGGGTTATTGTTGCAGTTACAGTAAGAGGGTCTAATTCATTTTCCTGGCTTTTTGTAATACTTGCAATGCAAACAAATCCAATGGCGAAGAATATGGGTTTCAGAATTTTCATAACATACTTCACTTTTTGTAAAATTCAATAAAGGTTCCTGAATTGCTGCAAATATTGAAGAAAATAATTCAAAATCAACGTCTTGTAGTTAACTTAATATTGCTTCCTTCATCTCATTCCCAAATGGGGTTTATTTGGAACTAATGTTTCAACAATACATTTACACAAAATCACTTTCCATACATTTGCCTTTAAAAATAATAAAGAAATGTCACTATTTGATAAGTTAAATCAGGCTACTAACGAAAAACTGATGGCAAATTTGAAAGCAGGAGAGGATTTTCTTGAAGAAAATAAAAAAAGAGAAGGTGTACATACCACAGCAAGTGGCCTACAATACGAAGTATTGACTGAAGGAACCGGTGCCAAACCTTCTGCTACCAGCAAGGTAAAATGTCACTACCACGGTACACTTATCAATGGAACTATTTTTGACAGTTCGGTGCAACGTGGTCAGCCTGCAACTTTTCCTCTTAATATGGTCATCAGCGGTTGGACAGAAGCTTTGCAACTAATGCCCGTTGGCAGCAAGTACCGCCTGTTTCTTCACCCGTCACTTGCTTACGGCAGCCGACAAACAGGCGCTGTTATAGGGCCCAACAGTACTTTAATCTGTAACTATTCACTCCCCAAAATTCAATTTTTCGGGTATTTTTTATAAAACCTGGAAGTTGTGCACATTTTTTTGATGGCTTTTGTAAGATCTGATTTTTATGCACTTTTTTGCTTCGTATTTCTTAGTTTTTGGGGATTAA
>JANMMU010000031.1:0-13966 GCA_031373555.1 Segetibacter sp. | reverse complement strand
GCGCTTACCCGTCAAATCTTTGACTGATTTCTTTTTGACTTCTTCAGAAAAAATTCTGCGCTCCCGAATTTCTAATTTTTGCTTAGTTTCATGCCTCATAATTGATTGATTTTTGTCAACCTATTTTAGGCATGCACAATTGTTCACTATTCATTATTCATTATTCATTGTTCACTATTCATTGTTCATTACAAAAGGTTAATTCTTAATCACCTTCACCGTCTTCACCTCATCTCCTTGTCTTACCTCTACCAGATAAACCCCCGGCGCAAATGATTCACCAAACCTGTAGGTCTGTTGGGGTAGACCTTTATTTATGTAAAGGGGTCTGCCGTTGATGTCTATTACCCTTAACTTAATACTCTCCTGTCTGGAGGATCGAACATTAAGCGTAAAGTTATTGGTAGTAGGGTTGGGTGATAATGAAAGTTGCCATCCTGCATTGGTTGTTTCTAACACATTTTTTTCAACTTTGGCAAAGGTGGAAATGACACATGAAGGCGAAGCTTGCCCCACAGTAGTGAGTATAGAAAAACCACTGCAATTGTTGGCATCGTTTACATACACCCTGTAGCTACCTGCTTTAAGGTTGGTAAATGTATTAGTAGATGTAAATGAACCCGAGCCCCCAAACCTATAACTGTAAGGCGGGGTGCCACCTGTACCATTTACTGTTATGGTACCATTTTTTGCACCGGGGCAGGTTTCATCTGTCTTTGTTGAGGTACCGCTTACTTTAGTTGGCTGTGTAACCTGTACAACAAAATTGCCAACACAACTATTTGCATCCTGAATAAATGCCCTGTAAGCATCAGCTTTGAGATTGCTGAAAACGTTTGAATTAACAAAAGCACCTGCATTGCCTAGCCTGTACATGTATGGTGGTGTTGCTGTAGAAGGTGAAACCGAAATAGAACCGTTAGTTGCACCATAACATGTTGCATTGGTAACGTTAGCTGTACCCGTAATAGCAACGGGCTGAGTTATGGTAACCTGACTTGCTATACCTGCGCAGCCATTTACATCTAATATAGATACTCTGTATTTACCTGCCTTTAAATTATTAAAAGTATTATTGGGTACATAACTGCCAACTGTTCCTATACGATAGGTAAATGGAGCTACTCCATAAGTTGGGTTCACAGTTATAGAGCCGGTCCCGGTAGCAAAGCAGGTAGCATCTGTTTTACTTGTATTTGATGTTACTGATAATATAGTCAGATGGAGCGTAGCTGCACTATCGCACCCCGCAGCATTGGTGGTGTGAAATACATAATCCCCTGATTCTTTGTACTCTGTGCCGTTCCAGGTGTATTTGTTGCAGATCGCAACGGTGGTTTCTGATGTAGTTGGCTGAAGGATAGTGATGGTTTGTGTAGCGGTATTGCTGCATCCGTTGCCATCGGTGCCTGTTACGGTGTAAAGTATATTCCTGGGTATCCCGGGCAAATTGTAATAGTTGCTCATGCTGGATTCTGAGGCTGTCCGGTCGGTATTTGACAGCACGGTATTGTACACCATTACATCCATGAAGTCACAATCGGAATATTCTGAATTACCGGCTACCCAGCCACCTAATGAAATGCCGTTGGGGCCTGTAACACCACCATTGTTGTTTGCAATCAGGCTGCCGTTTTCATAAACCTGCGACGTGGCCCCGTTGCTTGCACCTGTATAAATATAAATTGAGTTGTCAGAAGGCGATGCCGGGTTACTGACCCATCCTTCAAAATAGGCTTGTGATTTTCTGCCACCCCACCAACCCAATAGCCAGTTATTGGCTACAGAACTCAATACCCTTGCACGGTTAGGGCCGGTTTGGCGGGCAGCATAGGTCACAGTAAATGGTGAAGTGAAATTAGTGGCATTGAACATTTGCTGTCCTGCTGTAAAATGCAACACAGGTTTGCCATTGATACCATTGGCTACAAATACTGGCTGGAGGGAAGGATTGGTCTGGGTTACATGTTGCCCATTGCCGGATTGATCGTACAATATGGTACAAAATCCTGTAGCAACACCCAGCCAGGTATTTATGGCTGCAACATCAAGGTCATTGCCTGACAAACCAAAATCCTGAATCGCATTGTCCGATGAGCGCCTTAGCTGAATGATATTGGAATTGTAGGTAGCGACCAGTTTGCGCAACCCTACGAGCATTGCTGCATTGGTTTGACTAATGGTGTTGGACACAGCAGGTACAAAAGGTACACCATCCGTTATTCCACCGGTCCAGCTATAACTGCCTGCACCGGTACCTGATAGGGTTACCTGGTTGCCTGCACACACATTTGCCGAAGGCGAAACAGTGGCACCTACGTTGGGCAATGCATTGACTGTCACACCGGTACCTGATGAAGGCGCAGAACCGCATCCGTTTGAGGTAACCACCACTGTATAAGTACCAGTTGCATTGGCAACATAAGTTTGACTGGTAGCTCCTCCAATTGGGTTGCCGTTTAAATACCATTGGTTGCCACTTGCAGCACTTGATGATAACGATACAGAACCCCCTACACAAAAAGTGGTTGATGAACCTGCGGTAATGCTGGGTGTAGAAGGAGTAGGGTTGACTGTTACCGTAGTTCCCGCAGATGGCGATGATGAACAGCCGCCTGAAGTTACTACCACTGTATAGGTTCCGTTTGCATTGGCTGTATAAGTTTGATTGGTTGCTCCGCCTATTGGGTTGCCACCTACATACCATTGATTGCCACTGGCTGAGCTGGAAGATAAAACAACTGAACCACCTGTGCAGAATGTGGTAGCAGAGCCTGGGGTAATAGTTGGTGTGTTAGTAGCTGACACGGTTATAGTAAATGGAACAGCCGGGCTAACACAACCTCCAACTGTTTTTATTACAGTGATGGTTGCATTATAAATTCCGCCTGCGGCTGCTCCAGGAACAGTTAATGTGATCGGGCTTACAGGTAATGCCGCATTCACCACATCAACAAAACCAGCTGTGTTTGCAGCTGCATCATAGTCTATGCTGTATGTATCCGGCGTACCGGTTGTAGCCGTGTAAGGTAAACTGGCTGATACTGTTCCCCTGCAAACGGTCGGGCTTACTCCTAATGTAATGGATGATGGAGTGCAGGTGTATTTAGTTATTTTGCCTCCATCACCACATGCCCATGCAGTAGTAGCATTAAAAATAGAAATATCATTAATCGAGGATCCTGTTATCCCACTGGGTTGAAGAGTCCAATTTGTACCACCATTAGCTGTATAATATATAGCTCCATTATTGCCAACTACCCAGCCGATATTGGCATCAAAAAATCGAATAGACAAAAATCCCGGTATGCTTCCTGATAACTGATTAACCCAGCTACTACCCCCATTAGTGGTCTTGTATACAAGTCCAAGACTACCTGTGTAATTTATTCCTGCTATCCAACCTGTATTAGCATCTGTAAAAAAGACACTTTGTCCTACATGTTGAGTATTCGCACTAAAAGTAGATAATGTCCAACTTGTCCCGCTATTGGTCGTTTTTAAAAATTTACCCCCATTATTAGCTTCAGGTAATGCATACCCGGTATTTATATCTCCAAAATGAATATCTACAAGATAATCTACAGCTGATGAATAGTTTAATGACCAACTTGATCCACCATCGGTGGTTTTATATATCGCCGCTTGACCAATATCATAATTGTAACCAGCAATATAACCAATCAAATTACTTGTAAAATGAATGCCGTAAAATCCCTGATTTCCGGAATTAAAGGGTGCACCATGCATCGTCCAGGTAGTTCCACCATTCGTTGTTTTAAGTACCCTGCCAAATTCACCTACGGCAAATCCATTATTGGCATCAATAAAATAAACATCAAATAAATGATTTGTAATACCACTTGTTTGTGCCGTCCAGTTAGTTCCTCCATTCGTTGTGTGAATAATTGTACCATTATATCCAACTGCCCATCCTTTATTAACATCAATAAAATAAATGCCATATAAGCTTTGAGTAGTTCCACTAGTTTGCAAAGTCCAGGATTGTCCTTGCAATGCAATTGAAGAACAAAAGGTAAAAACAAATACAAATAAGTACCTGGCAACAATATTTGTAAATAGTGATTTAAGTTTCATAATAAGTTCTTTATAGTTTGTAATCATAAATTCATTAGAAAGATATTCCCACACTAGGGGTTCCTCCAGTAAATATTTAGGTTTGGAATGTAGCTGTTGAAGATCTTACCTCATCTGCTGTCGTTGATAAAGTAACCGTTTGGGCATAAGAATTTGAAGTAATCAATAAGCAAGCAATCAATAATCTAAAAAGTAGGTAATTAATCTTTTTCATAAACGATAGTTTTTTAAAAGCATCCTTAGAAATTGACTTTTTGTGATGAATAAATAATAATACGCGAACCAAAAATTTGATAAGGGGGGGATTGTTAAAGTTAATCGTTTTTTTTAACAGGTGGAGCAAATTTTCATTTTGATAAAATATTATATGTACAAATTTTTTAACCTTGTTTCAGAATATTTTTCAGGATTTTTTTGCAGTTCAGTTTTTTAGATGGAAAAGACTTATAACACTCTTATTTTGTTGGAAATAAAATATCCGCTCCAACATTTAGTCGGAGCGGCTCTTTCATAAAATGGTAATTTAGTCAAAGGTCAATTAGTCATTGCCCATTTATAACTCATAACTCCTAATTAATCTTCACTGCTTTCACTGTTTTCACCTCATCGCCTTGTCTTACCTCAATCATGTACATACCCGGCGCAAATGATTGTCCAAATCTGTAAGTCTGTTCAGGCAAGCCTTTAGTAGCGTAAATGGTTTTACCGTTAATATCTATAACCCTTACCTGTACACTTTCCTGCTTAACTGATCTAACGCCCAACGTAAAGTAGTTGGTAGCGGGGTTGGGTGATAAGGAAAGTGATAATGTTGTAATAGTTGCTTCATTAGGATTACGTATTCCTTTTGCCATGTTTGAAAAACATGAACCGGATGCTTGCCCCACGGTAGTGAGTATTGAAAAACCACTGCAACCGTTTGCATCGTTTACATAAACCCTGTAACTGCCTGCTTTAAGGTTGGTAAATGTATTGGTTGGTGTAAATGAACCCGAGCCACCAAACCTATAGCTGTAAGGTAGTGTTCCACCTGAACCATTTACCGTTATTGTACCATTTTTTGCACCAGGACAGCTTTCATCCGTTTTAGTTGAAGTTCCACTCACCTTTGTTGGCTGGGTTACATTAACTACAATTTTGCCCACACAACTATTTGCATCCTGGATATACACCCTGTATGCATCAGGTTTCACATTGTTGAAAATATTTGAATTCACATATGCACCTACGTCACCTAATCTGTACATATATGGTGCAACTCCTGTAGAGGGTGTAACCGTAATAGTGCCATTGGTTAAACCGTAGCAAGTAGCATTGGTTATGCTGGCTGTGCCTGTTATGGCAACGGGCTGAGTTATAACCATCTGGCTTGATACACCTGCACAGCCATTTACATCTAAAATTGAGACCCTGTATTTACCTGCTCTTAGGTTATTAAACGTGTTAGAGGATACATAGCTACCTACTGTACCTATACGGTAGGTAAATGGACTTACCCCAAAGGTAGGGGTTACGGTTATAGAACCTGTTCCTGTGCCAAAGCAGGTAGCATCTGTTTTACTTGTATTTGATGTTACTGATAATATAGTCAGGTGGAGTGTGGCTGTACTATCGCATCCTTTTACATTGGTGGTCTGAAATACATAATCGCCTGATTCTTTGTACTCTGTGCCGTTCCAGGTGTATTTATTACAAATGGAAACGGTGGTTTCTGATGAGGTTGGCACATTTACGGTAACTACAGTACCTGCAGAAGTTGAGGAAACGCAGCCACCTGAAGATACAATCACGGTATACTCTCCGCTGGAATTGGTACTATATGTTTGATTTACTTCACCACCTAACGCTCCACCATTTAAATACCACTGATTACCACTTGCAGCACTCGATGATAAGTTAACAGAACCACCTACACAAAATGTAGTAGAAGAACCGGGAGTAATGGTAGGTGTAGGAACCGCATTAACAGTTATACTTGCCCTGGCAGGTGTTGTTTCAATAGAAGGAACATTGTCTATTTGGGCATTCACCGTTGCAGTACCACCCGTACCGTTTGAAGTAAATGTTGCTGTCGCCAATCCAGAAGACTGTATGGTAGTTTGTTCTCCTGACAATGTTCCCAATGCTGCGGACCATGTTACAGGTAAGCCTATAAGCAGGTTAAGATTGGCTAGGCCTACTGCTGTGCCATCAGAATTATTCAGGATACTTGTTGTAACCGTTGTAGTATTACCAAGACCTAATGTGTTATTGCAAATCGGGTTTGTTGAAACGGTAGTTTTTAATTGCAACCAAGGGTTAGCATCTAATGAACCGCCACCCGCAACATCGCCACCTGCCTGATTGCAAGGTGATGTGGAGGAAGCGCCAACAGGGTTTGAGTTGCATCCCCACCAGTTATTTTCTGCATTTACACTACCCGAAGACTCCACAAAATGCAAACCACTGGATAATGATGAAGCAGCACTAGTGTTATTATAAAAGCGGTTAAAATGTATTTGCGGAATAGATAGGTTAGGTGAATTATTTACCACTATGGCTCCACCCAACCCATCGGCAGTATTGTTGATAAATGTATTATTATTAATGGTTGCATTGCAGGTTGTAACACCAGCCTGACCAGAAAAAGCTATAGCCCCCCCGTTAGAGGTAGGGGCACCGGGAAATATGACTGAATTACCGGTAAAAGTTGAATTGGTTACGTTCATGATACCAAAGCCATCACCCAACGCCGAATTAAAAGTGATAAAGAGAACAGCCCCACCATCTGCATCGTTACTTATATTGTTGGTAAAGGTGCAATTGTCTATAAAAAGGTTACCCCTTACCTGCATGCAGATAGCACCGCCGCCGTACGAATCTGCAGGAACAATATTATTAATAAACTCACAATTTGATACCGTTAAAGATTCTCCCGAACCTCCTCCTGCGCAAATGGCCGCCCCACCATATGGGTCTGAAGTAAGGGATCCATTTTGAAATTTAATACCCGAAACTGATATTACAGGGCTGTTTGTTGTTCCACTTGGATTAATAAAAAATATCCGGTCCTTTCCTGCACCTGTAGTCATACTAATTACAGTAATTAATGGTCCTGCACCCGTTATTGTTATATTTTGTGCTGTGTTTCCAAATGTAATTTGGCCCAAAGTAAGCAGGTAAGTACCGGCAGCAACATTAATAGTATGTGTACCTCCAGCTAGATCAGCATCTTCTATTGCTCCTCTCAGTTGGTTCAAAGCGTGGCCATCAGTTGTATTAGTTACATTGTACACATTGGCAAATCCATTTTGTGCTGATAGGGTTAATATTAAAAACACTACACTAAAAATAAAGGCTTTGAATGCCGCTATATTTTTAACTGAATTACCTATAAAAATCTTCATAAAAAATAGATTTAAAACTGTTTAAAGAACTTTTTAGCCCCATTGGTAACCCCCGTATTTTTTATGTTCTTGGTGGAAACACACCCTGTAAAGCTATACAGAAGTTAAAGGTCAGATAGGGCATCATATTATTATGCGGTACATTACCACCTGCATTTGCCAGGGCCCCGGTGTTCATAGTAACGGGTGAAGGTGCAGCAGGTGCATAAAAGTTTGCAGCCACCTTGGCTGCGTTAGAAGTGCCCCATACCATATTGGAAGGATTGGCAGTACCACCGCCTACTTTACCATTAGCTGTATGGGTATGCATTGGTATTTCAGATAGAACTAAAGTAACGGTTTGTTGTCCCCCCGTTTCACCTAAATCCCGCTGCGAAAGTCCCGGTCCCTGACCCTGATGCATGGCAGCACTGCCCTGCAGGTTGGGTAGCGCAAAAGTTGATCTGCCATCCCCGCCATAAGTTGTACCCAATAAAGAAAAAAGGGCAGTGTTTTGTGAAATGGGAAGCAACTGTCCGTTGCAAAATGCCCATCCCTTGGGAGTAAAATTGAAAGGAAATATTCTAATCTCGGCTACAAATGGATCTGCCATAAAATATGTTTTTAAATTTCTTAAATCAATTTTGTGAAGGGAATATGCCCTGTAGGGCAATACAAAAGTTTAGGGTAAGATTAGGCGACCTGTTTTCGTGCGGCTGGTTTCCACCTGCATTGCCAACTGCCAGTGCCGACATACTTGCGTCTGCAAGTGTACCATAGGGACTAAACCCAGTGTTAGCTGCCCAAAAGTTACCGTTTGGGGAGGTAACAGACGGACTGTTGGCACTGGCTTTTACCTGATGGGTATGTGCTGCCATTTCTGATGCCAATAGGGTATGTACCTCTGCCCCTGCCTGTTGGCCTAAAATTAATCCATTGCCTACATGCATTGGTACACGGCCCCGCAGATTAGGCAATGCAAAAGTTGTTTGCCCGTTGCCACCAAAAGTTGTACCCAGTAGTGCAAACAAAGCCTGATTCTGATTTATAGGTAAAAGTTGTCCGTTGCACAATGCCCATCCACGTGGGGCAAAGCCAAAGGAGAAAATTCTTATTTCGGATAAAAATGGATCAGCCATGGTATAAAATTTAAGTGTTTAATATTTTTTTTCTTCCATTCAAATCACACTCAATTATTGCGTAGGAAAAATTCCAAATAACGAAATAATATACGAGACACAAAGAAAAGGAACCATGTTATCATGAGGTTGGCTGCCCCCTGCCGCAGCAATTGTTCCTGCATTTAACTGAATTGTTGGCGGGCCTGCATTATATGGTTTTCCTGTCGTTGAGTTGGCCCAAAAATTATTTGCAGGATTATCACTGCCCCCGGTATTTGATGTCAGGGGTGTGTGATTATGTATTGGTATTTGGCTTTGAGTTAGCATCACCGATTCTACACCACCGGTTTCAGCCAGATTATACGTAGTACCAAATGTGCCGGTGCCCTGGTGTATAGGAACCCGGCCACGCAAATCAGGAACCGCAAATGTTGTTTGGCCGTTACCACCGTAGGTTGTACCAATTAATTGAAATAATGTATCGTTATCAACAATAGATATTATTGACCCATCGCAAAACATCCATCCTGCAGGTGCAAAGTTGCCTGCAAACATTCTGATTTCTCCAACATATGGTTGTGCCATAAAATAAAAAGTTTAAATTGATTAACTTATAACTTGTAAATTAATTTTTTTCAGAACCTATTTTCAATTCAAAAGATGTATGGTCATATAACCATGGTCTTTACAGGACTTCATTTACGAATATTGAATAAGAAAAAAAATTGAAGCTAACAGGAAATCAATCGGCTGTTTTACTACTAAGAAGTAAGCATGTAAAAATTTTATTGCAGTTGTATAGTTTCAATTAGTCATAAAGTTATAACATAAATGGATTTAAGTGCAACTTTCTAAAATAAATATTTTAGGTACTTTTCTTAAAAAAAAATTGGGTATAACAACTTATTTAATAGCACAGTAAATAGGTTTCAACTTTAATTTAAATAAAAATTGAGCTGAAAAAAAATAAAAGTATTGAATTAGGTACAAGCTTCGCAATGTTTGTTCAACACTTGATGATAGTTATCCGCTCCTTACACCAGTTGTTGCATAAGGAGCCTTATTCTCTTGGATGCCCAGCGTAGCGAAGCCATTCTGAAACATGCGAAGCAGTTTCAGAAACAAGAGAATTCAGCTCCGTTGCAACAACGAAGCCCGGCGGCTTGAGCCTTTGATATTACATTGACTCGGTTTTGCGAACGTTGGATCTAAACCAAAAAAGTAATTTCAAAAATCAAGCTTTGCAAATTAAGGGGTGCATTTTTTTATGCCATACCTTAATAACAGAGATAAGTATTCGTCCAACCTGAAACAACCCCTTCTGTTGGGATTTCCACAAAAAAATCCCATTCATTTTCATAGTTTAGAACCCCATCAATTGAAAGGTTGGTTGAATGCATAGGAATGGAACATTTGTAAACCGGAGCAACAAAATAATTTGTTTTCGGGTCAAGTTTTAGCTCCCCACGGGGACTATTTATTTTGCGTTCTAAAAGTTGTGAGGCCAATAACGAACCATTGGTAAAATGCCCGCCGTTCATAGATAAAATCTCATTAACAATAAGTCCTGTCTCCCAACCAAGCAAAGAAAAAACAGTTGCTATTTTATTTGTTTTTTCATGTATAATTTCTATGAACGCATTGTTGGCATTGGTTTGTATTGAATTGTGCCAAGGGATGTAACCATCAATTGAAAAATGAAACCCTTCCTTTATTGTCTTTAACGCTGCCTGTTCCAGCATCATAGGCGAAACAAAAAGACGCAGGTCATGGTTTTTGCTATATTCATTCAAACAGGAATAAAAAAGAGAGGCAGGTAGAGAATCGAAAATACAAAGCAGCGTATCAGTCTCAATATCCGATGATAAAAAATCGGTTATTGGTGTTATAGAAAAGTAGGTATCATAACTTTGGCTGTTTACATAATTATAGGTGATTATTCCGCCAGCTTTTTCAAATCCATTTACCATAGCGGCCATGTGCAGGTAACCACCATCATAAAAAGTAGTGGCTACGGCACTTTTTGTTTTGTCTGTGGCTAATGCTTCCTTACCGGTTAGCCAACCCATAAAAGCATGTTGCAGGGTTAGGTTCAGTATATTAGGCGTTGGAGCCCAGTTAACGGGATAATTTGCCCCTGAATTTACAATTATAGCTAGTTTGCCCGATTGAATGAGCAAGGGTTGCAGGACCTCAAGTATTCGCAAATCAACAAATGCTATAAGAAGTTCTGCCCCTTCCAAAAACAAAAGCTTTTCGGTCTTTTCATAAACTTCTTTTTCATTTCCACCAAAACCAATAGATTCTGTAATAAGCTTAACCTGACCTGACAGCGGATGTTCCAAAGCTGCTTTAAGGCCATTCATAAAACCGGTCATCAATTCGGGGTGGGCATTAGACCGGGGATATAGTACACCAATTTTCATACAGTAAAAGTTTTAGTTTAAAATACATTTGATATCATCTTTCCAAATACCGGTATCTTTAAATACAGGTAGTGAAAATAACAGTAAATAAGTTTTTTAAAAAATATTATCGAATGAGCGTTTGTTTTTTTTAACCTCCAACAAAAAGGTTGATCTACAATTTTTGCTATTTGCATTTTTAATTGTAATTTGTACAGGATATTTGTTTGCCAACCAATAAAACCAACGTTTATGCAATCCAGAAGAAATTTTTTATTGAAAGGAAGTTTAGCCGCCACTGCAGCCTTAGCATTAAGACCTTTTGAAACATTGGCCGGTATTACATCTCCCTTTATGGGATCTTATAGCAGTGTCTCAAAGTTGCTTTTGTTACATACAGGTTGCATTAATACATCTTTAAATCCCGGAACTATAGCAACCATTAATAATAGTGATCAACAAATGATTTGTTTACATGCGGGGAGAAATTTTTCAGCCATGTCCAGCACTTTTTCTTATGATGCATCTGCTTGCGATAGTGGCGAACCTTCAGCTATTGAAGGGGATTACAAAATCATCAAAAAAGGGTATCTTAAGATAGGTATTATTAATGCAAAGCCTGATGACGATCAGGTAATTAATAAAATGGAAAGTTTGTCAACCTACCTGAAACAAGAAAAAAAATGTCATATTGTTTTATGCCTTTCACAACTTGGTTATAAAAATAATAATGTTCCCGATGATTTGACATTGGCAAATAAAACGACGCATTTGGATATTATAATTGGAGGACATGAGCAAAACTTTCATGCACATCCGGTAATTTCTTTAAATAGTGCGGATAAGGAGGTTGTCATACACTCCGCTACGCAAAATTCATTGGGTTGTGGCATTATCAATATTGATTTTGATGGGAAGGGACAAAAAAGATCAATCAGTTTTACTACATAATATTTTACAATAGCCATCTAATTTAACATCACTCTTTTCAAGAAAGGGACTATCCGATTGTCAGACAATCCGTGGCGTATATGATTATATCCAATTTTTTATTTTTGGGAATTATTTAGTTCTATTTCTTTGGTGTACTTTCAACAGGTTGAATACCTCTAAAAAATCAATGCAAATACCAGTAAATACAAAAATACATGGCTGATGCCCCTTACCTTTTTAGTCCTGCACCAGAATATCATGAGTATAAGGTAACTTCTTTAATGAAAGGTTACCTAAGCACACTGGTTGATCAGCCCGAAAACCAGGAATACATAGAACAGATATTAAGTTTAATCAGAAGTTATACAGAACAACTCAAAAATTTAAGATTACAGAATCGCTTAGATACTACACGGGAAGTTTACAAAGCCATTGATGAATATTTTGAATCTGCACCTGAAGAAAATAAAAAAGATATTCAATGCAGTTCGGGATGTACAGCCTGTTGTTTTATTGATATTGATGTATCACACGATGAGGCTGCCATAATTATAAATTATTGTAAAGAAAATAACACACCAATAGATAGGGATTACTTACTGGAGCAAGCTTCTGTTGGTAGAAAAAACTTCTCCGCATTGTCCCGCTGTGTTTTTCTAAAAAACAACCTTTGCAGTATTTATCCGGTAAGGCCAATAGCCTGCAGAAAGCATTGGGTAAAAACCGATCCGGTTTTGTGCGACTTTTCAAATAATATTATCAATCCGGTTGGGGAATATTTTGATATTAATTCTGAAATCCTGGCAAGCGCAGTATTGAATGTTGATAGATACGAGCCATTAGAAAAAGCACTGCTACATGAGTTAGGTGAAAATTGCAGCTAGGTTTTACAATCCTGGGTATTTTATATAGTGTCAGGCGGCCTTTCCATATAATAATGCCTCCCGTTGTTTCTTATATGTACAAAACCAAGCCGGATGTAGAGTTTGAGTGCACGATTTAAAGGATCCACATGTAGTGTAATTTTCTTTTTTGATTCCTTAGACTTTTTAATTAAATTATTTAACAACATGCTACCTATTCCTTTGCCCTTGTATTGTGGCAGTAATGTAATATCTATAATGCGGATTTCCTCTTCATTTTCCCAGGTATAAAAACGTCCTGCATCCTGCTTTTTGTACATGACTACCTGCATGGCAGCTCCCGGATAGTTTGACTTATATTCAGCAAGCTGGGCCATTGATTGCATGTATATAAAGGCACTTTTTTGTTCTTCAGTCCAATTTGTTAACTTTAATTCTTCTTCGCGGGTTGACCGGTAAACTGCTACAATAAATTGAATATCATTTTCACCCGATGGTCTTAAACGGATCATTTAATAAAGTTAATAAATCGTAGAATTAAAGGTTGGATTTTTATTGAATAATAAACAACTAATATTTAGTTATTTTCAACATTACATATTACTGGTGAGCTGCAATAATAAGGTTCAATAACAAACAGCTGCTACAGTATTCATCTGTAGCAGCTGTTTGTTTCATTTCAGAGAGTGTGAATTTAAAAATTTCAGTTCGTCATTTGCCTGATTACATCTTAATCGCCTTTACTGTTTTCATATCGCCTTCTTGTCTTACTTCAATCATGTACACACCGGGGGCAAATGATTCACCAAAACGGTAGGTTTGTTCGGGTAAGCCTTTGGTTATGTAAATGATCTTACCGTTTACATCAAAGACCCCCACCGTAGCTGATAATAACATGTTGCTTTAAAATACCTGCTAATAATGTAAGAGACTGCCTTCTAAAGCAGTCTCTTATTTGGTTGTATACGTCCCCCCTCTCATAAGTAATGTGATGCTAATTTACCGGAGAAGACTATCCAGCAACCAGCTCACATTATGGTATTTTGTAACTATTCACTCCCCAAAATTCAATTTTTCGGGTATTTTTTATAAAACCTGGAAGTTGTGCACATTTTTTTGATGGCTTTTGTAAGATCTGATTTTTATGCACTTTTTTGCTTCGTATTTCTTAGTTTTTGGGG
>JANMMU010000146.1:0-25129 GCA_031373555.1 Segetibacter sp. | reverse complement strand
CAAAAACCATAAAAAAAGAGCTCCATGCCCCAATTGATAAAAATCAAACTATACGGGGTCTAGAAGCTCTAAGCGAAGATAAACAGATAAACTGTTTATCTTCTTGAAAAAACATTTGGAAAAGTACGGTATAGTTTAAGTCCGGCTATCATGCTGATTTGATTAAGGGATAAACTAAGCGTTTGCAAAACTAATAGTTGTTCAAGCCCTTCTATCACACTGATTTGATTATTGGATAAACTAAGCATTTGCAAACTCAATAGTTTTTCCAGTCCTGCTATCACACTGATTTGATTATGGGATAAATAAAGCGTTTGTAAAACCAATAGCTGTTCAAGCCCGGCTATCCTGCGAATTTGATTATAAGATAAATCAAGTGTTTGCAAAACCAACAGTTGTTCAAGCCCAACTATCACACGGATTTGATTATTGGATAAACTAAGCGTTTGCAAACTCACCAACTTGTCCAATCCACACATTTCTATGATTTGATTCCCAGATAAATGCAGTTCTTGCAATGTCTCTAGATTGTCTAATCCGGCTATCGTTCTGATTTGGTTGTTGAATAAAGAAAGCCTTTGCAAAGCCAAAAGATTGTCCAATCCGCCTATTTCTCTGATTTTATTATCGGATAAATCAAGCTTTTGCAGGTTATGCAGCATGTCAAGTCCACCTATTTCGCTAATTTGATTAGTGTAAAGATTTTCCTCCCATTGGTCATTTTCACGATGCTGATAAGAATTTTTTCCAAAATTTAAATGACGCAAATTTGTGAGTGTACCCAAATTCTCAATTACTGTTATTTGGTTATCCCCCAAATCCAACACTTCAATCCAATCACACTTTCCCACCTCTTTCGGTATCTTATCCAAGCCCAAAGAAGATAAGTCAAGCGTAATCGCTTTTTCAGCAATACACTTCTCTATCCTTTCCAATGCTTTGCTATAAGTTTCATTCTTTTCCATATAGTGAAAGTATAAAATTTATAATTGAGTTATAATTGTTTTTTGGTTTTTATATATGGGTTGTTTATGCCTAAAAAGTTGCAGTTGTTTCAGTCCTATTCCATTTTCTGGTTTCATACAACTACATTGGTGGTAAAAACCGCAATTGCATAATTAATCTATTTTGTTAAATCCCCTGCATATTTGACTTACTAACAGCGGTAATGGATATTTTTGAGGCATTACAAACTTTACAATGAATAGTACACGTAGAAATTTAATACAACCGGCTTTGTTTGCTGTGGCGCTGCTTGGTTCGCTTTGTGTGTTTGCACAACCAAAAAAAATAGTGGCCGACAGGATAATTGGTCAGGTTGGTGATAAAATCATACTTCACTCTGACATTTTCAACTCTATTATGGATGCGCAGCGGCAGGGCATTTCGCTGCCGCCCAATCCTGAATGTGTAATTATGCAACGTGCTTTGATTGAAAAAGCAATGGTGCTCCAGGCGGAGAAAGATTCGCTACCGGTTAGTGATGAGGAAATTGAAGCTTCTTTGGATAATCAAATCCGGGCTTTTACCATGCAGTACGGCAGCAAAGAAATGCTGGAAGAAGTGGCGGGCAAAACCGTTTACCAACTGAAAGAAGATTTCAGAGAAACTTTTCGCGACAGGGCTTTGGCTGACCAAATGCGTAAAAAGGTGGTGGAAAATGTAAAAATTACCCCCAATGAAGTGAAAGCTTATTACGAAAAAATACCAAAAGACAGCCTATCATTTTACGAAAGCGAACTGGAGTTAAGTGAAATTATTTTATTCCCAAAGGCTAACCGTGATGTAGAAAGCTATGTAACCAAGCAGCTTAACGAATGGAAAGCTGCAGTAGAAAACGGCACCAAAAAGTTTGACCTTTTGGCTCGTTCTTACACAGAAGACCCGGGTAGTAAAGAGAGTGGAGGGCAATACAACCTAAACCGTACAGATAAATTCTGGGATCCTGCATTTTTATCGGCTGCATTCAAATTAAAAGAAGGGCAGGTTTCGCCGGTTGTTAAATCAAAGTTTGGTTTACACATTATCCAAATGGTGAGCCGTGCCGGTGACGATGCTGTCATCAGGCATATCTTAAGAATTCCTCCGGTTACAGAAGAAGAAATAAAAGAATCGTCTGACAAACTTGACAGTATCAAAGCCAAAATCGTTTCAGGCAAAATCAGCTTTGGCGAAGCTGTAAGCAAATACAGCGAAGATGAAACTGCTAAATTTAGTGGTGGCAGAAAGCAGGCACGTGATGGATCGAGTGGGGTAACTATAGATCAATTAGATAAGGATATAGTACTGGCTATAAAAGACTTAAAGGTTGGAGAATACAGCCGGCCAATGGCTTTTGCAGACGAAAGAGGAAAGAAGGGTGTACGCATGGTTTATTTGCAATCGAGAACAGAACCACACAGAGAAAACCTGCGTGATGATTATAGCAAAGTTTCACAAAGGGCTTTGGACGAAAAGAAAAGTGTAGTATTAGAAAAATGGTTCAGGGACCATATCCCGAATTACTACATTCAGGTAGATAAGGAGTTTGCTGATTGCTCTTCTGTAAAAGAATTATTGAGAAATGTTGCTGTAAAGTAAAAAATACTGTTTCATTTTTTATAGCCCCGTCCTATTCAGACGGGGCTATTTATTTTTTGAGAAATTAATTTCTCTGGTCGCTGTTATACCATTTTGAAGTAAATAGCCCTTCTTGTTTTGGTATAATGCCGATGTGATAGCCGTTTAGGCTAATGCAATTGGCCTATTACGGATATCCTATCGGTATTATATTTGCTATCCCAGATTTTTTTTAAGACAATGAAAAATAAATTGAATGCCCAATAAAAGTGCCCTGCTTAAACTGACTTATTTCTGGGCTTTTATAGAGGCGGGTCTTGGTGGGCTGCTGCATTTTTTGCATATTCCAATTACGGGTTTTGTAGTGGGTGGTTTTGCAGTTGTTTTAATTGTGCTGATTGCAAAGTATTCCAATAAAAGTTCCCGGATGATCATTAACGCATTGGGCCTTGTACTGATGATAAAGTTTTTATTAAGTCCCTACTCTCCGTATGGTGCATATATTGCGGTAGGTTTTCAGGGTATTTTGGCAGCCATAATTTTTTCTAAAGCCAGCATTAACAGCTTTACAATTACTGTGTTTTCAATTTTGGTAATGATAGAATCTGCTATTCAAAAGCCGCTGCTGGCATGGCTTATTATGGGCAATGATTTTTGGAAAGCAACCATCCTGCTCATGAAAAACACTTTTGGATTATCGCTCAACTCCATTGAAAATATTGCTCTTTTACTATTTGCCATTTACCTTTTGGTCTATATTGTTTGGGGGGTAATCATTGCCCTATGGGCAAAAAAATTAAGTGATAGCATCGAATTTATTTCAATCAATAGTAGCGAAATAGAAAATCTGAAAAAGAAAATTTTATTAGAAAAAGAAAGTAATGGGCAGCGTAAATCTTTGGTAAGAAACATAGTGCTGGTGACATTGCTTCTTGTAGTCCTGGGGGCATTGTTGTACACAAAATTATTATCAGCAGCATATTTGCTTAGGTTACTTTTTGTTGGGTTCATCTTATTTATCCTGCTACCATTTCTGATAAAAATGTATCGTAAGTATCTTATAAAAAAGGATGACAAAAAATTAGCCGAAATTATAAATGCAATACCTGAAATAAAGCAAAACACTCTTGTTGCATACGAATTGGTAAAGCCTGTAAAGTCACTGAAAAGCATTAGAGATTTTATGGGTTATGCAATTTGGTTAAATGTATTTTATGATGAGAAGCAGGATTTGTAAAACAATCATTTTATCAGGACCTATAGGTTCAGGCAAATCAACGGCCTTGATGGAATGGATCAAAAACAATGTAGCATCTGGTTTTATTACCCCTACGGTTGACAATAAAAAAATGCTTTACAATATTTCAAACAACGCTTATTATGATTATGAAATAGAAGAGGGCAATGAGGAAATTATCGGCATTGGAAAATATTTTCTTAGCCGTAAAGCTTTTGGGATTGCGGCAAATATTGTTGATTCAGCAATTAATTCAAACTGTAAATGTTTTGTATTAGATGAAGTTGGAAAACTGGAGCTAAATGAGCAAGGACATTACAAAGCACTTTTAAAACTATTAGATGAATTTAGTGGTACACTTCTTCTGGTAGTACGGGAGCAACTGGTAAATGATGTTATTGGGAAGTATCAATTAGTTGATTGCCTTATTCTAAATAAAGAGCAGTTGAAGGATTTTATTGCATAAACAGTTTTTTTTCTTACTTTATGCTGGCACAATAATATTATCTATCCCCTAAAAGAAAACAATGAAACATTCCTTATTTCCGGTAATTGTTCTAATATTTTTCTCCTGCGCACAAAAGCCGGCACAATCTGATTTGAATCTCAAGGTTGTACTAAATAAACCCCTAACAGAAATATCTGGTATAAATGCCGATGGCGATAACCTATGGGCAATCACCGATAAACCACATGCAGTAGCTTTTAAACTAAACCTTCAAGGCGATTTAATTCAGGAGATTACCATCAAAAACATTCAGGCTATTGATGTAGAAGCAGTAGCAAGCGATAGTGGCTTTGTTTACATTGGTGATGTGGGGGATAATGATGGAGGGAGAGAAGAAAGACAAATCATAAAATTTGCAAAGGCAAAATCCGGAACTGCAAAGGAAGCAGAAGTTGATGGAGAGGTTATTACCTTTCGGTTTGCTGATGAACAAACTACAGAAAGTAAAAAGAAAAACAATTATGATTGTGAGTCGCTGTTGAGTATGGGTGATTCACTATATCTTTTTACAAAGCGCAGAGAAGACCACAAAACAGAACTGTTTGTTTTACCTAAAACAGCAGGCAATTACATAGCCCGGTCCTTAGGCATCTTTGATACTCATGGATTAATTACTGATGCTGCCGTAAATTTTCAAAATAATGAATTAGCACTTTGTGGCTATAATAAAGGCCACAAATTTCCATTTGTATTGTTGTTTAAAAATTTTACCGGAAACAATTTTTTCGCCGGTCAGATGGAAAGAATAGAATTGGCCGACAAACCCTGGGATTGGCAAGTGGAGGGAATTACTTTTAGTAAGGATAATAAAGTCTACTTCAGTTGCGAAGAAACTAAAGAAGTAAAATCTACACTTTACTGCATTGAAAGGGCAAAGATGGGAAGCCTTAACAAAAAATAATTTTATTGGGTAAAAGGGAGTTGCAAATATCTTTGCTTCCATTGCTCAATCAAATTATCATTCATGATTTCTTTAGTCGGCTATTTGGCCTCTGTTTTTCTTGGCATATCGCTTTTGGTCAACAACGATCTTAAATTCAGATGGATAAATACAATTGGTTGTTTCATTTTTGTGGTCTATGGCATATTGCTTAATGCATGGCCTATTATTTTTACAAATGCCGCCCTTTTCTGTATCAATATTTTTTATCTCATAAAAATATACATGACAGAAGAAGCTTTTGATATTTTGGAATATAACCCCGGAGATAAGATAATTAATAAATTTTTGAGCTTTTATAATAAAGATATACATCAATATTTTCCTGATAATATACAGCCTACTCACTCAAACGATATCAGGTTTGTGGTATTAAGAGATATGGTGATTGCCAATATTTTTGAAGCTACACTTCTGTCAGATGGTACGGCCATTGTAAATATCAACTATACTGTTCCTAAATACAGGGATTATAAAGTGGGCAGATTTATTTTTGAAAATGAAAAAAAATATCTGACAAACAAAGGGATAAAAAAGATTTTTTACGAAAAGGTACCAAATAAAAATCATGAGCATTTTCTCCAAAAAATGGGTTTTGAATATCAACCCAGTAATGGAAAAGTGAGTATGGTAAAATCGCTGGTGTAGATTTACGGGTAAGTACCCTTTTTCATGTCAGTCTAAAAAGATTTAAAATATTCTTTCTGCTCGTTCGTCTTCTTTTTAGTAAACCATATTTATTTATTAAAAAAGAAAAACATGCACTACAATCAGTCATGCGCCGCCAAAGGCGAACACGGAAGCAGAAACAGGCCGCTGCTAATCCGATCTATGCAAAGGGCCTCGGTAAACATTTACAAAACTGAAACCACTTTTGAAATGTTGGTTTTTGCTCCCGGACGTATTAAAGAGAATTTTTCGATTCAGGTAAAAGGAGATGTACTTACAGTCTCTTATATGCCACCTGATGGTTTTAACCGTCCTGATTGGATTTTGAGGGAATACAGCCGGGGCGGATTTGAAAGAACATTTTCCCTTACTGAATCTATTGACAGTAACTCTATTACTGCAAAGTATGAAAATGGGGTGCTACATGTGAGTTTACCCATAATGAAAGGTAAGGAAGTTGATAGCAGAAAAATTGTTATCAATTAATGTAAGAACTAAACAACCCGGAAGTTCCGGGTTGTTTAGTTATATAATTTGACTACTTTTTTTTCTTTTTTACAAGTTCATAAGATTCGTCAATAAATTCACAGAGCTGCTTTGTAGGAATTGACCCATCTATAATGACCGTATTCCAAAGTTTTTTATTCATGTGATAACCCGGCAAAACAGATTCATGGTAGGTTTCTCTTAATTCAATCGCTTTTTCAGGATCACACTTTACATTAAATCTTAGTGGTTGAGCATCAAGTGAGGCCAGTAAAAATATTTTGTTGTTGACCTTAAAAACAAGCGTATCGTTTCCAAAGGGAAAACTTTCTTCACCGCCTGTTTTATTAATACAATATTCCCGCAATTGTTCTATATCCATATTTACTTGCGTTTAAAAATGGGGACAGTACTGCATGGTTCGCCATACATAATGCTCTTTACAAATGGTCTGAGTTTGTTGGTAATTTCCACATAGGCTACTTCGGGTATCGGATGTTCACCACAACCTTTAACAACAACCCTTTTATCTAAAAAATCTGCACCATTAATTGCTGATAGGTTTTTAATCCAAATGTGTGGCAGTACATCCTTTTCCTGTCCAAATACAACTTCTTTAGCTACGGGTTGAAGATTTGTAGTTACGAGCATATAAGCCCACATAGGAATTATGGCATCAACTGAACAGGTAATGGCTACTAATTTATCTTTATATTGTTCCCAGTCTAATGTTTTTAACGCTTCACGAAAATCTTTTTCTTTTAGAATAAGCCCCATAAACAAATGATCTTTCAGATCAAAAATTGCAATTTCACCTTTGGGGGCATATTCCTCCAAATCCACTGTAGTAAGCAGGCTTTCACTTACTTTATTAATAATTGTATTTTCCATAATAAATGCTTGCTCAAAGATACATTGTTACAATACAATGCAATATTTCTTTGGTTAATTTGACTATAAAATGGCAGAGTAGTTTTAAAAAAAAATCCCCGCAATAATGCAGGGATTTACTAAAATATGAGAATTTATTATCAATAAAATTCAAAACGGTTGTCAGTAATATTTGCAGCCTTTTTTAGCGCTTCTATACTTCTGTATCCACCCATTTGTTTTTGTTGGCTTTCCATTTGTTTGCGAAGGTCAGCTGCAGTCATTGCTGTATTTGCATTCGCGGAAATGGATTCACCCTTTACTACAAAAACACCTGTGTTACCGGCTATTGGTTCACTCACTTTACCTTGCAACGCTTTATTAAATGCAGCGCCTGTTACTTTTGGTTCATTACCTACATTAGGTATAAATGGTTGTGCAAAACTTATACTATCGGCACTCATTACCATAGCTCCTGCTGAGGTGGCAACTGCTTCAAGTGTTGCACCGCCTTTAAACTTAGATTCTATTATTCGTTGTGCTTTCTTTTCGTTAATAATTGCCTGTTCTGCTGTTGGACGTCCTTTAGTTACACTCATAAGTCCCTTATCTGTGATGCCTGTAATAACACCCACAACATATTTATCACCTACTTCAAATGGTTCACTTACATCTCCCATTTTAGCTTCGTATGCCCATCTTACAAAAGAACGGTTTTCACCAACTCCCTGTACCTGGTAATCGTTTTGTTTTACTTCAGGAATAGTTTGTACTTGTAACTTTTGTTTTGCGGCATTTTCATCAAAGCTCTTTTTGTTGCGGCTTGATGCTGCAAATTGCGAAGCCAGATTGTTTGCATTAGTAATTGTTTCCTGGCTTGCATCTATGGCTTTAGCGAGGTAAGCAATTTTGTATGCCATCTCAACTTTCTTTTGCTCTAATACTTCAATGTAGTGGTAGCCACTGTATTTTGAATTTTCTACTTTAACTGTTTTCTTATCTCCTGTATTACCATAAAAGGCTACTTCAGCAAACTCTTTACTAAGGTTTGCAAATTGTTGAGAAGAGAAAGTGTATTCACCTTTAGTGGTTTTGCTGCCCTCGTCATCAGAAGATTTAATAACCAAAGTATTAAAATCTGCACCATTTTTTAGTGCTGATTCAATACTATCTATTCTTGCTTTGGCAAGGCTGTCTGCCAATGTAACCTGACCATTGTCTCCAATTTTTACAAGTATATGGCGAACCTTAACACTATCGGGCATCATACGGCGGCCTATCATTTTTGCATATGCATAGTTGGGACCGTCTATATAGGGTCCATAAATTTGACCGTCTGCCAATCTTTTAATACTGTCAGCATAGGGTACCTGTATTTTAGATCCTAATGTATATCCGTTTAAGTAAGGCAATTCTGAACCTACTCTTCCCAAATATGCTTCAGGATCAGTTGCTGTAACAAAATCATTTTTTAGGTTGTTTACCATTTCCAATGCTTTTGCCGTATCAGCAGATGAGGGTGATGCACTAAAAGAAACATAAGAAACAGCACGGACTGCATCCTCCTGTTTAAACATTTCTTTGTGTTTGTTCATGTATGCTTTTACATCATCGTCCGTTGCCTTTATAGTAGTATCAGTAATAGTACTGTATGGTACGGTAACGTAAGAAATTCTTGCCATGCTATTTTGATCAGCGAAGGATTTTTCTGCCATCCACTTAGGTACATAAGTACTATTGCTGATTAAAGCCATATACTTTGACTGCAAAGACTGATTAATTGTTGGCATCAGGTAACCCTGTTCAAACATTTCCAGGTTTGGATTATTCTTTTGCTTTTTTATTTGCTTGAAATAATCTTTTGCTTCGTTAACCTTGAACTCGCCTGTTTGCGCATCCTTAAATTGCTGGCTAAGCCACTGCGGGGGATTGTCACCAAACAACAGATCGTTCAATTCTTTATTGCTAACCTGCAAGCCTAGTTTATCGTATTCCTGCTGCATAAGAACTTCATTAATATTTTGATCCCATACGTTAGCAGTTAATTGTTCACGAGGGGGTGCCTGCTGACCATACATAGTCTGCATAAGGCTGATTTTCTTTTCAAACTCACCTCTTGAAATGTTTTGGCCATTAATCTTACCAACGCTTCCATCGCGGCTGGACATGCCTCTGTTACGGCCAACAAAAGCATCCATTAAAATAAAAGCAATTAAGCTAAGGGCAATAACAGCAATAACTACCGCAGCGTATTTGTCCCTGATTCTTTGAATAACCGACATATTATTATTATACTTTTTTAAGTGGACGGCAAAAATAGGGGAATAAATTGTTTGAACAATTGTGGAAAACCTTTTAAAAGCCTGATTATTTGGGTATTTGGTAAAATAAAATCACGTTTTGTAATGTGTACAACTCATTCTATACAAATTAATAGTCTATTTTATTGATTTTTTTACTGCACATTTCTTTGTTGAAAAATGAAGAAAGAGGCTAATAACTATACTTTTTTATAAACAAAATGGGTGTAAATATGTAATAAATTCATGCCTTTTTAAGTCAAATAGCAATTAGTGAAAATTTCGACACCATTTCTACGCCGTCAATTCACACTTTTTTTTAAAAAATGATTAAAAAATATTTCCACCTTATATATTATACCCATGGTGTTAACAACAAGCTACAATACTTAATTTTATTGTAATAATTGCCCTTTATAAAATGTTAGTAAGGGTTAACAAAAAAGTAATTTTAATTTTACAAATAATTAATAAGGAAGTTTTCCCGCTATTCACACCCGTAATAGTAGTAGGTTTATTTAATAATAAAGTATTATAGTAATTATTACAATAGTTATGAACACAGAAATAGAAAGAGCCCAAAAAGAGATTAACGCTAAAGGTTATTTGGATATTGTGTTAGATCCGGAAATTAATTTGTTTGATGAAATACAAAAGCTAAAGAGCCAAAAGAATGCCATAATTTTAGCCCACTACTATCAGGAAGCAGAAATTCAGGATGTTGCAGATTTTTTGGGAGATAGTTTGGGTTTGGCACAAAAGGCTCAATCAACCAATGCTGATATTATTGTTTTTGCCGGAGTTCATTTTATGGCAGAAACGGCAAAAATTTTAAATCCAACCAGGAAAGTTGTGCTGCCAGATTTAAAAGCAGGTTGTTCATTGGCTGATAGTGCACCACCTGCCTTATTCAAGGCTTTTAAAGAAAAACATCCTGACCATATTGTAATCACATACATCAATTGCACTGCAGACATTAAAGCTTTAAGCGATATTATTTGTACAAGCAGCAATGCAGAAGCAATTTTAAATAGTTTACCAAAAGATCAGAAAATAATATTTGCACCTGATAAAAATCTGGGAGCTTTTCTAAATAAAAAAACAGGCAGAAACATGTTGCTTTGGAACGGTGCCTGTATGGTGCACGAAATTTTTAGTCTTGAAAAACTTGTAAGGCTAAAGGTTCGGCATCCTCTTGCAAAGGTTATTGCACATCCTGAATGTGAGGAACCTGTATTGAGAGAAGTTGATTTTGTTGGCAGCACTACACAATTGCTTAAATACGCTGTAACCAATGAATCAAATGAATTTATTGTTGTTACTGAATCGGGTATACTGCACCAAATGCAAAAGGAAGCTCCTCACAAGACTTTTATACCTGCACCGCCCACAGCTAACTGTGCATGCAACGATTGTCCCTACATGAAGCTTAATACCCTTGAGAAGCTATACTTGTGTATGAAGTATGAAGCCCCTGAAATAATTATGGAAGAAAATTTACGGCTTGCAGCAAAAAAACCAATAGACAGAATGATGGAAATCAGCAGGGCTGCCGGTTTATTGGGTTAGGTTTATATCCTGTTATTAAGTCTATATTTTTGTGTATTTGTCGAGTTATTCTGTTAATAGTGAAGTAGAAAATTTGTTATTAACTATTACTTTCTCTGTGGCATGCCTTTTACAGTTGTAATGCAAAATAATATTTTATGCAGCAATCAACAGATCCAAAAGAGAAAAATGATTTACCTCAAAAGATTACGAATGATCCGGATGAAGCCATGAATACACCGGAAAAAGTTGAGGAATCAAATGATAATAAAGTAGATGAAGACTTTCCCGGTTACCCGCATTATCCGGCTAAAGATGATATTCTTAATCCTGAAAATAAACTGGAACGGGTAGATATGGATGTTGATAATTTTTCCCTTTCTAATAACACTTTAAATAATGCCTCTGGTATTTCCAAAAATATCACTGGTCTGGATAATGAATCACTTGAAGAAGATATTTTAGCTAACGAAGAAATAAATAAAATACCCAATGATTCAGATATTACTGAAGAGGATTTGATTGTCTTAGGTAACAAAGAAGATGATATGGACAATGGTGAAGATGAAATATTAAAAAGCCATGGATGGGTTCCATCAGCAGGTGAGGATATTGACCTGCCCTTTGATGAAAATAAAGAAGAAATGCCCGGAATGGAAGATGAAGAAAATGATTACTACAGTTTAGGTGGTGATGAAAAATCAGGACTTGAAGAAAATGATGAACAACACAATGTGTAATTATTCTTCATCATTTCCTTTAATAAACATTCGCCGGTTCATTTTAATTCCTGCCTTAAAATAGTTGTAAGCCTCTACTATAAATTGCCCAAATTCCAGCTCATTCATTTGTTGTACCATTAATAAAGTTGGCCTGAACTCAACCATAAAACTATCTAATGAAGGTGATTGCAGGCCGGTCAGTTTTTTAATGAGGCCTTTGCTAAATCTGTGATAAATATAACTTTCCTGTTCTTCTCTCAACAACCTTTTTTGAAAAGATAACATTCGTCTGTTCTTACCAAATTGGAACATTCTGATGAATTCATCTAAATCCAAACCTACAGCCATTCCGGGATTAACAGTTATGCCCACACCCGGTTTTTTGTAGTTGAATATTTTATTGTATTCTTCTCTGTTGCGAAGGGAATCTAATTTATAATTACGTTGTTTAATAGTAACGCCGGGTAATTCACCTATTTTTTTCTGAATAGAAATATTGAAATTATCCGGATGCTGAATATTTTTTACAGCATATTTTGCTGTTGGTTTATTGAGAAAAGAAAAATAAATAGAGTCACTTTCTCTTACTGTAAGTTCGTAGTAACCAACAGAATCTGTTGTTGTACCCTGACCCCTTGTGCTTATAACACTTACAAATTCTACAGGAGTCTTTTTAGTAATGTCGAATACAGTACCTGATATAGTTATCCATTGACCCGTTCCATAGAAAGGCGCAAGTAAAGAAATAAGTAAAACTGATATCAGTGAAAACTTTGAATGCAATAGAAAGAAAGGGTTTAATTACATTCAATATTACAATACAAGCCTTTTACAGATAATGTTTTAACGGTTAGTTAGGAAAGGAAACTTTTTACTATAAATGAATATCTCCAAAATTTCTTTTCACTTCTGCCACATATTCTTTTATCTCTTGTTCTTTTTCTTTCTTGCAAATAAGTAATACATCTTTTGTATCAACTACTATAAAATCATTGAGACCCTGTAATACTAGAAGTTTATCGTGTGGTGCAGAAATCATGCTTTGAGTGCAGTCTATAACTAATACTTTATCTCCTGCTATAGCATTTCCTAAATAATCTTTTTCAAGGTTATCATAAGCACTGGCCCAGGTACCTAAATCGCTCCACCCAAAACTGCTGGGTATTACATACACATTGTCAGCCTTTTCCATAACAGCATAGTCAATAGAAATACTGCTGCACAAAGGATAAATTCTTTCAATTGCTTCCTTTTCTTCAACCGTATTTAGTTTATCTATTTCCGGCGCAAAAATCTCATACAGTTCAGGGGTATGTTGCTCAAAACTTTTAATAATAGTTTCAACCTTCCAAATAAAAATACCTGCGTTCCATAAAAAGTCCCCACTTTCCAGAAAGGCTTTTGCCAGTTCCAGGTTTGGTTTTTCTGTAAATGTTCTTACTTTATATAGATTGTCTTCGGTTTGTTCTGCCTCATGCTGTATATAGCCATAACCCGTGTTTGGGTAGGTAGGTGTAATACCTAGGGTTACCAATGCATTGTTTTTATCTACAAAGTCTATTGCTTTGTGACACATTTTCTCAAAAGTGGCACTATCTAAAATAAGATGGTCTGCCGGGGCAACTATTAATGTAGCAGCAGGATTTTCTTTTTTTATTTTCAAAGAAATATATGCAATGCATGGAGCAGTATTTTTTCTGCTTGGTTCAGATACAATATTTTCATCTTTAATACCTGTTAACTGTTCTTTTACAATTTGATGATATTCAAAAGAAGTAACGATAAATATATTTTCTTCCGGAACAAACTGTTTGAATCTTTCGTAAGTGTATTGTATAAGTGTTTTGCCGGTGTTTAATATATCCAGAAACTGTTTGGGGTAACCAACCCTGCTTTTGGGCCAAAACCTGCTTCCTATTCCTCCTGCAATAATTGCTACGTAATGGTTTTTGTTCATTTTGGATTGTTGTTCGGGGTAAAAATAGGTACAATTTTAATGGTTTATACAATTCCTTCTCTTACTATATCATGAAGATGTATTATACCCAAATATTTATTATTAGGAGTTATAACGCACAATTGGCTTATATCATTGCTTCTCAAAATTTCTAATGCATTAACAGCCAACTCTTCAGGAAAAACGGTTTTTGGGTTCAAATGCATAAGATTTGCCGCTGTGATTGTTTTTAATTTTTCAGGTGTTTCCAGCATTCTGCGAAGATCGCCATCAGTAATAATGCCAGCCAGGGTTTCATTTTCTACAACGGCAGTAGCCCCTAATCTGCTTTTGGTAATTTCCAAAATAATTTCTTTAAGCCCTGCATCTGGTGCTACTTTGGGCTTTGCATTGTAGCTGTATAAATCCTTAACCCTTAAGTACAATCGCTTACCCAGGTTTCCTCCCGGGTGAAATTTTGCAAAATCGTTGCCAGTAAATCCTTTCATTTCCATTAGGCAGATAGCGAGTGCATCGCCCATTACCATTTGTGCAGTTGTACTGGTGGTTGGGGCCAGATTATTGGGGCAGGCCTCCTGGCTAACTGTTGTATTTATAAAATAATCGCACATTTTTACCAGGTAAGAATCTGCATTTCCCCCCATACCTATAAGAATATTGCCAAAGTTTTTTATAAGTGGAATGATTACTTTTATTTCGGGGCTTTCCCCGCTTTTACTTACCAGCATTACAATATCTTCCTGTTGAATCATTCCTAAATCTCCATGAATAGCGTCTGCAGCATGCATAAAAAGACTTGGAGTACCTGTGCTGTTTAAGGTTGCAACAATTTTTTGTGCTACTATGGCGCTTTTACCGACACCACTTATTACCAATCGTCCCTTACATTTAGAAATGGCTTCTATTACTTTCTCAAAATCTGAATTTATATAGCTGCTTAAATGGGCAATAGAATTTGCCTGTAGTTCTATTGTTTTTATTGCAGTTTGGAGCAGATGATTGTTCATTTAATGCAAAAATACTTTTTCAGACATAAAACTCGTTTGAAACCTGAATAAAATACTTTGCTTAGGATGACTTCAATTTTAACAGATAACCATTTTTATTACAAACTTGGTTGCACTATCTTCGTAACACTCCGATAGTATTCTTATGCTTCACAAAATTTAATTCTTATCGGTTCATAATATTTGTTATCTTAATGGTTGATTCTAAGGAAAGAAGAAACATGAAAAAAGGAAATTATTTGAAAAATGGCTACTACAACTAAAAAACCTGCTAAGAAAGCAGCTGCAACTAAAACATCTGCAAAAAATACAAAAGAAGTAATCTCCAATCCCGGTCATGACTATGATATACACAAAGGATTATTCGATTTTTTCGGGTTTGATAAATTTAAAGGAACTCAGGAGTTAGCAATTAATACGCTTATGAGTGGCAAGGATACGTTTGTAATTATGCCAACTGGTGGGGGTAAAAGTTTATGTTATCAATTACCGGCATTACTAATGGAAGGCTGTGCAATTATTGTAAGTCCATTAATTGCTCTTATGAAAAATCAGGTTGATTTAATAAGAGGTTATAGTGAAAAGGATCATGTGGCTCATTTTCTTAATTCATCGTTAACAAAAGCACAGCAAAGAGAAGTAAAAAGTGATCTTGTTAGCGGAAATACCAAATTACTTTATGTAGCCCCGGAAACACTTACTAAGCAAGAGAATCTTGATTTCTTTGGTGACCTTAAAATTTCATTTTTTGCTGTAGACGAGGCACACTGTATATCAGAGTGGGGACACGACTTTAGACCAGAATATCGCAGGTTAAAGGATATGATGTCTATGATAAATCCTGATGTTTCTATTATTGCATTAACCGCTACAGCCACACCAAAAGTTCAAAGCGACATTCTTAAAAATCTTGGCCTTCGCGAACCTGCAGTATTTATTTCATCCTTTAACCGGGAAAATCTTTATTACGAAATTCTTCCAAAGGTTAAAAAAGATCAGACAATTAAAAATATTGTAAGATTCATTTCTCAAAGTCCCGGAAAGAGTGGAATCATTTATACACTTAATAGAAGAACTACTGAAGAGTTGGCAGAAATATTAGTTGCTAACAAAATAAAGGCAGTTGCCTATCACGCCGGTTTAGATCCTAAGCTTAGGGCAGAACGGCAGGATAAGTTCTTGAAAGAGGATACACAGGTTATTGTAGCTACCATAGCATTTGGAATGGGAATAGACAAACCGGATATTCGCTTTGTTATACATTATAATATACCAAAGAGCATAGAAAACTATTACCAGGAAACTGGCCGGGCCGGTCGTGATGGGCTTGAAGGAAAATGTATTCTCTATTACTCTCATAAAGATGTATCTAAACTGGAACATCTTATGCGTGACAAACCACTTAGCGAAAGGGAAGTAGGCGCACAATTAATAAATGAAACTGTAAGCTTTGCTGAAAGCAGTGTTTGCAGACGCAAAATATTGCTTCATTACTTTGGAGAAGATTGGGATACTAATGGATGTGCTGCAACAGGCGGCTGCGACAATTGCAATCCCAAAGAAATGATTGAGGCCAAAGAAAACGTAGTTAAGGTACTTAAAGTGGTTAAGGCACTGGAACAGCGGCATACCATAGATTATGTTGTGGCAGCTATTATGGGCAGGCAGACACCACAGATATTAATGTACAGACACAATGTTTTGCCTGTATTTGGGATAGGTAAAGACGAAGATTTCCATTATTGGAATAGTTTGATTCGTCAGATGCTTTTATCAAATTTACTTGTAAAAGATATTGAGGAATACGGGCTATTAAAATTTACCCCTACTTCAGAAGCATTTTTGAAAAAGCCCTATAGTTATAAGATTTTACTTAACAATAAGTTTGAGGATGCTAACGCCGAGGATGATGAGGAAGAAACACAAGTTGCTAATGCAATTGGAACCGCAGCAGACACCAGGCTTTTTGAAATGCTTAAGGATGTAAGGCAGCGGGAGGCAAAGAAAAAGGGATTGCCGCCATTTGTATTATTTCTTGAAAATTCACTTCAGGATATGGCGACTATGTATCCAACAACATTGAAGGAATTAGAAAAGTGTCAGGGTGTAAGTGTTGGAAAGGCTTTAAAATATGGTAAGCCATTTGTTGAACTAATAGCACAATATGTAGAGGAAAATGATATAGAAAAGCCTGATGATTTTGTTATGAAAAGTGTTGCCAACAAAAGCAGCAATAAGATTTTCATTATTCAAAACGTTGACAAAAAAATACCGTTGGAAACCATTGCTAAAACCAAAGATTTAAAACTTGATACATTGCTCGAAGAAATGGAAACAATTGTAGCAAGTGGTACCAAACTTAATTTAGGTTATGCTATAGATGATATGCTGGATGAAGAAGAACAGGATGAGATTATTGAATACTTCCGGACATGTGAAACTTCGTCACTTCAGGTTGCACAAGAAGAGTTAGCCGATGGTGGTTACGATTGGGAACAACTAAAAATTATGCGTATTAAGTTTCTAAGTGAGTACGGAAATTAATAGGTTACATCTAAAATGGGGCATTTTTTACATAAAAATTCGCCCCATTTTAGATGACCCAAAAATATTTTTTCTACCTAACAATATTTTTTCTGTCTGTTCGTTATCTAAATCAACGTAGTACAGATTCGTGTGATATTCCAAGTCTCCTATTTGAAAATCCCACTATTGGTGCAAGGGCTAAGGTATATTTATTGCATGTAGCATATTTATTATTCATCATAAATTTTAATACAATGGAGGCATCATTCAACGAAACCTACGGCTATTTAAATATTGTTGCCAATAATATTGGTAAATTAACGGTGAAAATATTTGATACTAATGGACGTATTGCAAAAAAAATATGCAAGGAGTTTATAGCAGGTGTACAAGAACTTGATTTAAATTTTGGGGAATGGGCCAAAGGCACCTATATTTTAAATGCTTTCATAGGAGATAATTTCTTTAAATCATTCAAAGTAGTCAAACAATAATAGAACCTGAGAATATATAATAGAACCGCATTTATTTGCGGTTTTTTTATACCCATTTGTTATGGTTCTCGGTTAATTTTTTCATATTTGCCATAGGTATTGATTATTTCATTTAGTAATACCGATTGGATATCCGTAATAGTCCAATTGCATTGGCTTATATGGCAATAACATTCCCGAAAGAAAGTCGGGGACTGGATGAAAAATCAGATTGGATTATTTATAATTCAAAATACTATAATTTCAATTACCTATTAAATCATTTTATTAGTATGTCTATTCCTGTTGTTGATTTAGCCGAATTTGTAAATGGCAACCCTGATTCAAAAGCTGCTTTTGTTCAGCAATTGGGCAAAGCCTATGAAGAAGTTGGATTTGTTGCGGTTAAAAACCATGGCGTACCGGACAAGTTAATTAAAAATATTTATGATTATGTGCAACAGTTTTTTTCTCTTCCATTAGAAAAAAAATTAGCTTATGAAATACCTGGATTAGCGGGGCAGCGTGGTTATACAAGCTTTGGAAGAGAACATGCTAAAGGAAGTGAGGCACCGGATTTAAAAGAGTTTTTTCAATACGGTCAAAATGTTGAGGATAATGACCCAATAAAAGCAGAGTATCCTGATAATATTCAGGTAAAAGAAATTGATCAGTTTAATGAAACGCTTTATCAGGCTTTCAAAAATTTTGAGAAAAGCGGTAGGGCTTTGTTACAGGCAATTGCACTATATCTAAATCTGGATGAAAACTACTTCGATCCATTTATTCATAATGGAAATAGCATTTTACGCTGTATCCATTATCCGCCCATTACTGTTGAACCAAGTAGTGCTATTCGTGCAGAACAACATGAAGATATCAATTTGATTACCCTTTTAGTGGGAGCAAGTGCAGATGGATTGGAAATATTGACTAAACAAAATGAATGGGTTGGAGTTACTTCATTACCCGAACAAATTGTAGTAAACGTGGGTGATATGCTACAAAGATTGACTAACAATAGGTTACGTAGTACAACACATCGTGTTGTGAACCCTAAAAGAGAACATTGGCATACTTCAAGATTTTCAATGCCATTTTTTCTGCACCCAAAAAGCAATATGAACCTTGCATGCCTTGAAAGTTGTATAGATGCTAATCATCAAAAAGCTTATGCTGATGCTACTGCAGGTGAATATTTAGATGAAAGGCTAAGAGAAATAGGATTGAAACAATAATGTAGAAAATATTATCATTCAAATTAGTATTTGGTATTACTCCGGCATATACCATTTTTAAGGGCTGTACTCGTTCACAGTCTTACTGCTTTTGGTGGTCCTCAAATGCATTTTGTAAGAATGCATAAACTATTTGTAGATGATCATAGATATATTTCTAAGGAAGAATTACTTGAAATAAATGCTTTTACCCAACTTCTTCCGGGTGCAAGCAGTACACAAATGCTCACTTTAATTGGATATAAAAGAGGTGGATTAAGTCTTGCCCTTATTACACTATTACTGTGGATTCTTCCTGCATGTTTTTTAATGGGCTCATTAAGTTGGATGGTGCCGTATTTTAATAATGAAAATCTTTCATATATTTTTAGATTTGTACAACCCATGGCTGTAGGTTATTTGGCTTACTCCGCTTTTCATAGCTACAAAATATCGATCAAACATCAGGCGACTTTTTTTATTATGTTAGGGGCAGGGATAATCACATTTCTGGTTCGTTCTCCATGGGTTTTTCCTTCGCTAATAATAGCTGGAAGCATTGTAAGTAATTTTAGTGATAAACGAATACCCGAAGAAAAGGGGGAGAAACGTCCCGTCAAATGGCGGAACCTTTGGCTCTTTGCTTTTATTTTTATAGTTGCAGGTTTCTTGAGTGAATATGGCCGTATCCACAACCTGCCGCTTCGCAAACCAATTAGTTTGTTCGAAAACTTTTACAGGTTTGGTAGTATTGTTTTTGGTGGGGGTAGTGTTTTGGTAACAATGATGTTTGAACAATATGTTATAAGAACAAAAACACCTTATATGTCATCGGGTGATTTTCTTACCGGTGCAGGAATGGTTCAGGCATTTCCCGGACCTATTTTTTCAATTGCTTCTTTTGTTGGAGGAATGGTGTTAAAGGATATGGGCCCACAGTTTCAATTATTAGGTTGTATTATAGGATGCCTCGGTATTTTCTTACCAAGCTTATTATTAGTCCTTTTCTTTTATCCTATTTGGAATATTTTAAAAAAATATGTTGTTGTTTTTAGGGCTATGGAAGGAATAAATGCCGTAGTTGTGGGAATTATGGCTGCTGCAACATTTTTGTTATTCAACTCTATACCTTCACCTTATGAAGGGAAGAATGTTGCCGCTGTATTGATTACCTTCTTACTACTTCAGTTTACTAAAATTCCTTCTCCGTTTATTGTTGGGGCTTTTCTATTGTTGGGGTGGCTTTTATAAAATTGTCATTTAGTCAAAGGTCAAACAGTCATTTAGGAATAAAGTAAAAGAAGGGGATTATTTATAGTAGCCCTTTTCGTGTAATTCCTGCAATACATTTTCAACAACTAAATATCGTATTGATTTACCTTCTTTTATTGAGGTTCTAATTGCCGTGGAAGAAATATTTAATAGGGGAGCATTTAAAATTATAACGTTATTATCTTTCCTTTTTATTGGGAATCCGGTTCTTTCATAAATAATAAAGAAGTTTTCCTGAAGGAGCCTTTCATAGTTTTTCCATTTATAAATACTAACAAAACTATCTGACCCCATAATAATTGAGAAAGTAAAAGTTGGAAATTTATTTTTTAAAAAAGCAAGTGTATCTATTGTATAGGAGGGACGTGGTAAATTAAACTCTATATCACAGGTTTCAAACTTGGGATTGTTTTCTATTGCCTTGTTAACCAAATTTAAACGAAGGGATTCCTCTAACAGGGTGGAAGATTCTTTTAATGGATTTTGTGGGCTAACAACAAACCAAACTTTATCTACTTCGGAATTATTGGCTACGAAGTCAGCAATTATTAAATGGCCAATATGTATGGGATTAAATGAACCGAAGTATAATCCAATATTCATTATGGGGTTGTTTGTAAATAATTAAAGCTCCTCTACAATAATTTTTTCTGCTTCGTTCAGTCTTAGACTTAGACTATAGCCGGAAACAGAAATAGAAATTGGATCGCCTAATGGTGCTACCTGATCTACCCGTATCTTTTCTCCGGGAATGCAGCCCATCTCCATCAACTTAATAAAAATATCGTCTTTTTCAAACGAGTGAATTACAACGGTTGTTCCTATTTTAATTTCTGATAATTTTTTCATTCAACTGCAAAAGTAAAACCTAAATTCGGCTATTAGTTACGAATTTTGGAACTAATTATATATTTATGAATGCAGTAAGATTCCATTATGCCGATGTTAACCCGATTACGCTGCCAAATAAGCGTAAGGTGCAGGAATATATCGTTGGCATTTTCCGAAAGGAAAAGAAGAAATTAATGCAACTGAATTACGTCTTTTGTTCGGATACTTATATTCTTCAGATTAATAATGACTTTCTACAACATGATTACTATACAGATATCATAACATTTGATCTTTCAGAAAATGATGCAACAATCGGGGAGTTATATATTGGAGTTGAAACAGTGAAAAGCAATTCAGCGTTACATGGAGTTCTGTTTCATGAGGAAATGTTGCGAGTAATTTTTCACGGCGCACTTCACCTTTGTGGATACGGCGATAAAAAGAAAAGTGAAATAACAATTATGAGAGAAAAAGAGGAGTATTATTTGCAACTCTATTACAAAACCGCATAAAACATGTTCCACGTGAAACAATTATTGTTGATTGCTTTGTTTTTTCCATGCTTTGCACTTGCTCAAACAATGGGCAATACTATTTTGCCTGATGAGGATTTTCCTGCTTTGCCGGATAAGGATGAAAAAGTGGAAGCTTTTATCAGCCAGTTACCTGAGATTAAGTCAATGAGTAAACTGAATCAGGAGTGGTTTTATTGGACAAATTATAGTCGCATCAATCCCCGAAGGTTTTATGATAGTGTGGTTGAGCCATTATTGAAAGCCCTGCCCACCCTTAAAACTGCAAATTCCAGAAGCCTCAAAAGTGAATTATATAAATCTGCTGCTCTCCCTTTTCTTAAACCCAATAAGGATTTAGAAATGGTTGCCCAACAATTTGTAGATGAGATGTCCTCTAAGAATGCCTTACCTTCTCACAATTCCCCTTCGGGTGCTACATTTCAATCCCGAATGCAGTCGATAAATATAAAGTATTGTGCCGGTGAGAATATAAGTTGGGGCAAACCCAATACTGTTCTAATGTTGGTGTTGCTTTATATTGATGAAGGAGTTGCAGAATTAGGACACAGAAAGTCACTGCTTAATCCTTTATTTACTGAAATGGGCATAGGTTACAATACCTATCCCGATGGGAAATATATGGTTGTGCAGGATTTTGCCTGTGACCAATCCAAGTAATGTTTCACGTGGAACAATTTATTCCTGCCTATAATGTTTCCAAAACCTTATAGGTTTTTTGTTTCTACTATACAACGAAAAATTACCTTTGCCCTATGTTTCAAACGTACGATGTAATAGTAGTGGGTGCCGGACATGCCGGATGTGAAGCTGCTTCTGCTGCCGCAAATCTTGGCAGTAAGGTTCTGTTGGTTACCATGAATCTGCAAACCATTGCCCAAATGAGCTGCAATCCCGCAATGGGTGGCATTGCCAAAGGGCAGATTGTAAGAGAAATAGATGCACTTGGCGGTTATAGCGGCATTGTTACAGATGCCACCATGATTCAATTCAGGATGCTGAATAAAAGTAAGGGCCCGGCCATGTGGAGTCCCAGGGCACAAAGTGACAGGATGTTGTTTCATCTGAAGTGGAGGGAAATGCTGGAGAATACTTCTAACGTAGATTTTTATCAGGATACGGTTCAATCCATTATTATTAAAAATGGTAAAGCTTGTGGAGTTGTAACCGGACTGGGACACGAAATAGCTTCCAAATGTGTGGTGGTTACAAGTGGTACTTTTCTAAACGGAGTTATTCATATAGGCGAAAAAAGGTTTGGCGGAGGAAGAATGGCAGAAAAAGCCTCCATAGGTATAACCGAGCAGTTGGTTGAACTGGGCTTTGAAAGTGACCGTCTGAAAACCGGCACACCCCCAAGAATTGACGGACGTAGCCTTGACTATTCCAAAATGGAAGAACAAAAGGGTGACGATGAAATTGTTGGGTTCTCCTATACCGATGTAAAAAAGATAACAACACAGGAACAAAGAAGCTGTTTTATTACCTACACCAACCAAACGGTACATGATATTTTAAAGACCGGTTTTGACCGTAGCCCAATGTATCAAGGTAGGATAGAAGGAGTGGGGCCACGGTACTGCCCAAGTATCGAAGACAAAATAAATCGTTTTGCAGACCGCGACAGACATCAGCTTTTTGTAGAACCAGAAGGTTTCAATACGGTGGAGATTTATGTAAATGGTTTTTCTACCTCACTGCCCGAAGAGGTGCAGATGCAGGCATTGAGAATGGTTCCGGGATTTGAAAACTGTAAAATGTTCCGCCCGGGATATGCAATTGAGTACGATTATTTTCCACCTAATCAGTTGAAGTATTCTCTGGAAACAAAACAAATAGAAAACCTTTTTTTTGCGGGGCAAATCAATGGAACCACCGGCTACGAAGAAGCTGCCTGCCAGGGATTAATGGCCGGAATAAATGCACACCAAAAAGCCAATAATCAAGAAGCATTAATCCTGAAAAGGAGCGAGGCATATATAGGTGTACTTATTGATGACCTTATAAGTAAGGGAACTGATGAACCTTACCGCATGTTCACCAGCCGGGCAGAATACCGCACATTGCTACGTCAGGACAATGCTGACCTGCGGCTGACAGAAAAAAGTTTTCGCCTTGGCCTTGCTTCGCAGGAGAGAATGGAAAAAGTATTGTCGAAAAGAGATGGAGTTGACAAGCTGAAAATCCTGATGAAAGAATACGCGGTAGAACCCGAAGAGATAAACGGTTATTTTGATGAAATAGGCTCGGCAGCATTGGTGACGAAACAAAAATTATCACAGTTATTGTTGCGCCCAAATGTATCATTAAACGATATGGTTGCTGCATCAGAGAAACTAGCGGAACTAACCAAGGACTTTACTACTGACAGCCTCGAACAGGCTGAAATACAGGTGAAATACGATACCTACATTAATAAGGAAAGAGAATTGGTAGAAAAAATGAGCCAATTAGAGGAATTGATCATTCCTGATGCTTTTGACTACGATAAAATTCATTCACTATCCAACGAAGCCCGGCAAAAATTCCTGAAAATACGGCCGCAAACGCTGGGGCAGGCAAGCCGGATTAGCGGCGTTAATCCGAGTGATGTGCAGATATTGATGGTTTATATGGGGAGATAAGTAAGAATGCGATAATTTGCATAGTTTATTCATTGAAAATATCAATGTATTTTCTATAAGCGTATGTCTTGCCATATTTAACATTTTCATCCAATAACTTTAGTATGTCAAGTTCTATAAACCGATCTATCAACTTTAGTGCACCCGTCCGGCCAAAACCCATAGATTTTGCAGTAAGACTATTACTAGTCAATGGATTTTTAAATAGCTCCTGTAGAAATCTTACGCCGCTGGTAGCCTCTCTTTTTCCTAAAGCCTGTAACGTTCTCATATCATCTTCTCGCAGTCTTGCTATTTTTTTTGATGTGGTTATGCCATCATTTGCTGTTTCAATAACGCCATCAAGGTAAAAATGTAGCCAATCATGCGGTTGATTATTATGATATGAATTTAATTTGTCATAATACAGTTGCTGATTTTTCTTAAAAAAGGTACTTAAAAATAGAACTGGTTTTTCCAGTATTGCACGCTGAAATAAAAACAAAGTAATCAGCAACCTGCCGGTACGGCCATTTCCATCCAGAAAAGGGTGTATGGTTTCAAACTGAGCATGAAGAATCCCTGCCTGCAATACTGGCATCAGGCTTTCATTATTAATAAATTTTTCGAGGTCTCCCAAAGCCGTGTTCATTTCATCAGGCGGTGGTGGCACAAACGATGCACTTTGTATTGTGGCTCCACCTATCCAATTCTGCGATCTGCGATATTCGCCAGGGTCAGCAAAGTGTGATGACCTTGCCTCTGTCATTAATGTTTTATGTAGTTCTTTTGTAACTATTCAGTACCCAATTTAGCAATAAGCAGTAGTTGGTTCAAAATATTTTGACCTGCTTTTCTTGCAGTATCG